>NZ_CP043653.1:2400000-3000000 GCF_014217685.1 Glaciihabitans sp. INWT7 | reverse complement strand
CACGAGAAGGGCGAGACCTACCGCACGGCCGATGGCGTCGCCGGCGAGGTGCGAGCCTATGCGGAGAACGCCAAGGTGCGTCTCACCTGGCAGCCGGAGGACTGGCCCCACGAGACCACCCTCCAGGTCTCGGTGAAGGAGGCGGACGGCGGCACGACGATCGTCATCCACCACGACCGTCTTGCCGACCGGGAAGAGCGACGGATGATGCTCGGCCATTGGAAGAACGTCGCGGCGCACCTGGCGGCCGCCTTCGACCCCGACCGCTGATCCCTGCCCGGCAACGTGAAGCGGCGCGGTCAGCGCTGCCGCGCCACCTCGCGTTGCGTCCAGGCGATCGTGTGGGCGGCGTCGAAGCGCCGGGAACAGCGTCCGCAGGCGAGTGTGCGGGTGGGCCGCCGATACCGGTAGTGGAGGTGTCCCGCCGGGCAGGCTCCCACCCAGGGGGCTAGTTCGCTGGCGATCGCTCCGTCGTGCAAGCGGTTTCCCTCGTATCCGAGGTCTGCCGCGACGGTCTTCCAGCGCGGCCCATGACCGGCTCGGGTGCCGGCGATCGCGTGTGCGACCTCGTGCAGCAGCACCTGGTGGATCTCGTCGTCCTCATATCTCGAGGCGAGGTAGCGCGAGACACTGATGGTCTTCGAGGTGTAGTTGCAGAGTCCTGCCCGGGTCTTCGCGGAGTCGAAGGTGAAGCTCCAGGCGGGGTCGAGATGCAGGGCGATGAGGGCATCAGCCCACCGTCGCACCCGAAGAAGCTCAGCCAAATGCCGCTGCCTGTCGCGTGGCGACCTCCAGGGCGAAGCGCGCGGATTCGATCTCGGACACGGGCGCCTCGGATCCGGTGCGGATGTCGAGGGCGGCGGCGAATGCCTCCCGGGACTCCGTGTAACGCCCGAGGTCGAACAGCGCGGAACCCGAGAAGTAGGCCGCGGAGCCCTCGAGAGTCGCCCATTCTTCGAGGGCGGAGGTGGCCCGCACTGCCGTCATCTCGGCGAGAGCCCGGTCGAGTTCACCCTGGTACTGGAAGATGCGCGCTCGCCGCAGGCGAGCGGCGGTGAGTTGTTCACGATCTCCACTGAAGTGAGCGAGTCGAAAAGCCTGTTCGGCGGCCACGAGTGCCTCGCCGTGCCGACCGAGCAGACGCAGCAACTCGGCCTTCTCCCCGAGCGCAGCGGTGCTCCGCCCGTTGCCCAGTTCGGCGAGTCGGGATTCGACGAGGGCACGGTCGACGCGCTCTCGCAGGGTCTCGGGGTCGTAGCCGGTAATCATCCCTCTGAGATTAACCCGCGCGAGAGGCATCCAGTCGCACTTCCATGAGTTTGTCGTCGCCCTCGCCCGGTGTTCCGCGCCCGTCGGTGTTGTTGGTGAGTACCCAGAGCGAACCGTCCGGACCGGCAACGGCATCCCTCAGCCGTCCGAGATCACCGGTGAAATAGGGCAGCGCCGTCGTGGTGCTTCCCGGATTGATCGCCCACAGTCGTTCCCCCCGCAGCGCCGCCAGAAAGAAGGTTCCGCCCACGAAGGCGAGTCCGCTCGGGCTGGCGTCGGCGGTGGGCCACTGGTAGAGCGGATCGACGAACCCGCTCCTCGACCCGATTCCCTCCACGACCGGCCAGCCGTAGTTGCCGCCCGGCTCGATCCGGTTGAACTCGTCCCAGGTGTTCTGGCCGAATTCGGCGGCCCAGAGCTGCCCATCCGCGTCCCAGGCGATGCCCTGGGGGTTGCGGTGGCCGAGCGAATAGACGAGTGAGGCGCTCGTGGGGTTGTCCCTGGGCACGCCGCCGGTGGGCGTCATCCGCAGGATCTTTCCGTTGAGGGAGGCCGGATCCTGGGCGCGACTGGGCTGCCCGGCATCGCCGACGGTGGCGTAGAGCATGCCGTCCGGTCCGAAGGCGATACGACCGCCGTCGTGGTTGCCCGCCTTGGCGAGACCGGTGAGAATCGAGGTCGGCTCGCCGAGGCGGTAGGAGCCGGATGCGCCGGTCAGGGGCATCCGCACGATGCGGTTGTCCGTGGCGGTCGTGAGGTAGGCGTAGAGCCAGCGTCCCGGGCCAGACGACGCGGGATGCACCGCGAGGCCGAGTAGCCCGCCTTCGCCCGCATGCACCACTCCGGCAACGACACCGACGTCTCGCAGGGTGCCCGATGGCAGCCGTTCCACCACGGTGCCGGAATCCCGTTCACTGATCAGGGTCGAGTCGGAGTCCCCGAGGCGCACGACCGACCACGGCGATTCGAGCCCGGTCGCCAGCACCTTCGGCTCTCCGAGGGGTTGCACGCTGCTGGCCGGTGGGGGAGCGGAGGGGGCGGTCGATGAGATGTCGCTCGGCTCCGGCACCTCGGCGCAGCCCGCGAGCACGAGGAGCGAAGCCATGGCGAGTGGCAGTGAATGGCGCATCATCTCTCGAGTCTGAACCGACTCGCTGGCAATCTCACCTCAGTCGCGGTTGCCCACCTGGAAGATGTTCTTCGCCGGGGGAGGCGATTGCACCGCCGTGTCGTCGGTGACGATCGAGGCTCCCGCGATCCAGTTGCGCAGCTCGGCCCCTTCCACCACTTTGGAGGGATGCGGTCCGCTGGCCAGGAGTCGCGGCATCCAGTCCATCGGCAGCGGTGCGCGCGAGCCGACCATCACCACGTTTCCGAAGCGGCGACCCTTGAGGATCTGGGTCTCCGCGAGAGCGGCGACATGTCCGGTGGCGGCGAGCATGGTGGCGGCCTGGCCGCGCGCGAAGGCGAGTCCGGGGCCGTCAGCGACGTTCGCGACGACCACACCATCCGGCTTCAGCAGCGAGACGGCCTCACGATAGAACTCGAGACTCGTCACGTGGGCCGGCGTGCGGGCCCCGCTGAAGACATCCACGACCAGCAGGTCGACTTCGCCGCGGAGTCCGCTCGGGAGTTTGCCGAGCACCTCCCTCGCATCCCCGTGCCGCACCCGGATCGACGCGTTGCGCGGCAACGGCAGGTGAGCGCGAACGAGATCGACGAGGTCGGTCTCGATCTCGACGACCTGCTGGCGGGATCCCGGCCGGGTCGCTTCGATGTAGCGCGGAAGGGTGAATGCCCCGGCACCCAGGTGCAGGGCGGTGAGCGGTTCGCCCGGCATCCCGAGTTGGTCGATCACATGCCCGATGCGCTGGATGTATTCGAAGAACAGCTGACTCGGGTCCTCGAGGTTCACGTGCGACTGAGGGGTGCCATCGACTATGAGGGTGAAACTGCCCGGCACCCACCGATCGGGCTCGATCACCGCACGATAGCCGCTGAATTTGAGGATCGCGGAGGGATGTTCGGTCACCCCTCGACCCTGTCACACTCGCCGCGTCGGCGGGAGCGTGCCTCATTCGGGGAGCCCTTATTGGGGGGAATTGTCGAGATCCTCACTTTCGTATGAGAATGACTCTCGTAATCGAATCGACGCGGGGAATTCAATGAAGTTGTATGACGAGATCGGCGGAGACGCCGCTATCGCTGCAGTCGTGTCCGATTACTGGCACCGGGTCAGCACCGACGAGCTCCTCTCGCCCTGGTTCTCCACCATCGACAGCCGCCAACTGAGGTTCCATCTCCATGCCTATCTCACCGTCGCGCTCGACGGCCCGGAACTCTACAAGGGCAGGAGCATGCGTCATGCCCATGCGGGTCTCCGCGTCACCGGCGAGGCCTTCGACCTGCTGGTACTCAGGTTGGGGGAGTCCCTCGAGGCAGTGGGCGCCGCTCCCCAGAACATCCACCGGGTGAACGCCCGACTTTCGCAACTGCGTGCGGTGATCGTCGAAGTCGAGAGCTGAGTTCGTGGGTCGTGCCCGCTGCCGGAGCCATCGGTGGGCCCCCAGATCCGCCGCCCGAGCCCCCGAATTCGACAAATTGTGGTGTTTATACTCGCTTTTGTGAAATTGGTCAAGAATCGACTTGCACTTGTGACCAATTCCGGCCTATAATGGTTCTTTGCGCTCCCAGGAAATCTCTGCCTTCATATTGCGGTCGGCTGCGCTCGTTCACTTTCGAGCACACCCCTGGAGCGACACTCATCACCGACTGAACTCCCAAATTAGGCAATGGGGCGCGTAATACCGCCCACCGGAGGTTATTTCCTTGGCTGCTGCTCGCAACGCATCCACCACGAACTCGTCGAAAAACGGATCTCCCAAGAACGGACGCTCAGCTGAGCGCCTCTCGTTCGCGAAGATCACCGACACGCTGACGGTTCCCGATCTTCTCGCACTCCAGACGGAGAGCTTCGACTGGCTCGTCGGCAACGACCTCTGGAAGGAACGCGCTGCCGAGGCAAAAGCCTCCGGTCGCCAGGACCTTCCGGCACTCACCGGCCTCGAGGAGATCTTCGAAGAGATCTCCCCGATCGAGGACCTCGGCGAGACCATGCAGCTCTCGTTCACGAACCCCTTCCTCGAAGAGAAGAAGTACTCGATCGACGAGTGCAAGGAGAAGGGCAAGACCTTCTCCGCACCGCTGTACGTCGAGGCCGAGTTCATGAACCACCTCACGGGTGAGATCAAGACTCAGACCGTCTTCATGGGCGACTTCCCGCTCATGACCCCCAAGGGCACCTTCGTCATCAACGGCACCGAGCGTGTCGTCGTCTCGCAGCTCGTGCGCTCGCCCGGCGTGTACTTCGAGCGCCAGCAGGAAAAGACCTCCGACAAGGACATCTACTCCGCCCGCATCATCCCGAGCCGTGGTGCCTGGCTCGAGTTCGAGATCGACAAGCGCGACCAGGTCGGCGTGCGCATCGACCGCAAGCGCAAGCAGTCGGTCACCGTGTTCCTCAAGGCCCTCGGCCTCACCAGCGAAGAGATCCTCGAGGAGTTCAAGGGCTTCGCGTCCATCGAGCTGACGCTCGAGAAGGACAACATCCTCACGAAGGATGAGGCGCTCAAGGACATCTACCGCAAGCTCCGTCCGGGAGAGCAGGTCGCCGCCGAGGCAGCGCGTGCGCTCCTCGATAACTTCTACTTCAACTCGAAGCGCTACGACCTGGCGAAGGTCGGTCGTTACAAGATCAACCGCAAGCTCGGTATCGACGCGCAGCTGTCGAACTCCGTGCTCAGCCAGCAGGACATCCTCGCGACGATCAAGTACCTGGTCGCCCTGCACGACGAGCAGAAGACGCTCCCGGGCATCCGCGATGGCAAGCCTGTCGAACTCCGCCTCGACGTTGACGACATCGACCACTTCGGCAACCGTCGCATCCGCGCGGTCGGCGAGCTCATCCAGAACCAGGTGCGCACCGGCCTCTCCCGCATGGAGCGCGTCGTTCGCGAGCGCATGACCACGCAGGACATCGAAGCGATCACCCCGCAGACCCTGATCAACGTGCGCCCCGTCGTCGCCGCGATCAAGGAGTTCTTCGGTACCTCGCAGTTGTCTCAGTTCATGGACCAGAACAACCCGCTCGCGGGTCTCACTCACAAGCGCCGCCTGTCGGCGCTCGGCCCGGGTGGTCTGTCCCGTGAGCGTGCCGGCGTCGAGGTGCGAGACGTGCACCCCTCGCACTACGGACGCATGTGCCCGATCGAGACCCCGGAAGGCCCGAACATCGGCCTGATCGGATCGCTCGCGTCGTTCGCCCGCATCAACTCCTTCGGTTTCATCGAGACCCCTTACCGTCGCGTCATCAACGGTGTCGTCTCCGAGACCATCGACTACCTCACGGCGAGCGAAGAGGACGAGTACGTGGTGGCCCAGGCCAACGCACCGCTCACCCCCGACGCCCGCTTCGCCGAGCCCCGCGTGCTTGCTCGTAAGAAGGGTGGAGAGGTCGACCTCTTCCTCATCGACGAGATCGGCTACATGGATGTCTCGCCGCGCCAGATGGTGTCGGTCGCGACCTCGCTCATCCCGTTCCTCGAGCACGACGATGCGAACCGCGCCCTCATGGGTGCGAACATGCAGCGCCAGGCTGTGCCGCTGCTCCGCAGCGAGTCGCCGCTCGTCGGTACCGGCATGGAGGGCTACGCGGCCATCGACGCCGGAGACGTGATCACCGCGGATGCCGCGGGTGTCGTCTCCGAGGTCTCGGCCGACGTCGTCACCATCCAGCTCGACGCCGGTGGAACGCAGGACTACTACCTGCGCAAGTTCAATCGCTCGAACCAGGGAACCTCGTACAACAATCGCGTCATCGTCAGTGCGGGCGACCGCATCGAGGTCGGCCAGGTTCTTGCCGATGGCCCCGCGACGGAGAACGGCGAACTCGCCCTCGGAAAGAACCTGCTCGTGGCATTCATGCCGTGGGAGGGCTACAACTTCGAGGACGCGATGATCCTGAGCCAGAACCTGGTGAAGGACGACACCCTCTCCTCGATTCACATCGAGGAGTACGAGGTCGACGCCCGCGACACTAAGCTCGGCAAGGAAGAGATCACCCGCGACCTGCCGAACGTGAGCCCGGAGCTGCTTGCAGACCTGGACGAGCGCGGCATCATCCGCATCGGAGCCGAGGTTCGCCCCGGCGACATCCTGGTCGGAAAGGTCACGCCGAAGGGCGAGACCGAGCTCTCGGCCGAGGAGCGCCTGCTTCGCGCCATCTTCAACGAGAAGAGCCGCGAGGTGCGCGACACCTCGCTCAAGGTTCCTCACGGTGAGGCCGGAACGATCATCGGCGTCAAGGTGTTCGACTCGCAGGACGGTGACGACGAGCTCGGCTCTGGCGTCAACCAGCGCGTCGTCGTGTTCATCGCCCAGAAGCGCAAGATCACCGAGGGCGACAAGCTCGCCGGCCGTCACGGCAACAAGGGCGTCATCTCCAAGATCCTCCCGGTCGAAGACATGCCGTTCCTCGCCGATGGAACCCCGGTCGACATCATCCTGAACCCGCTCGGTATCCCCGGTCGAATGAACTTCGGCCAGGTACTCGAGACTCATCTCGGATGGGTCGCCAAGCAGGGCTGGGACATCAAGGGCAACCCGAAGTGGGCAGCCAAGATCTCCGAGGAGGCCAAGTCGGCCGCTCCGGGCACCAAGGTCGCGACCCCGGTGTTCGACGGTGCGCTCGAGGCCGAGATCGAGGGTCTTCTCGACTCCACGACCCCGACCCGCGACGGCGACCGCCTCATCGGTTCCTCCGGTAAGGCTCAGCTGTTCGACGGCCGCTCCGGTGAGCCGTTCCCGCAGCCGGTGTCGGTCGGTTACATGTACATCCTCAAGCTCCACCACCTCGTCGACGACAAGATCCACGCTCGCTCGACGGGACCGTACTCGATGATCACGCAGCAGCCGCTGGGTGGTAAGGCGCAGTTCGGTGGACAGCGATTCGGTGAGATGGAGGTCTGGGCCCTCGAGGCCTATGGCGCCGCTTACGCACTGCAGGAGCTTCTGACGATCAAGTCGGATGACATCCTCGGTCGAGTCAAGGTGTACGAGGCCATCGTCAAGGGCGAGAACATCCAGGAGCCCGGTATCCCCGAGAGCTTCAAGGTGCTCATCAAGGAGATGCAGTCACTGTGCCTCAACGTCGAAGTCCTTTCTGCGGACGGCACGGCAGTGAGCCTGCGCGACACGGACGACGAGGTCTTCCGTGCCGCCGAGGAGCTGGGCATCAACATCTCCACGCGCTTCGAGAACTCGTCGATCGACGACATCTGAGTCCGCTAAGGCTCTTTGGTCTCGATCCCCGACACCCATTTTCAAAGTTTTTCTAAAGTAGGAGAAAAATTGCTCGACGTAACAACGTTCGATGAGCTTCGTATCGGCCTCGCAACCGCTGACGACATCCGTCGTTGGTCGCACGGTGAAGTCAAGAAGCCCGAAACGATCAACTACCGCACGCTCAAGCCCGAGAAGGACGGCCTCTTCGGAGAACAGATCTTCGGACCGAGCCGTGACTGGGAGTGCTCGTGCGGCAAGTACAAGCGCGTGCGCTTCAAAGGAATCGTCTGTGAGCGCTGCGGCGTAGAGGTCACGAAGTCGTCGGTGCGCCGTGAGCGCATGGGCCACATCGAGCTCGCTGCCCCGGTCACCCACATCTGGTACTTCAAGGGCGTTCCGTCGCGCTTGGGTTACCTTCTCGACATGGCACCGAAGGACCTCGAGAAGGTCATCTACTTCGCTGCCTACATGGTCATCTCCGTCGACGAGGAGGGCCGTCACGACGACATGCCCGGACTCGAGAACGAGATCCGCCTCGAGATCAAGGAGCTGGAGAGCCAGCGCGATGCCCGCATCGCCGACCGCCTGCAGCGCCTCGAGACCGACCTCGCCGCCCTGGAAGAAGAGGGGGCGAAGGCAGACCAGAAGCGTCGCACCAAGGACGTCGCCGAAAAGGAGATGGGCCAGGCCCGCAAGTCCTTCGACGAGCAGATCGCCCAGCTCGAGCGCGTGTGGGATGACTTCCGCAGCCTCAAGGTCGGCGACCTCAAGCCGGAGGACGCGGTCTTCCACGACCTCCAGGACCGCTTCGGGGTGTACTTCGAGGCCTACATGGGCGCCGAGGCCATCCAGAAGCGTCTCCAGGCCTTCGACCTCGCAACCGAGAGCGACGACCTGCACGACCAGATCGCCAACGGCAAGGGCCAGAAGAAGATCCGCGCGATCAAGCGACTGCGCGTGGTCAACTCCTTCCTCCAGACCGGCAACTCGCCGGCCGCCATGGTGCTCGAAGTCGTGCCGGTCATCCCGCCGGAACTGCGCCCGATGGTGCAGCTCGACGGTGGACGTTTCGCGACCTCCGACCTCAACGACCTCTACCGTCGTGTGATCAACCGCAACAACCGACTTCGTCGTCTGCTCGACCTCGGTGCTCCCGAGATCATCGTCAACAACGAGAAGCGGATGCTGCAGGAGGCCGTCGACGCACTGTTCGACAACGGTCGCCGTGGTCGCCCCGTCACCGGTACCGGCAACCGCGCCCTGAAGTCCCTGAGCGACATGCTCAAGGGAAAGCAGGGTCGTTTCCGCCAGAACCTGCTCGGAAAGCGCGTGGACTACTCCGGTCGTTCCGTGATCATCGTCGGCCCGCAGCTCAAGCTGCACCAGTGTGGTCTGCCCAAGCAGATGGCACTCGAGCTGTTCAAGCCGTTCGTGATCAAGCGCCTCATCGACCTCAGCCACGCTCAGAACATCAAGAGCGCCAAGCGCATGGTCGAGCGTTCGCGCCCGCAGGTGTGGGACGTGCTCGAGGAGATCATCCGCGAGCGCCCCGTGCTGCTCAACCGTGCACCCACCCTTCACCGCCTGGGTATCCAGGCGTTCGAGCCTCAGCTCGTCGAGGGCAAGGCCATCCAGCTCCACCCGCTCGTCTGTGCGGCGTTCAACGCCGACTTCGACGGTGACCAGATGGCTGTGCACCTTCCGCTGTCCGTCGAGGCCCAGGCCGAGGCGCGCATCCTCATGCTCGCGTCGAACAACATCCTGAAGCCCTCCGACGGCCGTCCGGTCACCCTGCCCACGCAGGACATGATCATCGGTCTGCACCACCTCACCACGCTCAAGGAAGGCGTCGTCGGCGAAGGCCGCGCGTTCTCCTCGATCGCCGAGGCGATCCTCGCTCACGACCAGCACTCGGTCGACCTGAACGCGAAGGTGCGCATCCGCCTGTCGGATGTCGCCTTCGCCGAGGGACAGGAGCCGGAAGGATTCGAAGCAGGCAAGCCCGTGCTCGTGAACACGAGCCTCGGTCGAGCCATCTTCAACGAGACCCTTCCGTCGGACTACCCCTACGTCGAGGCCGTCGCCGACAAGGGCCAGCTCTCCGCGATCGTCAACGATCTCGCCGAGCGGTACCCCAAGGTGGAGGTCGCCGCAGCACTCGACCGCATCAAGGACGCCGGATTCCACTGGGCATCCCGTTCCGGTGTGACCGTCGCGCTCAGCGACGTGCTCACCCCGCCGAACAAGCGCCAGATCATCGAGGGCTACGAGAAGCAGGCCACGAAGGTTCAGACCCAGTTCGAGAAGGGCCTCACGACCGACGCAGAGCGTCGCCAGGAGCTCATCGAGATCTGGAACAAGGCAACGGCCGAAGTCGCCAAGGCGATGGAAGACAACATGCCTGCCGACAACACCATCAACCGCATGGTCACCTCTGGTGCCCGTGGTAACTGGATGCAGGTTCGCCAGATCGCCGGTATGCGTGGACTCGTGTCGAACCCGAAGGGTGAGATCATCCCCCGCCCGATCATCTCGAGCTACCGCGAAGGACTCTCGGTCGCCGAGTACTTCATCGCGACTCACGGTGCTCGCAAGGGACTGGCCGACACGGCGCTCCGCACCGCAGACTCCGGGTACCTGACGCGTCGACTGGTCGACGTGTCGCAGGATGTCATCATCCGCGAGGACGACTGTGGCACCACCAAGGGCCTCGACATGCCGATCGCCGTTCAGGATGCCGCAGGCAACTGGTCGCTGGACGTCAACGTCGAGAACTCGGTCTACGCTCGCAGCCTCGCCGCTGACGCCGTCAACGACAAGGGCGAGGTCATCGCCCAGGCCGGCGCGGACGTCGGAGACGTGCTGCTCGACACCCTGCTCGCGGCCGGTGTTCACAACATCAAGGTGCGTTCGGTGCTCACGTGTGAGTCCGCTGTCGGTGTGTGCGCGACCTGCTACGGCCGTTCGCTCGCCACCGGAAAGCTCGTCGACATCGGAGAGGCCGTCGGCATCATCGCGGCCCAGTCGATCGGTGAGCCCGGAACGCAGCTCACGATGCGTACCTTCCACACCGGTGGTGTGGCATCCGCGGATGACATCACCCAGGGTCTGCCGCGCGTCACCGAGTTGTTCGAGGCCCGTACCCCCAAGGGTGCGTCCCCGATCGCCGAGGCCGCCGGTCGCATCACCATCGAGGACACGGACCGCAGCCGCAAGCTGATCCTGACCCCCGACAACGGTGACGAGCCGATCGCCTACCCGGTGCTCAAGCGCGCGACCCTCCTCGTGGAGGACGGCCAGCACGTCGAGCTCGGGCAGCAGCTGCACGTCGGTGCCATCGACCCGAAGGAAGTTCTTCGAGTCCGCGGTGTCCGTGCCGTTCAGATCCACCTCGTCAGCGGTGTGCAGGGCGTCTACCGCTCGCAGGGTGTGCCGATTCACGACAAGCACATCGAGGTCATCGTTCGCCAGATGCTCCGCAAGGTGACTGTCGTCGACCACGGTGACACCGGGCTGCTTCCGGGTGAGCTCGTCGACCGCCTCAAGTACAACGAGCTCAACCGCTCCGCGCTCACCGAGGGCAAGAAGACCGCATCCGCTCGCCAGGAGGTCATGGGTATCACCAAGGCATCCCTCGCGACCGAGTCGTGGCTGTCGGCCGCGTCGTTCCAGGAGACCACGCGTGTTCTCACGCAGGCCGCCATGGAGGGCAAGTCCGACCCGCTGATGGGCCTGAAGGAGAACGTGATCATCGGAAAGCTGATTCCTGCCGGAACCGGCCTGCCGAAGTACCGCAACGTCTCCGTCGAGGCGACGGAAGAGGCGAAGGCCGAGCGCTACCCGAACCGCATCTTCACTGATGACTCGGTGTTCTCGGAGGCGGACCTCTCGTTCGTCGACTTCGACAGCTTCTCGTCGGACGACTACACGCCGGGTACGTACAACTAAGCACTACCCCACCACGCGAATGGCCCCTTACTACGGTGAGGGGCCATTCGTGGTTAACCACGCCGTGCCCCCCTATCGCGGGACTGTGTTTGCTCCTCCTGCGCCTATAACGTGGGATTTCCGGGGGGATCGTCCTACTTTCGTTTTGCGCCTTCCCGTTTAAAGCGAACAGAAAGGGCGCGGGAATGTCTTCAGTTGCTGAGATCCTCATCATCCGTGGCCTCATGCCGATCGAGAGTCTCGATGACATCAGTGGAGATCCCGCCACCGATGAACTCCAGATCATCAACCTGATCGACAAGGGAGTGCTCACCGACGTCCAGGTCGCGTCAGCACGTGCCGCACAAGCCGGGCTTCCCTTTGTGGAACTCGTGGACTTCCCCATCGACCGCACCGCGGTCTCGCTCGTCTCCGCCACCCTCTGCCGCCGCCACGATCTGCTGCCGCTGTCGGTTGCCGGAGACACCATCACCGTGGCCATGGCCAACCCCGGCGACGTGTTCGCCCTCGACGATATTCGAGCGGCAACACGCATGCGTGTGAACGCGGTAGTCGCGGAGCGCCAGGACCTGCGCAACGCCATGAATCGCCTTCTTCGCGCCGACGGGGAACTCAGCGACCTCACCACCGCACTGGAGGAGGAGGTCAAGCCCTCCGCCGACATGGTTCCGGTGGGAAGCGAATCATTCGAAGACGATGCGCCGATCGTGCGCTTCGTCAACCTGCTCATCAGCCAGGCCATCCAGGACCGCGCCTCGGACATCCACATCGAGCCGGCCGAGCATGAGATGCGCGTTCGGTACCGCATCGACGGAGTGTTGCACGAGATGCAACGCGCGCCAAAGCAGATCCAGAACGGCGTGATCTCCCGCCTCAAGATCATGAGCGACATCGACATCGCCGAGCGACGCAAACCACAGGATGGCCGCCTCTCGGTCATCCACGCCGGTCGAAAGATCGACCTGCGCGTCGCGACCCTCCCCACGGTGTGGGGCGAGAAGGTCGTCATGCGAATCCTCGACAACTCGGGATCCAGCATGAGCCTCGACGACCTCGGACTGTTGAAGCGTAACTTCGACGTCTACAAGAAGTCGTACACGAAGCCGTACGGCATGATCCTCGTCACCGGGCCGACGGGATCGGGCAAGTCGACGACCCTGTACACGACGCTCAACACTGTGGCGAAGCCCGAGATCAACGTGATCACCGTCGAGGACCCGGTGGAATACCGCATGGCCGGCATCAACCAGGTGCAGGTGAACCCGAAGGCCGGTCTGACCTTCGCCAGCGCCCTCCGATCCATCCTGCGATCCGACCCCGACGTCGTACTGCTCGGTGAGATCCGCGACCACGAGACGGCGCAGATCGCCATCGAAGCCTCACTCACCGGCCACCTCGTGCTCTCGACCCTTCACACCAACGACGCGCCGAGCGCGATCACCCGTCTCATCGAGATGGAGATCGAGCCGTTCCTCGTCGGTTCCGCACTCGACTCCGTGGTGGCCCAGCGACTCGCTAGGCGACTCTGCGATCGCTGCAAGGAGCCCTACACGCCGGTCGCCACCGAGATGGCCGCGTTCGGGTTCTACATCGATCCCGAACAGCCGGTTCCGACCCTTCATCAGCCGATCGGATGCTCGGTCTGCTCGAACACAGGCTACCGCGGACGCATCGCGATCCACGAGATCATGGCGGTGAGCGAAGAGATCGAGCGCATGGCCGTGCGTCGTGCCTCGAGCGCCGAGATCAAGAGCGTCGCGATGGCCGAGGGCATGCTCACGCTTCGGCAGGACGGCTGGTCGAAGGCCCAGATGGGTCTCACCTCGATCGAAGAGATTCTGCGCGTGGTCGCCTAACTCACACCTGTTTCCGCGTCCGAGGGGGTCGCGGTCCGCACTTTGTACCAAGGGGGAAATCCGAATGAACCAGCCGTATGAGATTCCGGTGGGCAACATCACGCCGATCCTGTCGCCGCGCCGGGCTGCGCAGGCCGCCGCCGATGCGGCCGCGATGAACGCGGATCCGTTGGGCTATGCAGCACCGACCTACGCGGCTCCGGAGTATGTCGAGCCCGCCGGCCAGCTTCCGCCGGAGGAGTTCTTCACCAGCCAGCCGCACCGGCACACGCCCGACCTCGCGCCGCCCGTCGCGGGGACCTCCCCCTTCGGAGTCGCCCCGGTCGCCGGAGCCTATTCTCCGACCGTGGAGCCGGATGCCTGGGACCTCACGATCGTGCCGCCCGCCAGTGCCGCACCCGCCTATTCGCCTCCCGCGTACGCCGCCGCGCCGCCGCCCACCGTCTCCCACACCTATGAAGCACCCACCGCGCCTCCCGCCTACGACCTCTTCGAAGCGTCGGCTCCCGTGGTCGCGGCACCGACTCCGCCCCCGGCCCCCTCGGAGACCAGCACGTTGCTCGAGCAGGCACTCGCCGATATCACCTCAGGGTCGGCGTCGACCTATGACCTCGACGATGAGCAGGATGCAGACGACTCACCGTTCTTCGAGGAGCCGACCGCGGGGGAGGGCAATTCCTCTCCGCGCCTCAACGTCGATGCCGATCTCATCGCCGCGCTCACCGACGTGCTGTACTCGGGAGCATCCGACCTCCACGTCACGGTCAACGCACCGCCCACCATCCGGGTCGACGGAGTGCTTCGGCAGGTGGGCGGCACCTCGGTCTGGAACCGGGCCAAGGTCACTTCCGCGCTTCTCAGCATCCTGACGCCGGAGCAGCGCGTCGCCTTCGATAAGGAGCTCGAGCTCGACCTGGCGTACACGCTCTCGGCCAACGCCCGATTCCGCGTGAACATCTACCAGCAGCGCAACTCGATGGGCGCGGCATTCCGACTCATCCCCACCGAGATCAAGCAGCTGAAGGACCTCGGCGTGCCCGAGACCATCGGCCGATTCGCCAAGCTCCCACGTGGCCTCGTGCTCGTGACCGGCCCGACCGGTTCGGGCAAGTCCACCACTCTCGCGGCGCTCATCGACCTGGTGAACCGCACTCGCGCCGACCACATCGTCACGGTGGAAGACCCGATCGAGTTCATGCACAAGAACCACAAGTCGCTCGTGAACCAGCGCGAGGTCGGTCCCGATACCCACAGCTTCCAGGCCGCACTCAAGCACGTGCTGCGGCAGGACCCCGACGTGATCCTGATCGGTGAGCTCCGAGACCTCGAGACGATCTCGGTGGCTCTCACGGCCGCTGAGACCGGCCACCTCGTGTTCGCAACCCTCCACACCCAGGACGCGGCCCAGACCATCGACCGCATCATCGACGTGTTCCCCCCGCACCAGCAGGGCCAGGTGCGGTCCCAGCTCGCCGCCGTGCTTCAGGGCGTCGTCTGCCAGACGCTGGTAAAGAAGGCGAGCGGATCGGGCCGAGTGGTGGCCACCGAGATCCTCATCGCTACGCCCGCCATCAACAACCTCATCCGTGAGGGCAAGACCTACCAGATCGCCTCCGCGATGCAGGCGGGCCGAGACCACGGCATGCACACGATGGACTCGCACCTCGCCGACCTCGCCAATGCGGGCACCATCACGGTGGCCGCCGCGATCGAGAAGGCGCAGGATGCCGAATCGCTGAAGCAGCTCATCCATCGCAACGAGAGCGCGACGGATGTCGCAGCCCAGGCGATGGCTGCCACCGGGATCGACTTCAAGGACGCCTACTCGAGAAAGATCGGTGAATAATGGCCACTCTCGCCTACGCCTACAAGGGCCGGGATGCACAGGGCAAGGTCGTCAAGGGCAGGCTCGAAGCATCCACCGAATCGAACGCGGCGATGCGCCTGCGCTCGATGGGGGTCTCCCCGACCTCGATCGAGGAGTCCAAAGAGGGCACCGGTCTCAACATGGAGATCAAGTTCCTCAGCAAGGGAGTCGGGCTCAAGGACCTCGCCATCATGAGCCGCCAGATGGCGACCATGATCGCTGCCGGACTCTCGCTGTTGCGCACGCTCACCATCCTCGCCGACCAGACCGAGAACAAGGCCCTCGCGTCCACGCTCGGTGAGGTCCGCTCCGACATCGAAGGCGGTTCTTCGCTGTCGGCGAGCTTCGCGAAGTTCCCCCGAGTCTTCCCGCGCCTGATGATCCATCTGGTGCGTGCCGGCGAGACCGGTGGCTTCCTGGACGGAGCGCTCGAGTCGATCGCGAACAACTTCGAATCCGACGTGAAGCTGCGCGCGACCATCAAGTCCGCACTGACCTACCCGATCGCCGTGCTCATCATGGCCTTCGTGGCGGTCATCGCCATGCTCATCTTCATCGTGCCGGTATTCCAGGCGATGTTTACGAGCCTCGGTGGACACCTGCCGCTGCCGACGCAGATTCTTGTGACGCTCTCTCAGAACATGATCTGGATCTTCCCTCTTCTCGTCGTGGCCATAGTGGGCTCCAGCGTCTGGTGGCGGTTGAATAAGGAGAAGGACAGCGTTCGGAGCGTATTCGACCCGCTCAAGCTCAAGATCCCTGTGTTCGGCGGGCTGTTCGCAAAAGTGGCTGTCGCGCGGTTCACCCGCAATTTCTCAGCGATGATCGCCGCCGGAGTTCCGATCCTGCAGTCCCTCAGTATCGTCGGAGAGACCTCGGGCAACTGGGTGATCGAAAATGCACTGAAAAAAGTCCAGGAGTCTGTGCGTACGGGTAATTCGATCGCTGCACCGCTCGCAGAACAGCCGATCTTCCCGTCGATGGTGGTGCAGATGATCGCCGTCGGAGAGGATTCGGGGGCACTGGAGATCATGCTGACCAAGGTCGCCGACTTCTACGAAGAAGAGGTTCAGAGCACCGCAGAAGCGCTGACATCCCTCATCGAGCCCTTGATGATCGCTGTGATCGGCACTGTCATCGGCGGCATGATCGTGGCGCTCTACATGCCCATCTTCACCATCTTCAATGAGATCAACAAATAGTCTCGCCCGCTCCGATCAGGGACCAACCAGATGATCAACCGCACAAACCGTAAATTGGCCCGGGTGCGGGAAGCTCGCATTCAGGGTGAGGCCGGCTTCTCGCTGATCGAGTTGATGGTCGTCATCGTGATCATCGGCATACTGGCCGCGATTGCCGTCCCGGTGTTCCTCAACCAGCGCCAGAGCGCCTGGAAGGCGACGGTGGCGAGTGACCTGAAGAATGCCGCGATCGTCGTCGAGACCTGGGGAATGAACCACGACGGGTCGTTCGCGGACTTTCCGGTGAGCAATGCGACCAACTGCATCAAGGCGACCGAGGGCAACACGATCGTGGTGAGCCCGAGCGCGACCACCTTCACCATTCTCGGGTCGAACGCGAACGTGAGCCCCGGCAGCCAGGTCTATGACCGAGCTGCCGGCGGCCTGGGGAAGTTCACGCCCTAGTCCCGTCTTCCAGTGAGCCAGAGCGACAGCACCCCTATCGGATGCTGTCGCTTTGGCGTAACCGGAATCGCCGACTTGCCCCCGTACTGGGGGCGCATTCTGGCTGTATTACCCCTGTTTGCGGGATTCCGCGGGGCTAACGGTGCGGCCAACATGATCTCAGGGGGCATTGCAATTGGGGGCCACCTGTCCATCAACATTCTCAATGAACAGGAATCAATCACATGATCATTCGCATGAACAAGGCCATGACGGCCGGCCGTGAGGCTCGTAAGGATGGGGAGAAGGGCTTCACGCTCATCGAGCTCCTCGTCGTCATCATCATCATCGGTATCCTCGCCGCGATCGCCATTCCGGTGTTCCTCAACCAGCGCCAGAGCGCCTGGAAGGCCTCTGTGGCTTCCGACCTCAAGAACGCAGCGGTCGTCGTGGAGACCTGGGGCACGAGCCACAGCGGCTCCTTCTCGGCCTTCCCGGTGAGCAACGCGACCAACGGCATCAAGGTGAGCGATGGCAACACGATCACTGTAACCCCGAGCGCGACTTCCTACACGATCCTCGGATCGAACGCGAACGTCACGGGAAGCCAGACGTACGACAGCAGTGCTGGTGGACTCGGGAAGTTCACACCGTAATTTCACGCAATGCGACGATGCGGAACATGGCCCAGTCCATGTTCCGCATCGTTCTCGCAATTCCCGCTTAATCCCTGATGCGACAGTCACTCGAGAGGAGGGGCCATGAAAGCCATGAGACGTCGATTCGAGCGCAGTGCCGCTGACTCGACAGGCATGACCCTCGTCGAGGTGATCGTTGCTATCGCGATTATGGGCATCGTTGCCACTGCCGCGATCGGCCTTGCAATTTCTGCGACGACAGGATCCGTTTCCCAGCAGCGCAGGGCGATCGCCGTGACTGTCGCGAACGCGGCGATGGAAAAGGCGAACGGTCTCCCCGCAACGATCCTCTATGGCGGCAGGTCGAAACCCTTGGTTCAAAGCAGCTTTGCCGCAAATTCCGGCATCAGCGGCATCAGCAACACCTATCAGGAGTACGACCACACGCTTCCGCTACCGGGCACCCAGACCATTCGGATAGATGATCCGGTCAGCCAGAACGGCACTGCGTATACGGTCACAACCCTGATCGGCACGTGCTTCGAGAAGCTCGGCACGAGCGCGGGACAGACTGCAGGCGGAGACTGCACAAAAATCGACGGCGCAGCCTACGCGCCGGCGATCTACACCGGTTACACGCCGCTCACGAGGGTGATAGTAGTCGTGGGCTGGACCGCCGGCCAGGAATGCGCCGTCGCCGGATCCTGCGTCTACACGATCTCCACGCTGATCGATTCCCACTCCGACCTGGAATGGAAGACCAATGGCTGACCGACGCTCATCGGACGGGTCGGAACGGGATTCGCAGTCCGGCTTCAGCCTTGTCGAGCTGTTGGTCGCGATGGCGATATTCACTGTTTTCCTGGTCATCGTGCTTACGTCCGTTGCATCGATTTCGCGTAGCGAAGTCCGCACGCAACTTGTGGGACAGTCGACGAACAGCACTCTGGTCTTCTTCGGGATCATGGATCGGCAAGTGCGCTACTCAGATTCGATCAACTTCCCGGGGGTCGGGGCGTCCGGCGACAAATACGTCGAGTTTCGGGTGCCCGCAGCGAGCACCGCTGGCGGTCTTGTCGCGATCTGTTACCAGTGGCGGTTTTCGGTGACGAATTTGAGGCTCGAGTCCCGCCAGTGGGACGAAAATAACTCTGCTGGCGCTACCGCATGGTCAGTGAAGCTCACCGACATGGCGAATGACGGAGTCGCCACTCACCCATTCCAGCTGGTGCCGGCGAATATAACCGACACTCCACGCCAACAACTTCTTCTGTCACTCAATTCGGGAGCCGACGCCCAGAATGCGGGAGCATCGATGTCGACGACGTTTATTGCTCGCAACACCTCGATCAAGTCGCGGAGCAATGATCCGCTGACTCCCGTCTGCACCTTCGGAGGGTATCGGTCATGATGGCGATCACCCGGCTCTTCGACACAGTCCGCGCTGTCGCGGCGCGGCGACACGACCGCGAACAGAGCGAAGCGGGCGTGGCTCTGCTGACGGCGATCCTTTTCATGCTGTTGGTGGCGGGACTGTCAGTGGTTTTGCTCAGCGTGATACTTTCCCAGGCGACGCCTGTCTTCACCGCGCAGAAGAACACTCGCACTGTCTATGCTGCGCAGGCTGGCATTCAAGCTTCACTTGGAGTCGTCAGATCCCTGGCGCAGACGGATATCGCGACGGGGAAGACAACGGGCATCCGCTCGAAGCTGCCCTGCACGGTAGCGGGGAAGGTCGATGGGAACGACGCAACCTCGACCTACTCCGTCGTCATGAAATACTTCATGGTCGATCCCACCGGCAAGGACATCGCGTGGCAAGACGCGAATGACATGAACTGTACGGGCAGCGTGCTCTCGGGAACTACACAGCCTCTCTTCGTCTTGGCTCTCGCCGACGGCATCGGGGCGGCAGTACCCGGCCAGGCAGATGCCACCTACGGAAACCGCTACATCTCAGCGGTCTACAAGTTCAAGGTGTCCAATGTCAACATCGCCGGTGGCCGTATCTACGACTACAACAACGGCTTTTGCCTCCAGGCAAGTTCTGCCGTCGTGGGGTCCACCGTCGTCTTCAAGTCAGCGGCCAACTGCTCGTCGGTGAGTGACACCTTGCAGCTCTGGGTTTACGACGTCGACTACGAGATCAAGCTCGCCAGCTCTGTCCTCACCACGCCGCTTTGCATCTCCAGCCCGACAAATGCCGGGAAGACAGCTGCTCTCGCCGGAAACGCGGTACTTGCGGTATGTCGCTCGGATGCGACTCGCTGGAACCAGTTGTGGAGCTGGTTCGGCTCGAATACCTGGCAGGGCCAGCAGGCAAACAACACCGACTATTCCAACTTCTATCTCAGCTCCGCCACTCCTGCTGCCGATGTGGTGCTGACCGTGAGCGCCAGCACGGGCGGCGGATTCACACCGACGACGGCCGTGGGAGCAGGTGCGGCAAGCTACAACACCAACCAGATGGTGAACTACAAGGAATTCGGCCGCTGCGCCGACGTAACGGACCAGACGATAAGCAAAGCCTTCATGATCTCCTACCCGTGCAAGCAGGATCCGACAGGCACGGGAACGAAGCTCAACTGGAACCACAAATGGTTCTACACCGAGCCCACGCTTCCGAGTCAGTCCCTTGGCAATCAGCAGATCGTGGTCTACGACCAGGGTGACGCGGCCAAGAAGAACTGCCTCACGACTCCAGCGGCCGGCGGAAAGCTGGTCACTTTCACCCTCTGCAACAACGGGAATAGTACGACGCAGAGGTGGACACGTTTTCTCAACACAGGCACGTACGCGACCAGCTATCTCTTCACCGACTACCTCGGTCGCTGCCTCGCGGTAGATGCTACTGACACCTACACGAGCGGTCAGTGGTCGAAGATGATCGTCACCGGTTGCAACGGCGGCCTGGAGCAGAAGTGGAACGCGCCCGCGATCTACAGCGACTCGGACGTAAGTGGTTACAAGGAGTACAGCAAATGATCGCCGTGACTGTCGTGCTTGCGGCAGTGCTCGGTCTTCTCCTCGGATCTTTTCTCAACGTGGTGGTCTATCGGGTGCCGATCGGTAAGTCCATAGTGTCGCCGCCGAGCGCGTGCCCCAATTGCGAGCACGAGATCAAGCCCTACGACAACATCCCGGTGCTGTCCTGGCTGCTCCTCCGCGGCAAGTGCCGGAACTGCGCGGCACCCATCTCCGCGCGCTACCCCCTTGTCGAACTCGCCACCTCACTCTCATTCGCCCTGGTTGCTCTCGGCTTCGCCCCGGCGGCGTTTGCGGCCACGACATCCGCTGGCGCAGTCGCCGCAGTACTCGTCATGGTTGCCTTCCTCTATCTCGCCGCAATAACCATCGCGCTCGCACTGATCGACCTGGACGTGCACAAGCTCCCGAACGTGATCGTCATTCCCGCCTATGCCGTTGGCGCTGCGCTCTTCGGCGCCGCGAGCTTCCTGTCGGGTGACTTCGGCCCGCTGATCGGGTCGGGCATCGCCATGGCGGGGCTGTTCCTCTTCTATCTCGTGATGGCTCTCGTCTACCCCGGAGGCATGGGTCTCGGGGACGTCAAGCTGGCGGGCGTGCTCGGCATCTATCTGGGCTGGGCGGGCTGGGGAGCCGTCGCGGTCGGTGCGTTCAGCGCATTCCTGCTGGCGGGGGTCTTCTCGATAATTCTTCTCGCGACGAAGCGCGCGGGCCGCAAGAGCGGAATCCCTTTCGGGCCGTGGATGTTCGCGGGGGCCTGGCTCGGAATCGTCGTAGGCAACGCGGTCTTCGCAAGTTACCTTTCAGTATTCGACCTCACGGTCGCCTAGCACACGCATCACCCAGGGGGAAAAATGGCGAAAACAATTGTCGGACTCGACATCAGCGCAAATGGCATTCGAGCAGCGGAGCTCGGCGCGGCATCGAAGTCGCGCCCGGAGCTCTTGCGCTACCACTCGCTTCCCCTACCGCCCGGAGCGGTCAACCGCGGCGAGGTCGCCGAGCCGGCGACCGTCGCGACGGTGCTCAAGCAACTGTGGTCCGCGGGTGGCTTCAGCACGAAGAACGTCGTGCTGGGAATCGGCAATTCACGGGTGCTCGCGCGCGACCTGAGCGTGCCGAAGGCGCCCCTCAATCGCATCCGCGAATCCCTTCCGTTCCACGTGCAGGAGATGCTGCCCTTTCCGACGGAAGACGCACTTCTCGACTTCTACCCGATCAGTGAAGGGGTGGATGCCAACGGTCCGGTCATCAACGGACTGCTGGTCGCCGCGCTCAAGGAGGCGGTGCTCGGCAACGTGAAGGCCGTGCAGCTCGCCGGACTCAACCCCGTCGCGGTCGACCTGATCCCCTTCGCCCTCAGCCGCATCCTCCTCCGCGGTTCGCAGCTCAGCGGTACCTCCGCGATGATCGACGTCGGCGCCACGACGACGACCGTCGTGGTCTCTTCCGATGGCGTTCCGCGATTCGTGCGCATCATCCCCACCGGTGGTGACGACCTCACCCATGCTCTATCCAGCCGGATGGGAGTGTCGATGGAGGTTGCGGAGCGGGCGAAACGAGCGCTCGGGCTCGCGACCGCACCCACGACCGCCGAGGAGAACGCCGCCGTGGGAATCATCTTCGAGACGACCGGCGAGCTCATCACGAGCCTGCGCAACACCCTCACCTACTTCGCCTCCACCGGGGCGAGCAACACGATCGAACGCGTCGTGCTCTCAGGCGGCGGCTCAGCGCTCGGAGGGTTCGGTGCAGCGGTTTCGGAATACACCAGGCTGCCTGTCTCGGCGGGTGATCCGTTCGGCAACATCGCGATCGGGCGCCAGGCGGACAAGGCTATGAAAGAGAGAGGCGTGGATTCGTCCATGACAGTAGCAATCGGTCTCGCACTGGGGACAGCCGCATGAGCGCCATCACACTCGGCCGGCCCTCGGTCGACGCCTCGCTCATCCTCGGAGGGATGCCGCGGGTGCACCTTCTGCCACGAGAGGTCGGCGAGGGTCAGAAGTCCCGAGCGCTCAGGCGGCGCCTTCTCGCCGGACTGGTGATCGTCGTCGTCCTCGCGATCCTGGCTACGGTCGGCGCGACATTCGCGCTTTTTACTGCGAACGCCCAACTCGCCAACGAGCAGTCTCGTAGCAGTCTCCTCACTCTGGCTCGGGCGAAATACAGCGACGTGACGACGCTTCAGAGTCAAGTCGACCAGATCAAGTTGTCGCAGCCCATTGCCGCTGCAGACGAAATCCTGTGGGCGCCGTATCTAGAGAGCATCAGGGCCACCCTGCCCGCGGGAACTACGATCACAGCTTTCACCGCAGAGACAGGTGTCGCCGCAGTCGCACCGGTCGCCTCGACCGACACCCTGACGCCGAGTCACATCGCCGACGTCAAGATCACCGCGGACAGCCCGCAGCAGCCCATCTCAGACTGGCTCGACAACTTAGCCAAGATGAAGGGATTCGTCGCCGCAATGCCAGGAAGTGTGACCCTGGTCGAGGTGACCGGTCACTACACGGTCGAAGTCGACCTCCTGGTCAATTCAGACGCGCTCTCCGAGCGCTTCGCCCCGGTGAAAGCAGCGAAGAAATGAACCGCGACCGTATCCTCACTTTGGCAATCCTCGGCGCGATAGCCCTGGTTGGAATCCTCGGGTGGATCGTAGGGGTCTCTCCGATCCTCTCTCAGGTGGCATCCGCTGACGAGGACCGCGCCAGCGTCACTTCGGCGAACGATCTCAATGCGACAAAGCTCGTCGCTCTGAAGAAGCAGTTCGAGAACATCGGCGTTACACAGGGGGAGCTCGATACTCTCCGCGGTTCAATACCGGCTACCGCGGACATGCCCGTCTTCCTGCGCACCATCAAGGAGTACGGGGACGCCCAAGGGATCACCCTGAGAAGCGTCGCCGTGAGTGGGGTCTCCGCTTACGTCGCGCCCGTCGTGGCGGCTCCTGCAGCCGCCGCTGGAGCGCCAGCTGCTACCCCCAGCCCCTCCCCGAGTCCTTCGGCACCGGCGGCAGGCACGGCGGCCCCCTCCGTGACGCCCGCGAACCCGTCAAGTGGACTGTTTGTGATACCGATTCAGGTCTCTGTCAGTGGAAGTTATGACCAGGTCATGGCCTTCGCCGGGGCACTGCAGTCTGGACCGCGGCTGTTTCTGGTGACGACCCTCACCGTGTCCAGTGTGGGCGGAGTGTTTACCGGCGATCTCGCCGGCAACGTCTACGCATTGGCGGATCCGGCAACCGCAACGCCGGCCGCAGCCGCCGCGACCACTACCCCGTAAAACCCTCCCTGCGCGAGCCGAACTCCCGGCAGTTCCCCGTCATTGCTAGAGTGACGTGAACTGCCGGGACGCCCCGGCCAGCCTGTGAGGAGTGGCACCGATGAGCGACAACACGCCCGAGACTGCTGCGACCCAGCCGCCGAAACGCGTCGACGGACCAGACATCGACGGCGAGATCGTGCCGGCGGAGGAATTGCCGGCGACATCGGAGCAGGAGCCGGTGTACGACCTCGTCGAGGTTCCGCCGGCCGCTCCGCCAGCCACCCTCACCACGGCCTCGCCGTCCGATTCTGAACCGGTTGTGGCGACCTCCGACCCGGCCGCAGCGGAAACCACCGTGACCGAGCGCGAGCCGGCATCCGTTCCACTCGCAGCGACCTCCGCCGCTTCCATGCAGACGATCTACGTGCCTTCGCCGGTGCCGCCTCGCCGCAAGGGCAACCGCGGATTCGGTGTTCTGATCGCCCTGTTGTCGAGCGTGGTTTTCGCCGCGTTGTACGCGGTGGCCATCGCGACGATTCACGCGGTGGAGATCGGTGACTTCCGTTTCGACTTCTTCGGCTCGTTGGCGTACTACACGCCCATCGCGTTCTTCTTCGTCGGTTTCGTCATCGTCGTGCTGCTCGCCAATCGGGCCTCCTGGTGGAGCTACGTGCTGGGGAGCCTGTTCGTCGGGCTCGTCGTCTACTTCGGATCCGTCGGCACCAGCCTGCTGGTCAACAACGTCTTCGCCCTCACCCCGAACAGCGCGGCCCGGCTCTTCTCGGCCGCTCTCGCCAGCCCCTTCATCATCGCGGCTGCACTGCTTGCCCGCGAGGTATCCATGTGGATGGGCGCGCTCATCAGCGCTCGAGGCCGCAAGGTCAAGGTGCGCAACCTAGAGGCGCGCGACACCTTCGACCGGGAGTCGGCCGAGCGCACGGCGGAGTACGAGAAGTCGCGCTACGCGGCGCCCGCCACGACGATCTAGCTCGACCGGGTGGATGCACGAACGCGCTACGCGAGCATGATCGCAGTGTTCGCCGTCGTGCTCTTCCTTGCGCTCGCGATCGCAGCCAGCGGCATCATCAGCCTGTACGCGGACCGTGAGGTGCTCACCGAGCGGGATGCTGGCCCGCTCATCGCCCCGACGATGTTCGCTGTGGCGACCGCGGCTCTGTACGCCCTGCTCGTCAGCTTCGGCCGGCGCCGGGGTTCCGTGCTTGCGGCCTCCCTCATCACCGCCGTCCTCACCTACTTCTTCTTCCTGATCAGCGGATCGACCCTCTACTCCCTCGGCAAGGGGCGGCCGCTGCTGTCTCTGCTCTTCTTCGGGTCGAATGCGGTCGGGCCCTTCGCCGTCGCCGTCGCCGTGATCGCCTTCGCCGTTGCCCTGGCCTTCTTCCTGCTGCTCTCCTACCGTGACAGCGGCGGAGCGGGCCAGGCTCCGAAGTGGTGGTGGGAGAACCGCGATGACCGCGATCGCAACGAGTGAGTTTGTCTCTCTCTTCTCCCTATACTTGCCTGAGCGCCCAGCAGGTCGCCTCGGGGGAGGAAAAACGTGCGTCTCAAGCTGACCCTTCGGCGGGCATCCGGAGTAACTGACGACATCGTCGTCACCGCGGATGCCTCGGCGAGCATCTCGGATGTCGCGGCGACGATCGCTCGGCTCGATCCGCATGCTGCAACAGCGAAGCCCGATCCACAGCGCGTCCTCACGCTGCACGCCACCCTCCCCGGGCAGAGTGAGGCCCTCCTCCTGCCGCCGGACGCTCCTCTCGGGGAAGCCTGGATCGGCAGCGGAGCCACCGTGAGCATCGCGGATGCCGGCACCTACTACCAGCCCCCAGCATCGGGCAAGGCACCGACGATCGCGACCCTCACCGTCGTGGCTGGGCCGGACGCCGGGCGCGAGTTCCCGCTCGCGGCGGGCACCACAGTGCTCGGGCGGGAGGATGCGGCAGACATCACCCTTCACGATCCGCTCGTCTCCAAACGCCACGTGCGCTTCGAGGTCTCCTCCGTGGTGGAGGTCGTGGATCTCGGCTCGGCCAACGGAGTCGTCGTCGACGGCGGAATCGTCACCCGCCTTCGCATCGAGAAGGAGGAGACGCTGCTCATCGGTGACTCCGAGGTGCGTGTCACCGTGGCGGACTCCGCCGTGATGAGCGGGGTGGCGCCGACGGCGGGCCCGATCTTCTTCAACCGCTCCCCGAAGGTGGAGCGGCGCTACGCCGGCCAGGAATTCGCCGGCCCGGCGGTGCCGGCGGAGAAGCCCGACCAGCCATTCCCGCTGCTTGCGATGATCGCCCCGATCCTCATGGGAGGGGCCATGTTCTACATTTCGAAGAACCCGTCCTCGCTCCTCTTCGTCGCAATGTCCCCGGTCATGCTGATCGGCAACTTCTTCACCGGCAAGACCCGCGAGAAACGGCGTCTCAAGAAGGCCATCGGCAAGTTCGATGTGCATCTCTCCTCGCTCACCACCCAGCTCGAAGAGGAGCGGGTGAGGGAGATCGAGCTGCGCATCAACGAGTCGCCCTCCACCGAGCAGGCGTTCGACCAGGCGATCCGTCGTGGTCCGCTGCTCTGGACCCGTCGCCCGGAGCACTGGTCATTCCTCAACGTGCGCATCGGCATCGGCACCATGGCCTCACGCAACGTCGTGTTGACCCAGCCCAAGGGCGAGATGCTGCCGGAGTTCCAGAGCCGCCTCGACACCGTCGTCGAGGAGAACCGGATGATCGCCGGCGTGCCTATCATCGACAACCTCTTCGACTCGGGAGCGCTCGGCATCGCCGGCCCCACCTCCGCGACCCTCGGCTCGGTCAACTCCGTGCTCGTACAGATCACCGCGCTGCACTCCCCGGCGGAGCTCGTCGTCGCCGCCCTCGTGAGTCCGGCCTGGTCCCGAGAGCTCGAGTGGCTCAAGTGGATGCCGCACACCTCGTCGCCGCACAGCCCGCTCGAGGTCAGCCACCTCGCCGACAGTGCGGCGAGCGGATCCCAGCTCCTCTCCGCGATCGAGGGTCTCGTCGCCGACCGCCTTGCGGGCAAGGGCGCCCAGCGCCGCGGTGCAATGGAGCAGGAGGGCGCCGCGCTCGAGCGTGGCGCGGAGGTCGGCTCCGCCAACACCACTGTCGGCACCCCATCACCGGTGCCCGCGATCGTGCTGCTCATCTCCGATGACGTGGCGGTCGACCGCGCACGTCTCGTGCAGCTCGCTGAGCAGGCCGCCGATGCGGGCGTGTACCCGATCTGGGTCGCGCCGAGTGTGCCGGCTCTTCCCGCGGTCTGCCGCACCTACCTGCACCTCGAGCCGGAGTCCGCGCTCGGCACGGTCGGGCTCGTGCGTCTCGGCGAGACCATCACCGAGGTCGAGACCGAGCAGGTGGATTCCGCCCGTGCGCTCGACTTCGCGAAGCAGCTCGCCCCGGTGATCGACGCGGGAGCCCTCGTCGCCGACTCCAGCGATATCCCGCGCTCGGTCTCGATGATCACGCTGCTCGGCCATGAACTGATCGAGACCAGCGACGCGGTCATCGACCGCTGGCGGCAGAACGCCTCAATGCACGACCGCACTCCCGGCGCGGTTCCGAAGCCTCGCCGGGCCGGCAAGCTGCGCGCGATCATCGGATCGGCCGGGGTGGATCCGCTGCACCTCGACCTGCGCACCCAGGGGCCGCACGCGCTCGTCGGCGGCACGACCGGAGCCGGCAAGAGCGAGTTTCTCCAGGCCTGGGTTCTCGGCATGGCTGCCGAGTACAGTCCCGACCGCGTAACCTTCCTGTTCGTGGACTACAAGGGCGGTTCGGCCTTCGCCGACTGCGTCTCGCTCCCGCACACCGTCGGCCTTGTCACCGACCTGAGCCCGCACCTGGTGCGTCGCGCGCTCACCTCCCTCCGCGCCGAACTGCACTACCGGGAGCACCTGCTCAACCGCAAGAAGGCCAAGGACCTGCTCGAGCTGGAGAAGCGCGGCGACCCGGACAGCCCGCCAGCCCTCGTGCTCGTCATCGACGAGTTCGCCGCCCTGGTCGGAGACGTGCCGGAGTTCGTGGACGGAGTCGTCGACATCGCCCAGCGCGGTCGCTCGCTCGGCATCCACCTGATCATGGCGACCCAGCGCCCGGCCGGTGTCATCAAAGACAACCTGCGGGCAAACACCAACCTGCGCATCGCTCTTCGCATGGCCGACGAGTCCGACAGCCAGGACGTGGTGGGCATCAAGGACGCCGCGCATTTCGACCCGGCCATCCCCGGCCGCGGTGTCGCGAAGACCGGCCCGGGCCGCCTCGCGCTGTTCCAGTCCGGCTATGCCGGCGGATGGACGAGTCGCGAACCGGAGAATGCGGATATCGAGGTGGCCGAGCTTCGATTCGGCGGGGAGAACCGCTGGGAGGACCTCACCGCCAGCACCGTCGACGAGGCTCGGGATCTCGGCCCCACCGACCAGCAGAAGCTCGTGGCATCCATCGTCAAGGCCAACGGCGACGCTCAGATCCCTCCGCCGCGCCGGCCCTGGCTCGACGAACTCGCGGGTCTCTACGACCTCGGTCGCCTGCCGCAACGCACCGATTCCGAGCTGCTTCTCGGGGTCTCCGACATCGCCGAGCGCCAGCAGCAGCTGCCCACCTACTTCCGTCCGGATGTCGACGGGCACCTCTCGATCTTCGGCACCGGTGGTTCCGGCAAGAGCGCCGTGCTGCGCACCCTCGCTGCGGCGGCGGCGATCACCCCGCGCGGCGGGCCGGTGAAGGTCTACGGCATCGACTTCGGCTCCGGCAGTCTTCGTATGCTCGAGGCACTGCCCCATGTCGGCGCGGTGATCGCCGGGGACGACTCCGAGCGCATCATCCGCCTGTTCCGGATGCTGCAGGCCGAGCTCGAGGACCGCGGTCCCCGTTTCGCCGCGGCCAACGCCTCGAGCATCGTGGAATACCGTCGGCTCGCGAACCGACCGCAAGAGCCCCGCATCTTGCTGCTGATCGACGGTTTCCCGAACTTCCGCAACGACTTCGAGATCCCCGCCGGGCGATCTATCTGGTACGACGTGTTCAAGGACATCCTCAGCGACGGCCGTCAGCTCGGCATCCACGTGGCGCTGACCGCCGACCGGGCCGGCGCCGTGCCGGCCTCGATTGGATCGAGCATCCAGCGCAAGGTGGTGCTCCGGCTCGCGGACGACGGTTACGGCATGCTCGATGTGCCGAGCGACATCCTCGGTTCCAAGTCGCCGGCCGGGCGCGCGATCGTCGACGGGTTCGAGACGCAGATCGCCATCCTCGGTGGTTCCTCGTCGGTCTCCGAACAGGCGAACGCAACGAAGTCTCTCGCCGAGGCCATGGTGCGGGCGGGCGTCGCATCGGCGCCCGGCATCGGATCCCTGCCGAAGGAGTACCCGGAATCGGATCTGCCCATGGCAGTGCGGGGCGAGCCAGTGCTCGGGGTCAGCGACCTGGATCTCGGGCCCCTCGGCTTCGATCCCGTCGGCACCTTCCTGCTTGCGGGCCCCCCGGCCAGTGGGCGCAGCACAGCGCTCCACGGCCTCGCGCAGTCGATGAAGAGATTCGACCCGGATGCCCGGCTCTACTATCTCGGAAACACCCGTTCGCCGCTCTCTCAGGCGATGCCCTGGACGGATGCCGCGACCACGGTCGACGCCGTGGCCGCGCTCGCCAAGGACCTCGCCGCCGCCATTTCCGACACCGACACCGAGGGCCGAATCGTCGTGATCGTCGAGTCGATCGGCGATTTCCTCCAGACCCCGGCCGACTCCGCCATCGTCGAGCTCGCGCGGGCCGCGAAGCGCAGCGATCACCTGCTCATCGCCGAAGCGGAGATGTCGGCCTGGGGATCGTCCTGGCCGCTGCTCGGTGAGATCAAGAACGGACGCCGCGGATTCCTGCTGCAGCCGGAGACGGTCGAGGGAGACATCATCCTCAAGACGCCGTTGCCGCGGATCAACAAATCCGAGTTCCCGCCGGGACGTGGGATGTACATCGCCAAGGGCAAATCGGCGCGGGTGCAGCTGCCGCTGGTGGAGGGATGAGAGTCATGGGGAGTGCTGCCCATGTCGCATCCGAGGGTTAGTCGATAGTTTTGGCAAGAGCTCGCCAGTACCAGAGGGGTAAGCGAGCACTCGGCAGTCGAGGGGAAAGAAGCGAACATGGCAGATCTGAAGCTCGATCTCGAGCTGCTCCAGCAACTCAAAGACGATCTCGAGGCTATTGCGGCAGAGTTCAAGGACGCCGACGATTTCAGCAACGATGTTGCAGACTCGACCGGGCACGACCAGCTCGGCTCCCACGTCGAAGACTTCGCTCACAAATGGAACGACAAGCGCAAGAGCATGACCGAAGCGGTCGAAGACCTCCAGAAGTCCATCGCGGCGATTTCAGATGGATTCACACAGGTGGATGCGGGTCTGGCGAAAGCGCTTGAGGACGCCGCTCCCGATAACGCGAAGATTCCCGCGACCCCGACCGGTCCCGGCGGAAACTCCGGAAACGGCAAGGGAGCCAGCACATGAGCGACCACGAATATGCGCTGCTCGAGGGCAATGACACACTCCTGCGATCGAAGGCGCGACACTACGGTGAGATCGCCAATGCCATCGCCAGGTCGGTCAACACCCTGAAGAGCATCTCCAGCGTCGAGGGAATGACGAGCGCGGCGATCGATGCGATCCGGGACAAGGCTGGCGATGTCGCGAGTGACATCGACAAGGCCAAAGAACGCTATGCGGTGACTTCGCAGGCTCTCGTCACCTACTCTTTCGAACTGAAGAGCGCGCAGGATGCCGCACGCACGGCCATCGCGCACATCGCCGACAAGCAGTCCGCGGTGGAGTCGGCGCAGCGAACCGCGACACAGAGCCAGCACGCGGCAGACTCCGCCCAGCCCGACGACACGGAGGCGAAGAAGGCAGCGACCGACGCCCACGACGATGCCCAAGCCGCATCGGCAAGCCTCGGCGCGGCGCACGATGAGTGGCGGGCAGCGCTCAGCATCAAGAATTCCGCCGCCGACGCCGCGATCGCCGCGATCGTCGAGGTCGTCGACGGAAAGAAGAACAACGGGCTGAAGGACGGCTGGTGGGACGACTGGGGCGCAACCCTCTTCGAGATCTTCAAAGTGATCTGCGACTGGGCGGGCATCCTCTCGATCTTCCTGGCCTGGGTGCCGATCCTCGGGCAGATCTTGCTCGTACTGGCCGCCATCGGCGCTGTCATCACGCTGATCGAATCGATCGTCAAGGCGATCTCGGGTGACGGTTCGTGGTGGGATGTCGCCGGCGCGGCGGTGGGCGCCGTTCTCACATTGTTCGGCGGCAAGATCTTTGCCGCTGCTGCCAAGGAGCTCAAGGCGATCACCGTGCTCAAGTCGGGCATCACCGAGACCCGCGCTCTTGCCGCGCTGCAGGGTGTCGGCGCACACAGTGAAGACTTCATGAGTGCGTCGAAAGCCGCCGACAACCTGGCGAAGCCGCTGAGTGATGTGTTCAAGTCGCCGTTCGTGCGCAACGCCACCCAGAAGGCGGCCTTCGATGCCTTCAAAGCCGGTGAGAAGAGCGCGGGGACTCTCATCCGCGAGGCTGCGCTCGAGGCATTCCCGAAGTTCGACATCGACTTCGCGAAAGGTCTCAACATCAACGCGGATCTGAAGAGCTTCTACAAGATGGCCGCAGAGAACCCCGGCCTCGTCGATCTCCCGATGCGTTTCCAGGCCGGAGCCTTGAGCCTCTACCAGGGAATCAAGGTCGGGCAGGGGCTCGAGTCCATCTTCAAGCCAGACTTCAACGGCACCTCCTTCGTCTCGGGCGACTATGGGGATGTCGTCGGTGGGGTGACCGGTGTCGGCGACGTATTCAAACACGGCTATCAGATCATCACGACGGGAACGACGAAAGACTGATGCGGAACCTCCGGCTCGAACGGATCGCATCATCAAGGAGAGGATCGAATGCCCGACACGTCATTGCGCGACATCGTTGATTTCAGGGTGGGATTGTCTGAGGGGTGGTACCCGATGCCCCTCTCATCGACGTCATCGGCAGAGTGGTCCATCGAACTCGCGGCCGCGCTCGTCATCGACCCTGAAGTTCGTGACCGCCTCGCCGGTGAACTCGACTTCGCTCGAACGCGACTCTCCTCGATGCACAACCCTCGTCTGACCGCCGCGGTCTGGGTGCCGTATCCCGAGACCGGCCGGGCTTCTGCTGCGGTGGTCTTCGAGCTGACGCCTGTCGCGGCGCTCGGCGCCCCAGAGGTTTTTGAAGAGTTTCTGCAGTCCTACACCGACCGGGAGGAGTCTGGCCTCAGCTACTACTCTGTGCGTACATGGCGATCCACGATCGCGGTGGGGGAACTCGTCGGTTCTCACAACCTGATCGCGCACGCAACAGATGGGCCGGAAGGCGCGGTGCTCGAAGAGCGGGCCGTGATCGCTGTCTTCCCACCCGGGGCAGCGCAGGCCGTGCAGTTCATCTTCTCGGCAGAGAGCCTTGGCGCGTTCGTCAACATGCCCCGCGAGACCCAGGAATTCGTCGAAACTCTCGCCATCACTCTCGAGGCCGCCGTATGAGCACGGATACGCCGGTCCGCTCGGTGACAGCACCGGATGCCGGGTATTCGATCGTATTTCCCGGCACTTGGTCGGTGATTCCGCTCGACGCCGACGAAATCATGAAGACGGTGATCGGCCGCATCGTCAAAAAGCAGGTGGGCGTCGCCGACCGTCTCGCCCGCACGCGACGGATGATGATCGAGGAGTTGCTGACGACCGCGCAGCGGGCGCGAGATGCCGGGGCGCACACCATGCACCTCTCGCTCGAAATCCTGCCCGGAGTGCCATTTCCCGCGGCTCTCATCGCTTCGGATTCGCCCTGGCCGAAAGAGTCGATTCCCGCAGCGCCTGCCGCCTTCGCCGAGTCACTGGCCGCGACCTTTCCCGGCGTTTCGATTGTCGGGCACAGATTCGGGCCGATGTGCCGCACGGTCGAGGCCGGACTCGGTCGGTTCGGTGACGCCGAGACTCCCTCACTCTCCGCGGAGTATCGACTGCCTTACCCGGACGGTGGGGGAGTGCTCACCCTCACGATCTCCGCGCCGATGGCACGGGATCCAGAACTCTACGCGACCCTCTTCGATGCGATGGTCGACTCACTGACGTGGAAGGCTTGACTTCAGCGACGTTGAAGGGGGCACCATGCCGCAGGAACTGACGGATGAAGAACAGCAGGCGCGGCGGGCGAAAGTAGCGGCATCCAACCGCACATTCGGCCGCGTGCTCTCGGTCGTCGGCGTCATTCTCTCGACGGTGACCCTGATGCTTCTGGTCGGAGGCGGCATTGTCATGTCGGCCCTCGATCGCGCACAGACCGCGGGTGCGAATCGATCGGATCTCGAACCGATCGCCGGCGTTGCCGGGACCGCGATGACGGCCGCCCCCGGGGTGGTCCTGCTGTTTGCGATGTGTGCCTTGATTCCCGGCGAGCAATTGAGACGAGGATGGATCGGGCCGAGCGCGAAGCCGCAGAAAGGGATTCTGCCTTCTGCCTCCATGGTCTCGCAGTTCCGCATCCTCGGCTTTGGATGGCACTTCGGATGGGCGCTGGTCGGCCTGGCCATCTCGGCTGTGTTGATCGGAATCCCCCTGTCCGGATGGCTCGGTGGCGGGTGGCCGTCGACCCTGCGGACCACCTACGATTTCACCGGTTTCTGGGTCATCTACGGCGCACTCGCCTTTGCGATCACCATCGCCTCTTTCGTCTCTCTGGCCAAGAAGGCCTGGTATCTCTCCGCACTCCGACGTGGAGTCGCAACCCCCGCTGGTGGCTCGGGCAAGGCCTTCTGGCGCTGGCTCGACTATCGCTGGCGTTTCGACCTCTGGATCGGCGGAATCGGAGGACTCCTCATCGCGCTCTCGGTGACTTTCCTTGCGGGGGCGGTCGGCCCGAGTGTCACATCGGCTGAACTCGCAATCGCGCTGCGATCATTCCTTCTGTTGGCTGCAGCGGGTGCGTTGCTCGTCGTGCTCGCGCTTGTTGCGGCCGCCCAGTTCTGGCGCGCGGGAGAGACTCTCGGCAGTGGAGAGTCCTTCGCATAATCGCGGAACCGGCTCGATTGGTGCTGGGCGGACCGACACCGCATGGCCAGAAGCCACGGTCTGGGGAACTCCGCACCGCTCGCGCCGCCCACCGGCCGAGGTGTGCGAAATCGCTCCGAGATGTCATTGACTCCCGCATGGGTAGTCCTGCCCATTCCGTCGTCTTCACCCGTGTAGTTAGGTAGTAACCAAGCTGGTTGGCCTCGAGGTCAGCCCCGAAAACCAAGGAGCAGTACCTCATGGCGAACATGAATGTCACGTACAGCGAGATGACCGATGCGGCGAACCGTCTCACCACGGGCAAGGACGACATCACCTCGAAGCTTCACGAGCTGCAGTCCCTGGTCAACGGTCTGGTTCAGGGGGGTTTCGTGACGGATGCGGCATCCGGTGCGTTCCACACCTCGTATGAGCAGTTCACCAAGGGCACCACGGAGGCCGTGAACGGTCTCGATGGAATGTCTCAGTTCCTCACCAAGGCGGCATCCGCTCTGGAGAACGTCGACTCCGAGCTCGCTAAGGGCATCGGCGGCTGATCCCGATCCATTTTGCGGACGAAGAGCCGGCCCTTCGGGGCCGGCTCTTCGTCCGTTAAGCGGCACTTGGCGTCATGGGCACCGCTGCCCATTGGCGAGTTTCCATCAGGACGGTAGGTTTACCGGTAGTTGGTTGGCCAGGGGGTCGGCCCGTCACTAGTCGAAGGAGTTCTACCTCATGGCGAACATGAATGTCACGTACAGCGAGATGACCGATGCGGCGAACCGTCTCACCACGGGCAAGGACGACATCACCTCGAAGCTTCACGAGCTGCAGTCCCTGGTCAACGGTCTGGTTCAGGGGGGTTTCGTGACGGATGCGGCATCCGGTGCGTTCCACACCTCGTATGAGCAGTTCACGAAGGGCACGACGGAGGCCGTGAATGGTCTCGATGGAATGTCGCAGTTCCTCACCAAGGCGGCCTCCGCTCTGGAGAACGTCGACTCCGAGCTCGCCAAGGGCATCGGCGGCTAATCCGTCCGCCTCACCATTCGACGGCGCGGGTCGGTCCAGCTGGACCGGCCCGCGCTTTCCACAACACATTCAGCAATCACCGCTCGGCGACCGTGGGGGACTCTCGTGCCGGATCTCGACTTCAACCTGACTCATCTCGAAACACTCATTTCGGATCTTCGCACGATCAAGTCGAACTTCGATGATGCCGAGAAGTTCAGCGACGAGGTCTCCGCCGCCGTCGGGCACGCCAGGCTCTCTTCGAGGGTGCAGGACTTCGCCGGCCAGTGGAACGACAAGCGGCGCGAGATGGGCGACAAGGTGGGGTCGATGGCCCAAGCGGTGGACGGCATCCACGACTCTTTTATCTCTGTGGACATGGAGTTACGGGATGCGGTGACCGTCGAACAGGGCGGCACAACGCACACCAAGGACAACCACTGATGGCCACCTTCGACGCCCTCCCTGGTAACCAGGTCACCGTCGCCACCCACGCTCAGAAGTACCTCGTGACGGCCGATGCCATCAACCGGGCCGCGGCGGACCTCATTTCCATTTCCAATCAGGACGACTCGGTGGGTAAGGCCTTCACCGCCATCCGTGACCTCGCCTACGAGGTCTCCAAAGACATCCAGCAGGCCGAGTCCCGGTATCGGCAGACGGCCACGGCCCTCAGCGCATACGCGGTGGCGCTCGGTGATGCGCAGGAGAAGGCGCTGCGGGCCGCGTCCGCCGCGGGCGACGGTCAGCATTCTCTTGCCGGGCTTCTGGCGCGGCGCCCCGATCTCGAGGACAAGGCCCGGGTGCCGGATGCCGAGCAACTGGCCAACCAGAAGGCTCTCGACCTGCTCGATCGCCGCATAGCCGCCCTCGAGCAGGACAACGCCGAGGCCGAGGCCCTCTACAACCAAGCCGTGCACGATCGCGACGAGGCGGCGGATCGGGCGGCGGGACTGATCGAGGACGTCGTCAAGGACAGCCCGCTCAACGACGGGTTCTGGGACAACGTAAAGGGATTCGTCGAGGGCATCGGCGACTGGATCACCGGTGTGCTCGGCCCGATCCTGCAGTCGATCATCGACATCGCCACTGCGATCGGGAAGATCCTGCTCGCGGCGATCATCGTCATTGCGCTGGTGTTGCTGGTGGTGGCGGCCCTCCTGTTGATCGTGATCGTCTTCCCCGCCCTCGCCGGCCTGGTTCTTCCTCTCGCCGCGCTGTTGGCGCTGGTCACCCCGCTGCTCGTCGCCGCCATCGTCGGGCTGGCAATCTCCGCGATGATCAAGGAGACGGGCACGCCAACTGTCGTGCCGATGGGCAGCCCGGAAACCTATGAGTACCCTCCGCGCATCCCGGGCACCTCCGACTACGGGCCGGGAGACCAGCACAGGGACCCGTATTACGACCTCTTCGCCGAGCAGGCCCGCATCGATTCGGCGGATGACTTGGACGGCGACGGGGTGGCCGACGGGACTGCCCCCGGTTTGGTTGACTCTTGACCTGTGGAGATTCGTCTCCGCTGGAAGGATGTCACCATGCCCAAGCCCTACCCGCCCGAGTTCCGCCGCGATGTTGTCGCGGTCGCTCGCAAGCACGAAGCCCCGCTGAACCAGATCGCGAAGGACTTCGGAATTTCGGAGTCGTGTCTGGCGTACTGGCTGAAGAAAGCCGACGTCGAAGAGGGGGTGAAGCCTGGCGTGACGGAGAAGGAGTCGGCTGAGCTGCGGGAGGCGCGGAAACGGATCCGGCTGCTGGAGCAGGAAGCCGAGGTAATGCGCCGCGCCGTCGCCTACCTCTCCCGGGATGTCAACCCAAAATGATGTACCCGCTGGTCCGCGAACTGGCCGTCGACGGAGTCCCCGTCACGGTGACCTGCCGGGTATTGCGCTTCTCCAAACAAGCCTTCTATCAGTGGCTCCGAAACCCCGTCTCGCAACGTGATTGGGACGACGCTCACCTGACCAACGCGGCGTGGGACGCCCACCGGGACGACCCCGCGTTCGGCTACCGGTTCATCAGCGACGAACTCAACCAGGCTGGCCTGAAGGCGGGCGAGAACCGGGTTTGGCGGCTCTGCTCCCAGCAGCGGCTCTGGTCCGTGTTCGCGAAGAAACGCGGCCTGAGGGGCAAAGCCGGCCCGCCCGTGCATGACGACCATGTCCAGCGGAACTTCACCGCGACACGCCCTAACCAGCTGTGGTTGACGGACATCACCGAGCATCGCACCGACGAAGGCAAAATCTACCTCTGCGCGATCAAGGACGTGTGGTCGAACAAGATCGTCGGCTACTCCATCGACTCCCGAATGAAAGCATCCCTGGCGGTCGCTGCGGCCCGCAACGCAATCGGGCAACGCGACATCGCCGGCACGATTCTGCACTCCGACCGCGGCTCTCAATTCCGCTCCAACGCCTTCGTGCGGGTGTTGAAGAACAACGCCATCACCGGGTCGATGGGCCGCGTCGGCGCATGCGGCGACAACGCCGCGATGGAGTCCTTCTTCGCCCTCCTGCAAAAGAACGTCCTCGACCGGCAACGATGGGCCACGAGGGAAGAGCTACGCCTCGCGATCGTGGTCTGGATCGAGCGAACCTACCATCGCAAGCGTCGGCAACGCCGCCTCGGCAAACTCACCCCGATCGAGTTTGAGACAATAAACATGGCCCTCAACGCCGCGTGAAACCACTAACCCACCGAGTCAACTGAACTCGGGGCAGTCCCGACGTCGGTGTGATCAGCGTCACCAAGGTGGTCGGCGACGACGGAGTGACGCGCTGGCGGGTGCAGATTCCGAGCACCCAGGAGTGGTCTCCGTTCGCCGACGGAGTGCCGAACGACCTCAACTCCGATCTCGTGTCAAAGCTCAACCCGGCGCAGCAGACGCAGCTCATGAAGGCGGTCGAACTGTCGCTGCAGCAGGCGGGGTATGTCCCCGGGTCCGGTGATCCGCTCCTGCTCGGTGGCTTCAGCCTCGGCGGGATCGCCGCCGGCAAGCTCGCGGCCGACCCCGGCTTCACCTCGCGGTTCAACGTCCAGGCGGTGGTGACCGGAGGGTCGCCGCTCGACGACGTGTACATCCCGCCCAACATCAAGGTCGTCTCCCTCGAGCACAACACCGACCCGGTGGCGAACGTCGGCGACCTCCTGGCGCCGCACCAGCCCTATCCGAACCGGATCGTTTTCGATGTGCCTCCACCCGCGACTGTCGATAAGGCGCTGTCGGATGCCCCGGCGCCTCTCGGCCACGGCGCTGCCGACTATGCGGCCAGCGCCAAGAAATACATCTCCGAGTCGACCGACCCCCGCATGCAAGACTTCAGAGACAGCACGGCGGAGTTCTTCGGCAGCACCGAGACCTCTACCGACTATGCGGTGACGAGAGGATGAACGCGGTGACATCTCCCCTGAGAGCGGCCATCATCGCCGGCGCAGCGAGTGCGCTCGGGTTCGCCGAAGGACACCCGCTCCGCTCAGGCGGTGGCGGTGACGCGGTTGCCGTCGCGGAGGCGCTCCAGAACCTGCGCCTCCAGTTGGTGGCGATCGATCCCGTCATAGTGGACGCCGTGGCCGCGAGCAGTTTCGACGGCTCGCCCGAACGCCGTAATCTCAACCTCCGGCTCCACCTCGATCCCTCCGTCGCGGACCTTCCCGCAACGCGACTCGCGCCCCTTCTGGGCGGCGCGCTCGAGCGCGCCTGGGGGTTCCGGGAGTTCTTGGCAGCCGGCGTCTCGGTGCAACTATGGCTCGGCCCGCGCCAGCAGCTGCCCTACGACAACTCGGCGAAGATGGATCTCGCGCCGGTGCTCGAGGCGCTGGACATCCCCGGCGCGCGGGTGTTCAAGAAGATGCTCTCAGTCTCGGCGCGCGATCTCGAGCGGCATTTCGGGCCGCGATCGGATGGCGCGAAATGAACTCCACCCCTGCGGTTGTGGGGGCAGCCGAGGGGCTGCGCCTGCGATTCCCGGGAGCTTGGCGCGAGATTCCGTTGCGCGACGCTGCGGTCACCGCGGAGGCGGTACGTCGGCTGGTCGTCGAGTCGATCGGCCGCGCAGACGACCGGGCACGACTCCGCGCAGAGGTGCGGGAACGGCTCCTGTCCGCAGCATCTGCCGCCCGCGCGGCTAACGCCGACCGCTTCGTCATCGCCCTCGAGGCCGTCACGGGCCTGCCCATCCCCGCCTTCCTCGGCGTCTACACCCCGGGTCTCGATGTCAGTGCGGCCACGTCAGCGGCCGCGGCCGAGGTCATGAGCGTGGTGATCACCGCCCTCGGCGCGCTCCCCGGCGAGGACGGCTCGGAGCGCTATTCGACCGGCGAGTCGGAGGTGCTGGTGACGAGCCGAGAAGATGTCGTGGTGCCCGAGATGCCCCCTGGAGTGGACATCGATCCTGACGAGGTTCGCAATCTGCTCATCGATTTCTGGATGACGGTGCCCGGGGAGCGTCGTGTCGTGCTGCTGTCGTCCTCCTCTCCCGCCATCGATCTTCGGGAGCCCCTCTTCAATCTCTACCGGGCGATCGTCTCGACAGCGGAATGGAGCAGCTCGTGACGAGGCGACACCGGGTGGTGTCTGCGGCGATGGCGGCCACCCTCGTGGTGCTCCTCTCCGGCTGCGCCTTCGCAGTCCCGTCCACCCGCACGACTGACCCGGCCCTGGTCGCGCTGGCGGCGAAGGTCGCCGAGATCGATGGGGTCCAGGATGCCGCAGCCGTGCCGAGCTACGACGGATCCCCGACAGCGCAGAGACTCGGGATCCGCATCTATCTTGATGAGCCGGCAACGGGTGACCTCGCGGCGATCACCACCGACGCGCTGCGCCTGGCCTGGGGATTCCGCGGATTCACGCCCGTCTCATACACCGTGCAGGTCTGGAATGGCCCCCGCCAGTCGCCGCCGTACGACAACACCAAGCGGGTGGATCTCACACCCGTGCTCGACCAGCTCGACCTTCCGACATCGCGGGTCTACAAGGGCGACCTCACCGCGTCGATAGAAGACCTCTCTGCGAAGTTCGGCGCGCGCGGGTGAGCTCGTCGATCATTTGACCGCCACCCCTCGCGACGGCTAGTATCTACGAGGTGTGCGCTTTGTCGTGCGCTTGAACCGTGCCCGCTGTTTCGGGGCGTGGATCGGGCTCGATTTCAGCCATACAAGCTGGGTTTGCCGGTCTGTGAAAGATCAGCAGCCCCCACGGCATACCACTCAGGATCGAACATTCTCGTGAGATTCGCGTGTGGTGCAAAACGTTTCCGACGGACCTACAGAACGTCGGAACGGATGCTACGCAACATCTGTCACCGTGCAGTAAATACAAGGAGTATGTAGTGCCCACCATTCAGCAGTTGGTCCGTAAGGGCCGCAGCCCCAAGGTCGTCAAGACCAAGGCGCCCGCCCTCAAGGGCAACCCGCAGCAGCGCGGTGTGTGCACCCGCGTGTACACGACCACCCCGAAGAAGCCGAACTCGGCTCTCCGCAAGGTCGCGCGCGTCAAGCTCTCCAACGGCACCGAGGTGACCGCTTACATTCCCGGCGAGGGCCACAACCTGCAGGAGCACTCGATGGTGCTCATCCGCGGCGGTCGCGTCAAGGACCTCCCCGGTGTGCGTTACAAGATCGTGCGCGGCGCGCTCGACACCCAGGCCGTTAAGAACCGCAAGCAGGCCCGTAGCCTCTACGGCGCGAAGAAGGACAAGAAGTAATGCCTCGTAAAGGACCAGCACCGAAGCGTCCCGTAGTTGCGGACCCGGTCTACGGAGCCCCCATCGTCAGCCAGCTCGTCAACAAGATCCTTCTTGATGGCAAGAAGGGCCTCGCCGAGCGCATCGTGTACGACGCGCTCGTCGGAGTATCGACCAAGAACGGTGCGGATGCCGTCGTCACGCTGAAGAAGGCGCTCGACAACGTTCGTCCGACCATCGAGGTCAAGAGCCGCCGTGTCGGTGGATCCACCTACCAGGTGCCGGTCGAGGTCAAGCCTCACCGCGCCAACACCCTCGCGCTGCGCTGGCTCACCACCTACGCCAAGGGTCGTCGCGAGAAGACCATGACCGAGCGTCTCACCAACGAGATCCTCGACGCTTCCAACGGCCTCGGTGCCGCCGTGAAGCGTCGTGAGGACACTCACAAGATGGCCGACGCCAACAAGGCCTTCGCGCACTACCGCTGGTAGACGCTGGAGCCGTGGTAATCGCGCCAGCGATTGCGCGACGCCAGTCCCGAGGGAGCCTACGACCGAGGTTTCAGGCCCCTCCCGGCATCCATTCCACTTTTTAACCGTAAGGACACCCCGTGGCACAAGACGTGCTCACCGACCTGAACAAGGTCCGCAACATCGGCATCATGGCTCACATCGATGCCGGCAAGACCACCACCACCGAGCGCATCCTGTATTACACGGGTATCACCCACAAAATCGGTGAGGTGCACGATGGTGCAGCCACGATGGACTGGATGGCGCAGGAGCAGGAGCGTGGAATCACGATCACGTCTGCGGCGACGACCTGTTTCTGGAACAAGCACCAGATCAACATCATCGACACTCCCGGTCACGTGGACTTCACGGTCGAGGTGGAGCGTTCGCTCCGCGTTCTCGATGGTGCTGTCGCGGTGTTCGACGGCAAGGAGGGCGTCGAGCCCCAGTCCGAGACCGTCTGGCGCCAGGCCGACAAGTACGACGTTCCGCGCATCTGCTTCGTCAACAAGATGGACAAGCTCGGAGCCGACTTCTACTACACCGTCGACACGATCATCAAGCGCCTCGGTGCGAAGCCCCTCGTCATCCAGATCCCGATCGGATTCGAGAACACCTTCGAAGGCGTCGTCGACCTCGTCGAGATGCGTGCACTGACCTGGCGTGGAGACTCAAAGGGTGACGTCGAGCTCGGCGCGAAGTACGACATCGAAGAGATCCCGGCCGACCTGGTCGAGAAGGCCAACGAGTACCGTGCCGCTCTTCTCGAGGTCGTCGCCGAGACCGATGACGCGCTCCTCGAGCGCTTCATGGAGGGTGACACCGACTTCTCGGTCGCCGAGATCAAGGCTGCGATCCGCAAGCTCACCATCTCGAGCCAGATCTACCCCGTCCTCTGCGGCTCCGCGTTCAAGAACCGCGGTGTCCAGCCGATGCTCGATGCAGTCGTCGACTACCTGCCGACCCCGCTCGACGTGCCGGCCATCGAAGCCCACGACCCGCGTGACGAAGAGAAGGTAATCCTTCGCCACCCGGACTCGACGGAGCCCTTCGCGGCGCTGGCCTTCAAGGTCGCGGTGCACCCCTTCTTCGGTCGTCTCACCTACATCCGGGTCTACTCGGGCAAGGCAGACTCCGGCGCGCAGCTGGTCAACGCGACCAAGGGCAAGAAGGAGCGCATCGGCAAGATCTTCCAGATGCACGCCAACAAGGAGAACCCGGTGGACAGTGTGACCGCTGGTCACATCTACGCGGTCATCGGCCTCAAAGACACGACAACGGGTGACACACTCACCGACCCGACGAACCAGGTGGTTCTCGAGTCGATGACGTTCCCGGAGCCGGTCATCGAGGTCGCCATCGAGCCGAAGACCAAGGCCGACCAGGAGAAGCTGGGTCTCGCGATCCAGAAGCTCGCTGAAGAGGACCCGACCTTCCGCACGGAGCAGAACATCGACACCGGCCAGACCGTGATCAAGGGCATGGGCGAACTCCACCTCGACATCCTGGTCGACCGCATGAAGCGCGAATTCGGCGTGGAAGCGAACGTGGGCAAGCCGCAGGTCGCCTACCGCGAGACGATTCGTCGTGTCGTCGAGAAGCACGACTTCACTCACAAGAAGCAGACCGGTGGTTCTGGCCAGTTCGCCAAGATCCAGATCTCGCTCGAGCCGATGGAGGTGACCGCGGAGAAGAGCTACGAGTTCGTCAACAAGGTCACCGGTGGTCGGATCCCGCGCGAGTACATCCCGTCGGTCGACCACGGAATCCAGGACGCGCTGCAGGTCGGCGTGCTCGCGGGATACCCCATGGTCGGCGTGATGGCGATCCTGCTCGATGGTGCGTCTCACGATGTCGACTCCTCGGAGATGGCATTCAAGATCGCCGGCTCGATGGCATTCAAGGAAGCGGCCCGCAAGGCCGATCCCGTGCTGCTCGAGCCGCTCATGGCCGTCGAGGTGCGCACCCCGGAGGAGTACATGGGTGACGTGATCGGCGACCTCAATTCGCGCCGTGGACAGATCCAGTCGATGGAGGATGCAACGGGCGTGAAGGTCATCGCCGCGAAGGTGCCCCTGTCGGAGATGTTCGGATACGTCGGAGACCTCCGGTCGAAGACTTCCGGGCGGGCGGTGTACTCGATGTCGTTCGACAGCTACTCTGAGGTGCCGCGCGCGGTGGCCGACGAGATCATCCAGAAGAACAAGGGCGAATAGCTTCCGCTATTCACCCAAGTAAAATATCTACATCCAAACCCCGTAGCGCACGCGGTTCGAAACAATTCGAACCGTGGGCGTCTACACCTAAGTCCTGAGGAGGACCAATTGGCGAAGGCAAAGTTCGAGCGGACTAAGCCACACGTCAACGTCGGTACCATCGGTCACGTCGACCACGGTAAGACCACGTTGACGGCTGCAATTACCAAGGTGCTGCACGACAAGTACCCGACGTTGAACGCTTCTTACGCGTTTGACCAGATCGACAACTCCCCTGAGGAGAAGCAGCGTGGAATCACGATCAACATCTCCCACGTGGAGTACCAGACCGAGAAGCGCCACTACGCACACGTAGACGCCCCCGGCCACGCCGACTACATCAAGAACATGATCACCGGCGCTGCCCAGATGGATGGCGCGATCCTGGTCGTCGCCGCCACTGACGGCCCGATGCCCCAGACGCGTGAGCACGTGCTGCTCGCTCGCCAGGTCGGCGTGCCGTACATCGTCGTCGCACTGAACAAGTCCGACGTCGTCGACGACGAGGAGATCCTCGAGCTCGTCGAGATCGAGGTTCGCGAGCTGCTCTCGAGCCAGGAGTTCGACGGGGACAACGCTCCCGTCGTGCGCGTCTCTGCACTCAAGGCCCTCGAGGGCGACGAGAAGTGGGCAGCGACCGTTGCCGACCTCATGGACAAGGTGGACGAGTTCGTCCCCGAGCCCGTTCGCGAGACCGAGAAGCCCTTCCTCATGCCCGTCGAGGACGTCTTCACGATCACCGGTCGTGGAACCGTCATCACCGGCCGTGTCGAGCGTGGAATCCTCCACCCGAACGACGAGGTCGAGATCGTCGGCATCAAGGAGAAGTCCTCCAAGACCACCGTCACTGCCATCGAGATGTTCCGCAAGACCCTCGAAGATGCGCGCGCCGGTGAGAACGTCGGTCTCCTGCTCCGTGGAACCAAGCGTGAAGACGTCGAGCGTGGCCAGGTTGTCGTCAAGCCCGGTTCGGTCACGCCTCACACCGAGTTCGAGGCGAACGCCTACATCCTTTCCAAGGATGAGGGTGGCCGTCACAACCCGTTCTACGCGAACTACCGCCCGCAGTTCTACTTCCGCACCACGGACGTCACCGGCGTCATCTCGCTGCCCGAGGGCACCGAGATGGTCATGCCCGGCGACACCACCGAGATGACGGTCAACCTGATTCAGCCGATCGCCATGGAGGAAGGCCTCCGCTTCGCTATTCGCGAGGGTGGACGCACCGTGGGCGCCGGAACCGTAATCAAGATCCTCAAGTAGTAACTGTTCGGCGCTGATCCAGCGCACACGAAGGGCCGCACCCGAGAGGGCGCGGCCCTTCGTCGTTTCCCGGCCGCTGTCGCGCGCCGACGCGGCCGCCCGCCTCGCCGCGCGCCTCACCGTGTCCTCCGTGCAGTCCGATCGCTTCGAGCCGGCACTAACTGTCATTCCCGGCCCCGCTTGGGACGGAATGTGACGTCTCGATCACGAAAACCTGGACGGGGCGGGCCGGTGCGAGCGGAGAGCACCCACGCACGGAACACCCCTCCGCGCAACCCGCTTGCCACCCGATATCCGCTGCCTAGGCTGGAATCATGCCTCGACTTCGCCGCAGTGATTCTTCCGGTGCGGGATTGCGGCGAGTGCGGGCCGGGCGGGGCTTCTCCTACAAGGACGCCGCCGGACATCCGATCGCCGACCCGCAACTCCGGCGACGGATCGAACACCTCGCCATCCCCCCGGCCTGGACGGAAGTCTGGATCGCCCCGTACCCCAACGGCCACATCCAGGCGACGGGAGTGGATGCTGCGGGACGCCGCCAATACATCTACCACCCGACGTGGCGGGAACAGAAGGACCGCATCAAGTTCGATCGCGCGCTGAGCCTTGCAGAATCGCTTCCCAACGCGCGACGCCGGGTGACGATCGAGCTGCGCCTGGACGAGCCCACCCGCGAGCGCGCTCTCGCCGCGGCCTTCCGGATGCTCGACACCGGCTCGCTGCGGGTGGGCTCGGAGCAGTACGCCGAGTCCAATGGCAGCCACGGCCTTGCGACGCTGCTCTGCTCCCACGCGAGAGTGAGCGGCGACACGGTGGCTCTGCATTTCCCCGCGAAGAGCGGGCAGGAGTGGCAGTCGGAGATCACCGACCCCGACCTGGCCGCGGTAGTGCGGTCGCTGAAGAGGCGCGGGCCGAATGCGCGACTTCTCGCGTGGAAGGAGGGCTCCCGGTGGCATCCGGTGGTCGCCCCTGATATCAATGCCTACGTGCGCGAGCGCACCGGCGGAGAGTTCACCGCAAAGGACTTCCGCACGCTGCACGGCACGGTCGCGGCGGCCGTGAGCCTCGCCAAGCACGGACCGGAGCAGCGCAAGTCCGCCCGGGACCGCGCCATCGCGCAGGCCATGCGGGATGCCTCGGCGGTTCTCGGCAACACGCCGTCGATCGCACGCAAGAGCTACGTGGACCCTCGATTGGTCGACCGCTACGCGGAGCACGCCACGATCGATCCGCACCGCCTCAATTCCGCGGAGTCCGAACTGCGGGCCCTGCTCTTCGACTGACTTCGAGACCTTCTTTACCGCGCAGGGCGAGAGGTGCAGAATTACCCTGTCGACCGCCTGGGAGACACTGGATCAAAGGAGATACGCATGGGACTCGAGGACATCACCGGTAAAGCAGAAGCGTTCCTCAAGGACGACAAGGTCGCCGGAGCCCTGCACAGCGAGCAGGCGGAGGACATCAGTGACAAGCTCCTCGACGGCATCGCCGACGTCGCGAACAAAATCACCGGCGGCAAGTTCGAAGAGCAGATCGACGGCGCCCGGGATGCCGCAGACAAGGCAGTCGGCACCGAGTAGACGGCGATAGGGGGGCCCGCGATTCCACTACCGTTAGGGGAATGGCGCGCCCCCCACTTCTCCCCGTCGGCCACCACTTCGTCACCGGCCTCCTTCTGCTGACCGCATCCACCGGATGCATCGATGCGGTGAGTTACCTCGCCCTCGACAAGGTGTTCACCGGCAACATGACCGGTAACGTGCTGTTCATCGGCTTCAGCCTCGTCGGAGCGGGCAAGTCGCTGCTGCTCAACAACATCATCGCGCTTCTCGGCTTCGTCCTCGGATCCATCCTGGGTGGACGCATCGTCGGCCAATCGGCACCGAAAGGGCTCCCGCGCTCGAGCCGCGGGGTACTGATCGGGGGAGCGGTATTGATGATCGTGCTCGCGATCTACTGGCTGATCGTGCACCAGCTCAATCACCCCGCGCTGCTCTCGGTGACCGCCCTCCTGGCCGTTGTCATGGGAGCCCAGGTCTCCGCCGTCAAGCCGATCGGCAACTCGGATGTCACGACGATCGTCGTCACGAACACTCTCGCCAACCTCGCCCGGGACAGCAGGCTCGCCGGGGGAAGTAGCAAGAACTGGTTTCCGCGCCTCGCCGCGGTGGTCGCCATGGGAGTGGGCGCGGCCATCGGCGCCGTGTGCGTGCAGTGGGCTGGCGGTGCTGTCGCCCTGCTCGCCGGCACGATCATCTTTACCGCGGCAACGATCACCCTCGTCACCGCGGATCGTCGCTCCCTCTGACTGAGTCTCGTTTTCCGGGGCGGATACGACACGCCGCAGCATGACACGCCCGGGTTGCAGACACTGGCAAACCTGTGGCAGACTCTCCTAGTTCAACAAAACCGGCTTTGCGCCGGGATCACTGCCAGGCAGTGCACAGATGCGAGACCGGATCGTCAAGATCCAGCGTCACCATCTGGGCCGCGGGTAGCAGAACACGACTTAATCGAATCCCCTGGATGTGGTCACAACCATGTTCGGTGCGCGGGCAACACGCCCGGGCGCGGGGGTCGACGCAGTCCAAGCTACAACCGGACTCAAGTATTCATTGACACAAAAACAGTGGTGCGACAGCACCGGGCCCCGCAAGGGCGCGGACTGAGCAAACCGAGCATCCAATAGCCGAGCGCATGCCGCGAAGCCAAGATGCATTAAAGAGAGTGAGTCACACATGGCGGGACAAAAGATCCGCATCCGACTTAAGTCGTATGATCACGAGGTCATCGACAGCTCGGCGCGCAAGATCGTCGACACGGTAACCCGTGCCGGTGCTACTGTCGTCGGCCCGGTGCCCCTTCCTACCGAGAAGAACGTGATCGTCGTGATCCGTTCTCCTCATAAGTACAAGGACAGCCGCGAGCACTTCGAGAAGCGCACCCATAAGCGCCTCATCGACATCATCGACCCGACGCCGAAGGCCGTCGACTCGCTCATGCGACTCGACCTCCCCGCCGACGTCAACATCGAGATCAAGCTGTAGGACGAATCATGGCTACTACTAAGACAAGCAAGGGACTGTTGGGCAAGAAGCTCGGCATGACCCAGGTCTGGGATGCGAACAACAAGCTCATCCCCGTCACCGTCGTGGAGATCACTCCCAACGTCGTGACCCAGCTGCGCTCAGAGGAGGTCGACGGCTACCTCGCCGTGCAGATCGCCTACGGCCAGATCGACCCCCGCAAGGTGAACAAGCCGGCGTCCGGTCACTTCGACAAGGCGGGCGTCACGCCTCGCCGTCACCTCACCGAGGTCCGCACCGCGGATGCCGCCGAGTACACGCTCGGCCAGGAGATCGCGGTCGACATCTTCGAGGCCGGCCAGAAGGTCGACGTCGTCGGTACCTCCAAGGGCAAGGGCTTCGCCGGAGTCATGAAGCGTCACAACTTCAAGGGTGTCTCCTCCTCCCACGGTTCTCACCGCAACCACCGCAAGCCCGGCTCGATCGGTGCATCCTCCACGCCTTCCCGCGTGTTCAAGGGAATGCGCATGGCCGGCCGCATGGGTGGTGACCGCGTCACCGCGATGAACCTCATCGTGCACTCGGTCGACCTCGAGAAGAACCTGATCCTGGTCAAGGGTGCCGTTCCCGGCGCCAAGGGCCGCATCGTCTTCGTCCGCAACGCAGTGAAGGGAGCGTAAGGCCATGGCCGACAACACGCTCGACGTCATCGACTCCAAGGGAAAGAAGGTCGGATCTGTCGACCTCCCCGCAGAGACCTTCGACGTGCAGACCAACGTCCCGCTCATCCACCAGGTCGTCGTCGCCCAGCGCGCCGCAGCCCGCCAGGGCACGCACAACACGCTCCGTCGTGGTGAGGTGTCCGGTGCCGGTCGCAAGCCGTTCAAGCAGAAGGGAACCGGTCGTGCCCGCCAGGGATCGATCCGTGCTCCCCAGATGACCGGTGGTGGAATCGTCCACGGACCCCACCCTCGCGACTATGCGCAGCGCACCCCCAAGAAGATGATCGCGGCAGCACTGCGCGGCGCCCTCTCGGACCGCGCCCGCGGTGGACGCATCCACGTCGTCGACTCGCTCTCCGTCGGAGACGTGCCCTCGACCAAGACCATCGTCGCTCTGCTGGCGAGCATCGCCACCTCGAGCCACGTGCTCATCGTCATCGAGCGCGATGACCTGGTCTGCCAGAAGAGCGTGCGCAACATCCCCGGCGTGCACGTGCTCACCTGGGACCAGCTCAACGCCTACGACGTCGTCGTGAGCGACGACATCGTGTTCACCAAGAGCGCCTTCGACGGCTTCGTCGCCGGACCGGTCAAGACCGCACGGGTCGAGACCACCGAGGACGACGCGCCGGTCAGCAAGAAGCGCGTCAGCCCTGAGCGTGCAGCGGCACGTAGAGAGAAGGCATCCGCATGAGCATCGCGACCCAGAAGGACCCCCGCGACGTCATCCTGTCGCCGGTCGTCTCCGAGAAGAGCTACAGCCTGATCGACCAGGGCAAGTACACCTTCATCGTCGACCCGCGGTCGAACAAGACCGAGATCAAGCTGGCGATCGAGAAGATCTTCAGCGTCGAGGTTGCGTCGATCAACACCCTGAACAAAAAGGGCAAGACCCGCCGTACCAAGTTCGGTCTCGGCAAGCGCAAGGACACCAAGCGCGCGATCGTGACCCTCAAGTCCGGTTCCATCGACATCTTCACGGCTGTCGGCTAGGGACTGAGGAGAGAAAACAATGGCTATTCGTAAGTACAAGCCCACGACTCCCGGTCGTCGCGGTTCCTCGGTTGCAGACTTTGCCGAGATCACGCGTTCGACCCCGGAGAAGTCGCTTCTTCGCCCGCTGCCCAAGACCGGTGGCCGTAACAACGCCGGTCGCATCACGACCCGTCACATCGGTGGTGGCCACAAGCGCCAATACCGCGTGATCGACTTCAAGCGCAACGACAAGGACGGCGTCAACGCCCGTGTCGCCGAGATCGAGTACGACCCGAACCGCACGGCGCGCATCGCGCTGCTTCATTTCGTGGATGGCTCGAAGCGCTACATCATCGCTCCGAACAAGCTCAACCAGGGCGACATCATCGAGTCGGGCGCCGGCGCAGACATCAAGCCGGGTAACAACCTGCCGCTGCGCAACATCCCGGTCGGCACCGTCATCCACGCGATCGAGCTGAAGCCGGGCGGGGGAGCCAAGATGGCTCGCTCTGCCGGAGCATCCGTTCGTCTCGTCGCCAAGGACGGCCCGTACGCGCAGCTCCGCCTGCCGTCCGGTGAGATCCGCAACGTCGACGCGCGCTGCCGCGCCACGATCGGCGAGGTCGGCAACGCCGAGCAGTCGAACATCAACTGGGGAAAGGCTGGCCGTATGCGCTGGAAGGGCGTTCGCCCGACCGTGCGTGGAGTCGCCATGAACCCGGTCGACCACCCACATGGTGGTGGAGAGGGCAAGACCTCCGGTGGACGCCACCCGGTCAGCCCGTGGGGCCAGAAAGAGGGCCGCACCCGCCACATCAACAAAGAGAGCGACAAGCTCATCGTTCGCCGCCGCAATGTCGGCAAGAAGCGCAAGTAGGAGTTGTAAAGGATGCCACGCAGTCTTAAAAAGGGCCCCTTCGTCGACGACCACCTGTTTCGCAAGGTGGCCAAGGCGAACGAAGCCAGCAGCAAGAGCGTTATCAAGACCTGGTCGCGTCGCTCGATGATCATCCCGTCTTTCCTGGGACACACCATCGCAGTGCACGACGGCCGCAAGCACATCCCGGTGTTCATCACCGAGACGATGGTTGGGCACAAGCTCGGAGAGTTTGCTCCCACCCGCACCTTCCGTGGACACGAGAAGGACGACAAGAAGGGTCGTCGCCGCTAGCGCGGGGACGGAAAGGTAAAGAGAAATGGTTGAATCCATCGCTCGCGTGAAGCACATTCGCGTCACCGCCACAAAGGCTCGTCGTGTCGTCAACATGATCCGCGGCAAGCAGGCACATGAGGCCCTGGCCATCCTGAAGTTCGCTCCTCAGGGTGCCAGCACCCCGGTCTACAAGCTCGTCGAGTCGGCTATCGCCAACGCCCGGGTCAAGGCCGATGCCAGCAACAGCTACCTGGATGAGCAGGACCTGTTCGTCTCGTCGGCGTACGTCGACGAGGGAACGACCCTCAAGCGCTTCCAGCCTCGTGCCCAGGGACGCGCGTTCCAGATCCTGAAGCGCACCAGCCACATCACGATCGTCCTAGCAACGCCGGATGAGAACGAGACCGCTGTTGTGGCTTCCAAGCGTCCATCGACTGCGAAGGCAGGGAAGAAGTAATGGGACAGAAAGTAAACCCCTACGGGTTCCGCCTGGGAATCACCACCGACCACGTGTCGCGTTGGTTCTCGGACAGCACCAAGGTCGGACAGCGCTACAGCGACTTCGTCGCCGAAGACATCAAGATCCGCAACCTGCTCAAGACCTCGCTCGACCGCGCCGGAGTGGCGCGCATCGAGATCGAGCGCACCCGTGACCGCGTTCGCGTCGACATCCACACCGCCCGTCCGGGCATCGTGATCGGTCGTCGTGGCGCCGAGGCCGAGCGCATCCGCACCGACCTCGAGAAGCTCTCGGGCAAGCAGATCCAGCTCAACATCCTCGAGGTCAAGAACCCCGAGGCCGAGGCCCAGCTCGTGGCACAGGGGATCGCGGAGCAGCTCAGCGCTCGCGTCGCGTTCCGTCGTGCCATGCGCAAGGGGCTCCAGGGTGCTCAGCGCACTCCCACGGTCAAGGGTGTTCGAATCCAGGTCTCCGGTCGTCTCGGTGGCGCAGAAATGAGCCGCTCCGAGTTCTACCGCGAGGGTCGCGTTCCGCTGCACACGTTGCGCGCGAACATCGACTACGGCTTCTACGAGGCCAAGACCACCTTCGGCCGCATCGGCGTGAAGGTCTGGATCTACAAGGGCGACATCACCAACAAGGAGCTCGCTCGCGAGCAGGCCAACGCCAAGTCAACGCGCCCCGAGCGCCGCGACGACCGCCGTGATGGTGCCCGCGACAGCGGACCGCGTCGTGGAGCTGCCCCGGCAGCCGCGGCCGCTCCGAAGGCAGACGCTGCTCCGGCAGCCGTAGCAGTGGAGGCCTAGAGCCATGTTGATTCCCCGCAGGGTCAAGCACCGTAAGCAGCATCACCCCGGCCGTAGCGGCCAGGCGACCGGTGGCACGACTGTGACGTTCGGCGAGTACGGCATCCAGGCCATCACTCCCGCCTATGTGACCAACCGCCAGATCGAGGCAGCTCGAATCGCGATGACCCGTCACATCAAGCGTGGTGGAAAGGTGTGGATCAACATCTACCCCGACCGCCCGCTCACCAAGAAGCCGGCCGAAACCCGCATGGGTTCCGGTAAGGGTTCTCCAGAGTGGTGGATCGCCAACGTCAAGCCGGGTCGCGTGCTCTTCGAGCTCGCCGGCGTCAGTGACGTTGTCGCTCGCGAGGCGCTCACCCGCGCCATCCACAAACTGCCACTCAAGGCACGCATCATCAAGCGCGAGGAGGGCGACGCATAATGGCGATCGGTTCCAAAGAGCTCGCTCCAGACGAGCTCGACACCTTCGAAGACGAGCGACTCGTCGACGAACTCAAGAAGGCCAAGGAAGAGCTGTTCAACCTGCGCTTCCAGTCGGCCACCGGCCAGCTGGAAAGCCACGGTCGCCTTCGCGCTGTCAAGCGCGACATCGCTCGCATCTACACGGTCATCCGTGAGCGCGAGCTGGGCATCCGTGCGACTCCTGCTCCGGTCGAGGTAGCCCCGAAGGCTGCCGCCAAGAAGACCAAGAAGACTGCGGATGTTGCGGAAGCAGCCCCCGAGTCGGCTGAGGAGAAGAAGTAATGGCTACCGAGACCAAGAGCACCGAGCCGCAAGAGACGGCTGCGGACCGCGGATACCGCAAGACCCGTCGTGGCTATGTCACGAGCGACAAGATGGACAAGACCATCGTCGTCGAGGTCGAGGACCGCGTAAAGCACCCCCTCTACGGCAAGGTGATCCGCCGCACCTCCAAGGTCAAGGCGCACGATGAGGCCAACGCGGCCGGCATCGGCGACCTCGTCATCATCAGCGAGACCCGCCCGCTCAGTGCCACAAAGCACTGGCGCCTGGTCGAGATCCTCGAGAAGGCCAAGTAGGCCTCGCGCTTACTTCGTATAAGGACACCTAAATGCTTCAGCAGGAATCCAGGCTCAAGGTCGCCGATAACACCGGTGCCAAGGAGCTGCTCACGATTCGCGTACTCGGTGGCTCCGGCCGTCGTTACGCCGGCCTCGGCGACATCATCGTCGCCACGGTCAAGGATGCGATCCCTGGCGGCAACGTCAAGAAGGGTGACGTCGTCAAGGCAGTCATCGTGCGCACCAAGAAAGAGACCCGTCGTCCCGACGGCTCCTACATCAAGTTCGACGAGAACGCCGCCGTCATCCTCAAGGCAGACGGCGACCCTCGTGGCACTCGTATCTTCGGACCGGTCGGTCGCGAACTCCGCGACAAGAAGTTCATGAAGATCATCTCGCTCGCACCGGAGGTCTTGTAACCATGGCGAACATCAAAAAGGGCGATCTCGTCCAGCTCATCAGCGGCCGCAGCCAGGCCCGCGGTGGCGACCGTGGCAAGCAGGGCCGCGTCATCGAGGTGCTCGTGGAGAAGAACCGCGTCGTCGTCGAGGGGCTCAACTACATCACCAAGCACGTCCGCGTCGGCCAGAGCGACCGCGGCACCAAGACCGGCGGTATCGAGACGCGCGAAGCGCCGATCCACGTGTCGAATGTGCAGCTGGTCAATCCCGACACCAAGCAGCCGGCTCGCGTCGGCTTTGCGGTGGAGACGGATGCCTCGGGCAAGACGACCCGTACGCGCTACTTCAAGGACTCTCGACGCACTCCCGTGAAGGCGACTGCGAAGAAGGCCGACTCGAAGAAGGCAGACACCGCGAAGGCTGACACCGCGAAGGCCGACAAGGCCGACGACGTCGTGGTCACCGACGGAATCGTGAGCGACGAGGAGTCCACGACTCCCGTTGCGACCGAGGCAGTCGAGCCGAAGGCGAAGGCCGCTCCGAAGGCGAAGGCCGCTGCCACGAAGGCTGCAGCCCCCAAGGCGAAGGCCGCACCCAAGACCACCAAGGCAACTGAGAAGGACGCCGACTAATGACTGACACTGCAACTGCAGCTGGCAAAATCCAGCCGCGCCTCAAGCAGAAGTACAAGACCGAGATCTCTGCCCAGCTGGCCAAGGACTTCGGCTTCACGAACGTGCACCAGGTGCCCGGGCTCGTGAAGATCGTCGTCAACACCGGTGTCGGCGAGGCCGCCCGCGACGGCAAGATCATCGATGGGGCCGTCAAGGACCTCACCGCGATCACCGGCCAGAAGCCGCAGGTCACCGCCGCTCGCAAGTCCATCGCGCAGTTCAAGCTCCGCGAGGGCCAGCCGATCGGCGCCCACGTCACCCTCCGTGGTGACCGGGCCTGGGAGTTCCTCGACCGTCTGCTCTCGCTCGCGCTTCCCCGCATCCGCGACTTCCGCGGTCTGTCGGACAAGCAGTTCGACGGCAACGGCAACTACACCTTCGGCCTCACGGAGCAGTCCATGTTCCACGAAATCGACCAGGACCGCATCGATCGCGTCCGCGGCTTCGACATCACCGTCGTCACCACCGCCAAGACCGACGATGAGGGCCGCGCACTGCTCAAGGCCCTCGGGTTCCCGTTCCGTAACGCGGAGAACACTCCCGTCTAACCCATGCATCACCGATCATCAAGGTCGCCAGTTCCGTAAGAGCTGGCGAAACCGGGTGAGGAAGGCACCACCATCATGACAATGACAGATCCGGTCGCAGACCTGCTGACCAGACTGCGCAACGCGAACTCGGCCTACCACGACACCGTGTCCATGCCGAATAGCAAGCTCAAGTCCCACATCGCCGAGATCCTCGAGACCGAGGGTTACATCGGAGGATGGAAGATCGAGGATGCGCGCGTCGGCAAGACCCTGACCCTCGACCTCAAGTACGGCCCCAACCGTGAGCGCTCCATCGCTGGAATCAAGCGTGTCTCGAAGCCCGGCCTCCGCGTCTACGCGAAGTCCACGGAGATCCCTCGCGTTCTCGGTGGCCTCGGTGTCGCGATCCTCTCGACCTCCTCTGGCCTCCTCACGGATCGCCAGGCGTCAAAGAAGGGCGTGGGTGGGGAAGTCCTCGCCTACGTGTGGTAACCACCGATGTCACGTATTGGACGCCTTCCCATTGAGATCCCCACAGGGGTCGATGTCACGGTGACCGGCTCGGCCGTCACCGTCAAGGGCCCGAAGGGTGAGCTCGCGCTCACCGTCGCAAGCCCGATCGAGGTCAAGATCGAGGATGGCCAGCTCCTGGTCACCCGCCCGGACGACGAGCGCGAATCGCGTTCGCTTCACGGCCTCACCCGCACCCTGATCGCCAACCAGATCATCGGCGTCACGACCGGCTACTCCAAGGGCCTCGAGATCGTCGGTACCGGTTATCGCGTGCAGGCGAAGGGCAGCTCGCTCGAGTTCGCTCTCGGCTTCTCGCACTCGATCACGGTCGATCCCCCGGCCGGCATCTCCTTTGCCGTCGAAGGCAACAACAAGCTGACGGTGCACGGCATCGACAAGCAGGCTGTCGGAGAAGTCGCCGCCAACATTCGTAAATTGCGCAAGCCGGAGCCCTACAAGGGCAAGGGCGTTCGCTACGCAGGCGAGGTAGTCCGCCGCAAGGCCGGAAAGAGTGGTAAGTGATCATGGCTCTCGGAACTAGAGGCAAGAGCAAGTCGGCCGCAAAGGGCCGCAGGCACGCACGTCTTCGCAAGAAGATCGTCGGCACCGAACTTCGACCGCGTCTCGTGGTCACCCGTTCGGCCCGCCACGTCTTCGTGCAGGTCGTCGACGACAGCAAGGGTTTCACCCTCGCCTCGGCATCGACCCTCGAAGCAGACATGCGCACGTTCGACGGCGACAAGACCGCCAAGGCACGCAAGGTCGGCGAACTCGTCGCCGAGCGCGCGAAGGCCGCCGGCGTCGAAGCCGTCGTTTTCGATCGCGGTGGAAGCAAGTACGCGGGACGCGTCGCTGCCATCGCCGAAGGAGCTCGAGAGGGTGGACTGGACCTGTGAGCGACACAACTAACACCAGCAAGGAGACCCCTGTGGCAACCGAAGCCGAACCGACCGTCACGGTCGTCGAGACTGCGGCCGCAACCGAGCCCGCTGCAAACGAGCCTCGTGAGGCCCGCCGCGGTGGACGCGAGCGCAACCCCAACCAGCAGCGCGGGAGCCGTGACTCTGAGAAGAGCCAGTTCCTCGAGCGCGTCGTCACCATCAACCGCGTCTCCAAGGTCGTCAAGGGTGGTCGTCGCTTCAGCTTCACCGCTCTCGTCGTCGTCGGCGACGGCAACGGACTGGTCGGAGTCGGCTACGGCAAGGCCCGCGAGGTGCCGACGGCGATCTCCAAGGGCGTCGAGGAGGCGAAGAAGAACTTCTTCCGCGTTCCCCGCGTCGGAGTGACCATCCCGCACCCCGTCCAGGGTGAAGCCGCAGCCGGCGTCGTGCTGCTGCGTCCGGCATCCGCCGGTACCGGTGTTATCGCCGGTGGTCCGGTGCGCGCCGTGCTCGAGTGCGCCGGCATCCATGACGTGCTGAGCAAGTCGCTCGGCTCGTCCAACACGATCAACATCGTGCACGCTACCGTCGCTGCCCTCAAGCAGCTCGAGGAGCCGAGTGCGGTCGCCGCACGTCGCGGTCTCTCGCTCGAGGATGTCGCGCCCGCGCGTCTCCTGCGTGCCCAGGCTGACGCAAAGGCAGGTGTCTGATGGCTGCTCGCCTGAAGGTGACCCAGATCAAGTCCAAAATTAGTGAGAAGCAGAACCAGCGCGACACGTTGCGGAGCCTCGGGCTCCACCGCATCGGCGACGTCGTGGTTCGCGAGGACAACTCGCAGAACCGCGGCTACGTCCGCACCGTCGCTCACCTGGTCAAGGTCGAGGAGATTGACTAATGGCTGAAGAAACGAAGGCCGACAAGGCCCCCGCCGCAGCCCCCAAAAAGGCCAGCACGGCGAAGGCTGCAGCCCCCAAGGCTGCTGCTGAGAAGGCGCCCGCTGCCAAGGCGACCACCACGAAGGCCGCTCCGGCGAAGAAGGCTGCAGAGCCCGTCGCCGAGGCGCGTCCGCAGGTGCTAAAGATGCACCACCTCCGCCCGGCTCCCGGCGCGAAGAAGGATCGCACCCGCGTCGGACGCGGTGAAGGATCCAAGGGTAAGACTGCAGGCCGTGGAACCAAGGGCACGAAGGCCCGCTACACGGTGCGCGTCGGACTCGAGGGTGGAAACCTGAATAGCATCATGCGTACCCCGAAGCTGCGCGGGTTCAAGAACCCGTTCCGCGTCGAGTACCAGGTCGTGAACCTCGAGAAGCTGGCCGAGCTCTACCCGGCCGGTGGAGACGTCACCATCGGCGACCTCGTCGCCAAGGGTGCCGTGCGCAAGAACGAGAAGGTCAAGGTTCTCGGCGCTGGTGACATTGCAGTTAAGCTGAACGTTGCAGTTGACAAGGTCTCTGGCTCTGCCGAGCAGAAGATCGTTGCAGCGGGCGGTTCCGTAAACTAAGTCGACCGCCGGGCCACGGCCCGGTGATCTAACGTAGTTGCAGCCGTCCAGGTGGCCCGAGAGGGCCACCTGCTTCGCCCGACCGTTCTCACCAGGAGGCCTCGTTGTTCAGAGCCGTAGCGCGGATCTTCCGCACCCCCGATCTTCGTAAGAAGATCGGTTTCACGCTCGCACTGATTGCGCTCTTCCGCCTCGGGTCCTTCATCCCGTCGCCGTTCGTCAACTTCGGCAACGTGCAGACCTGCCTCGCCGCAAACTCCGGCACCTCTGGCTTGTACGAGCTGGTCAACCTGTTCAGTGGCGGGGCTCTGCTCCAGCTGTCGATCTTCGCGCTCGGCATCATGCCCTACATCACGGCATCGATCATCGTGCAGCTGCTGCGCGTCGTGATCCCCCACTTCGACACCCTCTACAAAGAGGGCCAGTCCGGCCAGGCTCGCCTGACCCAGTACACCCGCTACCTCACCATCGCTCTCGGTGTTCTGCAGTCCACGACCCTGATCACCGTCGCTCGCAGCGGCGCCCTCTTCCCGACCTCCACCGGCACGCCGGAGTGCTCGGCCCTCATCACCAACTCCGCCTGGTACGCGATCCTGCTCATGGTGATCACCATGACCGCAGGCACCGGCCTCATCATGTGGATGGGCGAGCTCATCACCGAGCGCGGCATCGGCAACGGAATGTCGATCCTCATCTTCACCTCGATCGCCGCCCGCTTCCCCGGATCCCTCTGGGCCATCAAGCAGTCGAAGGGCTTCGAGACCTTCCTGCTGGTGATCGCGATGGGCATCGTGATCATGGCGCTCGTGGTCTACGTCGAACAGTCCCAGCGACGCATCCCGGTGCAATATGCCAAGCGGATGGTCGGCCGGCGCACATACGGCGGCAACAACACCTACATTCCAATCAAGGTCAACATGGCCGGCGTGGTGCCGGTGATCTTCGCGTCCTCGCTGCTCTACCTGCCGGCGCTGATCGCCCAGTTCAACCAGCCTGCCCCCGGCAAGGCCCCCGCCCCCTGGGTCACCTGGATCACCGACAACCTGCGCACGGGTGACAACCCGCTGTACATGGCCCTGTACTTCCTGCTCATCGTCGGGTTCACCTACTTCTATGTGGCGATCACCTTCAACCCGGAGGAAGTCGCCGACAACATGAAGAAGTACGGCGGATTCATCCCCGGCATCCGTGCCGGCCGCCCGACCGCCGAGTATCTCGACTACGTGCTCACCCGCGTGACCCTGCCGGGGTCCATCTACCTCGGCCTGATCGCTCTCGTGCCGTTGATCGCACTCGGCCTGTTCGGTGCGAACCAGAACTTCCCCTTCGGTGGCGCGAGCATCCTGATCATCGTGGGTGTGGGGCTCGAGACGGTCAAGCAGATCGACTCCCAGCTGCAGCAGCGCCACTACGAGGGCCTGCTCCGTTGACCCGCCTGCTGATCGTCGGCCCGCCCGGGGCCGGCAAGGGCACTCAGTCTGCTCGTCTCCTCGAGACCTACGCGATCCCCGCGATCGCCACCGGAGACATCTTCCGTAAGAACATCAAGGAAGAGACCCCACTCGGCATCGAGGTGAAGGCGATCGTGGATGCGGGCGACTACGTGCCCGATTCCCTCACGAATGCGCTGGTCAAGAGTCGTCTCGAAGAGGCCGACGCGCGGGATGGATTCCTGCTCGACGGCTACCCCCGCACCCTCGAGCAGGTGTCGTACCTCGACGACCTGCTCGCCGCGAAGGGGCAGTCCCTCGACGCCGTGATCCAGCTCGTCGCCGACCAGGAGGAAGTGGTCGCCCGGTTGCGCAAGCGCGCGATCGAGCAGGGTCGAGCCGATGACACCGAAGACGCGATCCGCCATCGTCAGCAGGTGTACGGCCGCGAGACCACTCCATTGATCGCCGTCTACCGCGATCGCGATCTGTTGATCGAGGTCGATGGTCTCGGCGAGATCGATGACGTGAGCTCCCGTATCTCCGAGGCACTGGCCGCTCGCGGAATCGTGCCCGCAGCGAAGTGAGCCTTCGCAAGAACATCTACAAGACTCCGGCGGAGCTGAGGCTCATGGTCTCGCCCGGCCGTGCAACAGCAGCATCCCTCGCCGCAGTGAAGTCCGCGATCCGGGCGGGCGTCACGACGCTCGAGCTCGACGCGATCGCCGAGGCGACCATCAGGGGTCTCGGCGCCGTGCCGAACTTCATGAAGGAGCCCGGATATCGGCACACGATCTGTGCCTCCGTGAACGACGACGTCGTGCACGGCATCCCGGGCTCGCGCGTGCTCGAGCCCGGCGACATCGTGTCCATCGACAGCGGAGCCGAGCTGGCCGGCTGGAACGGGGACGCGGCCATCACCGTCGTCGTTCCGGACCCCACGAGACCCTCCCTCGTTGCGGAGCGGCAGAAGCTCTCGGATGTCACGGAGCAGTCGCTCTGGCGGGGCATCGCCTCCCTCGCGTCCGCCACCCATCTCAACCACATCGGTGGGGAGATGGAGGACTACATCGACAGCCAGGGGAGCTACGGCATCTTGGAGGACTATGTCGGCCACGGCATCGGGCGCTCCATGCACGAGGATCCACCCGTGTTCAACTACCGGGTGTGTGACCGAGGGCCGCGGGTGAAGCCCGGGCTCGTCGTTGCAATCGAACCGATGGTCACTGCGGGGGGAATCGACACCTTCACTCGGGAAGACGAGTGGACCGTCGCGACCCTGGACGGCACGATGGCCGCGCACTGGGAGCACTCCGTGGCAGTACACGGCGGAGGCATCTGGGTGCTCACCGCCGAGGACGGCGGAGCCTCAGCTCTCGCTCCCCTCGGTGTGGTCCCCGTCCCCATCCCCTGATCGCCCGCGATCCGCTGACCTCGCGAAAACGCAGGAGATCGGCCACGAAACCGACCACTTTGCGGCGATAGCCCCATTTTGGTGGCGAATCTCCTGCGTTTTCGAGAGGGACGGATGCCGGGGAGCATCTGTTCGCGGTGGGCGGAGGCGGAGTATAGGCACAAGTTGGCAAAACGCCCGGGATTGGCATAAGATCGATCTTTGGTGTCTGCTGCCTGTTTAATCACGCCCAGACTGCCACAATCCATCCGCACGACCAGTAAACAATACTTTTAGCGACGAAGAGGCTATGGCCAAAAAAGACGGTGTCATCGAAATCGAGGGTGCAGTAGTTGAAGCTCTGCCCAACGCAATGTTCCGCGTTGAGTTGACCAACGGCCACAAAGTCCTCGCCCATATTTCGGGGAAGATGCGCCAGCACTACATCCGTATCCTCCCTGAGGACCGCGTGATCGTAGAGCTGAGCCCGTATGACCTGACCCGCGGCCGGATCGTCTACCGCTACAAGTAGTGCCACCCGGCACGAGATTGCTGGAAAGTAACGGCTGGTTCGGCATGACGTCGAACCTGTACGAAGACAGCGAAAGAAGAAATCAATGAAGGTCGCCCCGAGCGTCAAGCCCATGTGCGAGCACTGCCGCGTGATCCGTCGCAACGGAAACGTCATGGTCATCTGCAAGAACAACCCGCGCCACAAGCAGCGCCAGGGTTAGGTCTCGACCGGGCCGCCGAGCGGCTCTTTCGAGCACCGGAAACAACTGAAAACGCACCACCCATAGCAACACCAGATCCCACGCAGGTGGGGGACACCAGCGGTCGGAGGCCGCTGCACAGGTGCTGTTACAGACCTCCACTCACAACCAGGAGAAGCCACTATGGCTCGTCTAGCAGGAGTCGACATCCCGCGCGATAAGCGCGTCGAGGTCGCATTGACCTACATCTACGGTGTTGGCCGCACGAGGGCACTCAAGACCCTCGCCGACACCGAAATCAGCGGGGAGATCCGCGTCAAGGATCTGACCGATGACCAGCTCATCGCGCTCCGCGACTACGTCGAAGGAAACTTCAAGGTGGAGGGTGACCTCCGTCGCGAGGTCGCCGCGGACATCCGTCGCAAGGTCGAGATCGGCAGCTACCAGGGCATTCGTCACCGCCGTGGTCTCCCGGTGCACGGACAGCGCACCAAAACCAACGCTCGTACCCGCAAGGGCCCGAAGCGCACCGTCGCAGGCAAGAAGAAGGCCCGATAGCGAGCACTGCTCGTATCGCCATAAAAGTTTTAGGAGAAAACAATGGCAGCACCAAAATCGGCCGCTCGTAAGCCGCGTCGTAAAGAGAAGAAGAACGTCGCTGTCGGTCAGGCTCACATCAAGTCGACCTTCAACAACACCATCGTCACGATCACCGACCCCACCGGTGCCGTACTGAGCTGGGCATCGTCCGGCACGGTCGGCTTCAAGGGTTCGCGTAAGTCCACGCCGTTCGCCGCCCAGCTCTCCGCCGAGTCCGCTGCGCGCCAGGCGCAGGAGCACGGCGTCAAGAAGGTCGACGTCTTCGTCAAGGGACCGGGATCCGGCCGCGAGACCGCGATCCGCTCGCTTCAGGCTGCAGGCCTCGAGGTCGGCTCGATCAACGACGTCACCCCTCAGGCGCACAACGGATGCCGTCCGCCCAAGCGCCGTCGCGTCTAGGCGCACAGCGCCACACTCGCCTGCGGGTCGAGTAGCGAGCGCTTGTCGAGCGTGTCGAGACACCAGCCACCACCGTGTGACGGGGGTCTCGACACGGCCGTGAGCGGCGTACTCGTCCAGCATCAGCACAGATTTTCGAACACAACTCAATAGAACGACGGGCCCGCCACCCGCCGCACGCACAAGTGTCAAATAGCGGACACTTCGCCGAAAGGAATCACCAGTGCTTATTGCACAGCGTCCAACTCTTACCGAAGAGAACATCTCCGAGTTCCGTTCACGGTTCATCATCGAGCCGCTCGAACCCGGCTTCGGTTACACCCTCGGCAACTCGCTTCGTCGTACCCTCCTCTCCTCGATTCCCGGAGCCGCCGTCACGAGCATCCGCATCGACGGAGTGCTGCACGAGTTCTCGACGATCGCGGGCGTGAAGGAAGACGTCACCGAGATCATCCTGAACATCAAGGGCCTCGTCGTCTCGAGCGAGCACGACGAGCCGATCACTGCCTACCTGCGCAAGCAGGGGGCCGGCCAGGTCACGGCTGCAGACATCTCGGCTCCGGCCGGTGTCGAGATCCACAACCCGGAGCTCGTGATCGCGACGCTCAACGACAAGGCGAAGTTCGAACTCGAGCTCACCGTCGAGCGCGGCCGCGGCTATGTCTCCGCGACCCAGAACCGCAGCGAATTCAGCGAAGCCGGCCAGATTCCGATCGACTCGATCTACTCCCCGGTGCTCAAGGTCACCTACCGCGTCGAAGCCACCCGTGCCGGCGAGCGCACCGACTTCGACCGCCTTGTGGTGGATGTCGAGACCAAGAACGCGATCACCCCTCGCGACGCCATCGCATCCGCGGGTCGCACGCTGACCGAGCTGTTCGGCCTGGCGCGCGAGCTCAACTCGGCAGCCGAGGGCATCGAGATCGGTCCGGCTCCGGTTGACGCCGTTCTCTCGAGCGAACTCAGCATGCCGATCGAGGACCTCGACCTGTCTGTGCGCAGCTACAACTGCCTCAAGCGCGAGGGAATCAACACCGTCAGCGAACTCGTCGCCCTCTCGGAGACGCAGCTCATGAACATCCGCAACTTCGGACAGAAGTCGGTGGACGAGGTCAAGGACAAGCTCGTAGAGCTCGGCCTGAGCCTCAAGGACACCGTGCCCGGCTTCGACGGCGCGCACTTCTACAGCGGCTACGACGACGTCGAAGAAGCCAACTAGGCCCTCGGCACCTACCTTTTCAGACCTGGAGAAATGACTAATGGCTGCACCAACTAAGGGACCCCGCCTCGGCGGTGGACCGGCGCACGAGCGCCTCATGCTTGCGAACCTCGCGGCTGCCCTGTTCACCCACAAGAGCATCAAGACGACCGAGACGAAGGCCAAGCGCATGCGTCCTCTCGTCGAGAGGCTCATCACCTTCGCCAAGCGTGGAGACCTCCACGCCCGCCGTCGCGTCCTCGCGACGATCGGCGACAAGACTGTCGTGCACGAGCTCTTCACCGAGATCGCGCCGCTCGTCGAGTTGCGTGAAGGCGGCTACACCCGCATCACCAAGCTCGGCTTCCGCAAGGGCGACAACGCCTCGATGGTTCAGATCGAACTCGTACTCGAGCCCGTGAGCCCCAAGCCGAAGTCGGCGAAGAAGTCCGCCAAGGCGCAGGCACCTGTTGCCGAGGCTCCGGTCGAGGACGAAGCCCCGGCCGAGTCCCCCGTCGAAGAGTCGGAGGCCCAGGTCGAGGCAATCGACGCAGAGACCGCCGAGGTCACTGCTGAGGAGCCCGCCGCTTCGGAAGAAGACGCGAAGTAGGTTTTCACCGATGATGGCCCCGCCTGTTGGCGGGGCCATCATCCGTTAATCGGCCAGCGAGCCGCACTCCCGAGTACCGTGGCACCATGGCCAGCGATGCAGCAACCCTCGAAGTCCCCGGACCCCACGGCACTCGGCAGATGCGGGTATCGAGCCCGTCACGAGTGCTCTGGCCGGAGCTCGGGATCACCAAGCTCGACCTCGCGCGCTACGTGGCGGAGGTGGGCGACGCCTTCGTCCGGGCGAATGGCGATCGACCCGTCTCCCTCCAGCGATTTGCGGAGGGGATCGACGGAGAGCAGTTCTTCTCGAAGAACCCGCCCAAGGGGGCGCCCGATTTCGTGCGGGCGGTTCCGGTGGTCTACCCGAGCGGGCGCTCGCATCCGCAACTCGTCATCGATGAGCCCGCGGCGGCCGTCTGGGCGGTGCAGATGAACACGATCGTCTTCCACCCCTGGCCCTCCCGCGCGGAGGACACCGACAATCCAGACCAGTTGCGCATCGATCTCGACCCACAGCCCGGCACCGACTTCGACGACGCGATTCCCGCGGCGATCGAGCTGCGCGCCCTGCTCGCCGAGGTCGGGCTCGACGCGTTCATCAAGACCTCGGGCAATCGCGGGCTGCACGTCTTCGCACCGATCGAACCAAGCCGCGAGTTTCTCGACGTGAGGCATGCCGTGATCGCAGCGGCCAGGGAATTGGAACGACGGATGCCGAAACAGGTGACGACGGCATGGTGGAAGGAGGAGCGCGGAGAGCGGATCTTCGTCGACTTCAACCAGGCCAACCGGGATCGCACCATGGCCGGTGCCTACAGTCCCCGGGCGCTCGCCCACGCACCGGTGTCATGCCCGATCGAGTGGAGCGAGCTGGAGTCCGTGGACCCTCGAGCGCTCACCGTGCTCACCGTTCCCGAACGACTGGCGAGCTCGGGCGATCCCTGGCAGCGCATGGGCGAGAAGCCCGGAACCATAGACGCGCTCTATGGATGGTGGGAGCGGGACCTCGGGAACGGCCTCGGCGAGTTGCCCTTCCCTCCCGACTTCCCGAAGATGCCCGGGGAGCCCCCGCGCGTGCAGCCCAGTCGGGCGAAGCATCCGGAGTCCTGACTCCGGACCGCGCTAGAGCGGCACTCCGGCGAGCCCGAAATCATTGGGGCTGCGTGACGGCGGCAGTTCGGCCAGCCGCTGCAGGGCATCCGTCACCGCGCGCACATAGATGGCGCCGCCGGCGGCTCCGGGATGGATCTGGTCCCGGGCGAGCAGGTCGAGTCGTGAGGAGATCGCGTCACGCCAGTTCGCGAGTTCGACAGAGCGATACTGCTGGGCGAACCGCGTGAGGGTGACGTTGACCTCGTCGGTCCAGCCCCGCGGAGCCTGCACGTTCACGACGACAATCTCGTGACGAGGGCCCACGATGGACCGGATCTGGTCGAGGGACTGCTGGTCGATCGGACCATTGGTGCCGAGCCCGATCAGCAGCACCGGTCGCAGCGTGCCGGCGTCACGCATCCCCTGCACGATCGCGGGCGCTGAAGAGAGCTGCCGTGACACGACAGCATCGATCTGGATACCGGGAAACCCGGCCTGGAGTTCTGGCGCGGAGGCAAGCATGACCGAGTCGCCGATCGCGTCGATCTGGTCCCCGCCTGGCAAGGCGGGAGGGGTCGCAGCGGCGGCGGAGGGCCTTTGGCGCGCCGGTGCCACCGACTCGCTCCCCTTCTCGATCGCGGCTTGCGCGTCGGTAGTGCCCGGGTCGGCGGCGATGGCGACACCGGTGGTGCCGACGAGCGCCGCAATCAGCGCAACGGACGAGACGATCCCGATGATCCTGCGCGCCGTCCGCGGCCGGGAGCCGAGCCATCCGGCAACGACAGCACGGAACCCGGTGCGGTGGATCGGCTGCTCGATGAAGCGGTAGGAGGCGGTGGCGGCGACGACGGTCAGCACGAGTGCGATCGCGCCGAGCATCCATCCGCTGCCGCCGCGCGACACCGAGGGGAGCGCTGCCGTCACCAGCACCCACGCCGGCCAGTGCCAGAGATAGAGACCGTAGGAGCGCGCGCCGATCCAGCGCAGTGGAGCCCAGTCGAGGGTGGTGCCGACTCGCGAGACGACTGCGCCGGCGATCGCCAGCGCGGTGAGCAGAGCGACGAGAAGCAGCCCGCCACGGTAGGTGAAAGCCGCACCCGCCGGAAGCGCCAGCGCGATCGCGACGATACCGAGAACCGAGATCACCGCCACCGTCGGGAGCACTCGGCGGGCCGTCGGCCCGGTGCTCGCCGGCCAGTCCCGGTGCAGGATCGCGAGCGTCGCCCCGATCGCCAGGCCGAAGCTGTGCGTGTCGCTTCCGTAGTAGACCCGGGTGGGGTCACCGGTCGAGGCGAGAAGGATCATGGCTGCTGTCGAGGCAGCGCCGATCGCCACGACGACGACCAACCGCGCCCGCCGGGACCGCAGAGCGAGCACCAGCATGATCACCACGGGCCAGACGAGGTAGAACTGCTCTTCCACCGCCAGCGACCAGAGGTTGCGGAACAGCTCCGGCGAGGTCTCGTCGAAATAGCTCTGGGCGGCGGCGATGGACAGCCAGTTGCTGCTGAAGGTCGCGGCCCCGAGCACCTGGCGCCCCAGGTGGACGAGCGGATTGCCACCGATCAGGAGGGCGAGGGTCGCCGACACCACCACGACGAGTCCGAGGGCCGGCAGCAGACGCCGGCCGCGGCGCATCCAGAACCCCCCGAGGCGGATGCGACCCCGGGCATCTTTCTCGCGCATCAGGAGCCCCGTGATGAGGAATCCACTGATCACGAAGAAGACATCGACTCCGACGAATCCACCCGGGAGGATGCCGAACCCCAGATGGTAGAGGATCACGGCGGTGACGGCGATGGCGCGGAGGCCGTCCAGCCCGGGCAGCCGTGTCGATCGGGGATCGACGGAGCGCGGCATCCCCGCTGGTGCGGGAGCCGTCGATTCGAGGACTGAGGGGGAGGTAGTCATAGGGAGACCACTCGAGTTTCGTCGTGACCGGGCGGGAGGTCAACTCCGCTCGGAGTGGCGACCGGCGGGCAGATCGACGAACACACTTCGATCTAGACTCTGGGGTGTGGACGTCGAGAATCTCCCTGGCGTGAACATCATGCACGGCCCCCCGCAGGTGTCCGGACCCCTGCCGGGAAAGACCCGAATCCGCCTCGACCTCTCCTATGACGGGGGCAATTTCCTCGGCTGGTCTGCCCAGCCCGGATTGCGCACCGTGCAGGGCGAGCTCGAGTCGGCGCTGGCCATCATCTTCGGCAAGCACGGGCCGGTCGAGCCGCTCACCGTCGCTGGACGGACGGATGCGGGGGTGCACGCGACCGGACAGGTCGCGCATCTCGACGTGACGAAGGAGCAACTCGGTGTCTTGTCGCGCCCGAGGGGCAAGACACCCCCGTTGGCGCCCGGGGCTCGTTTCGACGGACCGCGCGCCCTCGGCCGGCGGCTCAACGGCATCGCGGGACTGAACGCCGACATCTACGTGTCGCGCGGATCCTTCGCTCCAGAGGGATTCGACGCCCGTTTCTCGGCGACCTGGCGGCGTTACCAGTATCGGGTCGCGGATGCCTCGGCCCCGCGCAATCCGCTGCTGCGGGGGCACACGCTCTGGTATCCGGCCGTTCTCGACCTCGATCGCATGAACCAGGCAGCGGAGGATCTCCTCGGGCTGCACGACTGGGCCGCCTTCTGTAAGCCCCGAGAGGGTGCGACGACGGTGCGGAGCCTCGAGCGCTTCTTCTGGACCAGAGCCGAGGACGGCGTGCTCACGGCAGAGGTGCGGGCCGACGCGTTCTGCCACAGCATGGTGCGATCCCTCGTCGGTGCGACGATCGCGGTGGGGGAGTCCAAGCTCGAGTCCGGCAGGCTCGTCGAGCTGCGAGACGAGCTCGATCGACCGAGTGACTTCAAGGTGCTGCCGGCCAAGGGGCTGACGCTCGTGGAGGTGGGATATCCGCCAGAGGCGGAGATGGCGGCCCGCGCGCACACCACGCGCAACCGGCGGCCGGTTTGACCCCGCACGGCCCCACGGACTAGTCTTGACCCTTGGTGCCTGCGCTGTGTGGCGTGGTATCACGAACTTGAGCCCTCCACCGGCAGCGTTCCGCGACATCGTCTGCGGAACACCCATCGGAGTGGGATTCACGAACACCTCATTTCGACACAAGAAAGCAGTACTACTGTGACGCGCACTTTCTCCCCCAAGCCCGAAGACGTTCAGCGTGAGTGGGTCATCATCGACGCCACTGACATCGTCCTCGGTCGTCTGGCCACCCACGCGGCAGTCCTGCTGCGCGGCAAGCACAAGGCGACCTTCGCTCCCCACATGGACATGGGCGACTTCGTCATCATCATCAACGCCGAGAAGGTCGCTCTCACCGGCGCGAAGCTCGCGCAGAAGCGGGCCTACCGCCACTCGGGCTACCCGGGCGGCCTCAGCTCGATGACCTATATCGAGATGCTCGAGAAGCACCCGACGCGTGCCGTCGAGAAGGCCGTGCGCGGCATGCTGCCGAAGAACTCGATCGGTCGCGCCCAGCTCACCAAGCTCAAGGTCTATGCAGGCGCCGAGCACCCCCACGCTGCCCAGCAGCCCAAGACCTACACCCTCGGCCAGGTCGCGCAGTAGCGCGCACCGACAGAATAAGGATTTCCAACATCATGGCGAAGATCGAAGATTCACTCGACGAAGCAGTTCTCGAGAGCTATTCCACCGAGAGCAGTGCAGCGGTCGAGACGAAGGCCCCTCGCGCGGTTCTGAACGTCCCCGGCGCAGCCGTCGGACGCCGCAAGCAGGCCATCGCCCGCGTGCGCATCGCTCCCGGATCCGGTGTCATCACCGTGAACGGTCGCACCCTCGAGGACTATTTCCCCAACAAGCTGCACCAGCAGCTCATCAACGACCCCTTCAAGATCCTCGACCTGCTCGGCAGCTACGACGTGATCGCCCGCATCACCGGCGGTGGCCCCTCGGGCCAGGCCGGCGCCCTGCGTCTCGGCATCTCGCGTTCGCTCAACCAGATCGACGAAGAGAACAACCGTGCGGCCCTCAAGAAGGCCGGCTTCCTCAGCCGTGACGCTCGCGTCAAGGAGCGCAAGAAGGCCGGACTCAAGAAGGCACGTAAGGCGCCTCAGTTCTCCAAGCGCTAACGCGCCGCAACTGACACGGGTTCTATGCCTCGCCTCTTCGGCACCGACGGCGTTCGGGGTCTCGCGAACGATGTCATCACGGTAGAGCTTGCTGTCGGGCTTGCCCAGGCCGCCTCCGTTGTGCTCGGCAAAGGACGCTTCGCCGACGGTCGTCGAGCCTCCGGGCGACGGCCGGTGGGCGTCGTCGCGCGCGATCCCCGGGTCTCCGGTGAGTTCATCGCGGCGGCCGTCATGGCCGGTTTCGCCAGTTCCGGCGTCGATGTTCTCGACGCCGGAATCATTCCCACCCCGGCTGCGGCCTTCCTCATCTCGGATATCAAGGCCGATTTCGGGGTCGTGATCTCGGCATCCCACAACGCGGCTCCCGACAACGGGATCAAGTTCTTCGCGGTGGGCGGCACGAAATTGCCCGATGAAGTGGAAGACCGCATCGAAGCCGCCTTGGCGGAGAAGAAGCTCGCTCCGACCGGGGTCGAGGTCGGACGCATCCGTCGTTTCGCGGATGCCGAAGATCGCTACGTGCTCCATCTGCTCTCGACGCTCCCTCACTGGCTCGAGGGCATCCATGTGGTGCTCGACTGCGCCAATGGCGCCGCCGCCGGGATCTCCCCGGAGGTCTTCACTGACGCGGGCGCCACCGTCACGGTGATCGGTTCCGATCCCGATGGATACAACATCAACGAGGGAGTCGGCTCCACCCACCTCGACAATCTCGCCCGCGCGGTGCTCGAACACGGCGCCGATGTGGGCATCGCCCACGACGGGGATGCGGATCGGTGCCTCGCCGTCGATCACCTCGGCCAGATCGTGGATGGCGACCAGATCATGGCGATCCTCGCGGTCTCCATGAAGGAACGCGGCCTGCTCGCGGAAGACACTCTCGTCGCTACGGTGATGTCTAACCTCGGCCTCAAGGTCGCGATGGCCGAGCACGGCATCACCCTGTTGCAGACCTCCGTCGGCGACCGCTACGTGCTCGAGACTCTCACCGAGAAGAAGTTGAGCCTCGGGGGTGAACAGTCCGGGCATGTGATCATGAGCCAGTTTGCGACAACCGGCGACGGCATCCTCACCGGACTCCACCTGCTCGCCGAGATGGCACGCACCGGCAAGTCGCTGGCGGAGCTCGCCGCGGTGATGACGGTGTATCCGCAGGTCATGATCAACGTGCGCGGGGTCGATCACCACAGTCTCGCGACGAACACGGTGATCGCGGATGCGATTCGCGCTGCCGAGGAGCGCCTCGGCGAGACCGGGCGGGTGCTGCTGCGCAAGTCCGGTACCGAACCGATGGTGCGGGTGATGGTAGAGGCGGAAGACCAGGCGACAGCCCAGGCGATCACCGAGTCGCTGGCTGAGGTCGTGCGGGAACAGCTCGCTCACTGACCGTTGCCGGACGCTCGTCCGTCAATAAGAGCTCCGGACTGGGCCGAAACCGACAGCTGGTGACGGATCGTCCTGGCACGCCGCCCGGATCGTCGCGCACGCCGCCGGATCGTCGCCGCACGCCGCCCGGATGGTGCGCCCGTGGGCCCTGTTGGGCCCGACTGTCGTCGCGGGCAATGGTCGCCCGTCGGCTGGTCGTCGCGCGCGATGGTCGCCCGTCGACCGTTCGTCGCGCGCGATGGTCGTCTGTCGTCTGGTTGTCGCACTCAGCCGTCAAATAGTGCTCTTTCGCCCGTCGGAGACGACGACTCGTGACAGTTCGCCGCGCGTGGGGGTGGCTGGTAACAGTCGCGGCGCTGGGAGCAATCCGCCCGGCGGTCAGTAAGTGCTCGCACGCGCCCCGTCGAGGACAGCCAGTGACGGTTCCACCGTTGCCGGCCGCGCCGGAACCGACCCGGCGGCGATGGCTGCGCTAGATCTTCCTCAGGAGAACACTGTTCACGGCGTGATCCGCGCCCTTGCGCAACACGAGGTCCGCCCGTGAGCGCGTGGGAAGCACATTCTGCACGAGGTTCGGCTCATTGATGCGCTTCCAGATATCGGCGGCGCGAGCCACCGCCTCCTCCTGGCTCAAGCTCGCGAAGCGATGGAAGTAGGACTTGGGGTTGGTGAACGCGCCCTGCTGGAGCTTCAGGAATCGTTCCTCATACCAGCGGGCGATGTCGGAGGTGCGGGCATCCACGTAGACGGTGAAGTCGAACAGGTCACTGATCGCCAGGCCATGACCGGACGACGGCGGCTGCAGCACGTTCAGGCCCTCGACGATGAGGATGTCCGGCCGCCGCACCACGATCTCGGCGTCGTGGATGATGTCGTAGCTGAGGTGCGAATAGAACGGGGCACGTACCTCCTCCGCACCGCTCTTCACCTTGGTGACGAAGCGGAGCAGCGCGCGGCGATCGTAGGACTCGGGGAATCCCTTGCGCTCCATCAGGCCGCGTCGCTCGAGTTCCGCATTGGGAAGCAGGAACCCGTCGGTGGTCACGAGCTCGACGCGGGGGGTGTCCTCCCAGCGCGAGAGGAGCTCTCGAAGCAGCCGGGCGCTGGTCGACTTGCCGACCGCGACGGATCCGGCGACGCCGATGACGAAGGGAGTCGCGGGTGAATCGCGCCCGAGAAACCGACTGGTATCGCGGTGGAGGTGGCGAGCGCCCACCGCGTAGAGGCTGATGAGCTTGCTGAGGGGGAGGTAGACATCCGTCACCTCGCTCAGGTCGAGGCGGTCGCCCAGGCCGCGAAGACCGACGATCTCTGTCGGCGAGAGCGGGAGCTCGGTCGTCGGCGCGAGTGCCGCCCAGTCGGCACGCTCGATCTCGACGAAGGGGGTGGAGTGGGCGGAGGTCGAGTGGGCCGCGGCGGGATGGGCCTTGTCGGACATAGGAATTCAGGCTACCGGAGACCCGGGGCGCCGACGACCCGGCGGATATGCGTCGGCGGGTACCGTAAAATCGGGTTCCATGTGTGGAATCGTGGGCTACGTTGGCAGCAACCAGAGCATCGAAGTACTGCTGGGGGGTCTTCGTCGGCTCGAATACCGCGGCTATGACTCGGCGGGGATCGCCGTGATCGACCCCGAGGGCGTTCTGCACACGCGCAAACGCGCGGGCAAGCTGCAGGTGCTCATCGACGATCTGGATGGCCGCGAAATGGCGAACGGCGCGACCGGAATCGGGCACACACGGTGGGCCACCCACGGCGGCCCCAACGACCAGAACGCGCACCCGCACCTCGGGGATGACGGCAGACTCGCGCTCATCCACAACGGAATCATCGAGAACTTCGCCGAGCTGAAGGCGGAGCTTCTCGCCTCCCACCCCGACACCGTCTTCACCAGCGAGACCGACACCGAGGTCGCGGCGCTGCTCGTCGGAATCGAGTACCAAACCACCGGTGATCTCGCCGTCGCGCTTCGCAATGTCGTCGATCGGCTGCACGGAGCGTTCACGCTGCTCGTGCTACACAAGGACCAGCCCGGAGTCGTCGTCGGAGCGCGACGTAACTCTCCCCTGGTGATCGGACTCGGCGAGGGCGAGAACTTCCTCGGGTCGGATGTCGCGGCCTTCGTGGAGCACACCCGTCGCGCGATGGCCATCGGCCAAGACCAGCTCGTCACCATCACGGCAGACAGCGTCACCGTCACCGACTTCCTCGGCAATCCGGTCGAGACCGAAGAGTTCGAGATCGCCTGGGATGCCTCGGCAGCCGAGAAGGGTGGATGGTCGAGCTTCATGGCCAAGGAGATCAGCGAGGAGCCGGAGGCGATCGCCAAGACACTGCTCGGTCGTATCGCCGACGGAGCGGTGCGCCTGCACGAGCTCGACAGTCTGGGCGACGATGCCCTGCGGGAAATCGACCGCATCGTGATCCTCGGCTGCGGCACCGCCAACTACTCCGGGATGCTCGGCAAGTATGCGATCGAGAAGTGGGCACGTATCCCCGTGGATGTCGAACTCTCGCACGAGTTCCGCTACCGCGATCCGGTGATCGATGCCCGCACCCTCGTCGTGTCGATCAGCCAGTCGGGTGAGACCATGGACACCCTGATGGCCGTGAAGTATGCGGTTGCGGCCGGCGCGAAGACGCTCTCGATCTGCAACACCCAGGGCGCCACCATCGCCCGTGAATCCGACGCCGTGATCTACACGCACGCCGGACCGGAGGTGGCCGTGGCATCCACGAAGGCCTTCGTCGCCCAGGTCGCCGCGCTGTACCTCTTCGGACTGCACGTCGCCCGCGTGCGCCAGACGCTCTCTGCGGTGGAGATCGCGGGCCTGCTCGACGAGCTCCAGGCGTTGCCCGACCAGCTCGCGACGGTGCTCGAGCAGCACGACTCGATCACCCAGCTCGCGGGCTGGATGACGGACACCCGTTCCGTGCTCTTCCTCGGCCGTCACGCGGGATACCCCGTGGCTCTCGAGGGCGCGCTGAAGCTCAAGGAGCTCGCCTACATCCACGCGGAGGGTTTCGCGGCCGGTGAGCTCAAGCATGGCCCGATCGCGCTCATCGAGCCCGGCCAGCCCGTCTTCGTCATCGTGCCGAGCCCGCGCGCGAAGGATTCCCTACATCCCAAGGTCGTGTCGAACATCCAGGAGATCCGCGCCCGCGGTGCCCGCATCCTCGCGATCGCCGAAGAAGGGGATGTCTCGGTGCTTCCCTACGCCGACACCGTGATCCGCATCCCGCTCGCCTCCACGCTCTTCGAGCCACTGCTGGCCGTTGCGCCACTGCAGATCTTTGCGATGGAGCTCGCCGCGGCCAAGGGGCTCGACGTGGACCAGCCCCGCAACCTGGCCAAGTCGGTCACAGTCGAATAGCACAGTCGAATAACGCGGTCGGGTAACGCCCTGGAGGTATCGGAATGATCATCGGCATCGGTGTGGATGTCGTCGATCTCGCCCGTTTCGAGCGTGCCACCACCCGAACGCCGGGGGTACTCACTCGCTTGTTCGCCGAGAGCGAACAGTGGGAGGGGGATACCAAGAGGTCGCTCAACTCCATGGCCGCGCGGTTCGCGGCGAAGGAAGCCGTCATCAAGGCGATCGGCGACTCTACCGGGGTGCGCTGGCACGACATGGCCGTCGTCTCGGATGGCCTTCGCAACCCCTCGATCGAGGTCTACAACTCTCTCGCGCAGATCGTCGCGGCGCGGGGGATCTCCGCCATCCACCTGTCGATGAGCCACGATGCCGGGGTCGCGATCGCCTACGTGATCGCCGAGGGTTCGGGCGTGGCATGAACCGGCCGCTTCGCGAGGCGCGTGTCGATCTCGATGCGGTGGGTCACAACATCCGCGTGCTGCGGCGCAGCATCGGCGATGCTCGGCTCATGACGGTCGTCAAGTCCCGCGCCTACGGTCACGGTGCCGTGGCCGTCGCTCGCGCGGCCATCGCCGACGGCACGGACTGGCTCGGCGTCGTTGACATCCAGGAGGCGCTCGAGTTGCGCCGGGCGGGCATCGGCGCGCCGATCCTCGCCTGGTTGCACGGACCGGAGGCCGGTTTCGACGAGGCCATCGCCGCAGACATCGACCTCGGTGTGCACTACCTCGAACAGCTCGACCGGGTGGCGGATGCCGCGGGCACGGCCTCCGTGCAGCTCAAGGTGGACACCGGCCTCGGTCGGAATGGCGCCGTGGAGTCCGACTGGCGCGAGTTCTTCGAGGCGGCTGCCGAGCACGAGCGCGCCGGGCGGCTGAGGGTGCGCGGCCTCTGGAGCCATCTCGCCAATGCCGGCGAGGGGGAGGATCTCGCCCAGGTCGCCGCCTTCGAGCGGGCGATCGCCGATGCGCTGTCGGCGGGGCTCACTCCCGAGCTGCGCCATCTCGCCGCGACCGCCGGAGCGCTGAGGCTGCCGTCCGCGCGATTCGGCCTCGTCCGGGTGGGGATCGGTACCTACGGCCTTTCACCCTTCGACGATGCGAGTTCTGCCGATCTCGGGTTGCGTCCGGCGCTCGAACTGAGCGCGGCCGTCGTCTCTGTGAAGCGCGCGCCGGCGGGCAGTGGCGTGTCCTACGGCTTCGACTACCGCACGCCAGCCGAGACGAGCCTTGCGCTTGTGCCCCTCGGGTATGGCGACGGCATCCCTCGCCACGCATCGGGGCGCGGTCCGGTGTCCATCAACGGTCGCCAGTACCGGGTCGCCGGCCGCATCGCAATGGACCAGTTCGTGGTGGACGTGGGTGACGACGAGGTGGCGGTGGGCGACCGCGCGGTGCTGTTCGGGGATCCCGCGACCGGGGTGCCGTCCGTAGACGACTGGGCGCGAGCCGCCGACACGATCAACTATGAGATTGTCACCCGCCTCGGCGGCCGGATCGAGTGGACCTATGCAGCTGGAGATTGATACCCCCGAACACATGGCCGAGCTCGGGGCCCGGCTCGCGCTCGAGCTGACCGCCGGCGACCTGGTCGCGCTCAATGGTGAACTGGGGGCGGGGAAGACCACCTTCACCCGCGGTCTCGGCGAACAGCTCGGTGTGAGGGGATCGGTGACCAGTCCCACCTTCGTGCTCGCTCGCACACACCGGCGACTCGTCGAGGGCCCCCCACTCGTGCACGTGGATGCCTACCGTCTCGGTAGCGCTGCCGAGCTCGATGACCTCGACATCGACTGGTCGGCGTCGATCGTGGTGGTCGAGTGGGCGGCGGGGATGCTGGACGGAGTCACCGAGCACTGGATCGAGATCGACATTCGCCGGCCGACGGGCGCGGGTGCCGACCTCGCGGATGGGGACGAACCGGTGGAGCCGCGGATCGTCACCATCACCGGCCACGGCGCACGCTGGCGCGACCTTAGGCTGGACTGATGCTGCTCGCCATCGACACCTCCGCCGGCACGAGTGTCGCCGTGGTCGACCGGGACCGGGGCATCCTCTCGGAAGTGAACGAGTCCGATACCCGGCGCCATGCCGAGGTGATCGGCGAAGCGATACTCTTTGCGATCGAGCGGTCCGGCATAGCGATCAACCAGCTCTCCGGGGTCACCGCGGGCATGGGCCCTGGTCCGTTCACCGGCCTGCGCGTCGGGATCGCGGCGGCTCAGGCCTTCGCCTTCGGGGCCTCCCGTCCGCTCGTGCGCGTGGTGAGCCATGATGCCGTCGCCTGGGGTCACTTCGCGGCGGGCAACACGGCACCGCTGCTCGTCGTCACGGACGCCCGCCGACGCGAGGTCTACTTCTCCGCCTACTCTGGCGCCGATTCGGTCGGCCTTCCGGTGCGCGCGCAGGCACCGGGACTGTGCCGTCCGGATGAGCTGCCCGCGGCGGTCGAGGGTTATGGGAGCTACGAACGGGTCGATGCCGCCGAGGTGTCCGCGGCATCCGCTGGTCTGCTCGCCGAGGGCTTGTTCCTGCACCAGCGTGCCTTCGCCGGTGCCGAGGCGCTCTATCTGCGGGCACCGGATGCCACGATCTCTGCCGGTCCAAAGCGGGTGAGCTGAGTGAGCTGGCAACTGCGTGTCGCGACGACGGAAGACCTCGCCCGCATCATGGAGCTCGAGACCGGCACCTTCGGCTCGGATGCGTGGTCGAGCGACGCGATGCTCAGCGATCTGCGCAATCCGCAGTGTTATTACCTCGTGGCCGACCGGGTGGGCTTCCCGGGGGAGCTCGACGGCTATGCCGGATTGTTCGCCCCCCGCGGTGCCCTCGAGGGGGACATCCAGACGATTGCCGTTGCACAGACCGCCCGCCGGGGAGGGCTCGGTCGAGCCCTGATGAATGCGCTGATCGGTGAGGCCCGAAAGCGCGGCGCGAAAGAAGTGTTCCTCGAGGTGCGTGCAGACAACCCGGGGCCGAAACGGCTCTACGACAGTCTCGGATTCGAGGAGATCGCGGTGCGGGTGGGCTATTACCAGCCGGACGGTGTGGATGCGATCGTGATGCGGCTCGACGTGCCAGACCCCGTCACCCGGCCGGCGGTGGGCCAATGAGCGCGCGCCCGCTCGTCCTGGGCATCGAGACGAGCTGCGATGAGACCGGCATAGGCATCGTCCGCGGCACGACTCTGCTCGCCAACGTGATCGCCTCCTCCATGGACGAGCACGCCCGCTACGGGGGAGTCGTTCCCGAGATCGCCGCCCGGGCCCACCTCGAGGCACTCACGCCGGCCCTGACAGCGGCGCTCGCCGAGTCCGGAGTGACGCTCGCCGAGCTCGACGCCATCGCCGTCACCAGTGGGCCGGGTCTCTCCGGTGCCCTCATGGTGGGAGTCGGGGCGGCAAAGGCGCTCGCCGTCGCCCTCGATAAACCGCTCTACGCCATCAATCACCTCGTCGGGCATGTGGGTGCCGACGTTCTGAGAGACGACGGCACCGACATCGAGCTTCCGACCATCGCACTGCTGGTCTCGGGCGGTCACACCTCCCTGTTGCACGTGCGCGACCTGATCTCCGACGTCGAACTGCTCGGCGAGACCATCGACGACGCCGCCGGCGAGGCATTCGACAAGGTGGCTCGTCTGCTCGGGCTGCCCTATCCCGGCGGTCCGCAGATCGACCGGGTCGCGGTGGGCGGTGACCCGAAGGCGATCCGCTTTCCCCGCGGGCTCAGCCAACCCAAGGACATGGCGAAGCACCGCTACGACTTCTCCTTCTCGGGGCTCAAGACCGCCGTCGCGCGTTGGGTGGAGCAGAAGCGTGACGCGGGCGAAGAGGTGCCGGTGGCGGATGTCGCGGCGAGCTTCCGAGAGGCGGTCACCGATGTACTACTGACCAAGGCTGTCGCGGCGTGCCAGGACCTCGGAGTAGCGCGGTTGCTGCTCGGCGGCGGAGTCGTCGCCAACGCCAGAGTTCGAGAGGTCGCAGCGGAGCGCTGTGCGGCGGCCGGAATCGAGCTGCGGATCCCCCCGCTTGCCCTCTGCACCGACAACGGAGCGATGATCGCGGCTATCGCGGCGAGGCTGATCGAAGCCGGCCACGGGCCCTCAGCCCTGTCCTTCGGGGCCGACTCCACCCTGCCGGTCACGGTCATCCAGGCCTGACTCGAGCAGAGGGTTCACCGCCGGCCTGTTTGACATGCCACCACGGCGATGAAATGCTGTGAATCGCCTGACACTGACAACGTTCTCAAAGGAGCAACCATGACTGACCCCGACAACGGCGCCGTGCCGCCGGTACCGCCGCCAGCCTCGCCCGTGACTCCGCCCGTCGCGCCTCCCGTGATGCCGCCGGCTCCTCCGGCCGGCGACGGCTATACGAGCGCCCCTCCCGCCTATGCCGCGAGCGGTGTCGTGGCCCCTAAGAAGACCCTGAGCCTCATCGGAATGATCGCCGGAATCGTCGGTCTCCTCGGTTTCTGGGTCGTCTTCATCCCGATCGTCGGATCGGTACTGCAGCTCTTCATCCCCGGCGCCGCGCTCGTGCTCGGAATCCTCGGTCGCAAGCGCGAAGGTGTGCCGGCCAAGGGATTCTGGATGACCGCGATCATCACCGGAATCGTGGGTCTGGTCATTGCGATCATCGCCCTGATCGGTTGGATCGCCCTCTTCGCCATCGGCGGAGCCAACGGCGCGTTCGACTCGAACAACTACTAGACGCTCCGCTTTCGACAGTCAGGGTCCGTCTCCTTCGGGAGGCGGACCCTTCGTCGTGTTCATCCCCGTGCCGTGTGCCGACGCCTCAGGAACGGAAGGTGACTCGCTCGCAGAGAAGAGCGGTATGCCGACCCGCCACCCGGGTGAGCACCAGTGTCGCGGACTGCGGGCCGTGCAGCGACAGCTTGCGACGGAATGCCGCGGGATCGACATCCACCCCTCGCTTCTTGATCTCGAGCGAACCGATCCCTCGTGCCGCTAGTTCCTTCTTCAGTCGACGTTCGTCGAGCGGGAAGGTCTCGACCACGCGGAAGCACGCCGCAAAAGGCGTCTCGATCGCGGTGTCGCAGGTGAGGTAGGCGATGCCGTCGCTCAGCATGGTCGCACCGATGCGCCGGCCGAGATCGCCGATCAGCCGGGAGCGGATGACCGCGCCATCCGGCTCGTACAGGTAGCTGCCGAGTGTGCCGGTCTCGACATCGATGCTGTCGCCGGTGGAGGCGAGCTCTGCGGTGCCGTGCTCGCCGATCACGAGGGCGGAGCGCCGGATGCCCGGGCGTGCGAGGCTGCCGAACCAGAGCCCGAGTTCGACCACGTCGCGATCGACGGACACCCACTGCGCTTCAGCTTCCGGGGGGATGAGGTCGCGGTCGATGCCGGGTCCGAGTTTGATCCCGGTGGGGAGATGGTCGGCGATACCGAAGGCGAAATCGAGGGTCGGCGAATAGTCGGCGGGGTCCGAGAGGCGCGAGGTGTTCTGGTGGCCGGCGGTGCGTCGGGCGGGGTCGAGGTAGACCCCGTCGAAGCCCTCGAGATCGAAGCCGGTGACGTCGGCGTGCACGACCGTGGCATTCGGCCAGAGCGCGAGGTTGTACGCGGCGATCGCCGCGGTCACCTCGTCGAGTTCGACGGCGGTCACCTCGAGATCCAGCGAGGCGAGCGCGAGCGCGTCGCCCCCGATCCCGCTGCCCAGGTCGGCGACGCGCTGGAGACCTGCGGCCTGGAACCGCCCGGCATGCAGGGCGGCTACCCGCAGGCGGGTCGACTGCTCTAGCCCGGCCTCGGTGAAGAGCATCCGCCCGGCGAAGGGCCCGAACTTGGCCGCCGCCTTTGCGCGCAGTTTCGACTGGCTGAGCACCGCTGCCACGAGGCCGGCAGAGTGGCCGGCCCGACGGAGGTCGTTCACCGTCTTCAGCAGATCCGAGTTGGACTGCCATTCGGGCAGCGAATCCAGCAGTCTCAGGCCGTCGCTGGAAAGCAGTTCGACGAGCTCTGAGGAATCCATCGACCCACCGTACCAAGCCACCGATTGGCACTCACCTTGCAGGAGTGCTAACGCGCGGCTAAGCTACATCTGGCACTCTCCTCGGGAGGGTGCTAACCCTCCAGATTTCGAAGTACTTCAAGAAAGAGGTCAACCGTGGCAGTCTCCATCAAGCCGCTCGAAGATCGCATTGTCATCAAGCAGGTCGAAGCCGAGCAGACCACTGCATCCGGTCTCGTCATCCCGGACACCGCGAAGGAGAAGCCCCAGGAGGGCGAGGTCGTCGCTGTGGGACCGGGTCGCATCGACGACAACGGCAACCGCATCCCCCTCGACATCGCCGTCGGCGACAAGGTCATCTACTCCAAGTACGGTGGGACCGAGGTCAAGTACGGCGGGGAAGACCTGCTCGTGCTTTCGGCTCGCGACGTGCTCGCGGTCGTCACCCACTAAGACCACTTCTTCACGAAGGGGCCCATTCCGATCACCTCGGAATGGGCCCCTTCTCTTTTGTGCCGTAACATCCCCATGATGTCCAGCTCGCGAACCCCCGAACAGTCCACGGAGCGATCGGGTGTGGTGATGGCCGTCGCGGCCTACGCGCTCTGGGGCATCCTGCCGCTCTACTTCCTGTTGCTCCAACCCTCGGGCGCCTTCGAGATCGTTGGGCTTCGCATCCTGTTCTCCCTGGTGTTCTGCGCGATGATCATCACCGTCACGCGCAAATGGCCCGCGCTCGTCGCGATCCTGCGCCAGCCGCGCATCGTCTTCACCATGGGTCTCGCCGCGGTCTTCATCTTCGTCAACTGGCAGGTCTACGTCTTCGCGACGCTCGATGGCAAGGTGATCGAGGCATCCCTCGGCTACTTCATCAATCCCATCGTCACAGTTCTGCTCGGGGTGCTCTTCCTGCGGGAGAGATTGCGGATTGCGCAGTGGATCGCCGTCGGCACGAGCCTCGTCGCGGTCGTCGTGCTCGCATTCAACTACGGGACGTTGCCGTGGATCTCGCTTGTGCTCGCCTTCTCCTTCGGGCTGTACGGGCTCATCAAGAAGCGAGTGGGCCCAGCGGTGGATGCCGTGAGCGGGCTCACGCTCGAGACGGCCTGGCTCGCACCGGTCGCGATCGTGCAGCTTGCCGTCGTCGGCACCAGTGCCGGCCTCACCTTCGGCACGGTGAGCCTCGCCCACACGCTTCTCCTCGTGAGTGCGGGTGTCGTGACCGCGGTTCCCCTTCTGCTCTTCGCCGCCGCCGCGCGACGACTGCCCCTCGTCTACCTCGGGCTCACCCAGTACCTCGCGCCGGTGCTCCAGTTCGTGGTGGGTGCTTTCGTGCTGGGGGAGGACATGCCGCCCGCGCGCTGGATTGGATTCGCCCTCGTCTGGGTTGCGCTCACGATCCTCACCGTCGACATCTTCGTCTCGGCGCCGCGGGCACGTCGCGCCTCGCTGCCGGCCCAGTGACCGAACTGTAGGGTTCGACATACCCGATCTACCCGAAGGACCATCATGTCGCGCTCCCGAACGCTTCTCGCTGCCGTCTCTGGAGTGGTGTTCTGCCTTGCGCTCGTGTCCTGCTCTGTCGCAACCCCCACGCCACTTCCGTCGGCACCGTCGGCCACATCGACGGCTACGCCATCGGGCGACGGGGTACTGCGCATCGGCACTCTCTTCCCCAGCACCGGCACCCAGTCCTATCTCGGCGGCGCACAGGCCGCGGGTGTCGCGGTGGCCGTCAAGGAGATCAACGATGCCGGTGGCGTGCTCGGCAAACCCGTCGAAGTGCTCGCCCGGGACTCCGGCGATGTCTCCACCGCGACCATCGAGGCGTCGATCGCCGACCTCGTGACCGCGAAGGCCGACGTGCTCGTCGGGCCGTCGTCATCGGTGCTGGCCGAGAGGGTCATCCCGAAGCTCGTCGCGGCGAAGCTGCCGATGATCTCTCCCGCCGCCACCGCCATGCGTCTCAGTTCTGTGGCATCCGGCGGCTATTTCTTTCGCACGATCGGCTCTTCAGCCCTGGAAGGGGACGCCCTCGCGAAGACCATCGGTGGCGGAAGGGCCCGCATCGCGATCGTCTACTTCGATGACGACATGGGTCGGGCGGTTCTCGGCACGATGCGGGCGGCACTTGCGGCATCCGGAGGCGTGGTGGCTGTGCAGAAGATCGATGCGACCACGAAGGACCTTGCGCCCATCATCGCCGCGGTGAAGAGCTCGAAACCAGACGACGTCGTCTTCGTGAGCCCGTTCAGCGCAATGGCGCAGAACACGGCAATGATCACTCAGCTGACGGCGGCGGGATTCGGCGGAGCGAAACTCTGGCTCACCGGACAGAACACCGCGGACTACTCCCAGGCCCTGCCGGTCGGCACGCTGGCGGGCGTGAACGGCATCCTCGAGGGGGCGCAGCCGACTCCCGCCTTCGTCGCGCGTGTCGCGGCTCTCGCACCGGCGGTCACCGACCTGCAGTATGCCGAGGAAGCCTATGACGCCACGATTCTCGCCGCCCTCGCGGCGACGGTGGCGAAGGATGCGAGCGGCTCAGCGATCGCGTCCAACCTGCGAGAGGTGTCGGGCGGAGGAATCGAGTGCACTACTTTCAGCGAGTGTGTCGGCGTGCTGAAGACATCCGCCGACATCGACTACGACGGAATCTCGGGCGCCACCACATTCGACGCCAACGGCGACACGAGTCCCGTGCACTTCGGGCTCTACCGCTACGACCCCGCCGGACGCTTCGCGCGCGTCGGCGACATTCTGGCCGGCTGACGCCGCTGGTGGCAGAAGACGGCGTGGCTCGCGCCGAAAACGGAGCTTTTCGACCGGAGAACGATCTCAACGTAACGGAAAGTAACGATTCGGCCGTGTTACGTGGCTGTAACACGCACGTATTGTTTCGAGACCTCCGGGGCAATACCTTCGATAGCAGTGCAGTACCCCGTATTGTCACGTCCTCATCACAACTCAACGCAAGGAGCATCATGAGCGTTTTCGCGAAGGCTAAGGCCTCCCGCTCACGGGCCCTCAAGTCCACCATCAGCGGTATTGCGATCCTCGGTGTCAGCGCGCTTCTTCTCAGCGCCTGTGCATCCACGGGCAGCACCACCACTGACGGCAAGGACCTGAGCCTCAAAATCGGCAGCATTCTTCCGCAGACCGGAACCCTCGCGGTTCTCGGCCCGCCCGAGATCGCCGGCGTCGACCTCGCCGTGCAGGACATCAACGCCGCCAAGGCGGGGCTCAAGATCTCTGTCACCCACAAGGACTCGGGCGACACCACCACCGACATCGCGACCCAGTCGGCGACGGCGCTCCTGGCCGATGGCGTCTCGGTCATCATCGGAGCAGCCTCCTCCGGCGTCTCCAAGACCTTCATCGACCAGGTCACGCAGGCCGGTGTCGTGCAGATCTCCGGTGCGAACACCTCGCCGGACTTCACCAACTACGCGGATGACGGCTACTACTGGCGCACCGCCCCGTCCGACGTTCTCCAGGGCCGCATCCTCGGCAACAAGATCCTGAAGGACGGCGCGACTAAGGTCGCCATCCTGTACATGAACGACGCGTACGGCACGGGCCTCGAGTCCAACGTCAAGAAGGCCCTCACCGCCGGTGGCGCAACCATCGCCGGTGAAGAGATCTTCGAGCCGGCATCCACCGACTTCAACAGTGCGATCACCTCGCTGCTGGCGACCAGCCCCGACGCCCTCGTCGTGATCTCGTTCGACGAGATCAAGACGATCGCGGAGCAGCTCGCGGCGAAGGGCTTCGACTTCAAGAAGTTCTACGGCACGGACGGCAACTACGGCGTCATCGGCGAGAAGGACACCAACGTCGACATCGCCGGCGCGCAGTTCACCAACCCGGGTGTCGAGGCGACCAAGAAGTTCCAGGCCGACCTTCAAACTCTCGTCAAGAAGCAGGGCGGTTCAGAACTGAACGTCTTCAGCTACGCGGCCGAGTCTTACGACGCCGTGGTTGTCGCTGCTCTCGCCGCGCTCCAGGGTGGCGCGACCGATGGTGCGACCATCAAGGCGAACCTGCAGTCGGTCTCCGAGAAGGGCACCAAGTGCACGTCGTACGCCGACTGCGCCAAGCTGATCGCAGACAAGAAGGACATCAACTACGACGGTCTGTCCGGTCCGATCACGTTCGACAAGAACGGCGACCCGACCGAGGCCTATGTCTCCATCTACAAGTACGCGACGGGTAACACCAACGCGTTCGAGCAGCAGGTCTACGGCAAGCTGTAACCGCCGCTAGTGCAAGAAGGGGTCCGACCGCGAGGTCGGGCCCCTTTTGCGCGTCTGCGGTGGGGTCCAGCGGCTACGTGTCCGCGACACCTGGAGGACCGGCGCCATCGAGTCGGGAGTGGATGCGATTTGTGCGCCTCGTAACTCGCAACAGATCCCGGCCCGCACAGCTCGGGCCGTGCGGCGCGGCACAGGGAGAGCCGCCAGAGCGTGCTGGAGGGCGCTGCAGCGCACAGAAAAGCGCGGGCGGACCGAGTCCACCCGCGCTCGTTCCGCTGGCTTAGCTGGCGGCTTTCGACTTCTCCTGGTCGGCCGCAAGGGTTCCGAGGTAGAGCTCGATGACCTTCGGGTCCTTCATGAGGTCGCGGCCGGTGCCGGTGTAGGCATCCGTCCCCTGGTCGAGCACGTAGCCGCGATCGCAGATCTGCAGGGCGCGCCGCGCGTTCTGCTCCACGATCATGATCGAGACACCGGCACGGTTGATGGCGGCCACGTTGATGAAGGTCTCGTCTTGCCGCACCGGGGAGAGCCCCGCACTCGGCTCGTCGAGAAGCAGGACGCTCGGTTCCATCATGAGAGCGCGGGACATCGCCACCATCTGGCGCTCCCCACCGGAGAGCGATCCGGCCCGCTGCTTGAGTCGCTTACCGAGCTCGGGGAACAGACTCGTGACGAAGTCCAGCCTCGGCTTGTACATCTTGGGCTCCTGGTAGATGCCCATCTGCAGATTCTCTTCGATGGTGAGGCTGGGAAAGACGTTGTTGTTCTGCGGCACCATGCCGACGCCTTTGGAGACGAGTTTGTCGGCCTTCAGACCGGTGATGTTGTCGCCCTTGAGCATGACGCTTCCGCTGCGGATGTTCACCTGGCCGAAGATCGCCTTCAGCAGCGTCGACTTCCCGGCGCCGTTCGGGCCGATGATGCCCACGAGCTCGCCCTTTCCGACATGCACGTTGCAGCCGTTCAGGATGTTGACACCGGGCAGGTAGCCGGCAACCAGATCCGTGGTCTCGAGTACGATCTCGCTCATTTGTCGTCCGCCTTCGCGTCGGGGGCGCCTGCGCTCGGCGTGACTGTGTCGGTCGTGGAGTGTTCCGCAGCGAGGTCGGTCTCGATCTCGTCCTTCACGAGATCCGAGTCCATTCCCTCGGCGATCTCCATCTGCCCTGTCAGGGTCCCGAGGTCGGTCTCGTGGTGCGCCCCGAGGTAGGCGTCGATCACGGCCTGGTCGTTCATCACCACACCCGGAGGGCCCTCTGCGACGATGCGGCCCTCGGCCATCACCACGACCCAGTCCGCGATCTCGTTGACCATGTGCATGTCGTGCTCGACGAACAGCACGGTCATACCCTCGGCCTTCAGATCCTGGATGTGGTGGAGCAGAGACTGCGTCAGCGCCGGGTTCACCCCGGCCATCGGCTCGTCGAGCATGACCATCTCCGGCTCGCTCATGAGCGCACGGGCCATCTCGAGGAGCTTGCGCTGGCCGCCGGAGAGGCTTGCCGCGTAGTCCTCGGACTTGGTGTCGAGCTTGAACTTCGCCAGCAGCGACATCGCGCGCTCGGTGATGGCATCCTCGCGCTTGCGCCAGAACGGACGGACCAGAGCAACGAAGAGGTTCTCGCCCCCCTGCTCCTTCGCGCCGAGCAGCATGTTCTCGAGCACCGTGAGCCGACCGAGCGCCTTGGTCAGTTGGAAGGTGCGCACCATCCCGAGGCGAGAGACGCGGAATGCGGGCATCCGGGCGAGGTTCTTGCCCCCGAAGTTCCAGGTGCCGGTGTTCGGTTTGTCGAATCCGGTGAGCAGGTTGAAGAAGGTGGTCTTGCCGGCACCGTTCGGACCGATGAGCGCGGTGATCGCACCCCGCGGGATCTCGAGGTGGTCCACCTCGACGGCCATGAGTCCGCCGAAGTGGCGGCTCACCTTGTCGGCGATGAGGATCGGGTCGATCTTGGCTACACCGGGCACCGCGGGGCCGGCAACGAGTTCTGCGGTGGGAGTTCGATTAGACACTGAACTGTGCATCCTTCTTCTTGCCGAAAATTCCCTGTGGTCGGAAGATCACCAGGATCATGAGGGCGACGCCGACGATGACGAATCGGATCGGCCCCTGCTGGATCGAGGAGATCGGGATGACATGAGCATTCACCCCGAGGCTGAGCAGCCCATCTGAGAGAGACAGCGTCACCCAGAAGATGATCGACCCGATGATGGGCCCGAACACCGTCGCCGCTCCTCCGAGCAAGAGGATCGTGTAGAGGAAGAAGGTGAGCTGCGTGCCGTAGTTGTCGGGCTGCAGCGACCGCGGCAAAATGAAGAGAGCACCGGCGAGTCCGCCGAACACGCCACCGAGCACGAGGGCCTGCATCTTGTAGGAGTACACGTTCTTACCGAGGCTGCGCACGGCATCCTCGTCCTCACGGATTCCGCGGATCACGCGGCCCCAGGGGCTGCGGATGAGCAGGAACACCAGGAGAGCGGCGAGAGCGACGAGCGCCCAGCCGACTATTCGCACCCACCATTGGTCGGACGAGTAGGTGAGCACCCCGAAGCCGAATCTGCCCTCGGGCAACGGGTTGGTGGCGTTGAAGGTGATCGCCGACCCGTTGATGCCCTCGGAGCCACCGGTGACGCTCGAGAACTCCGGTGTTTTCACCGATAGTCGGATGATCTCCGCTGCGGCGATCGTCACGATACTCAGATAGTCCGCCCTGAGTCTCAGCGTGGGGATCCCGAGGATGAGGGCGAAGATCGTGGCCGCGACGATCGTGGCGAGCACAGAGCCGTAGAGCGGCCAGTGCCACTTCACCGAGGTGATGGCGAAGGCGTACCCGCCGATGGCCATGAAGCCGGCCTGGCCGAAGTTGAGCAGCCCGGTGAAGCCGAAGTGCACGGCCAGCCCGATCGTCGCCAGCGCATAGGCCGCGGTGGTCGGCGAGAACAGTTCGCCGAACGAGAGGGGGATGAAGTTGTAGTCCATGGTGTGTTTCGCTCCCTTAACCGATGCGGTCTCGTCGACCGAGGATGCCCTGTGGGCGGAAGAGGAGGATGAGGATCATGACCACCAGGGCGGCCACGTACTTCAGGTTCTCCGGAAGCCAGACTGTCGACACGTTGATGAAGACGCCGATCACGATGGAGCCGATGAGGGCTCCGAATGCGGTACCGAGGCCACCGAGGGTGACGGCGGCGAAGATCAGGAGCAAGATCGAGGCCCCCGTGTCCCAGCGCAGCGACTGGTAGTACCCGACGAAGACGCCGGAGAGGGCGGCGAGGGCCGCTCCTCCGATCCACACGGTGCGGATGACGCCTTCGACGTCGATTCCGGATGCCGCGGCGAGCGAGCGGTTGTCGGCCACCGCGCGGGTCGCTTTGCCGATCTTGGTGCGCAGCAGCACGTAGGCCACGGCGAGCAGGAGCACGATCGCCACTACCGCGCCCGCGACATCCGTGAACTTGAGGCTGATCGCCCCGATCACCAGGAAGGGCTTGGTGGAGTTGGGGAGGGTGAGGCGGTCGGCTCCCCAGAAGAACACGAAGATGTAGCGGAGGGCCAGGGAGAGGCCGATCGTCACGATCATCAGGGGGATGAGGCCGAGGTTGCGCTTGCGCAACGGCGCCCACAGCCCGGCGTTCTGCACCCAGCCGAACGCGCCGCCGAGAACCACCGCGATGATGATCGCAATCCAGGCCGGCCAGTGCAGGATTCCGCTGAAGGTATAGGCCATGAGCGCACCGAAGGTGACGAGCTCTCCGTGGGCGAAGTTGTTGAGCCCCGTGGTGCCGTAGATCAGGGAGAGGCCGATCGCCGCGAGGGCGAGAAGCAGTCCGAAGATGAGCCCGGTGACGACCTTCGACCAGAAGACGCTCCAGAACTGGGCGCTGGACTCGTTGGAGATGCCGTCGCTGGGTCCCGGCGTCGGAGTGCTGCCGATGGCCGGGTTCGACGGGGAGACGAGGAAGTAGGCGGGAATCTCGATGCCCTGGGCGAAGACATCCACTTTTCTCGGGTTGAGATTGGGGTATCCCGCGCCTGCCGGCAACGACTTCTCGTCGACGGTGACGGTGTAGGTGCCGGACTTGGCGAAGCCGACGAGCACCTTGCCGTCAGGGCCCGTGACGACGGTTTCGTCGAATCCACTCTTTCCGGTGACGTTGACGCTGACGTTCGGAACGCCGGTCTTGTCCGAGTCGAGCCGCACCCAGATCTGCATCGACTGTTTCGCGGTCGCGGGGTCGACCGGAGTGGTCGTGGCCGCATTCGCCGCGGTCAGTAACGCCGGGCTGGCCGAGAACGCGAAGACGGCGAGCAGCACCGCTGCGATGCCGATCAGCCAGCGTGTTCGCTGTGGGCGGGCACTGGGTACGAGTGTCACGAATCCTCCAAGACGAGCGCCAGCCGGAACAAAGGGGTTCCCGGGCCGTTCTGGCGTACGTCGTCGTTGACGTTACTGGCGGATTGTGTCCCCCATGTTTCGTCAGGGACACAATCTGTGGTTGGCCCATTATGGCCGTGGAATAGCCGCGAGGTCTAACCGGTTAACATTGCTTACCGGAATCCATCGTCGTACCCCGGCAATTTTCACCACCAACTCGCGCGAAAAATGAGGACTTCATGGATCAGCCGGATCCCTTCGGTTTCATCGGACTCACCTACGACGACGTGATGCTGCTTCCGGGCCATACCGACGTCATCCCGAGTGAAGCGGACACCACTGCCCGACTGAGTCGCCGCATCACCGTCGCCGCTCCGCTGCTCTCCTCCGCAATGGACACCGTGACGGAATCACGCATGGCCATCGCCATAGCGCGCCAGGGGGGCTTCGGTGTGCTGCACCGGAATCTCTCCCTCGCCGACCAGGCCGAGCAGGTCGATCGGGTGAAGCGCAGCGAATCCGGGATGATCACGAACCCGGTGACGACCACCCCCGACGCGACCGTCGCGGAGGTGGATGCCCTGTGTGGCCAGTTCCGGGTCTCCGGCCTTCCGGTCGTCGAAGGCGACGGCACGCTCGTCGGCATCATCACCAACCGCGACATGCGCTTCGTCTCGCCGTTCGAGAAGGCGACGACCTTCGTGCGTGACGTGATGACCCGCACCCCCCTGATCACCGCGCCAGAAGGAATCGACCCGGATGACGCGGTCGCCATCTTCGCGCAGCACAAAATCGAGAAGCTGCCTCTCATCGACGCATCCGGCCGCCTGCGCGGTCTGATCACGGTGAAGGATTTCGACAAGTCGGAGAAGTATCCGCAGGCCACGAAAGACGAGAACGGTCGCTTGCGCGTCGGCGCGGCCATCGGTTTCTTCGGTGACGCCTGGCAGCGCGCGATGCTGCTCATCGACGCCGGGGTCGACGCCCTGGTGGTCGACACAGCGAACGGGGACAGCGCGGGGGTGATCGACATCATCCGTCGGCTGAAGAGCGACCCGGTCGCCCGTCACGTGGACATCATCGGCGGCAACGTGGCGACCCGTGGCGGCGCTCAGGCGCTCGTGGATGCCGGTGCGGACGCCATCAAGGTGGGCGTCGGTCCCGGCTCGATCTGCACCACTCGTGTGGTGGCCGGCGTCGGGGTACCGCAGGTGACCGCGGTCTACGAGGCGTCCCTCGCGGCGCGTGAGACGGGCATCCCGGTGATCGCCGACGGCGGGCTGCAGTATTCGGGTGACATCGCCAAGGCCCTCGTCGCCGGAGCCGACACCGTGATGCTCGGGTCGCTGCTCGCCGGCTGTGACGAGAGCCCGGGCGACCTGGTCTTCGTGAACGGCAAGCAGTACAAGAAGTACCGCGGCATGGGATCCCTGGGCGCGCTGCAGAGCCGCGGAGAGAAGACCTCCTACTCGAAGGATCGCTACTTCCAGGCCGACGTGCCCTCCGACGACAAGCTCATCCCGGAGGGGATCGAGGGCCAGGTGCCCTATCGTGGCCCGCTGTCGGCCGTGGCCTACCAGCTGCTCGGAGGCCTGCGCCAGTCGATGTTCTACACCGGCGCTCGCACCATCCCGGAGCTGAAGGCCAAGGGTAAGTTCGTGCGGATCACCGCGGCGGGGCTGAAAGAGTCGCACCCTCACGACATCCAGATGACGGTGGAAGCGCCGAACTACTCGCGCTGACGCGGGGCGCGCGCGGTCGCGGGCCCGAACTCGGTCGCGACGGAACCCGTGGCGGGGGATACGCCCCTTCCCGGAGTCGTGCCGGCCTCGTGGACGGATTCGTGTCGCCGTCCGTGTCGTCTTATCCCCTCCTCGACAGGCGGTGGATGTTCGCGAAGTCTCCCAGAACTTCGCTGGCGTGGCGCGCGCGATTCCGGTTCACGGCAGTTTCTGCACATGGACTACGACGCTCTCGGCCGCAACGGACTGATTCTCTTCACCCAACTTCGGGACGTGCTCGGCGATTCGAGAGCTCTTCGCCGCGACGCCGAGCGTGGGATACTCGTGAAACTCCGCCGTGGAGCGTTCGTCACCCGGACAGTCTGGGACGCTGCTGACACACGGGAACGACACCTTCTCCGAGCGCGGGCTGCCCTGGCGGCCGTGCAACGGCCCGCTGCCTTGGCCGGTGTCTCTGCCGCAGCCGTCTGGGGGATGCCCATCGATGAGGCCTGGCCGACAGAGGTCACGATCCTCGATGAATGGAGAGGCGGCGGCCGCTCAGAGCCGGGAGTGCGCAAGACCGCAAGCGGATTCCGGACGGCATCCATCCAGGTGGTGGACGGAATCCCGGTGACATCGATCGAGCGGACCGCAATCGATGTCGCTCGCACTCACAGCTTTACCAAAGCGATCGGTTCTTTGGACTGGGTGCTGTGGAGGAAGCGATCCGGGGCACTCGAGAAGGCCGCGCTCGTCGAGGAACTGGATCGGCTCCATCCGCGATTCGGAATTCGTCACCTGCAGCGGTGCATCGGATTCTCGACCAGCCTGTCGGACTCTTTCGGGGAGTCGACGGCGCGTTCCGTCATCCATCTGCTGGGATTCGACGCTCCTGAGTTGCAGGTCGAATTCGTCGACGCCCAAGGAAGGATCGAGCCCGACTTCTTCTGGCGCTCGGTTCGCAGGGCTGCGGAGTTCGACGGTAAGTCCAAGTACACCAGGGACGAATTCACCAGGGGCGACCCCGGAGATGTCGTCTGGAGGGAGAAGAAGCGGGAGGACAGGTTGCGCGCACTGGAGGTCGGGGTGACCCGCATCCTCACGGAACATGTGGAAGCTCCTGTGCGACTCGAGCGGATGCTGCTGCAGGCCGGTGTCCCTCGCGGCGGGGCTATGACGTCGTGGAGGGATGTGTGACTCCGTCCGCGAGGGCGTTGAGAGTCCGGGAGCGCGCGGGTCTCCCGCCGCGACGGATGCCGGAGACCGACGGTCGCCATCATCACCCACCAACCCGCACTGCCGAGGGCTACCCCAGCCGCGCACCCCGGGTAGGGTTGGACCCGTGAGTGACGTAGAAATCGGCCGCGCCAAGCGCGCTCGCCGGGTGTATGCCTTCGATGACATCGCCATCGTGCCGAATCGACGCACTCGGGACCCCCAGGATGTCTCGGTCAACTGGGGCATCGACGCCTACCAGTTCTCGATCCCGTTCCTGGCGGCTCCGATGGACTCGGTCGTCTCTCCCGCCACGGCGATCCTCATGGGCAAGCTCGGCGGACTGGGTGTGCTCGACCTCGAGGGGCTCTGGACGCGCTACGCGAACCCGGAACCGCTGTTCGCGGAGATCCGCGCGCTTCCTGATGCGCAGGCAATCCGCCGGATGCAGGAGATCTACGCGGAGCCGATCAAGCCGGAGCTCGTGATCTCCCGCCTGGCCGAGATCCGCGCCGCCGGAGTGACGGTCGCCGCTGCCCTCTCACCGCAACGCACCCAGGAGCTCTACAAGACTGTCGTCGAGGCCGGAGTCGACCTCTTCGTCATCCGCGGTACGACCGTGAGCGCCGAGCACGTCTCGCAGAACCAGGAACCGCTCAACCTCAAGAAATTCATCTACGAGCTCGACGTGCCGGTGATCGTCGGTGGAGCCGCCGGATACACTCCCGCGCTTCACCTGATGCGCACCGGAGCGGCGGGTGTGCTCGTCGGCTTCGGCGGGGGAGCGGCGTCGTCGACGCGCGCGAGCCTCGGCATCCACGCTCCGATGGCCACCGCGGTGGCGGATGTCGCGGGCGCACGCCGCGACTACATGGACGAGTCCGGCGGGCGTTACGTTCACGTGATCGCCGACGGCGGGCTCGGAACCTCCGGCGACATCGCCAAGGCGTTCTCGGTAGGAGCGGATGCCGTGATGCTCGGCTCGACGCTCGCACGCGCCACCGAGGCTCCGGGCGGCGGATGGCACTGGGGTGCGGAAGCGCACCACAGCGAGTTCCCGCGCGGCAACCGGGTCGAAGTCGGCCAGGTCGCGCCCCTCGAACAGATTCTTTTCGGCCCATCCACAGTTGCGGATGGCACCGTGAACCTCGTCGGCGCATTGCGCCGATCGATGGCGACCACCGGGTACTCCGACCTCAAGGAATTCCAGCGGGTCGAAGTGGTGGTCGCGCCCTACCAGAAGTAGCACCGAACAACCAGCACGACTGACGGAGGCAGAGATGGCCAGGCTCAAGACGGTAACCCGCTCATCGAAACTGGGACCGGAGGAGCGCGCTGATGCGATCACTGCGCTCAAGGAGAAGGAACTCGACATCCTCGTCGTGGGGGGCGGGATCGTCGGAACGGGCAGTGCCCTCGACGCCGTGACCCGTGGTCTGAGCGTGGGCATGGTCGAGGCGCGCGACTGGGCGAGCGGCACGTCGAGCCGGTCGTCGAAGCTCGTGCACGGCGGCATCCGCTACCTCGAGCAGCTGGATTTCCGGCTCGTGCGTGAGGCTCTCATCGAGCGTGGCCTTCTGCTGCAGCGGCTCGCCCCTCATCTCGTGAAGCCGGTGCGCTTCCTCTACCCGCTCAAGAAGCGCGTCATAGAGCGTCTCTACATCGGCGCGGGCATGCTGCTCTACGACATCTTCAGCTACACCGGCGGTCGACCGCCCGGTGTGCCGCATCACCGTCACCTCTCCAAGACCCAGGTGATGCGCTCGATCCCGAGCCTGTCGAACGACGCGCTCGTCGGTGGCATCACCTACTACGATGCCCAGGTGGACGACGCACGCTATGTGGCGAGCTTGGCCCGCACGGCATCCTTCTACGGCGCGCACGTCGCCAGCCGGGTGCGCGTCGAGGGCTTCATCAAGGTGGGCGAGCGGGTGGTCGGCGTCAACGCGCACGACCTCGAGACCGGCGAGAAGTTCGAGATCCGCGCCAAGCAGGTCGTCAACGCGACCGGTGTGTGGACGGATGACACGCAGTCCATGGTGGGCGAGCGCGGCCAGTTCAAGGTGCGGGCCTCAAAGGGCGTGCACCTCGTGGTGCCGCGGGACCGCTTCCAGTCGAGCATGGGCCTGTTGCTGCGCACCGAGAAGAGTGTGCTCTTCGTGATCCCGTGGGGTCGTCACTGGCTGATCGGTACGACCGACACCGACTGGCACCTCGACAAGTCGCACCCGGCTGCGACCGCGGCCGACATCGACTACATCCTCCAGCACGTGAATGACGTGCTCGCGGTGAAGCTGACGCGCGACGACGTCGAAGGCGTCTACGCCGGCCTTCGTCCGCTGCTCGCCGGGGAATCGGACCAGACCTCCAAACTCTCCCGCGAGCACATTGTCGCGCACAGCGTGCCCGGGCTCGTCGTGGTCGCCGGAGGCAAGTGGACCACCTACCGCATCATGGCAAAGGATGCGATCGATGCCGCCGCCGCCGCTCTCGACGCGAACGTGCCCAAGAGCGTCACCCAGGACATCGCTCTCCTCGGCGCAGAGGGATATCAGGCGGCGTGGAACAAGCGGGCGAAGATCGCCCGGGCGTTCGGCGTGCACAAGGTGCGCATCGAGCACCTCCTCAACCGTTATGGGGTGATGACGGATGAGCTGCTCGATCTCATCCGGGAGACGCCGTCGCTCAACACCCCGCTGCCCGGCGCCGACGACTACATCGAAGCAGAGGTCGTGTACGCGGCCACCCACGAGGGCGCCCTCCACCTGGAGGACGTGCTCGCGCGCCGTACCCGCATCTCGATCGAGGCCTGGGACCGCGGCATCTCCGCAGCCCCGGTCGCGGCGAAGCTGATGGGCGATGTGCTCGGCTGGGACGCCGCGAGGGTGGAGGCGGAGACCAACAACTACCTCAAGCGGGTGCAGGCCGAGCGCGACAGCCAGCTCGAGCCCGACGACGAATCCGCCGACCGCGTGCGGCTCGAGGCCCCGGACATCGTCTCGAGCAAGTAGGTCCCGTCCGCCCTTCGGATGGCCCCTCCGGGGGTCGTCCAGGGGCGCCCCGGTAGACTGGCCCCTGATTGTCCGGTCGGTGAAAGGGTCAGCACGATGGTCGATGTTCGACGGGTCAAACTCCCCGGTGTTGGTGTGCTCCACACCTTCGTGACCGCCGACGGCGGCAAGGCCGGCGTGATCACCCACCGTTCCGGTCACAGCGATCTGATCACCTTCGCCGACGAAGAAGACGGATCCGATGCCAGCAAGGTATCCCTGCGCCTGAGCGAAGACGAGGCTCACACTCTCGCCGAACTGCTCGGCGGCACCCGCATCACCGAGGGCCTCGACAAGCTCGACCAGATCCCGGGTCTCTCCATCGACTGGTTCACTGTCGACTACGACGACCACATCGCGGGCCAGCAACTCGGTAACCTCGCCTCCCACGGTGTGGTTGGACTCACGGTCGTCGCGGTGGTGCGTGGTGAATCGGCGAATCCGGTTCCGGCCGAGGACTTCAAGGTCTTCCCCGGCGACACCCTCGTGGTCGCCGGCTCCCCGGAGAAGGTGAACAAGGCCTTCAATTTCTACCGCACGGGTGAGCTGACGCTCGCCGCGCGGACGCCCGCCGGTCCGACGCCCGTCGACGCACCGCCCGGAGGCTAGCCGTGCATCTGGGTGAAGAGCTCGCGATTCTCGGGGCGCTCCTCATCATCGCCTACGTGTTCGGCAGGCTGGGCAAGCTGATCGGCCTTCCCGCCATCCCGGTCTACATGCTGGTCGGTCTGCTGGCGAGCCCGCACACCGGATGGTTCCCGCTCAACTTCGACTCCGGCCAGATCGAGCTCATCGCGATCTTCGGGCTGATCCTGCTGCTGTTCAATCTCGGTCTGGAGTTCGACCAGGACGAGTTCTTCGGCAACGCCGGCAAGCTGATCGTCTCGGGCGGCTCGTACATCCTCGTCAACATGGCCGTGGGCCTCGCCTTCGGATTCTGGGTCGGCTGGGGCACCCGCGAGGCGCTGATCATCGCCGGCATCACCGCGACCTCCTCGAGCGCCATTGTCACGAAGCTCCTGATCGAGCTCAATCGGCTGCCCAATCGCGAGACCCCGATGATCCTGGGCGTCACGGTGGTCGAAGACATCTTCATCGCGATCTACCTCGCGATCGTCGGCGTCGTCCTGAGCGGCGAGACGGCGATCTGGCCGGTGGTCGGAAAGCTGGGGATCTCATTCCTCTTCCTCGTCGTGATGTTCACCATCGCGCGCTGGGGTGGCAGGTGGGTCTCGAAACTCTTCCGCACCAAGGACGATGAGCTCTTCACCATCCTGTTCTTCGGGCTCGCGGTCGCCTTCGGCGGCATCGGGGAACTGCTGGGCGTGACGGATGCCATCGGGGCGTTCCTGATCGGTCTCGTGCTGGGCGCCACGAAGTACCGCTCGAAGATCGAACATCTCTCCCTGCCGATGCGGGATGTCTTCGGCGCCTTCTTCTTCCTCAACTTCGGTCTCACGCTGAACATCGGGGAGTTCCCGTCGGTGTTCGTACCGGTGGCCGGCGCCGTCGTGATGACGGTGGTGCTGAACGTGCTCGCGGGGCAGTTCGTCGCCTGGCTCAACAAGCTCGGTCCGCAGGCGGGGATCAACGCCACTGTCATCCTGCAGAACCGCGGGGAATTCGCCCTCATCCTCGCGACACTCTCGATCAGCGCGGGGCTCGACAGCCGGATCGTGCCGTTCGCGGGACTCTATGTGCTCGTGATGTCGATCATGGGGCCTATCCTCGCCGCGAACTCGGAGAAGATCGGCGCGGTCGTGCTGCGCACGAAGAAGAAGAAAGCCGCCGCAAAGCCGATTCCCATCATGGCGGAGGAGAATATCGCCTTGGTCGAAGCCGCGACTGCCGGTCTCGATGCCGGAGAGCCGGAGCACGCTGTGACCGCAGCCGACCGGCTGATCGAGCAGGCGATGCAACAGTCTGACGCGCAGGCCGAACGCATGAGGGATCCGGAATATTGACAGCATGACCGAGACAGAAACGGTATGGAGCGTCGCCCGCCGACCACGGTGGATCGGCGCCCTCGCTCTGGCGCTCATCGTCGCGGCCGGATTCGCCGGGCTCAGCCAGTGGCAGCTCGCCCGCGCGGTGGCCACCGGTACGGTGATCGAGCGAGACACCGAGACCGCGGTGCCGTTGGAGGATGTGGCGAAGCCACAGTCTCCCGTCTCAGATCGTGCTAACGCGCAGTTGGTGACCGCGTCTGGCCGCTGGAATGCGGGGGATTATTCGATCGTGAGCGATCGGCTGAACAAGGCGACCGCCGGGTATTGGGTGGTCGGCCATTTCTCGGCCGCGCTCGACTCCGGTACCTCGGCCGGGCTGGCCGTCGCGGTCGGCTGGTCCGCGGACCGCGCGGGTGCGGTATCCACAATGAAGACTCTGGAGAAACAGTCGAGTGTCGCCGTGGTGCCGATCGAGGGGCGATACATCCCCGCCGAGGGGCCGCAGGACAGCGACTTCGAGCACGGCAAGCTCTCCACGATGACGCCCGGCGCGTTCCTCAACACCTGGAAGACACCGGATGTCGCGGGAGTCTATGGCGGCTACCTCACCGCGGCCGATCCCGCCGCCGGTCTCGCCAAGATCGATTCGCCGAAGCCTTCCTCCGATGTCGAGGTCAACCTGCTCAACGTCTTCTATGCGGTCGAATGGGTGGTCTTCGCCGGCTTCGCGATCTTCCTCTGGTACCGCCTCGTGCGCGACACCTGGGAGCGTGAGCGCGAGGAGGCCGCAGAGGGCGTAGCGGTCGAGGGAGGCGCGGCGGACGCCCAAGCTGCGCACGTAAACTAGGCCCATGGCGCTTCGACCCCGACTGTCCGACATCCCGAAGATCCGCGGAGCGGTGAAATGGTACCGGGTGTCCGCGTATGTCACCGGAACACTGCTGCTGCTGCTGGTGCTCGAGATGGTGCTCAAGTACTCGCCGATCCAGCGGGAGATCGAGCTCGGGGGCAGCCAGGGTTTCATCGCCCTGGTTCCGGATGGCACGGTTCGCGCGATCAACCTCTCCACCGGCATCCTCATCGCGCACGGCTGGTTGTACGTGGTCTATCTCTTCGCCGACTTCCGCCTGTGGAGCTTCATGCGCTGGCCCTTCCTGCGCTTCATCCAGATCGCGCTCGGTGGGGTCGTGCCGTTCCTGTCTTTCATCGTCGAGCACTTCATCACGCGTCGCGTGCGTCTCGAGCTCGCCGAGCTCGAACAGGCCGTCCCGGCTCCGGCCGCCCCCTCGGAGGTAACGAATCATTAGCACGGCACGCAGCGAGACCGACCACCAGAGAGTACTCGTCGTGGACTTCGGCGCCCAGTACGCCCAGTTGATCGCCCGCCGGGTGCGCGAGGCCAACGTCTACTCCGAGATCGTGCCGCACACGATCACGGCGGCAGACGTCGCCGCTCTCAATCCCTCCGCGATCGTCTTGAGTGGAGGCCCATCGAGCGTGTACGAGGCCGGATCGCCGAGCCTCGACCCGGGCATCCTCAAGCTCGGCATCCCCACGCTCGGCATCTGCTACGGCTTCCAGGTGATGGCGCAGCAGCTCGGAGGAGAGGTCGCCAACACGGGTCTGCGCGAATACGGATCGACCGCGGTGACCCTCGCGCCCGGCAACTCGACGCTGCTCGGCGACCAGCCGACGGAACAGACCACCTGGATGAGTCACGGCGACTCGGTCTCGAAGGCGCCGGAGGGTTTCACCGTGCTCGCGTCGAGTGCATCCACCCCGGTCGCGGCCTTTGCCAGCGACGAGCAGCGGCTGTACGGGGTGCAGTGGCATCCCGAGGTGAAGCACTCCGAGTTCGGCCAGCGGGTGCTCGAGAACTTCCTCCACGATGCCGCAGGGATCCCGGCGGACTGGAACAGCGGGAGTGTCATCGCCGAACAGGTGGAGCGCATCCGCGCCCAGGTGGGAACCGCGCGGGTGATCTGCGGCCTCTCCGGAGGCGTCGACTCCGCCGTCGCCGCCGCGATCGTGCACAAGGCCGTCGGCGACCAGCTCGTCTGCATCTTCGTGGACCATGGACTGCTGCGCCAGGATGAGCGCCGCCAGGTCGAGGAGGACTATGTCGCGTCCACCGGCGTTCGACTCGTCACCGTTGATGCCGTCGACCAGTTCCTCGACGCTCTCGCCGGGGTGAGCGACCCCGAGACCAAGCGCAAGATCATCGGGCGCGAATTCATCCGGTCATTCGAGGCCGCAGCTGCCGACCTCGTCGCCGAAGCGGCCGGGGATGGCACGTCGATCGACTTCCTCGTGCAGGGCACCCTGTATCCCGACGTCGTCGAATCGGGCGGCGGGACCGGCACCGCGAACATCAAGAGCCACCACAACGTCGGCGGGCTGCCCGAAGACCTGCAGTTCTCGCTCGTCGAGCCGCTTCGTGCCCTGTTCAAGGACGAGGTGCGGGCCATCGGCCGCGAGCTGGGGCTTCCGGAGGTCATCGTCGGCCGCCAGCCCTTCCCCGGCCCCGGCCTCGGCATCCGTATCGTCGGCGAGGTCACGCGCGACCGCCTCGAGCTTCTGCGCAAGGCGGATGCGATCGCTCGTGCCGAGCTCACGGCGGCCGGCCTCGACCAGGAGATCTGGCAGTGCCCGGTCGTGCTGCTCGCGGATGTGCGCTCCGTCGGCGTGCAGGGCGACGGACGCACCTACGGGCATCCGATCGTGCTCCGTCCGGTCTCGTCGGAAGATGCGATGACCGCCGACTGGACTCGACTGCCCTACGACGTGCTCGCGCGCATCTCGAACCGCATCACGAACGAGGTCGCCGGCGTCAACCGAGTGGTGCTCGACGTCACGTCGAAGCCGCCGGGCACCATCGAGTGGGAGTAGCCCTACTCCGTCACGCTGATGGTGCTGCGGATCGATTGCGCAATGTGCTCGAGCGCATCGATTGCCGAGGCGGTATCGTCTGGTCGCCAGGTGCCGTCGGCGTGCGACACGGCCTCGAAGTAGCGGCGATAGACGTGCTCGCGTGCCTCCTGGCCAGTGGGCGACAGGCGCACGTAGAGGGATCGGCGATCGTCCGGGTTCGGGCGACGTAAGACCAATCGAGACGCCTCGAGTCGATCGACCATCGCGGTCATCGCGCCGGTGGTGAGGCCGAGCTCCTGAGCCAGCGCCTTGGGAGTGACCTCGCCGATCTCGCCCAGATGCATCAGCGCGTTGAATTCCGAGGCGCTCACCCCGAGAGAGTCGGCGAAGACCCCACGGATGCGACGATGCTCGATGTCGAGATGGTGGAGGGCTCGCGCCAGAAGGCGCGTGGGGCTCCCCGGCTCGCCGAGGAGATGCGCGTCATCCGACACGAGGGGTGCCTGCCGCGCAGCCAGTTCAGCGGATGTCACGGACGGTTCCTTCGCTTGGCGGTTCGGTGCAATAAAGCCTAGGTTCCGCCGGGGCTGTGCGCACGCTCTGACGACCCCCAGAAGTTGGGTGTCGTTTCTCGCATGACGCGGGCCCAGTCGCGATGTACCTGATCGTCGGGGGACCGACGGACAGAATGCCCCGCGGTCGCCTGGGCCCTGCTGGAGCTATCGGCGCAGAAGGGCGAGCAGGCGCAGGATCTCGAGGTAGAGCCAGACGACGGTGACCATGATGCCGAAGGCGGCGGTCCAGCCGTAGGCGCGCTGCGCTCCACGCTGCACCCCCGTCTTGATGCTGTCGAAGTCGAGTACCAGGGAGTACGCCGCCATGATGATCACGAGCGGGCCGAGGATCACGCCGAGCGGGATGCCGAAGACGAGAACGCTGCCTCGCAGGCCGAAGGCATCGGAGTTGACGCCGGTAGCGATGAGGATGAAGTTGATCAGCGAGAAGACGCCGTAGCCGATCATCGCGATCAGGAACACCTTGGTCGCACGCTTGGATGCGCGGATCTTGCCGCTGACGAAGAGGGCGAGGGTCACGCCCACGACCACGAGGGTGCCGAGAACCGCCTGGACGGCGATGCCCGGGAAGCGCGATTCGAAGAACACGGTGATCCCACCGACGAAGATCCCCTCGACGGCGGCGTAGCTGAGCACCAGGGCGGGAGAGGGCTTCTTCTTGAAGATGTTGACGAGAGCGAGCACGAATCCGACGATGGCGGCCGGGAGGGCGAGCACCGGGAAGAACCAGCCGACGGCGGCGCCGACCAGCAGGATCACGAACGAGACGACGATCTTGACCATCGTGTCTTCATAGGTCATGCGGTCGGTGTCGGTGGGTGTCGCCGAGGGTGCGCTGTAGAGCTCGGTGAGCTGAGCCGCAGTCATTCCCTCGGTCGAGACCGCGGGAGTTGCGCCGGACTGCATCTTCGCCGCGACGTCGCGATTGGACGAGAAAGCGGGGGAACGGTTAAATGCCGGGTTCGAGGAAGCCATAGCTATGAGTTTATCGGCCGAGGCATCCGAAATGCTGGGGATTGCCCCGCTATCGGCCCTGCGTTGTGCGCACGGCGATACCGCGCGCGATCCAGGCGGATGCCACGATCACCACCAGAGAGACGGCCACCACGATCGCCCCGTCCCCGTACTGCGGATAGAGCTGCGCGAGGAGGAGACCGCTGGCCAGCGGAAGAAGCGTCGCGAGATAGCTGCGCCCGGGGCGCTCCCGCAGCAACAGCCAGAAGGCGAGTGATCCGACGAGAAGCACCGCGGCCACCGATCCGATCAGCAGGGAACCGACGAGAAGCGCACTCGGCACCGCGACGGCCGCCCGTCGGGCACCCCGTGCGGGAAGGATCAGCCAGCCGGCGATGTGTGCTCCGGCGCCGAGGACGATCAGATAGTCGGCATAGGCGGACCCGGCCTGCAGCACGAGGGCGCCGGCCAGGATGAGCGCGAGGGCACCGGGATAGCGCACGCGGTAGCTGCCCCAGCGCAGGGGGATTCGTGCGGTCGGTTCCTGCCAGCCGGGACCCGTCACCATCGGCTCAGACCCGGGGGCTGAAGACGGCGATCGCCACGAGGATGATCAGCACACCGCCACCGAGGGCCATGGCCACTCCGAAGATGACGGCCGCATCCATTCGCTTGCGGGGCATCGGTTCGTCCGGCTCGTCGGGACGGATGGCCGAGGGGATCGGCTCGCGCGGCTGGGCGGCAGTGCCACCCTCCGCGGCGGTCTCCTCGGCGGCCGCGACGGGCTCCCCGCACGCGATGCAGAACTTCCAACTCGGATCGAGCGTCGTCCCACAGTTCGCGCATTTCCCCATGGCCACGAGAGTAGCAACTCCGCCGAGCGCGCCAGCGGCATCCCGTAGCGTTGGCGCTGTGACTATTGCCCCCGGCCCCCTCGTGATCGGTCATCGTGGAGCGAGTGGCTACCGGCCCGAACACACCCGTTCTGCCTATGAGCTCGCCTTCGCACAGGGGGTGGATGCCGTGGAGCCCGATCTGGTCGCGACCAAGGACCGCGTGCTCGTGATCCGCCACGAGAACGAGATCTCTGGCACGACTGATGTTGACTCGCATCCCGAGTTCGCCGACCGTCGCACGACACGAGACATCGACGGGGTGAGTCTCACCGGATGGTTCACCGAGGACTTCACCTGGGCTGAACTTGCAACGCTGCACGCGCGGGAGCGGCTTGCCAAGGTGCGGCCCCACAACGCCCAGTACTCGGATGAGCGCATCCTGAGGCTCGTCGACCTGATTGTGCTGCTCGATGCGGCACCGCTGAGCGCTCGCGGCGCGCGAATCGGCATGGTCGCGGAGATCAAGCACGCCAGCTATTTCGCGTCGATCGGCCTGCCCCTCGACGAACTCTTCGGCAGGGAGCTCGCCGCAGCGGGCTGGGCCGACGACGACAGGCTCACGGTCGAGAGCTTCGAAGAGACCGTGCTCGGGCAGATCCGCGACCGGGGAGTGCGGGCGCGCTATGTGTTCCTCGTCGACGTCGAGGGTGCCCCCGCCGACCAGGTCGCCCGGTACGGCGACGACGCTCGTCCCTTCTCCTCCTACCTCACCGTCGACGGCCTGGCGGCACTGGCTGTGGGCGCAGACGGCATCAGCTTCGACAAGCATCTGCTGCAGCACACGGATGCCTCGGGCTCACCCGTCGGCGCCGAACTCGTCGCGCGCGCCCACGCCGCAGGACTCACCGTGTTCTGTTGGACGCTCCGCGCGGAGAACAAATTTCTCGCGAAGGCACTGAGGAACGGCACATCCGCGAGCCGGTTCGGTGACTGGAAGACCGAATTCCTCGAGTTGATGGGAATGGGGGTCGACGGGGTTTTCACCGACCAGCCCGATCTCGCGATCGCGGCGAGATCCGCGTTAGTCATCTAGTAGGCCGGCGGCGGTGTCGAAATCCTCGACACCCGGTGACAGACGAACTACTCTCACGATATGGACACTGTCGACCTCACCGAACGTGCGCTGCAGCAGGACGAGCTCCGGCTTCGCGGCCGGCGCAACGGTGGGCTTCTGATCGCGCTCGGCGTGCTTGCGGTCATCGGATCCTGGTGGCTCGTGCCGCAGTCGATCATCGCGCTCGCCGCAGCCACGATCGATTCCACCGTCGGAACGATCGACGTCGCGGTAGGTATCGTGGCGCTCGTGTCGGGCATCGCCCTCGTCGTGGTCGGCATCCAGACCCAGCGGCGAGCGGGCACCGGTGATCCGCAGTCCTCCTCCGGCCGAGCCAACACCCGTTTCGACAACCCGGGGGCACCCACCCCGAATGGCCAGCCGCCGCTCAACTGGACCGGCCTCACGCCTCACTGAAGCGGGGGAACCGGCTCTTTCCGCTCCGTCAGCAGTGCCCTCGCGGCCAGCCCGATCACCGCACTGTAGGTGGGATAGGCGAACTTGACGTTCGCGAGGGTCGCTACGTCGATGCCGGCCGCCATCGCTGTGGTGACCGACTGCACCACCTCGATCGCGTTCTCGCCGACGGCGTGCGCACCGAGAATCAGCTCGCGACGGCGATCGGAGATGAGCATGAGGAATCCGCGCTCCCGGTCGTCGATCACGGCCCGGTCGAGCGTGGAGTAATCGACTCGGGCGACTACACAGTGCGGATCGCGCTCGCGCGCCACGGCCTCGGTGAGTCCCACTCCGGCATAGTCCGGGTCGGTGAAGCCGCCCGCGGGCAGGAGGTGATGCGGGGTGCGTCGATTCGCGTCGAGCACCGCGTTCTCCGCAGCGGCCTCACCCTCGAAGTGTGCGGCCTGCACGAGCATGTCCCGTCCGTTCGCATCTCCCACGGCGAAGATGTGCGGCACGGCCGTGCGGAAGTACTGGTCGACGGGAATCGCTGATCGGGCCGGGGTGATCCCCGCGTGCTCGAGACTGAGGTCATCCACATCCGCGGGCCAGCCGGTCGCCATGATCACGGCATCGAATTCGGCGGATGTCTCAGCACCACCCTCTCGCCAGCTCAGGCTGATCGAGCCATCGGCAGCCCGTGAGAGGCCGTCCACCCCGTCGACACCGGTGCGCACGGACACGCCCTGCTGAACGAAGGCCTCGCTCACGGCCTCGGCGATCGCGGCGTCCGACGCCATGAGAAGGCGGGGCGCGACATCCAACACGGTGACGGCGCTGCCGAAGGAATTGAAAACCGTCACGAGCTGCGCCCCGGTGTTGCCCGCCCCGATCACGGCGAGGCGAGCGGGCAACTCCGGCAGGGAGAGGATGTCTTCCGGAACCGTCGCGAGGTGAGCCCCGGGAATCGGCAGCCGGCGAGAGTGCCCGCCGACGCAGATGATGACCGAGTCGGCGGTGACCACGCGACCGCTGTCGAGCACAAGGGTGTTGGCGTCGGAGAATCGCGCGCGACCCTCGAGGATCAGCTCGATCCCGGCGGCAGCAAATCGATCGGCCTCGGCTTTGATCGAGCGCACCCGGTCTACCGTGCGCGTCACCCGGGCGACGGTCTCCGGCCAGTCGAGAGACTGTTCGGTGAGGATGATTCCCCACGACCCGGCGGTGCGCATCTCGCGGGTGATGCGGGCGGTCCGGGCGAGAACCCGGGTGGGAACGCAGCCGGTGTTCACGCAGGTGCCGCCGGTGCGATCCGATTCGAGCACGGCGACGCGCGCTCCGAGTTCGGCGGCGCGCAGGGCGGCGGCAGTGCCGGCGGGCCCGGCTCCGATGACGACGACGTCGAAGTCACGATCGACGGGGGATGCGGGCACTGTTCTCTCCAAGGGGCTCGGTCTCAGAGTAAAGGCGATCCCGATCGAGCCCCTGGCCCATCAGCACTTTCGCAGAACCGTCGGTGCCTCGCCCTACAATTGGGTCGGTTATGACCTTCATCCTGGATCCGGCCGAGTCCTCGCGTTCCGAGCCGAGAGAGTCGCCTCTGCTCGCCGGACTCAATCCGCAGCAGCGCGAAGCCGTCGAGTATCGCGGCCATGCACTGCTCATCGTCGCGGGCGCCGGGTCCGGCAAGACCAGCGTGCTGACCCGGCGGGTCGCGAGCCTGATCGAGAGCCAGGATGCCTGGCCGTCTCAGATCCTCGCGATCACCTTCACCAACAAGGCCGCCGCCGAGATGCGCGAGCGCGTCGAGGCCATACTGGGGCAGGCGTCCCAGGGCATGTGGATCTCAACCTTCCACTCCGCCTGCGTGCGCATCCTGCGCCGGGAGGCCGAGCACTTCGGTTTCGGAAAGAACTTCACGATCTACGACTCCGCGGACTCCCGTGCGCTGATCAAGCGGATCATCAAGGACCTGGATGCCGACACCTTCGGTTTCACCGTCTCGAGCGTTGCTGGCAAGATCTCCAAGCTCAAGAACGAGCTGAACGACGTGGAGTCCTACGCGCGCGGGGCGAACTTCAATGACCCGCAGGAGAGGGTGTTCCTCGACATCTTCCGCGAGTACACGCGCAGCCTGCAGAGCGCCAACGCCTTCGACTTCGACGACCTCATCGGCCAGACCGTCTACCTGTTCCGGGCCTTCCCGCAGGTGGCCGCGCTCTACCAGCGGCGCTTCCGGCACATCCTGGTCGATGAGTATCAGGACACGAACCACGCGCAGTATTCGCTGATCCGGGAGCTCACCCAGCCGCCGCGCACCGACCTGCTCGGTGGTGCGACGGGATTCGACGGCTCGCTGCTCAGCAACCCCACGAAATACCTCGAGCCCGCCTCGCTCACGGTCGTCGGTGACTCCGACCAGTCGATCTACGCGTTCCGCGGCGCCGACATCCGCAACATCGTGGAGTTCGAACGCGACTTCCCGAACTCCAAGGTGGTGTTGCTCGAGCAGAACTACCGCTCGACACAGAACATCCTGAGTGCGGCGAATGCGGTGATCTCGAACAACTTCGACCGCAAGGACAAGAAGCTCTTCACCACCGTCGGCGACGGCGACAAGATCGTGGGCTTCACCGGCTACAGCCAGCACGACGAAGCCCAGTTCATCGCGGACGAGATCACCGAGCTCCATTCCACCGGCAACATCGAGTACCGCGACATCGCCGTCTTCTACCGCACCAACGCCCAGACGAGAGCGCTGGAAGAGATCTTCATCCGCTCGGCCCTGCCCTATCGGGTGCTCGGCGGAACCAAGTTCTACGAACGCGCCGAGATCAAGGATGCCTTCGGCTACCTCATCGCCATCGCGAACCCGGCGGACCCGATGGCCCTGCGTCGCATCCTCAACACCCCGAAACGCGGCATCGGCGGCGTCACCGAGGCGACCCTGCAGCGCTACGCGGAGACGCACGGGATCACCCTGCGCGAGTCACTTCGGCACGCGGACGAGATGGGCTTCGGGCCCAAGATCACCGGAGCGATACTCGGCCTCGGCGCGATCCTCGACGAGGTGGCGCTCACCTCCGACACCGCAGCGGTCGCCGACATCCTCACCGCCCTCATCACCAAGACGGGGCTCGTCGAGGCGCTGCGGGCATCCCGCGACCCCCAGGACGAAGCTCGCGCCGAGAACATCGAGGAGCTTGTGGCGGTGACCAAGGAGTTCAACAAGAACAATCCGGATGGCACGCTGCTCGACTTCCTCACCGAGACCTCGCTCGTGGCCGCGGCAGACGACATCGACGACTCGAGCGGCACCGTCTCGCTCATGACGCTCCACACCGCGAAGGGCCTGGAGTACGAGGCCGTTTTCCTCACCGGCATCGAGGAAGACCTGCTCCCGCACCGGATGTCGGCGAACGAGCCCGGCGGGCCCGCCGAGGAGCGGCGACTGTTCTACGTGGGCATCACCCGCGCACGCCGAAAGCTCTACCTCTCGCTCGCGATGACCCGGGCGCAGTTCGGTGAGGTCTCCGTCGCCATGCCGTCGCGCTACCTGCAGGAGATCCCACCCGAGCTCATCGACTGGCGCCAGTCGCCCGGCATGGCCACGTCGCGCGGGGGCACCCAACCGCGGGCGCTCAACGCGCGCCGCGGCGGATTCGGTGCCGAGGATGCCCCGGCGCTGGGCTCGGGCTATGTTGCGTCCAGTGGACCGGGGGCGACGGCTCTCGCCCGTGCCGCCCGTGCCGAGCGAGCGGCGCAGCCCAAGACCCAGTGGGCCAACCGGGTGACGAACGTGGTGCGGGACAACGGCGACCTCACGCTCGCGGCGGGGGATCGCATCCGCCACATCGACTTCGGTGACGGTCGCGTGACCGGCGTGACCGGCATCGGGCCCAAGTCGATCGCCGAGGTGCAATTCGACACCGCCGGGCGCAAACGCCTGCTGATCAAACTGGCGCCCATCGAGAAGCTCTAGCTCGCGCGTCCCTCTGCCTCCGCTGTGCCTTTCATTATTCAGGAAGGTGTGGGGCTGAAGGGGCGGGATGACTCGTGTGGGAACGCATCACGCACTCTGGCCACTCCCGCCCCACACCTTCCTGAATGATGTGGGTCCTGAGGGCTACCCCAGCGTGGAACCCGGGGAGAGCGGCGCGTAGGCGCCCCACTGGCGCGGCGAGCGACCATCATTCTCGGGGGCTGCGCCACCACCGAGGAGGTTACGAGCGAGCTGGGTGCCCGCCTCCAGGAGCCCATCGAGCGAGGCCGAGAGATCCTCGTCGGTGACGGCGCGATGCTGCTCGGCCGCAGTGAGGACGGCGCGACGCACCAGCTCTTTCGCGAAGGATCCGGTGGTCTCGGTGGCCCGGTCTGCAGCCGCATCGGTAGCCTCCGTCGTGAGGGGCAAACCGCCGGCATAGTGCCGGAACAGGCGTCGCCGCGAGCTCGCGTCGGGAAGGGGGATCTCGACTGCGAGGTCCACGCGCCCAGGGCGCTCCGCGAGCGCTCGCTCCAGCACCTGGACGCGGTTCGTCGTCAGGATGAAGGTGACATCGGCATCCCCCTCCAAGCCGTCCAGCGCATCCAGCACTGCGAAGAGCAGAGGCTGCGGTCCGTGCATTCCGCGCTCTTCGGCGACCAGGTCTACATCCTCGAGCACCACGATGGCGGGTTGCATCGCGCGTGCCAGTTCAGCGGCCTCGGTGATGAATTGGATGCTCGATCCGGTGAGGAGCACGGCTGTTGTGCCGGGGGTGCGTGACAGCAGGTGACGCACAGTGAGGGTCTTCCCCGTACCGGGAGGCCCATAGAGCAATACCCCGCGCTTGAGGTGTTGTCCGGCAGCGAGCAGATGCTCGCGCTGCTCGCCGATACCGACGACATGGCGCACCACGGTCTCTAGCACGCCAGGCGGAAGGACGACATCATCCGCGTCGACAGCCGGTCGGTGCAGGAAGGTAGCGCCCGCCGACGAATTGCCGTATTCATTTCCGGTGAATGACAGCACCTTGCCACGCAGCACACTGAGACTCAGCACGAGTCGGGAGAACTCGTCGAGGAACCGCGACGACGTCTCGGTGTCGCGGGAGAGGATCTCGAGTTGGGCTCCCGGGCGGCCGAATTGCGGCTGGGCCGCGCGTTCGAGAACGACAACAGGGTGGCCCTCGAAAGTGATGCGGTGAAGGCCGAACGCGATCACGCGTCGCGCGGTCTCTGGGCCATCGGCTATCGAGAGGTAGTCGATCGGCGCAGGAGAGAAGCGGCCGTAGGGGCTGAAGAGCAGTTCGGAGAGCGGGAGGTGCTCGCGTTGCTGTCCGCCGCTGACGCCGATGGGAGGTTGGCCAGAGTCACGGCCGAGCTCCGCGAGAGCGAGGTCGGCATCGACGAGCCGGTGAGCGGGAAGCCCATGGGTGATGGCAGGCAGGGTGGAGATATCTGTTCCGAGAAAGTCCTGCACAACGGCGCCGAGGGGCGTGAGGTCGCTCGAGTCGACAGAGACCTGGTTGACGACCTCGGACATGAATCGCTGGAAGGTGGAGAGAAACTCGCGTGTTGGGTCATCCATCGTCTCAGGCTAGCTGCGAGTGCCACAGGGACGCGGGGGAATAGTGCGGGGAGTGTGCCCGTTGTGGACTCGGTATCTGAAACCCAGTCCAGAAGGAAGTACCGTGCAACTCTTCGCGCCCGTGAACCTCGGGGCCCTCGCCCTGTCCAACCGTGTCGTCATGGCGCCCCTCACCCGGCTGCGTGCCGGTGACGCCGGGGTGCCGAACGACCTGCTCGTCGAGCACTATCGGCAGCGCGCCACCCTCGGCCTCATCGTGACCGAGGGCACCTTCCCGAGCCCGGTGAGTCGCGCGTACCCGGGACAGCCCGGCATCGTCACCCCCGAGCAGATCGCGGGCTGGCGTCGCGTTACCGAAGCCGTGCACGCCGAGGGTGGAATCATCGTCATGCAGCTCATGCACGGCGGCCGCGTGACGCACCCCGAGATCATCAACGGCCTCACGCCGGTGGCTCCGAGCGCCATCGCGATCGACGGCGAGACGCACACCCCTCTCGGCAAGAAGCGCTACCCCGAGCCCCGCGCCCTCGAGACCGACGAACTCCCCGGCGTGACCGCAGAGATCGTGCAGGCGGCCCGTAACGCGATCGAGGCCGGGTTCGACGGCGTCGAGGTGCACTCCGCGAACGGATACCTGCTGCACGAGTTCCTGTCGCCCGTGTCCAACGTGCGCACCGATGGTTACGGCGGATCCCCCGCCAACCGCGCCCGGTTCGGAATCGAGACCGTGACGGCCGTAGCCGAAGCGGTCGGAGCGGATCGGGTGGGCATCCGCATCTCGCCCTCGCACAACATCCAGGACGTCTTCGAGACGGATGAGGCGGAGACCAAGGCCACCTACGACGCTCTGATCGACGGCATCGCCCCACTCGGCCTCGCCTACCTCAGCGTGCTGCACAGCGATCCGGCCGGCGAGCTCGTGCAGGACCTCCGCTCCCGCTTCGGCGGCCCGCTCATGGTGAACAGCGGATTCGGTCAGCTGACCACCCGCGACGAGGCGATGGAGTTCGTGGAGGCGAACCACGCGGATGTCGTCGCCGTCGGCCGCCAGGCTATCGCGAACCCCGACCTCGTCGCCCGCTGGCGCGACGACCGCGAGCTCAACGAGCCCAACCCGAGCACCTTCTACGGTGCGACCGGCGAGGGTTACACGGACTACCCCGCACTCGCGATCTGAGCCAGGGCCGCCGTGTAGCCCACGGTGGCCCCATCCGCCGCCAGGACTGGCAGTTGGTGTCGCCGAAGGACAGCTTCCGCAACACCGACTGCCAGTTCTGGCGCTTGCTGTGCTCGGAGGTCCGTCGTTTGACCGGTCTTCAGCCGAGTCGTTTGAGCAGGTGGTTCTTCGGCCAGTGCCGCAGCCGGGCGGGCAGCCGCGGGTAGACGCGTGCCGTGACATCCATCAGGCGATCGAAGCGGCGCTGGCGGCGGTCGTCCCACGGCAGCGCATAGGCCTCGCGAAGCGGAGGAGAGAGCAATCCGGCGGTCGCGAGGCGCGCCATCGGCATCAGTGCCCGCATCCAGAGCGGACCGGATGCCGGTCGTAGCAATTGCACCGAGACCGCGCGAACCCGGTCGTCGACCTCGAGCCCCGCCAGTTGTTCTCGCCAGTAGCGACCGAAGGCCTCCCGGTCGGCGGGCCAGAGCTCTGCGGGCATGCCGAGCGCGGTGCCCACGACCGCATAGTCCCGATAGACCCGGTCGGCGGATGCCTCGTCGAGTGGTCCGAACACGCGCTCATGCAGCGTGGTCGCCGTCTCGTAGAGAGTGGCCGCCACCCAGAGCTGCAGCCCGGCATCCGACGCGTCGTAGCTGGCGGACCGCACCGGGGCGTGGGCACGTTGCACCATCGCCGTCACCGCCGCGACCTGAGTCGGGGTGCCGAAGACCAGCGCATACACGTATGTCAACGTGTTGCGTAGTCGCCGCAGCGGGTCGGCGGCGAAGTTGCTGTGTTCGGCGACGGCGTGACCCACCGCGGGCTTGGCCAGCTGCAGCAGGATCGCGCGACCGCCACCGGCGAGCAGTACGGCCTCGGCGCCGATGTCGGTGAGCGCCACGGGTTTCATCCGTCCATTGTGCGCCGTGCCAGAGGAGCGTTGCCACGTAGGCTGGCGCGCATGACCGTGTCTTCAATGCACCTCGTGCTTCCGTCATCCGGTCAGCTCGCCGAGCGTTTCGCCCAGTTGCGCGCGGAGCTGGGACTCAGCGCGGAATTCCCCGCGGTGGTCGAGGCGGATGCCCGGTCCGTGATCGCCCACCAGGTGCTCCCGGAGGTGGACAGCACGGCGATCCCTTTCGTCACGATCGATCCCGCGGGTGCGACCGACCTCGACCAGGCGCTCCACCTCGAGCGGAGCGCCGACGGATACCGCGTGCGGTACGCCATCGCCGATGTGCCCGCGTTCGTGGCACCGAACGGTCCGATCGACGCGGAGGCCCGCCGGCGTGGCCAGACCATGTACGCGCCGGACGGCCGCATCCCCTTGCATCCGACTGTCATCAGTGAGGATGCCGCGTCGCTGCTGCCGGGTGAGGTGCGTGGCGCTTTCGTGTGGGACTTCACGCTCGACGTCGACGCCGACGTGATCGCCGCCACCGTCGCCCGTGCCCGCATTCGCAGCATCCGCCAGTGCGACTACGCCGAAGTGCAGCAGGAGATCGATGCGGGCACGGCGAGCGATTCACTGCAGCTGCTGCGCGAGGTCGGCGAGAAACGCATCTCTCTCGAGAGGAAGCGCGGCGGAGCGAGCCTCAATCGCGCCGACCAGGAGGTCACCGAGGTCGATCACGTCTACCGGCTGGAGCGTCGCCGGTCACTTCCGGTGGAGGATTGGAACGCCCAGCTCTCCCTGATGACCGGCATGGCAGCCGCCGGCATCATGATCGAGGGGGGAGTGGGCATCCTGCGCACCATGCCGGCCCCGGATGCCTCAGCCATCGACCGTTTCCGGCTGCAGACCGTGGCCCTCGGCTGGCCGTGGGCGCCTCAGCTCGCCTACGGCGAATACCTGCGCACCCTGGACTCCGACGACCCGAAACAGCTCGCGATCATCCATGCGGCCGGCTCGCTCTTCCGCGGCGCCGGCTATACGGTGTTCGACGGAGGGGCTCCGGAGGTGACGCTGCAGGCCGCGGTCGGGGCGCCCTACGCGCATACCACCGCACCGTTGCGGCGCCTCGTCGACCGCTTCGTGCTCGTCACCTGCGAGGCGATCGTGGCCGGGAATCCGGTGCCGTCCTGGGTGCGGTCGGCGCTGCCGGCGATCCCGGCGATCATGGCTGCGTCGGACGGCATCGCCTCCCGTCTCAGCCGCGGCTCGATCGACGCGGTCGAGGCCGCGGTGCTGCGTGGACGTGTGGGCGAGGTCTTCGACGCGACGGTGATCTCCGCGCGAAAGGGCGGGGGAGTCATCCAGCTAGCAGACCCGGCCGTGGCGGCCAACTGCAGCGGCACGCTCGAGGCGGGCAGCCGGGTGCGCGCCACCCTGGTGATGGCGGACATTCCGACGGGCACCGTGCAGTTCGCCGTCTGAATCGCGAGCGTAAGAACCCCCAAAGTTTCCCTCGTGGCCGCCTCGCTCGAGCCAAGCTCCCGAGTCGCCGGGGGTAGAGTGCTTGGTGGCCCAAATATCTTGATGTCGAGCTATCTCGATATCGAGAGACTTGCCGCCACATCAGACATACGAACTGCGGATTGGACACAGCAGCGTGGATCTATTTGAGTACCAGGCCCGAGATCTCTTCGAATCCTATGGAGTGCCGGTGCTCGCCGGCATCATCGCCGATACGCCGGAAGAGGTGCGCGCGGCCGCGACGAAGCTCGGCGGCACGGTCGTCGTCAAGGCGCAGGTCAAGGCCGGCGGACGCGGCAAGGCGGGCGGCGTGAAGGTCGCCCACAACCCGGACGATGCTGCCGCTGCCGCCGAAGGAATCTTCGGTCTCGACATCAAGGGCCACACCGTCAAGCGGGTCATGGTCGCCGCCGGAGCCCGCATCAAGGAGGAGTACTACTTCTCCGTGCTGCTCGACCGCGCGAACCGCAGCTACCTCTCGCTCGCCAGCTACGAGGGTGGCATGGAGATCGAAGAGCTCGCCGTCGAGCGGCCGGAGGCCCTCGCCCGCATCGAGATCGACCCGCTCACCGGCATCGACCTCGCCAGGGCCACCGAGATCGCGATCGCGGGCAAGTTCCCGGCCGACATCGTCGAGAAGGTCGCCCCGGTGTTCGTGAAGCTCTACGAGGTCTACAAGGGCGAGGATGCCACGCTCGTCGAGGTCAACCCGCTCGTGATCACCGAAGACGGCGACATCGTCGCGCTCGACGGCAAGGTTTCGCTGGACGAGAACGCCGAGTTCCGTCACCCCAACCACGAGGCGCTCGTAGACATCGACTCGGAGGACCCGCTCGAGGCGAAGGCCAAGAAGCTCGGTCTCAACTACGTGAAGCTCGACGGCGAGGTGGGTGTCATCGGAAACGGTGCCGGCCTCGTGATGTCCACCCTCGACGTGGTCAGCTACGCGGGAGAGAACTTCGGCAGCGTGAAGCCGGCCAACTTCCTCGACATCGGCGGCGGAGCATCCGCTGAGGTGATGGCCAACGGCCTCGACGTGATCCTCGGCGACCCGCAGGTGAAGAGCGTGTTTGTGAACGTCTTCGGTGGCATCACCGCGTGCGACGCGGTGGCCAACGGCATCGTCGGTGCACTCAAGACACTGGGCGACACCGCATCCAAGCCCCTTGTCGTTCGTCTCGACGGCAACAAGGTCGAGGAGGGCCGCGCGATCCTCGCCGAATACGCGCACCCGCTCGTGTCGCTCGCCGACACCATGGACGACGGCGCCGCCAAGGCCGCCGAGCTGGCTTCGAAGTAAGGGACTACAGAGAAATGTCGATCTTCCTCAATAAGGACTCCAAGGTCATCGTGCAGGGCATCACCGGCGGTGAGGGCACCAAGCACACCGCCCTCATGCTGAAGGCTGGCACGCAGGTCGTCGGGGGCGTGAACGCCCGCAAAGCCGGCACGACAGTCACCCACGGCGACGTGGAACTGCCCGTCTTCGGCACGGTCACCGAGGCCATCGAGAAGACCGGAGCGGATGTCTCCATCGTCTTCGTTCCCCCGGCCTTCGCCAAGGACGCCGTGCTCGAGGCCATCGAGGCCGAGATCCCGCTCGTCGTCGTGATCACCGAGGGCATCCCGATCCAGGACTCGGCCGAGTTCTGGGCCACGGCGAAGGCCTCGGGCAAGACCCGGATCATCGGACCGAACTGCCCCGGCATCATCACCCCGGGCGAGTCGCTCGTGGGCATCACGCCAGCAACGATCACCGGGAAGGGCCCGATCGGGCTCGTCTCGAAGTCGGGAACGCTCACGTACCAGATGATGTACGAGCTGCGCGACCTCGGATTCTCGACCGCCATCGGCATCGGCGGCGACCCGATCATCGGCACCACTCACATCGACGCGCTCGCCGCGTTCGAGGCGGACCCCGACACCAAGGCGATCGTCATGATCGGTGAGATCGGCGGCGACGCCGAGGAGCGTGCCGCGGACTACATCAAGGCGCACGTCACCAAGCCCGTCGTCGGCTACGTCGCCGGTTTCACCGCGCCCGAGGGCAAGACCATGGGCCACGCCGGCGCCATCGTCTCCTCCGGAGCGGGCACCGCGCAGGGAAAGAAGGAGGCCCTCGAGGCCGCCGGGGTCAAGGTCGGCAAGACGCCGAGCGAGACCGCCACCCTCATGCGCGAGGTTCTCGCCTCGCTGTAACAGTGTGCGAAACGGAAGGCCAGCCTCGGCTGGCCTTCCGTCGTTAACTGGTGCGTCGTCTTGGTGACGAACCCACCGGTACTCCCGACTCGCCCTGCGACGCCGACGGATGCCGGCATCAGCCCGGGCGAATCGAGACGCACCGACCGGTCGTGTCGGTCCAGGCCGACACCGTCCGGCTGGGTCGACTTCCGCGATTTTCTGGTGGGGAGGGCTGCGCTCTGGCGCGCCACAGTGCTCGGGTCTAGCGTGATATCCAGGAAAACTCGAGGAAGAGGTCTCACCCGTGAAAAAGCTCATCAACGACCCAGAGAACGTGCTTGCCGATTCCCTCGTGGGGGTCGAGGCGGCGCATCCGGAACTGCGGGTCGACCATGTCAACCGCATCATCTATCGCGGCGAGCCGACGAAACCGGGCAAAGTCGCCCTGATCTCGGGCGGCGGATCCGGGCACGAACCGCTGCACGGCGGATTCGTCGGGTTCGGGATGCTGGATGCGGCGTGTGCCGGAGAAGTGTTCACCAGCCCCACCCCCGACCAGATGCAGGAAGCGACGAAGGTGGCGGATGCCGGGGCGGGCGTGCTGCACATCGTGAAGAACTACACGGGTGACGTCATGAACTTCGAGATGGCGGCGGAACTGGCCGAGGCGGATGCCGGGGTCAAGGTCGAGACGGTGGTCACCAACGATGATGTCGCCGTAGAGGACTCCACCTGGACCGCCGGCCGACGCGGAGTCGGAGTGACGGTGCTGTTGGAGAAGATCGTCGGCGCGGCCGCCGAGGCCGGGGCCGACCTCACCGCCGTCGGAGCGCTCGCTCGCAAGGTGAATGCGCAGGGGCGTTCCATGGGAATGGCGCTGACGAGCTGCACAGTGCCCGCGGCGGGAAAGCCGACCTTCGAGATCCCCGACGACATGATGGAGATGGGCGTGGGCATCCACGGCGAGCCGGGCCGGCATCGCGTGCCGCTCGCACCCGCGGCATCCATCGCCCAGCAGCTGGTGGAGCCCATCCTCCACGACTTCGACTTCACCGACGGACCCTCGATCGTCATGCTCAACGGCATGGGCGGATCTCCCCTCATCGAGCTCTACCTGATGTACGGAGAGGTGAAGAAGATCCTCGAGAAGTCGGGGATCACCGTGGCCCGCAGCCTCGTGGGCAACTACATCACCTCGCTCGACATGGCGGGATGCTCGGTCACGATCCTGAAGGCGGATGACGAGATCCTCAGATTCTGGGACGCACCGGTGAACACCGCCGGCCTGCGCTGGGGGGTCTGAACGCCATGGCGGGTGGCACTGTGACCATCGACCAGCTGGTGCGCTGGCTGAGTCGTTTCGACGCGCTCATGGCGGAGAACCGCAGCTATCTCACGGAGCTGGACTCGGCGATCGGTGATGCCGATCACGGGTCGAACATGGCTCGGGGCATGACCGCGGTGATGGAGAAGATCGGTGCCACCCCGTCGACCGCCGTCGACGAACTGTTCAAGCAGGTCGGCATGACCCTCGTCACTTCCGTCGGCGGGGCAAGCGGTCCGCTCTACGGCACCTTCTTCCTGCGCTTCGGATCTACCGCCGGACCGGTGGCGGAGCTGGATGCCGGTGCTCTTGCGGCATCCCTGCGGGCCGGCCTCGGCGGTATCCTCGCGCGCGGCAAGGCGGAGCTGGGAGACAAGACGATGTTCGATGCCATGTCGCCCGCGGTGGATGCGCTCGATGCCGAAATCGCCGCGGGAGCCGACATCGCCACCGCGACCGCGGGCGCGGCGGCGGCCGCAGTGGCGGGGCGGGATGCCACAGAGCCCCTCGTCGCCCGAAAGGGCCGGGCGAGCTACCTGGGTGATCGCAGCGCCGGTCATCTCGATCCGGGCGCGACGTCCACCGCGTTCCTGTTCCAGGCGCTCGCCGAAGCAGTCGCGTGATCGGAGTGGTGGTGGTGTCCCACAGCCCCGCCCTCGCGCATGCCGCCGTGGATCTCGCCCTGCAGATGGTGCCGGGCGAGAAACCGGCGATCGCGATCGCCGCCGGAGCGGGCGAGGGACTGATCGGAACGGATGCCACGGCGGTCTCTGCAGCGATCGACGAGGTGGCCTCGCCCGATGGGGTGCTCGTGATCATGGACCTCGGCTCGGCGGTGATGAGCGCGGAGATGGCGCTCGACTTCCGTTCGTCCGAGGCGGAGGTGCGTCTATCGAGTGCGCCATTCGTCGAGGGGATCCTCGCCGCGGTCGTCACAGCGGCCGGGGGAGCGAGCCTCGACGATGTCGACCGGGAGGCGCGCGGCGCACTCGAGCCGAAGATCTCGATGCTGGGTGACGCCCCCGCCCCGGAAGCCCCTGTCCCAGAAGTCACGACCTCGGGCGCCACAGCATCCGGTGCGGAAACCGCACCAGCCGGGCTTTCCGCCGAGCTCACGATCGTCAATCCCGACGGGCTGCACGCCCGGCCGGCTGCGACGCTGGTGTCGACCCTCGCCGGGTTCGACGCGAAACTCACCGTGGTGAATACGCGCTCCGGTACGGGCCCGGTGGCGGCCAATAGCCTCATCGGCCTGCTGTCGCTCGGGGCGAAGTCCGGCGACGTGTTGACGGTGGCCGCATCCGGAGCCCAGGCGGCGGAGGCGCTCGCGCGGGTGACCGAGCTCGTGACGGAGGGATTCGGCGAGGTCTGAGGAGGTGAAGCTCAGCGGCAATCGCGTTTGCGCCACGACGGATCGGCGGACCGGCGGATCGCGAGGCCGCCGGTAGGCTCACCTCCGGTATGAATCGTCCGCTCACCGCCCTCTTCTCCGCGCTGGAAGCGCTACTCGTTGCCGCCATCGGGGTCGCGATCCCGCTCGTGCCGCTCACGGTGCTGTGGGCCTTCCAGTACGGACTCCAAGTCGATTTCATCGTGTTCTGGCGCACCGCGGTCGACCTCTGGCTGCTCGGTTCCGGCGTGGACATCCAGCTCACCCTCGACCCGGTGATGGCCTCCGGGCTGGGATTCGATGGTGCGGGAACCCCGTTCATCGTCACCATCGCCCCGCTGGGGTTCGCGCTCGTGACCGTGCTGCTCGGGGTGCGCGCCGGCCGTCGCATCGGTGAGACCCCTCATCGACTGTTGGGGATGGCGGTGTCCGTCGCCGCTTTCGCCGTGATCTCGCTCGGGCTCACGCTCAGCGTGCTCCTGCCCGCCGCGCGACCCTCCATCTGGCAGGGAACGCTGCTGCCGACTCTCGTCTTCGCCCTCGGGATCGTGATCGGCTCCGAGATTCTGCGCCCGCCCACTGCCGCCGCAGACGTGCTCGGCGACAGCGCCCGGGGAATCGTGCGGGGCTGGCGTCCGGACGTGCGCACGATCATCGTGGCGGGGCTGCGCGGTGGCGTCGGCTCCGCGAGCGTGGTGATCGCCGCATCCGCCCTCGCCGTCGCGGTGCTGTTCCTCGCGAATTATGCGGCCATCATCTCCCTGTACGAGGGCGTGCACGCGGGTGTCCTCGGAGGCATCGCGCTCACCATCGGGCAGTTGGCAGTGCTGCCCAATCTCGTGATCTGGGGCGCCGCGTGGTTCATCGGGCCCGGCTTCGCCATGGGAACGGGCTCTTCCGTCACGCCGCTCGGCACCACGCTCGGACCCATTCCCGCCATCCCCGTGCTCGGCGCGATTCCCGCCCCGGGCGCCCTCGGGTGGGGATTCCTCGGACTCCTCGTGCCCGTGCTCGCCGGCTTCTTCGTCGCTCTCGTCGTGCGGCCGCGCCTGGCCCGCGAGCTCGGCCCCCGGGCCTCTGTGAGCTCCTTCATCGCCGCCGGACTCGCGAGTGGCGTCGTCGGCGGAATCCTCCTCGCGCTGCTCGCCTGGGCATCCGCCGGTTCTGCCGGCCCCGGGCGACTGGTGGATGTCGGGCCGTCACCATGGCTCGTCGGCGGGTTCGGCGCGCTCGAGATCGGCGTCGCCGCGGTCATCGGCCTACTGGCCGGGCGGCCGTCTCGCCGCTGAGGGCCCGCGGTCTCGATACTCGACCGACGGGCACTCCGATAGGCTCTGTGGGTGCTCTCATTGGTCGTGTTGATCTCCGGCGGAGGGTCGAACCTCCGCGCGCTTCTCGAGGCCTCCGAGGACGCCGAGTTCCCGGCCCGGGTCATCGCGGTGGGAGCGGACCGGGATGCGGACGGTTTCGAGCATGCCGAGGCCTATGGCATCCCCACCTTCGCGGCCGCACTGTCGAGCTTCGATGACCGGGAGAGCTGGGGTGATGCGCTCCTGGACCAGATCCGGGTCTGGAAGCCGGACCTCGTGATCCTCAGCGGTTTCATGAAGCTGCTGCCGCCGCGGGTGATCGCGGCTCTCAGCCCCAACCTCATCAACACGCATCCGGCCTACCTCCCCGAATTCCCGGGGGCCCATGGCGTGCGGGATGCCCTCGCCGCGGGCGTCACCGAGACCGGAGCCAGCATCATCATCGTCGACAACGGAGTGGATGCCGGACCGATCATCTCCCAGCGCCGCGTTCCCGTGCTGCCCGGCGACACCGAATCCACCCTCCACGAGCGCATCAAGCCGGTCGAACGCGAACTGCTCGTGCAGGCCGTGCTCGACATCGCCAACAGCGCCATCGACCTCCCGACCATCGCCGCACGCAAAGCAGCTTCCGAAACGGCTGCGCCAGACCTGAGGAGTGCCCCATGAGCGCACCGACCCACGACCCCTCCGACTACCGCGCGCGGGATGCCATCCCGATCGCCCGCGCCCTCATCTCCGTGAGCGACAAGACCGGTCTCCTCGAGCTTGCCGCAGCCCTCGCGGGCGCGGGGGTCGAGATCGTCTCCACCGGCTCGACCGCGAAGACGATCGCGGATGCCGGGCACCCCGTCACCGAGGTCGCGAGCGTCACCGGATTCCAGGAGACCCTCGATGGGAGGGTGAAGACCCTGCATCCCGCCATCCATGCCGGCATCCTGGCGGACCTGCGGCTCGCGAGCCATGAGGCGCAGCTCGCCGAGCTCGACATCCGGCCCTTCGAGCTCGTCGTCGTGAACCTCTACCCCTTCGTCGAGACCATCGCCTCGGGGATCGTCGGCGACGATGCGATCGAGCAGATCGACATCGGCGGACCGGCCATGGTGCGCGCGGCGGCCAAGAACCACGCCAACGTCGCGATCGTCGTGTCGCCCGACAGCTACGCCCAGGTGATCAAGTCCGTGACCCTTGGCGGCACTACTCTCGCTCAGCGACAGCGTCTCGCGGGTGAGGCTTTCGCGCACACCGCTGCGTACGACACCGCTGTGGCCGAGTTCTTCGCCGCGAACGTGGGGATCCGGGCGGAGCATCCGCGCGAGGAAGCCCACACCTTCAGCGTGACCGCGTCGCTCAAGAACGTTCTGCGCTACGGCGAGAATTCGCACCAGGACGCCTCGCTCTACGTCACCGAGCACGGCGCGGGAATCGCGCAGGCGACCCAGCTCGGCGGCAAGGAGATGTCGTACAACAACTACGTGGACGCGGATGCCGCGCTCCGCACCGCCTACGACTTCCGCGAGCCTGCCGTGGCCATCATCAAGCATGCCCAGCCCTGCGGCATCGCGGTCGCGCGTGGGGCCGGCGATCCCATCGCCTCGGCGCACCAGCGCGCCCACGACTGCGATCCGGTCTCGGCCTACGGCGGGGTGATCGCGGCGAACCGCCCCGTCAGCATAGAGATGGCCCGCACAGTGAAGGACATCTTCACCGAGGTGGTGATCGCTCCCGACTTCGACCCGGAGGCCCTCGAACTCCTGCAGACCAAGAAGAACCTCCGGCTTCTCAAGCTGCCGGAGGGCTACACGCGCGAAGCCCTCGAGTTCAAACAGATCAGCGGGGGGCTCCTGGTGCAACAGCCCGATGTCTTCGACGAATTCTCCAGCGACGGCTGGACCCTCGTCTCCGGTGAAGAGGCGGATGACGCCACCCGCGCCGACCTGGAATTCGCCTGGCGTGCGGTGCGCGCGGTCAAGTCCAACGCGATCCTGCTGGCCGATGAGGGCGCCTCGGTCGGCGTCGGTATGGGCCAGGTCAACCGCGTGGACTCCTGCCGGCTCGCGGTATCGCGAGCGGGCGATCGCGCGGCCGGATCGGTTGCGGCATCCGACGCCTTCTTCCCGTTCGCCGACGGCCTGCAGATCCTGCTCGATGCGGACGTGCGCGCGGTGGTGCAGCCCGGTGGGTCGATCCGCGACGCCGATGTGATCGAGGCAGCGAAGGCGGCCGGAGTCACCATGTACTTCACGGCCGAGCGTCACTTCTACCACTAGGGCGCTGCCCCGGCCGGGTGCCCCAGCCGTCGAACTCCGCGCTGAAGCCCGCCGCGGGGAGCAGTTCGCGTCCGCTCGGCCGGATCGCGCGAGGCGATCGGCCGGGGGAGTAGTGGGCGATTGGCGGGCCTACCCGCCAACGGTCACAATCGGCGCTGAGCTGGCCCCTCGGGAGCGCTTCGCGCCGGTTCGGCCCGCGCGGCGAGCGCCGCGCCGGCGGTGCCGCCGCCGCGGCGAGCGCCGCGCCGCCAGCGCCGGCGGTGCCGCGCCGCGCCGCCCGCGGGCGTCAGCGTCGCCCGGCCCGCGCATCCGTCACATTCGGCGCTCTGCTAGTCCCCTGAGAGCAGTTTGCGCCGGTTCGAACCGCACGGCGGCAGGCGCAGCGCTGCGGGCGGTGTCGCCCGGGCGCTCAACAGCCACATTCGGCGCTGAGCCCTGCCGCAGAGAACGCTTTGCGTCGGATGGGCCGGCGCCTTCGGCTGAGCCCGCGCCGTGGGCCGCGGGCATCGCACCGCCCCGGGCGTCAGCGTCGCCCGGCCCGCGCATCCGTCATATTCGGCTTTGAGCCATGCGGCAGAGAGCACTTCGCGTCGGGTTGGCCAGCGGGCCGCCAGCTGACCCCCCCGCCGCGGGCATCGCACCCCCCCCGGGCGTCAGCGTCGCCCGGCCCGCTCATCCGTCACATTCGGCGCTGAGCCCTGTCCCTGAGAGCACTTTGCGTCGGCTGGGCCAGCGCGCCGCCAGCTGACCCGCGCCGCCACGGGCAGAGCGCCGCCGGCTGAGCGCCGACAGGTGACCCGCGGTGGCGCCCACGACAGCCATGCCGGTCGAGTTGCGAGCGTATCGACACCACCGGAGCCAACCTCGTCTCGGTACCCACCCACCGGCCCGGCACAGCCGATCCATAGCCGACATCCCCTAGGGTCGGGACCCATGACCGTCGACAGCGCCCGCTCGCCATTTCTCCGCCGACTCACGGGCGCGATCGTCTCCGCCCTCACCGTGTCCCTGATCTCGCTCGTGGCCGTCTCCCTGCTGTTCTACGGCGGCAGCATCTCCACTCTCGGCCAGGTGCTCGACTTCTTCCTCGGCTCGACCCTCATCGTCTTCGTCGTCCTCACCGTCTTCGCTCTCGTCGGCTTCTATCGCTATTGGTACCTCAGGCTCATCGGCGGCATCGTCGCCGGTCTGGTCGGAGCCGTCGCCGGGGCGGCGATCACGGTTGCCCGAAGCGCCTCTCCCGTCACCGAAACTGTCGCAACCCAGCTCATCGGTACGAATCTCCCTTTCGTGCTTGCGGCGATCATCGGCACAGTCTCCGCGGGATATGCGGTCTGGCGACTGCTGGTGGGAAGTCAGGCGGATGCCGCCAGCCGTCGCATCGTGCTCGTTCGTGCCCCTGCAGACAGCCTCGCCGACGGGCAGGTCACCCACATAGAACGAGTGCCGGTCGACCTCGAGCTCGCCAACTCCCAGTGGGACGAATACGTCGCACTGCTCTCGAACGCCGGGTGGGACGTCGTGGAGGTGCCGGTGGCGACCGGCCAACCCGATTCCGTGTTCGTGGAGGACACCATGGTGATCTTCGGCGGCACGGCCATCATCGGCAGCCCCGGAGCCGAGTCGCGTGCCGGGGAGATCGTCGAAGCGGAGCGCGCCGTCGCGGCGCTCGGCCTCAGCATCCGCCGCATCGAGATGCCCGGCACCCTCGACGGCGGCGACGTGCTCAAGGTGGATCGCACCGTCTTCGTCGGTCGCGGCGGCCGCACGAATGCGGAGGGCATCCGCCAGCTGCGATCCCTCGTGACGCCGCTCGGCTACACGGTCGTCGCGGTGCCCGTGACCAAGGCCCTGCACCTCAAGAGCGCTGTGACGGCGCTTCCGGATGGCACGGTCATCGGCTACCCGCCCCTCGTCGACGACCCATCGGTGTTCGGCCGCTACCTCGCGGTGCCGGAAGCGGAAGGCGTGGCCGTTGTGGTGCTGGCGGATGACACGGTGCTGATGTCATCCGCAGCGCCGAAGTCCGCCGCGCTCATCGCGGACCTCGGATACCGCGTGCTCACCACCGACATCAGCGAGTTCGAGAAGCTCGAGGGCTGCGTCACCTGCCTCTCGGTGCGCGTGCGCTGAACTCCTCGGTCGTCGGTCCCCTCGGAGAGGGAATCTGCGACGAATTCGTGACAAAGGTTGTATGTGGGTAAGTAGTGGGCATATCCTGTAGGGCTGTCCGGTTGACCCCTACGAGGGGCCGAATCCTGGCCACACTGGTGAAGACACAACTGTTCCGGAGGACACCATGACCATCACATCTCTCGCAACTGCAGGCGCGACGCGTGGTGCCGTCCTTCCGTTCGTCCCCTTCATCGGCACCCGGTAACACCCGGGGCCGCCGAGTAGCTCGCCTGCCCCGCCAGCTCCACCGTCCGTCGCCCGGCCCGTACTGACGCGTCCGCACGGCATCCTCCACATCTCCCACTTCTCTTGTTTTCGGCCACCACCACATCGGTGCGAGCCATCCAATCCGCAAGGAAATCCTTTGTCTGCAGACAACCGCAAACGCTCGCTTCCGACAGCGAAGGCCCCCATAGCGAAGGCCCCGGCCGTGAGACGCCAGGGCACCTTCGCCTCGATCGTGCGCATCTATCCGTGGGCGAAGCCGGCGATGCCGCGCATCTACCTCGGCATGGTGTCCGCACTCATCGCGGCGCTCGTCGCGCTGCTCATCCCTCAGGTGCTGCGGGCCCTCGTCGACGGCCCGCTCCAAGACGGTGACTCGAGCCAGATCTGGTGGCCCGTGGCCGCCGTGCTCGGGCTCGGTGTGCTCGAAGCGGTGATGATCTGGTTCCGCCGCTGGTTCGTGCTTCAGCCCGGCACGCACGTCGAGGCGGATCTGCGCAACTCGCTCTACAAGCAGCTCCAGGACCTGCCGGTGAACTTCCACGACCGCTGGGCGAGCGGCCAGTTGCTCTCCCGCGCCGTGAGCGACCTCAACCTGGTGCGCCGGTGGATCTCCTTCGGCATCGTGCTGCTCGTCGTCAACACGATCACCATCCTCATCGGATTCGTGTTCCTGCTCTCCATCAGCTGGATCCTCGGTGTCGTCTTCGTGCTCTGCTCGATTCCGCTCTGGATCTACGGCTACCTCTTTGAACAGAAATACTCGGTGGTCGCACGCCGCAGCCAGGACCAGGCCGGCGACCTCGCGACCGCCGTCGAGGAGTCGGTGCACGGCATCCGGGTGCTCAAGGCCTTCGGCCGCGGTCCCCACGCGCTCAAGAACTTCGCCTCCCAGGCGGAGGACTTGCGCGGCACCGAAATCGAGAAGGCCAAGGCGATCGCTGGCATCTGGCTCTGGCTGCTGATGGTGCCGGACGTCACGTTCGGGCTCTGTCTTCTCGGCGGCGTCTGGCTCGCCGCTGCCGACCAGATCTCGGTCGGCCAGCTCGTCGCGTTCTTCGCCACCGCCACCGTGTTGCGCTTCCCTGTGGAGTCGATCGGCTTTCTGCTGTCGATGACCTTCGACACGCGCACCGCCGCCGATCGCTTCTTCGAGGTGATGGACGCGAAGAACACGATCGTCGACCCCGAGCACCCGAAGACGATCGCGAAACCCGAGGGGCGTCTGGTCTTCGACGACGTGCACTTCCGCTACTCCGATTCGCCGAGCCAGTACGACGACCTCCTCGACGGCATCGACCTCGAGCTCGAACCCGGGGAGACGATGGCGGTCGTAGGACTCACCGGCTCTGGCAAGTCGACTCTCACCGCGCTCACCACGCGGCTCTACGACGTGACCGGTGGGGCGATCCGGCTGGATGGCGTCGACATCCGGGACCTCGGGCGACTCGACCTTCGCACCCACATCGCCATGGCGTTCGAGGATGCCACGCTGTTCTCGGCATCCGTGCGCGACAACGTGATGCTCGGGCGTCCGGAGGGATCGGATGCCGACCTCGCCGAGGCCCTCGACATCGCGCAGGCGGACTTCGTCTACGACCTGCCCTTCGGCATCGACACGAAGGTGGGAGAGGAGGGGCTCAGCCTCTCCGGTGGCCAGCGCCAGCGGCTCGCGCTCGCGCGTGCGGTCGCGGCGCGCCCGGAGGTACTCGTGCTCGACGACCCCCTCTCCGCACTGGATGTGGACACCGAGGCACTCGTGGAGGCGGCGCTCCGTCGGGTGCTCGCCTCGACGACCGCACTCATCGTGGCGCACCGCCCGTCCACCGTCATGCTTGCCGACCGTGTCGCACTGCTCGAACGCGGCCGCATCGCCGCCGTCGGTCGGCACAGCGAACTGCTCGAATCGAGCGATCACTACAGGTTCGTCATCTCGAGCCTCGAGGATGAAGAGAAGCGCGAAGCGCAGGAGGTCACCGCATGAGCGCCGCCAACATCACCGGTGTCGAAGGCGAAGAGCGCAACGACTTCAGCAAGGCGGAGAGCCGGCAGATCCGGGACCGCTCGCTTCGCCTGCTCAACTCGCTGCTGCGCCCACTCTGGGCCCGCGTCACCCTCACGATCATCGTGGTGGTCGTGTCGACCGCCGCGCAGGTCGCCGGTCCCGCGCTGATCGCGTTCGGGATCGACACTGGCCTGCCCGCCCTGGTGAAGCACGACTGGGTGCCGCTCGGCTTCGCGGTCGGTGCCTACCTCTTCACCGGGGTGATCGGGGCCGTTCTGATCGCCTGGTACACCGTGCTCACGGCGCGCATCAGCCAGGCCATCCTGATCGATCTGCGCAAGCGCGTCTTCCTTCACACCCAGCGCCTGAGCCTCGAGTTCCACGAGAGCTACACCTCCGGCCGCATCATCGCGCGCCAGACCAGTGACCTGGATGCCATCCGCGAGCTACTCGATTCGGGCATCAACCAGCTGATCCAGGGTGGGTTGTACATGGTGTTCATCGCCGTTGCACTGTTCTCGATCGATTGGGTGAGCGGAGTCGTGCTGTTCGGTTCGCTCGTGCCTCTCGGCTTCCTGATCCGCTGGTTCCAGGTGCGCTCGCAGAAGGCGTTCCGCGAGACACGCACGGCATCCGCTCGTCTCATCGTGCAGTTCGTGGAGACGATGACCGGAATCCGGGCGGTGAAGGCGTTCCGCAAGGAGAAGCGCAACGAGACCGAGTTCGGTGAACTCGTGGAGGACTACCGCCTCGCCAACCTGCGCACCATCAAGCTCTTCGGAGTGCTCGATCCCGGTCTCGTGCTGATCGGCAACGTGGCGCTCGCCGTGGTGCTGCTCGTCGGCGGGCTTCGCGTCGCCGGCGGAGGACTCGCCATCGGTGTGCTGCTCGCGGCGCTGCTCTACACGCGGTCGTTCTTCGCGCCGGCGCAGGAGATGGCGATGTTCTACAACTCCTACCAGTCTGCGACAGCTGCGCTCGAGAAGATCTCCGGGGTGCTTGAGGAACAGCCGAGTGTGCCGGACCCGACGCGTCCGATCGACCTCTGGAAGGCGGAGGGCGAGCTGAAATTCGAGGGGGTCGAGTTCGCCTACAAGGCGGACCGGGTGATCCTCCCGCACTTCGATCTCGAGATCCCTGCCGGGCAGACCATCGCGCTCGTGGGATCGACGGGAGCGGGCAAGTCGACCCTGGCGAAGCTCATCTCCCGGTTCTACGACCCCTCGGATGGCGTCGTGTCGCTCGATGGCATCGACCTTCGCCGGCTGCACCCGAAGGACCTGCGGCGGGCGATCGTGATGGTCACCCAGGAGGCGTACCTCTTCTCGGGCTCCGTCGCCGACAACATCGCGCTCGGGAAGCCGGATGCGACGCCGGAGGAGATACGTGCCGCCGCGAAGGCGGTCGGAGCTCACGAATTCATCCAGTCGCTTCCGGATGGCTACGACACCGATGTGAACAAGCGCGGCGGTCGTGTCTCGGCCGGCCAGCGCCAGCTCATCTCGTTTGCCCGGGCGTTCCTCGCGGATCCCGTCGTGCTGATTCTCGATGAGGCTACCGCGTCGCTCGACATCCCTTCAGAACGCCTCGTTCAGGAGGGTCTGCAGACCCTGCTCGCCGACCGCACCGCGATCATCATCGCCCACCGCCTGTCGACTGTGGCGATTGCCGACCGTGTGCTCGTGATGGAACACGGCATCATCGTGGAGGATGGTGCGCCGCGCGACCTCATCGCCGGAACCGGTCGCTTCGCGAAGCTGCATGCCGCGTGGCGGGAGTCGCTGGTCTAGGGACGCGTCGCCGGGGCTGCGGCATGCCGCCCTTGGCGCTCTCGAGCGCCAAGGGCGGAGGCGGCGGGCCACGGCGTAGTCGGGGCGCCGGGGGCGCCGGGCGGGCGCGCGGGGCCGGCCCGCGTGCGCGCCGGGGCCGGGCCGCGGGGTCGCCGGGTGAATCCGCGCGCGGCGGTCACCCGTCAAGAAGTGCTCGAGCGGGCGCGCTAGAGCGCAGTTTCTGACGGTTCTGCGAGGTGGTGCACGGCGGCCGGTGGCTCAGCCCGGGCGCCTGAGCCGACCGGGCGACGGTCTCCCGTCAAGAAGTGCTCGAGCGAGCGCGCTAGAGCGCAGCTTGTGACGGTTCGGCGAGGTGGTGTGCCGGGATTGTCCGTGTCATCCGCCACAAAGAGCTCGCGCAGGCAGATTCACGGGCAGTCTGTGACGGTTCGGCAGGTCTTGGCCCCGGGCGTCGGGCGGCCGCGACGATCAGCCGTCATCCGACGGTTGAGCGAACTGAGTACAGAGCCGAGAGAGGTGGATCGATCCGCCGTCACCCAACGATGGAACGGGCACGCTGGAGCGCACTTGGTGACAGTTCGGCGAAGGGTGAGCAGAGATGCTCCGGGTCATCCGTCAGGATCGGCTCGTCTGGGTGCGGCGGAGGGCTGTTTGTGACGGTTCGGCGGAGTGCTGGGGGCGCGAACAGCGCACGGAAGGCCCGAGTCAGGGCGACCAGCGCGCTGCGGGGAGGTCGACGCGGAAGACTCCGGAGACCGACCAGGTCAACGGCGTTCCCTCGGCGCGGAAATGTTCGAGGGCCGCTGACTCGTGATCTGCCGCCGGGTGGCCGCTCGCCCGGATGACTCGCCACCACGTCACATCCGACCCGTAGTAGGCCATCGTCTGGCCGACGGCGCGGGCCGCTCGGGATCCGATGGCGGCGGCGACATCACCGTAGGTCATCACCCGCCCACTCGGGATGGCCTCGACCACCGCGAGGACGCGGGACACGAAGTCGTCGGCGGCCACGTCAGAGACGGGCGCGTCAGAGCCCCTCGCGTCGAAGTCCGCCGCATCAGAGACTGCCGCGTCGAAGCTCGCTCGATCCGAGGGTTGCCCGGCTATGGCCGATACTCCGGTGGGCGCGGCGTCGCGCGCTCCGGCTCCGGATTGCGGCCCGCGATGCCGGGGAGCACGGCCCTGGTGATGCGAAGAAACGATGCGCCGATCCCCCGGAGCAAGCGGATCACAGCCCGAGTTCGCCGATCTTCTCGCCGTATTGGGTCTCGCCGACCACGGTGAAGCCGGTGTGGAGGAAGAACTGCTCCGGACCTTCCTCGCCCTCTTCCCAGATGGCGGTGATGCGAGCGAAGCCGCGCTGGCGGGCCTCCTCTGCGAGGGCCCAGACGGCGAAACGCCCGACTCCGGTGCCCTGCGCATCGGCGGAGACCGTGACGCGCCAGATGCAGCTGCGGAATTCCTCCTGCGTGGCCTCCGGGTCGAAATTTCCCCGGATGAAGCCCACGACGGTGTCCCCGTCGAGTACCACCCGCGGCCAGGAGGTGACCGGACTGAGGTACGCATCCGCGATCGCATAAGACGGGGGAGTGACGAACTGCTCCTGCCCGCGTCGAAGCGTGAGGCTGTTGGCGGCAACGATTGTTCTCGCCGACAACTCTTCCAGTCTCAGTTCAGCCATGAGCACAGGCTAACCCCCGCCACCGATCCGGGGGTAGTCGGAGTCGCTGAGAGTCGGGAAAGTATCTTGATGTCGAGATACTTCGAGAAACCGGTAAGCTTATAGGCGGTGCGCAGAATGCCCCGTCGTGTAAGGAGAATCGCTTGTCCAAGAGCCAGGTTGAAAAGATCAAGGTCGTAGGAACTGTCGTCGAACTCGACGGCGATGAGATGACGCGAATCATCTGGCAGAAGATCAAGGACACTCTGATCCACCCCTACCTCGACATCGACCTCGAGTACTACGACCTCGGAATCGAGCACCGCGACGCGACCGACGACCAGGTCACCATCGACGCGGCCCACGCCATCCAGAAGCACGGTGTCGGAGTGAAGTGCGCGACCATCACCCCCGATGAGGCCCGCGTCGAGGAGTTCGGGTTGAAGAAGATGTGGAAGTCGCCGAACGGCACCATCCGCAACATCCTCGGCGGTGTGATCTTCCGCGAGCCGATCATCATCTCCAACATCCCGCGACTGGTTCCAGGATGGAACAAGCCGATCATCATCGGACGCCACGCGTTCGGCGACCAGTACCGTGCCACGGACTTCCGTTTTCAGGGCAAGGGAAAGCTCACCGTGGAGTTCACCCCGGAAGACGGATCCGAGCCGCTCAAGTTCGAGGTCTACGACGCCCCGGGCGATGGCGTCGCCCAGGTGCAGTACAACCTGGACGACTCGATCCGCGACTTCGCGCGCTCGAGCCTCAACTACGGCCTCACCCGCAACTACCCGGTGTACCTCTCGACCAAGAACACCATCCTCAAGGCCTACGACGGCCGCTTCAAGGACATCTTCGAGGAGGTCTTCGAGGCCGAGTTCAAGGAGAAGTTCGATGCTGCCGGTCTCACCTATGAGCACCGCCTGATCGACGACATGGTGGCCTCCGCCATGAAGTGGGAGGGCGGCTACGTCTGGGCCTGCAAGAACTACGACGGTGATGTGCAGTCCGACACCGTCGCGCAGGGCTTCGGCTCGCTCGGTCTGATGACGTCGGTGCTCTCGGTTCCGGATGGATCGGTCGTCGAGGCCGAGGCCGCGCACGGAACCGTGACGCGTCACTACCGGATGCACCAGCAGGGCAAGCCCACCTCGACCAACCCGATCGCGTCGATCTATGCCTGGACCCGCGGTCTCTCGCACCGTGCAACCCTCGACAACAACCCCGAGCTCGAGGAATTCGCCGCGACCCTCGAAGATGTCGTGATCACCTCCGTGGAGGCCGGTCACATGACGAAGGACCTCGCGCTGCTCGTCGGACCGGACCAGAAGTGGGAGACCACCGAGGAGTTCCTGGACACGCTCGACAAGAACCTCGCCGCGCGACTGGGTTAGTCCGCCTGCCTGGGCTCGCCAGGCACGTCTTCCGAACGCACGGGTGCCGCATGGCGCCCGTGCGTTCGTCGTTGCTGCGCGATTCCTCCGTCGTCACGCCAACCGCCGACGCGCCGGACGAAGTGTCCCCCGTTCACGGACGGACGGGGGACATTCCGGTAACGGAATAGTAACGAGGCACCCCCGGGACGGGGGTAGAACCCTAGGTTGAGACAATCGCGCGCAGTTCCCGACTGCCCGGCAGAGATTCACCTTCCACGAAAAGGACCTATCTGTGAGCATTCGGAAAGCACTGTCGGGCCTGGCCATCGTCGGCTTGGTCACCACCTCCCTCGTCGCCGGCACCGCGCTCAGCGCGACCGCCGCGCCCACCGGCATCGGCGGTCAACACCAGACCACTTTCACTCCCGGTCGGTACATCGTGACCCTCGCCGACCCGGCCGTGGCGACGTATCGCGGAGGGGTGAAGGGCTATGCGGCCACGAAGCCCGTCGAGGGCAAGCAGCTCAACGCCCGGGCCAAGGCCGTGCAGACCTACTCCGAATACCTCTCCAGCGAGCAGAAGGATGTCGCGGGAGCGGCGGCCGTCAAGATCGACCAGTCGTACACACTCGCGCTCAACGCCTTCTCCGCGACCCTCACGGTGAAACAGCTCGCCGCGCTCTCCTCCGACCGGAAGGTCGCGTCGCTCGCGCCGGACGAACTCAAGCACGTGACTGCGACACCGTCGACCTCGTTCCTCGGCCTCGATGGCACGGGCGGTGTGTGGGACAAGATCGGCGGTCTCGACAAGGCGGGCAAGGGCATCGTGCTCGGCGATCTCGACACCGGCATCGCCCCGGAGAACCCCTCTTTCGCCGGTTCGCCCCTCGGAACCACGGCCGGTGCGGACCCCTACCTCAACGGCACCACCACCACCTTCGCGAAGGCCGATGGGGCCACCTTCACCGGTGTCTGCCAGACCGGAGAGCAATTCACCGCGGCTGACTGCTCCACCAAGATCATCAGCGCCCGCTACTTCCTCGCCGGCTTCGGCGCCGGCAAGATCGGAACCGCAGCGACAGGCGAGTACGTCTCGCCCCGTGACGGCGACGGCCACGGATCTCACACCGCGAGCACGGCCGCAGGTGACGCCCGAGTCCCCGCGTCCGTCAGTGGCACGAGTTACGGCACGATCACCGGTGTCGCTCCGGCAGCGAAGATCGCGGTGTACAAGGTCTGCTGGTCCGGTCCCGATCCCTCGGTGACGACGGACGACGGATGCGCCACCTCCGACCTCCTCGCCGGAATCGACCAGGCGGTCGCAGACGGCGTCGACGTGATCAACTACTCGATCGGCGGCGGGGCGGCGCAGACCACGGTGTCACCGACCGACCAGGCCTTCCTCGGCGCTGCCGCCGCCGGAGTCTTCGTCTCCGCCTCGGCGGGCAACTCCGGCCCGGGCGCATCCACTCTCGATAACGCGTCTCCCTGGATCACCACGGTCGCGGCGAGCACGATCCCGAGCTACGAGGCGACAGTGACCCTCGGCGACGGAAGCAAGTTCGGCGGTGCATCCGTCTCCGTCGACCGCACCGCGGGGGTGACTCCCCTCACGGGGCCTCTCGTGACCGCGGCAAGCGTGGCACTCGCGGGTGGCACGAGCCCCAACCTCTGCTTCGCGAACTCCCTCGACCCGGCGAAGGCGGCCGGCAAGATCGTGGTCTGTGAGCGGGGGACCAACGCCCGCGTGGACAAGTCCGCCGAGGTCGCGCGTGCTGGAGGAATCGGCATGGTCCTCGTCAATGTGGTGCCGGGATCGCTCGATCTCGACCCGCACTCGGTGCCGACGGTCCATCTGGATGCGCAGTACCACGACCAGGTGCTCGCCTACGCGGCGACCGCAGGAGCCACGGCCACCTTCACCCCGGACAACACCGCCGGTGACACCCCGCCCACTCCGATCGTCGCGGGCTTCTCGTCGCGCGGCCCGGTGCTCGCCGACGGCAGCGACATCATCAAGCCCGACATCTCCGCCCCCGGGGTGGCGATCATCGCCGACGGGGCGAACGCGGCCGGCGCGGAGCCGACCTTCCAGTTCCTCTCCGGAACCTCGATGGCCGCTCCGCACATCTCCGGTCTCGGCCTGCTCTACCTCGGTGTGCACCCCACCGCGACGCCGTCGGAGATCAAATCTGCGTTGATGACCACCGCCTACGACACGAAGGACGGCGCCGGAAAGGCGGTGACCGATCCATTCACTCAGGGAGCCGGTCACGCCGACCCGACCCGGTACTTCTCGCCGGGACTCCTGTACCTCAACGGTCTCGACGACTGGTATGGCTACATCCAGGGTGCCGGCTACGATGTGGGAGTCGCCCCGATCGATCCGAGTGATCTCAACCTCGCCTCCATCGGCATCGGATCTCTCACCGGCTCACAGACCGTCACTCGCACGGTCACCTCGACCCAGGCAGGCACCTTCACCGCTGCGGTGAGCGTGCCGGGGATCGACGCGGTGGTCACCCCGTCGACCCTCAGCTTCGGTGCGGCGGGCGAGTCCAAGAGCTTCACGGTCACCTTCAGCCGCACGACCGCGCCGCTGGATGCCTTCGCGACGGGTTCCCTCACCTGGACCAGCGGCTCGACGACGGTCCGCAGTCCGATCGCGGTACAGCCCGTGACGATCGTGGCACCCGCATCCGCCAGCGGGACCGGTACTTATGGATCGGTCGACGTGACCGTCACCCCGGGCGGGGATGGAGACATCCCGCTGACGACCACCGGTCTCACCGCCGGAACGTTGCAGCCCGACCCCACCGCCGGCGGCACGCCCGGCCACTCGGGGTCGAGTGCCGAGGCTGACACCTTCGACTACACGGTCGCCGTGCCCGCCGGATCGAAATACGCCAGGTTCGATCTCGACACCACCGACAACGCTGCCGACCTCGACCTCGTGGTCTACCAGCTGGATGCCGCGGGCACTCCGGTCGCGGCCTTCCAGTCGGCGACCGGCTCGGCCGACGAGCGGGTGAACCTGCTCGCTCCGGATGCCGGAAGCTATCTCGTGGAGGTGACCGTCTACGCGGCACCCGCGCCGACCACCTTCGACCTGCGCACCTACGCAGTGTCCGACGGGGGCGCCCCGCTCACCCTCACGCCCCCGGTCCTGCCGGGGAGGCAGGGTGTGCCGGCGACCTACACGGCTGCCTGGGCGGGTCTCGCGGCCTACTCCAGCTATCTCGGGCTCGTGAATTATGGGGACACCGGTGCCTACACCGTCGTCAATGTGGTGACACAGGCGGACGTGAAGCCGGGTACGCCCCTCAACACCGCTCCGCCGGCCATCACCGGCACCCCTGAGGTCGGTCAGCGGCTCACCGTGACGCCGGGAACGTGGGATGTCGCGGGCCTTCGCTTCGCCTACCAGTGGCAGGCGAACGGGGTGGACATCCCCGGTGCGACCCGGGCGAACTATCGCGTAGCGACTGCTGACCAGGGCAAGACACTCACCGTGGTGGTCACCGCGACGAAGGGCACGCTGCCCCCGGGTACGGCCACCTCTGCCGCGGTCACGGTGAAGTTCGTCACCGCGACGAGCCTCTCCCTGAGCCGCAACGTGCTGTTCTCCTGGCAGCAGACGACGGCGACCGTGAAGCTGACATCCGGTGCCGCCACGCTGCCGGCGGGGCAGGTGGTGGTCACCGTGAACGGTCGTGCGGTCGCCACCATCCCGATCGCCGCGGGTAGCTCGGGCGTCGTGAGCTATCCATTGCCGAAGAGGGGCAGTGGCATCTACTCTGTGCGCGCGAGCTTCGTGCCGACGGCGGCCGAAACGGTCGCCGGTTCGACCAGTCCGACGAAGCGCTATCTGGTCATCTTCTAGCCGCAGTGCGAAGGGGGGTGTGTTGCGGCACCCCCCTTCGTAAGCTTTACTAACAAACATGACGCAGCCAGGCGAGACCGGGGCGGCTCGCTCGCGGGCATCCTTCCTCTCGCAGCGCAGCGCCGGCGTTTCAGGGCGCCCGCTTCGACCGAACTCCAAAGTGCTGCCGGAACATGCGCGCGGACACAACCGTGCTCTCGTGCTCCAGACGCTCTTCACGGCCGGCCAGCAGAGCCGGGCGGATGTCGCGCGCAGCACCGGGCTCACCAGGGTGACCGTGTCCGATCTGGTCACCGAGCTCATGGCGGAGGCCCTTGTTGTCGAGACCGGCCAGCGTGACGGACCCCGGCCGGGCAAGCCGGCGATCCTGCTCGACATCGATCGCGCAGCGTTTCAGATCGTGGGCATCGACCTCAGCGATTCCGAGGTCTTCCGCGGGGCCGTACTCGACCTCGGAGGCACGATCCTTCACCGGGTGGAGCTTCCGATCGCGGGAAGTGCGGGGGAGGCGGCACTTCAGCAGGTGTTCTCCCTCATCGAGGACCTGCTCGCTGTGGTGACGGCGCCCCTGCTCGGAATCGGCGTCGGATCTCCCGGCATCGTCGACCTCGCGGGGTCAGTCGTGAGCGCCCCCAACCTCCACTGGACCGGGCTGCCGTTGCAGGCCAAGCTCTCGGAGCGATTCGGAGTGCCGGTCGTGGTGACCAACGATGCCAACGCGGCGGTTCTCGCCGAGCACAGCTACGGCGACGCGCAGGGAGACCTCATGCTCGTGCGGGTCGGCCGCGGGGTCGGTGCCGGACTCCTGCTCGGGGGTACCCTGCTGCACGGCAGCAGATTCGCGGCGGGCGAGATCGGTCACGTCGTCGTCGGCACCGACGGCGGGGAGCTCTGCAGCTGCGGCAAGCACGGTTGTCTCGAGACCTGGCTCGCCGCACCCCGGCTCGAGGCGAAGCTGCGGCAGGCCGACGACGATGCGGATCCCGCGGCGCGCCGCGCCGTCATCCTGCGCGAGGCGGGCACGCGGCTGGGAATCGCGCTCGCGCCGATCGTCGGGGCCCTCAACCTCAGCGAAGTGGTGCTGAGCGGCCCCGATTCGCTGCTCGGCGGCTCCCTCACCGAGGCGACTCTCGAGACGATTCGCGGCCGAACGATGGACAGATTCCACGGGGGTCTCGCCCTGCGCCTCTCGACCCTCGGGAACGACATCGTCTTGCGCGGCGCCGCGGTCATGGTGATCTCTTCGCGACTGGGGGTGTCGTGACCTTTCGCCGCAGCCGGTCACGTTAGTAAGCTCTACTAACAAACCCCGTCCCATGATTCGAAGGGAGCACCGCGTGGCCAGTCGACCTTCCCGGGCCACGACCGCTGGAATCCTGCTTCCGGGCTTCGTCGGTCACGCTCTTCCCGACTGGCTCGCTGTCCGGCTTCGCGGCGGTCTCGCCGGCGTCTGTCTCTTCGGGCAGAACATCGTCTCTGCGGCGCAACTCAGCGAACTCACCGCCGCCATCCGTGCCGCCAATCCCCTCGCCGTGATCGCCGTGGACGAGGAGGGCGGCGACGTGACCCGCCTGCACGACCGGGTCGGCTCGCCCTATCCGGGCAACGCCATCCTCGGCCGCACCGACGACGTCGACTACACGAAGGCCATAGCGACGACCGTGGGCTGGGAGTTGCGCCGGGCCGGGTGCACGCTCGATTTCGCTCCGGATGTCGACATCAACTCCAACCCGGACAACCCGGTGATCGGTGTGCGCAGCTTCGGAACGGATCCCTCGCTGGTCGCCCGCCATAGCGCCGCCTGGGTCGCGGGACTCCAGGCCACCGGAATCGCCGGCAGCGCCAAACACTTTCCGGGACACGGCGACACCGCTCTCGACTCCCACCTGGCGCTGCCAGTGATCGATCGATCGCTCGACCAGCTCCGTGACCGTGAGCTCGCGCCCTTCGTCGCCGCGATCGCTGCGGGCGTGCGTACGATCATGACCTCGCACATCATGGTGCCTCAGCTCGATGCGCAGTCTCCCGCGACCTTTTCTCCCACGGTGCTCGGGGACCTCTTGCGGCGAGAACTCGGATTCGACGGGGTGATCGTCACCGACGCCCTCGATATGGCGGGGGCCAGCGGCGAGATCGGCATCCCCGAGGCTGCCGTGAGGGCTGTGGCCGCGGGCTGCGACCTCCTCTGCATCGGCACAGAGAACACGGCCGATCAGCTCGACGACATCGAGCAGGTACTCGCCGATGCCGTGGCGTCAGGACGGCTGGACCCCGGCCGGCTTGCCGATGCCTCCGCACGGGTGCGGCGGCTGGCTCGGGATTCCGAGGAGGAAGCCCGCCACATTCCGCTGCCGGCATATGAGGCGGATCTTCGGTTCTCGCTCGAACGGACCGCCGCCTCATTCGACACTGCGGCGTTCGACACTGCTGCTCATCGGATCGAGCCGGATCGCGCCATCGTCGTCCTGGAAACCGAGGCGAACATCGCCGTCGGCGCCTGTCCCTGGGGGCCGGTCGCGGCCGGCGCGGAGGCGATCGTGGTGCGGGACGGAGAGACACTTCACCTGCTTCCCGGTGTCCAACCGGTGATCGTCGGTCGGGGCAATCACCGCCGGGCCTGGGTGCGGAGCCTGATCGACGAGGTGCGCCGACAGCATCCGTCCACCTTCGTGGTGGAGATGGGCTGGCCGTCGGACGACCGGCGCTATGCAGATGTCGCCACCTTCGGGGCGTCCCGTCACGCGGGCCTCGCCCTGCTCCGCTGGCTGGAGAGGCGGGCCGGCGCATGAGGGTCGGAGTGGACGTCGGCGGCACGAAGACCGACGCGGTGGCCATCGACGAGACGGGTCGCATCCTGCACCAGTTGAGAGTATCCACCGGCTTCGGCGCCACCTCGGTGCTGCAGACGACAGCGGGAGTGGTCTCGTCTCTCGCGACCGCTTTGCGGGTGCCGGTCGGCAGCATCGAGTCAGTGGGAGTCGGAGTACCCGGCGCGGTCGACAGCTCGAGTGGACGCGTCTCGCACGCGGTCAATCTCGGGCTGGATGAGCTCGAACTCGGCGGCGAGCTCTCCCGCATGCTCGGGGTTGCGGTGCGGGTGGAGAACGATGTGAATGCCGCGGCTCTGGGAGCCTTCCATCTGCTCGAGCTGCCGCCGACGACATCCATGGCCTATCTCAACCTCGGTACCGGGCTCGCCGCGGGCCTCGTTCTCGAGGGTCGGCTGTGGCGCGGTGCCCGCGGTACCGCGGGCGAGATCGGGCACATCCCGGTCGACACCGAAGGTCCGGTCTGCCAGTGCGGACAACGTGGATGCCTCGAGATGGTGGCTTCCGGATCGGCGGTCTCGCGACAGTGGCCGAGCGACGCCGCGTCCCCGGTGCACGCACTCTTCGAGTCCGCGCTCGCGGGCGAGCCCCTCGCTGTCGAGGTCAGGCAACGCTTCCTGGCCAATGTGGCCTCCGCGGTGCGGATCCTCGTGTTGAGCGTCGATGTGGAGACCGTGGTGATCGGCGGCGGCATCAGTTCGCTCGGAGACCCGCTGTTGGCCGGAATCCGGGCAGCGCTCGACGGTTGGTCGGAGCACTCGCCATTCATCGCCTCGCTGCGACTCTCCGAGCGAGTGCGACTCGTGCCCGCGGGCACTCCCGTGTCGGCGGTCGGGGCCGCCTTCGTCGGGGCGCCATCGATCGGCGATGGCCCGCGGCCGACCCCGCTCGTTCGACCAGAACCGCAACAGAACAGAGAAGCAGACCAGGGAAGGGCATCGACCGATGGCTGAGATCGTGATCGTGAAAGACACCGCAGAGGCGGGCGAGTTGGCGGCCGATGCCATCCTCGCGCTCGTCGCGAGAAGAGCGGATGCCGTGCTCGGCCTCGCGACCGGATCGACTCCGCTCGGGGTCTGGCGCGCCCTCGCTGGCCGGCGGGCCGATCTCTCCCGGGCGCGCGGCTTCGCCCTCGACGAGTATGTCGGACTGCCCGACGGCCATCCGGAGAGCTATCGCGCCGTGATCACCCGGGAGGTTGTCGAACCGCTCGGGCTCGACGAATCACTCGTGGCGGTGCCCGGCCACCTCGGGCCGATCGAGACAGCGGGCGAGGACTATGAGCTCGCCATCCGGGCTGCCGGGGGAGTCGACCTGCAGGTGCTTGGCATCGGCACCGACGGGCACATCGGCTTCAATGAGCCCGGCTCGTCGTTCGAGTCGCTCACCCGTGTCAAGACACTGACACAGCAGACGCGCCGTGACAATGCCCGGTTCTTCGCCTCGGTCGACGAGGTGCCGGTCAACTGCATCACACAGGGACTCGGCACCATCCGTCGTGCCCGTCACCTGGTGCTGCTCGCCTTCGGCGAGGGCAAGGCGGCGGCGATCGCGGCGGCGGTGGAGGGTCCGGTGACAGCGAGTGCTCCCGGATCCGCGATCCAGCTGCACTCGCACGTCACGGTGATCGTCGATGAGGCCGCCGCTTCCGGCCTCGCGAACGTCGACTACTACCGCTACGCCTGGGCCAACAAGCCGGAGTGGGAGGGCCTGTAGCCCGCCCCTCGACCCGCTCGAATGGCGGTCGAGGCGCAGGAGACGGGGGATGCCCCGGCGAGGCTACAGCTTCGCGCCGGCCGCCCACACCTCGGAGACCTGCCACTCGTGATCGAGCAGCACTGCATCGGCGGCGAAGCCGGGAGCGAGGTACCCGAAGCGGTGCCCGTAGCCGAGCGCGGTGGCGGGAGTGATGGTGAGGGCTGCGACCGCATCCCGTGGTGAGATCCCGGTCGCCTCGATCGCGCAGCGCAGCGCGGCGTCCTGGGTGAGGGTGGAGCCCGCGATGGTCGAGGTGCCCGACAGCACGGCAAGGCCGTCTTTCACCGTCACATTGAGGGAACCGAGGCGGTAGTCTCCGTCGTCGGATGCCGCCGCGGCCATCGCGTCGGTCACCAGTGCGACCCGGCCGGGTGCCGAACGGAACACCATCGCAGCGACATCCGGATGCACGTGGAGGCCGTCGAGAATGAGCTCGATGGTCACCCTCTCGTCTTCGAAAGCGGCGATGATCGGTCCCGGCGCCCGATGATGGATCGGCGCCATGGCATTGAAGACGTGGGTGAGCAGGCGCGCTCCCCGGTCGAAGGCCTCGCGGGTGAGGTCGAATCCGGCATCGGTGTGGCCCACTGCCACGGTCACCCGATTCTCCACCAGCACGTCGATCGCCTCGAGGGCGCCTTCGCGCTCGGGAGCGATCGTGATCTGGCGCAGGGTGCCGCGAGCGGCGCCGAGCAGTTCGTCGACCGCCCACGGGAGGGGGTCGAGGAGGAACTGCGGGTTGTGGGCACCCCGGCGATCGGAAGAGAGGAACGGCCCCTCGAGGTGCGAGCCGAGCACGAGTGGATCGGATGCCGCCAGCTCGGCGATCACGCCGAGACTCTCGCGCAACTGTGCGACCGGATTCGCCACGAGGCTGATCACCGAGCGGGTGGTGCCATGGGCGCGGTGAGCATCGAGTGCCGCGGCGATCTCCTCCCCGCCGTTGTCGAAGGAGTGCCCTCCTCCTCCGTGCGCGTGGATGTCGATGAAACCGGGCACGAACCAGCGGCCTCCGACGTCGACCACGGTGTCGGCCTGCGGATGCTGCGGTCCGGAGCCGACGGAGTCGATCGTGTCACCGCGCACGAGCGCCCAGAAGTCGTCGACCTGTCCGTGGCCATCGAGCTTGCGGGCACTGTGAAAGAGGGTGGTCATCGTGGTTCTGCTTCCTGTGCTGTCAGTTCCGCCGCGATTTCCGCGCGGCCCGCGATGACGCCGCTGATCGCGGCGACAACACCGAAGATCACGCCGACTACGGGGTATCCGATCATGAACCAGACGGCGACGGCGGCCCCCATCACGAAGATCTCCACGAGGCTGCGGCCGACGACATCGAGCGGGAACACCGCCTTCGGGGATCGGAACAGGGCCCAGACCACGGCGGCGAAGAGCGGAGCGCCGACCATGAAGAGCACTCCGGGCCACGGAAACGGCCAGGCGAGGTATCCCCAGAATCCGAGGGAGAACAGGGCGAACAGCTCGAGGACGAAGCGAAGCACGTCATTCGGCCCGATTCGCACCGCAACAGTTCCTGGCGTTGTCACACCCCAACAGTAGCGATGCATTGACAGCCTGGCGGGGAGCCCACTAGCGTGTGCTCACGGACTGAACAGGTCTGAACAGGTGCAGTATGCGCGTTGTCACGACGAACCGGAGGAATTCTGTGAGCACCACCGACACCCCACGAGACCTGCGGGAAGCCAGGGGCATCGAGCTCAATGGCATCAACACGATTCAGGAGTCCGAGCGAAAGGGAACGGCGTCCAGCCTGTTCTGGCCGTGGTTCGGCGCGAACGTCTCGGTCTTCGGCATCAGCTACGGATCCTTCATCCTCGGCTTCGGCATCTCGTTCTGGCAGGCGACTTTCGTCAGCCTTGTCGGCATCATCGTCTCGTTCCTGCTCTGCGGCATCGTCGCGCTCGCCGGCAAGCGTGGCTCGGCCCCGACGATGGTGCTCAGCCGGGCGGCCTTCGGGGTGCGGGGAAACCGGGTTCCCGCCGTGCTGTCCTGGGTGCTCACGGTGGGCTGGGAGACGGCGCTGACCGCTCTCGCCGTGCTCGCGACCTCCACGGTGTTCACGGAGCTCGGCTTCGACGGGGGGATCGCGACGAAGATCGTCGCTTTGATCGTGATCGCGGCCCTCATCGTGGTCGCGGGCATCGTCGGCATCGACTTCATCATGCGTCTTCAGGTATGGATCACCGTGATCACGGGAGTGCTCACCGTCGTCTACATCGTGCTCGCGCTGCCCAGCATCGACTTCGCGAAGATCGCGGCCATCCCGGCCGGCCAGCCCCAGGCCGTCGTCGGCGCTCTCGTGCTCGTCATGACTGGCTTCGGCCTCGGTTGGGTCAATGCCGCGGCGGACTATTCGCGCTATCTCCCGCGATCCACCCGCAGCTCGGCCGTGGTCGGATGGACCACCTTCGGAGCCGCCGTCGCGCCGATCGTGCTCGTGGTGTTCGGACTGCTCCTCGCCGGATCCTCCTCCAAGCTGAGCGACGCGATCAGCGGTGACCCGATCGGCGCGCTCACGTCGATCCTCCCGGTCTGGTTCCTGATTCCGTTTGCGCTCGTCGCCGTGCTCGGCCTCGTCGGGGGAGCGGTGCTCGACATCTACTCCTCCGGTCTTGCGCTGCTCAGCGCCGGCATCCGAATCCCCCGCTTCGCCGCCGCCGGCATCGACGGCGTGGTGATGATCGTCGGCGCGATCGTGGTCGTCTTCTTCGCGACGAACTTCATCGGTCCGTTCCAGGGCTTCCTCATCACCCTCGGAGTGCCGGTCGCAGTGTGGTGCGGGGTGATGGTCGCCGACGTGATCCTGCGCCGCAAGGACTACGCGGAGGCAGAGCTCTACTCGACCACCGGGCGCTACGGCGACGTGCGCTGGGTGCCGATCCTGCTCATCGTCGTGGGCACCGGTCTCGGCTGGGGACTCGTCGTGGCCACCGCCGACGTGCCGTGGCTCAACTGGCAGGGCTACTTCCTCGGCCCGCTCGGCCTCGCGAAGGACTGGTCCTACGCCAACCTCGGGGTGCTGCTGTCGTTGCTCGTCGGCTTCTTGGGCACGATCGTCTTCAGCCGGGCGACAATCCGTCGCCAGGAGGCACTGCCGATCGAGGAGCCCGTTGAGACCGTAGTGCGATGAACGGTCCCTGGCTGGTCGTCATCGACATGCAGGTGGTGTTCGGGGATCCGAGCAGCGCCTGGTTCACCCCGGGCTACGCGGCGATCGAACCGACCGTCGCGCGTCTCGTCGAACACTTCGGTGAGCGGGTCGTGTACACGCGGTTCATCGCGCCGGAGCATCCGACCGGCGCCTGGGTGCCCTATTACGAGCTGTGGCCGTTCGCCCTCGTGCACCACAGCGATCCGCTCTACGAGCTGATGCCGGCGTTCTCCGGCACCGACCATCCGGTGATCTCGCGCACGACCTTCGGCAAATGGGGAGATGAACTCTCCACGATCATCGGACCGGATGCGGCGGTGGTGCTCGCCGGCGTCTCCACCGACTGCTGCGTGCTCTCGACCGCCCTCGCCGCCGCGGATGCCGGGGTGCGCGTGCTCGTCGCGCAGGACGCCTGCGCCGGATTGAGTGCGGCAGACCACCAGCGCGCCCTCGACGCGATGGCGCTCTACGGCCCGCTGATCGAGGTCACGAGCGCTGACGCCGTGATGTCCTGATGGTCGGCGGCGCACGGGTCTCTGGGCTCAAACACGAGGAGATCGCGCGCATCCTCACCGGGGAGATCCGCGCGGGCGAGGTGCCGTACGGGCTGCAGCTGCCCGGGGAGACCACTCTCGCCGAGAGATTCTCGGTGAGCCGCAACACTGTGCGCGCGGCCCTCACCGAGCTCGGCCGTGCCGGGCTCATCAGCACGCGCTCGGGCAAGGGATCCTTCGTCACCTACGATGGTCGACCGCTCAACGTGAGGCTCGGCTGGGCGCGGGCCCTCCAAGAGCAGGGGCTCGAGACGACGGTGCGGGTCATCGGCGCGCAACCCGTGCAGGATGCCGCGCTCGCCGCATCGCTCGGGGAACCGAGCGACAGCTTCATCGCGATCGATCGCCTGCGGTCCATCGTGAACGGCCCGGTGATCTCCTACGAGAGATCACGGGTGCGGGCGACGGCTCAGGTGGCCGACGCGGTCGCGGCCGGCCAGGCCGCGGGATCGCTCACTCGCATGCTGCTCGAGTGCGACCTCGTCGCGTCGACCGGCGAGCAGTGGGTGGAGGTGAGGATGCTCGACTCGACGGAGGCCGCACTTCTCGAGCGCCCGCCCGCGGCGCCATTCCTCTGGTCGCGCTGCGTCACCCGCAACGCCGTCGGCGAGCTCGTGGAGCACGTGGAGAGCCTGCTCGATCCCGCTCACTTCAGCCTGCACTTCCAGTTCTCGGCGCACGAGTGAGCGCTCGCGAGCACGCCATCGCAGCCCTGTACGGACTCGCGATCGGCGATGCCCTGGGCATGCCGACCCAGCAGATGTCACGCGCCGAGATCGCCGGCCGCTATGGCGTCATCGATGGCTTCCGGGCCGCGGATCCTGGGCATCCCCTCGCCGGTGGGCTCCCGGCGGGACACATCACGGATGACACCGAGCAGGCGCTCTTGCTCGCCGACCTCCTCATCGCGGGGCGGGGCACGGTGGATCCGGGGGCATTCGCCGCCGCTCTCGTGGCGTGGGAGGACGACATGCGAGAGCGAGGTTCGCTCGACCTTCTCGGGCCGTCGACGAAGCGCGCCGTGCGCGCCGTGCTCGACGGCGAGCCGATAGCGACCGCCGGTCGGTTCGGAACGACGAATGGTGCCGCCATGCGGGTGACACCGGTCGGCATCATCCGCACATGGCAGCCTGTTGACACCCTGGTCGACCTCGTCGCGTCGACCAGCCTCGTCTCGCACAACACCGGCGTCGCGATAGCCGGAGCGAGCGCGGTCGCTGCCGCCATCAGCGCCGGAATCGACGGCGCCGACCTCGGTGAGGCCTTCGACACGGCGATCGAGGCGGCCCGGCTGGGCGCGAGCCGGGGCTACTGGGTCGCGGCGGCGGATGTGTCGGCACGCATCCGCCTCGCGATCGACCTGGCCGATCCCGCCGATCCCCACGGCAGTCTCACCCGCCTGTACGAGGTCATCGGCACGAGTCTCGCCACGCAGGAGTCCGTGCCGGCCGCGTTCGGGATCCTCGCCACCTTCCCGCACGATCCCTGGCGGGCCGTCTGCGCCGCGGCTTCGCTCGGCGGCGACAGCGATACCGTGGCCGCGATGGCCGGAGCGATCGGGGGCGCGGTCTCAGGCTCCACAGCATTCCCCGCGGAGGCGCGCGAGACCGTGCGGGCGGTGAACTCACTCGACCTCGAGTCGGTCGCCGACGGCCTGTTGGCGCTGCGATGACGAGCAGGCTGGTGAGCGTCGGCAATGTGATCGTGGACCTCACCCTGCGCATCCCCGCGCTTCCCGAAAGAGGCAGCGATGTGCTCGCCCGCGACACCGGCAGCACGCCGGGAGGGGCCTTCAACACGCTGGTGGCGGCCGTTCGCCAGGGCCTCGCCAGTGCGTATGGCGGAGCGCACGGCGTCGGACCGCACGGAGACCGGGTGCGATCGGCCCTCAGCGCCGAGGGAATCGCGGTGTTGCTCGATCCCTCCCCGGATGCCGACACCGGCTTCGACATCGCCCTGGTCGACGACGACGGCGAGCGCACCTTCGTCACGGTGTTCGGGGCTGAAGCGAGGCTCGCCGCCCGCGAGCTGGTGAGCATCAGCCTCGGCGCGGGTGATCTCGTGCACGTCTCGGGCTACGGCCTTCTCGAGAGCACGAACGCCGGCGTGCTTGCCCCGTGGATCGCGGGGATCGGCCCCGGGCACACGGTTCTGTTCGATCCCGGCCCGCTCGCGACAACGGTCCCCGCGGAGGCGCTCGCCACCGTCGCCGGCCGTGCCGATTGGCTCAGCTGCAACCTGCGGGAGGCCCTCTCGCTGACCGGTGAGTCGGATGCCGGTGCTGCCGCCACGGCTCTGCGCGAGAGCTGGCGCGCGGTCGTTATCCGGCTCGGTCCGCAGGGGTGTCTCGTCGTGGAGGACGAGGCTCGATTCGTTCCCGGCTTCGCCGCCGAGGCCATCGACACCACTGGTGCGGGTGATGCCCATACGGGGGCATTCCTCGCCGCGCTCGCATCGGGGGAGCCGCCGCCTGCTGCGGCGCGGAGAGCCAACGCCTGCGCCGCCATCGCGGTCACCCGGCGCGGCCCGGCCACCGCTCCGACCGCGCCAGAGGTTCAGCGGCTGCTCGACGGCGCGGACTAGGGCTGCAGTCGCTCCAGCGTCCAGCCGCCGTCGACGGCCGTGAAGACCAGCCGATCGTGCAGTCGCGAGGTGCGGCCCTGCCAGAACTCGATTGTGCTCGGCACCACGCGGAATCCGCCCCAGTGCTCGGGGCGCGGCACGATCGATCCCTCCGGATAGCGAGACTCGAGCTCGCGCATGCGGTCTTCGAGAACCCGGCGAGAGGCGACCGGCTCGGACTGCTCGCTGGCGAGCGCGGCCAGGCGTGAGCCGTGCGGGCGGGCGGCGAAGTACGCGTCGGAGGTGGCGGCATCCGTGCGGTGGGCGACGCCCCGCACGATCACCTGGCGGGTGAGCTGGTACCAGGGGAAGAGCAACGAGACCGCCGGATGCGCGGACAGCGCGTGCCCCTTGTGTGACCGGTAGTTCGTGACGAACTCGAATGCCTCGCCGTCGAGGCCCTTGAGCAGCACAGTGCGGCTGCTCGGCGTGCCGTCGGAATCCACGGTGCTCACCACCATGGCGTTGGGCTCGAAGATCTCGGCGTCCTCTGCGGCGGAGAGCCAAGCCGCGAACTGTGCCATCGGGTCGCGGAGCACGTCCGACTCCGAGAGGCCGGTCGATCCGTAGTCGGTGTGTCGTTCGAGTGAGCTCATGTGCAGATCCTAGGCACCTCGGCTGGCAGCGTCATCGGGTTTTCGCTGGCGGATGCCCACACTGGATGGCCACGTTGGATGCCAACACTGGATGGCCACATTGGATGGCCACACTCAATCCTGCTTCTTCCTCTTCTTCTTCAGGTCACCCGCATGGTCGGGCACGTGGCGTTGCAATTCGCGCGGTGGCCGGTTGTAGCCCTCCGCCTGCGGTCGCTCAGGAATCTGCACGGGCGCGGGCTCCACATGCTCATAGGGCACGAGGGACAGGAGGTGACTGATGGTGTTCAGCCTCGATGACCGCTTGTCATCACTCTCGATAGTCCACCAGGGGGATTCATCGGTATCCGTATGAGCGAACATCTCGTCTTTGGCGCGCGAGTACTCTTCCCAGCGGGTGATGGAAAGCAGGTCGGTGTCAGACAGCTTCCACCGGCGCATCGGATCTTCCAGGCGGGAGCGGAAACGCTTCTCCTGCTCGGTATCGGAGACCGAGAACCAGTACTTGATGAGCAGGATGCCATCTTCGATGAGCATCCGTTCGAAGGTCGGGGTCTGGGATAGGAAACGCGCGTGTTCCTCGGCCGTGCAATAGTCCATCACCCTCTCGACTCCGGCCCTGTTGTACCAAGAGCGATCCATCAGCACTATTTCGCCCGACGTCGGAAGCCGTTCGATGTACCGCTGGAAGTACCATTGGCCGCGCTCGCGTTCGCTGGGAGTCGGCAGAGCGACGACACGCGCCGTCCGTGGGTTGAGGTACTGCGCGATGCGCTTGATCGCGCCCCCCTTGCCGGCGGCATCCCGCCCCTCGAAGATCACCACGACCCGGGTTCCGGTTGCGGTGATCCACTGCTGCATTCGCACGAGTTCCACCTGGAGTCGCTCGAGTTCCGCTTCGTAGGCGCGCTTGGGGGTGCGCTTCACTGAGGTCTTTCTTTCCGGCACGGGATGAGCTCCTCTGTTCCTGACGTCGCTAGCGGAAGATGATCGTGCGCGCTCCGTCACGCAGCACGCGGTTCTCGGCGAACCACTTCACCGCCTGGGTGAGGGTGCGGGATTCCTCGTCCTGGCCGATGGACATGAGCTCGGCCGGGGTGCGGGAGTGGTCGACGCGCACCACGTTCTGCTCGATGATCGGACCCTCGTCGAGGTCGCTGGTCACGAAGTGCGCGGTAGCCCCGATGAGCTTGACCCCCCGGGCATGGGCCTGGCGATAGGGATTGGCTCCCTTGAATCCCGGGAGGAAGGAATGGTGGATATTGATGATGCGCCCCGACAGCCGCTCGCAGAGTGCGGGAGACAGGATCTGCATGTAGCGCGCGAGCACCACGAGCTCGATGTCGAACCGCTCCACGGCGTCGAGCACGCGATCCTCGAAGGCGAGCTTCTGGCCCTCGGATGCCACGGGGTGCGACTCGAACGGAACCCCGTAGAACTCGGCGAGGCCGCCCAGATCCGGGTGATTGCTCAGAACGAGGGGAAGTTCGACCGGAAGCTGGCCGGCACGTTCGCGGAACAGCAGATCGTTGAGGCAGTGGGCGGCCTTCGAGACCAGCACCAGTGTGCGCAGGGGCCGGCCGACGACATCCAGCGTCCAGGTCGCGTCGTAGTGGGTGGTCACGGGCGCGATCGCCGCTTCGAATGCCTCACGGGTCACGGCGGATTCCACCTGCAGCCTCATGAAGAAGGTGCCGGTGTCGGCACTCGAGAACTGCTGCGACTCGGTGATGTTGCCACCGGCGGTGACGATGGCCCCACTGATCGCGTGCACGATGCCCGGCCGGTCGGAGCAGACGAGGGTCAGCACCCAGTGGGTCGATAGTGCAGAGGTCATCTGCTTAGGCTATTGCCTCCATTGCGACCCACTGGCGAAGAGATGGCCGTACTCTGGAGGGGATGTCGCATGAGCCGCGGCCTCCCGCGGACGGCGATACGTTCCACCACTTCCTCGAACGGACAACCGGTCTCATGACCGCGCCACGAACGACAGCCCCTTTCCCCTACTTCGCCCTCCTGACCGTCGCGGTAGCGATCTTCCTCAGTGTCACCACCGAGATGCTGCCCACCGGTCTGCTGCCCCAGATGAGCGCGGATCTGCGTGTCAGCGAATCCCTCATCGGGGCCACGGTGTCGGTGTTCGCCTTCACGGTCGTGCTGTCGAGCGCGCCCCTGACCGCCGTCACCCGCCGGATCCCTCGCCATGCGCTCGTGGTGTCGGTGTTGCTGGTGCTCGCGGTGAGCACGGTTGCGACCGCCCTCGCTCCCAACTACGCCGTCCTCGTCGCCTCCCGGGTGCTCGGCGGGCTTGCCCACGGGGTGTTTTGGTCAGTCGTGGGGGCCTATTCCGCCTACCTCGTGCCGAAGCATCAGGTCGGTCGCGCCGTCTCGATCACTCTCGGCGGCGGCTCGCTCGCCTTCGTGCTCGGAGTACCGATCGGCACCGCCCTCGGCCAGGCCATCGGCTGGCGGGCGAGCTTCTTCGTGCTGGGCGCGCTCCTCATCGTCGGTGCCGGATTCGTGTACCGGTTCCTGCCCCGGGTAGATCACCTCGCGGGTGCCGCGATGGTCGGAACGGCGACCGGGGGCATCACCGTGCTCGACGGGCAATTCCGCACCTCGACGGTTCCGCGCCGCGACCACTCCGTGATGGCTGTCGTCTTCGTCTGCGTGATCGCCGCGATCATCATGATCGGCCAATACTGCTTCTACACCTTCATCGCGCCCTACCTCACACGTGCCGTCGGCCTGGATGCTTCCGCCGTGAGCCCCGCCCTCTTCGCGAACGGGGTCGCCGGGGTGCTCTCGCTGGTGCTCGTGGCCTTCGTGCTCGGTCGCCGGCCCAACCTCGGACTCGTCATCGCCCTGATCGTGTTGCTCGCTTCGGTGCTCGTGCTCGGCCTGCAACCGAGAGTGCTGGCCGCATCCCTCCCCGCGTTCTTCCTCTGGGGTCTGGCGATCGGGGTGGTTCCACCCCTGTTGCAGACGCGGATGCTGCACGCGGCTCCGGCGCGCATCCGGGACACGGCGAGTGCGTTCTACACCACCGCTTTCAACGTGGGGATCGGAGGGGGAGCCCTCCTCGGGTCGCTGCTGCTCGGCACCCTCGGCCTCGGATCGCTGCCCTTCGTCTATGCCGGCATCCTCGTGCTGTCGATCGCGCTGGTGATCGCCTCGCAACTGGTGTTGCGGCAACGCCCTCCGCGCCGCGTGCTCGACCACTGACCCCTCTGTTCTGTCCGAGGCCCCGGCGTGAGTTGCATTCTTGTGCGGGTGTCCTCGGCCGGCAACCCGCAAAAGAGTGCAACTCGCGCGCTAGAGCATCCGTCGACGGGGAGCCAGCCCCACACTCTGAAGACGCTTCCGGGGTGCGCTCCGACTCACCGCCGGGTACACTCGAAAACGTCACAACTGGCGTTCGGATGGGCATCCATCAGGGAGTGACATGCCTCCACGTTTCGGCCGTTCGCCTGGGCCGAACCGGATAACCTTTTCATCAATCCGGTCGTGCCAAGAGGAGTCATCCAGATGTCCAACATGTTCAATTCGCCGCTCAGTGACGTCGATCCGGAGATCGCCCGCGTTCTCGAGCAGGAGCTCGATCGCCAGCGCGGCACCCTCGAGATGATCGCCAGCGAGAACTTCGTCCCCCGCGCCGTGCTCGAGGCTCAGGGCTCGGTTCTCACGAACAAGTACGCCGAGGGGTATCCCGGTCGTCGCTACTACGGCGGCTGCGAGTTCGTGGATGTCGCGGAGAGCCTGGCGATCTCCCGCGCGAAGAGCCTCTTCGGGGCGGCCTACGCGAACGTGCAGCCGCACTCCGGGGCGTCCGCCAACGCGGCGGTGCTCGCGGCGATCGCGAGCCCTGGCGATCGCATCCTCGGCCTCGAGCTGGCTCACGGCGGCCACCTCACCCACGGCATGAAGCTCAACTTCTCCGGCAAGCTCTACGAGGCGCACGCCTACGGAGTCGACCCGGAGACCTTCCTCATCGACATGGATATCGTGCGGGAGAAGGCTCTCGAGACCCGTCCTCACGTGCTCATCGCTGGCTGGAGCGCTTACCCGCGCCAGCTCGACTTCGCGGCATTCCGCGCCATCGCCGACGAGGTGGGAGCCACCCTCTGGGTGGACATGGCCCACTTCGCCGGGCTCGTCGCCGCCGGGCTCCACCCGAACCCCGTGCAGCACGCTCACGTCACCTCGTCGACGGTGCACAAGACCCTCGGCGGTCCCCGCTCCGGCTTCATCCTCAACAACGATCTCGACCTGCAGAAGAAGATCAACTCCAACGTGTTCCCCGGCCAGCAGGGCGGGCCCCTCATGCACGTGATCGCCGGCAAGGCGACCGCGTTCAAGCTCGCCGCGGAGCCCGAGTTCAAGGACCGCCAGGAGCGCACGATCCGCGGGGCGCAGATCCTGGCCGAGCGGCTCGTCGCCGCCGACGCCACGGCGGCCGGTATCGATGTGCTCACCGGCGGCACAGATGTGCACCTGGTGCTCGTCGACCTCCGCAACGCGGCGATCCACGGCCAGGAGGCGGAGGACATCCTGCACTCCGTCGGAATCACGGTCAACCGCAACGCGGTGCCGTTCGACCCGCGTCCGCCGATGACACCGAGCGGCGTTCGCATCGGAACCTCGGCACTCGCGACTCGCGGATTCGGCGACGAGGAGTTCACCGAGGTCGCCGACATCATCGCCGCTGCGCTCAAGCCGACCCCGGATGTCGAGGCCCTGCGTGCCCGGGCGCTGAAGCTCACCGACGGCTACCCGCTCTACCCCGGCCTCGTGTCGCCGGCAACCTGGTCCTGACCACGAATCACGCCGGGAGGGTTTACCGCGTGCCCGGACGGGCAGGGTCGACTCCCGGGTCGAAAGGACTCAACAGATGACCGCAGTGCGCATGGACGGCGTCGCCACCGCGACGGCAGTAAAGAACGAGCTCGTCGACCGGATCGCGGCGCTCAAGACCCGCGGCGTCAACCCCGGTCTCGGCACGCTGCTGGTCGGCAGCGATCCCGGATCGCTGTCGTACGTGGCGGGCAAACACCGTGACAGCCTCGAGCTCGGCATCGAGTCGATCCGGGTGGACCTTCCGGCCGAGGCGACGGAGGACGAGGTGCGGGCGGCCATCCGCGGTCTCAACGATAATCCTGCCGTGACCGGCTACATCGTCCAGCTGCCGTTGCCCGCCGGTATCGACGAGAACGCCATGCTCGAGCTGATGGACCCGGCGAAGGATGCCGATGGGCTCCACCCCACGAATCTCGGACGGCTCGTGCTCGGCGTCGGCGGCGACCTTGACTCCCCGCTGCCCTGCACCCCGGCCGGTCTCGTGGAGATGCTGAGGCGCTACGACGTGCCGATCGCCGGAAGGCATGTGGTCGTGATCGGCCGCGGCCTCACCGTTGGCCGCCCGCTCGGCCTGCTGCTCACGAACAAGGGCGTGGATGCCACGGTCACACTCACGCACTCCCGCACCGTCGACCTCGCGGCCGAGGTGCGTCGAGCGGACATCGTGATCGCGGCGGTCGGCGTGCCCGGGCTCGTGAAGGCCGACTGGGTGAAGCCGGGGGCCGCGGTGCTCGATGTGGGAATCACGCGCGTGATCAACCCGGACACCGGCAAGGCGAAGCTCATCGGAGACATCGATCCGGCGGTCGCCGAGGTGGCCGCGTTCCTCTCGCCGGTGCCCGGCGGGGTCGGCCCGATGACGCGCGCCATGCTGATGTACAACGTGGTCGCGGCGGCCGAACGGCTGTGAGCGACACCGCGCGCAGTCGACCGAGTCGAATGCCCGAGAAGTTCGTCGCACCGGATCTCGAGGCACTCGGTGCCCTCGTGCGAGACGCGCGGGTCGGCCACTTCGCTTTCGTGGAGGACGGCAGGCCGCGCGTGCTGCCGATCGCGATCGTGGCGGATGGCGCGCAGATCCTGCTGCACGGATCCTCCGGCTCGCACTGGTTGAGACTGCTGGCGACGGGCATCCCGGTCGCGCTCTCGGTGACAGCGATAGACGCTCTCGTGGTGGCGCGATCCGCCTTCGAATCCTCGATGAACTATCGCAGCGCCGTGCTGTTCGGCCGTTGCGCTCCGGCCGCCGACACCCCGGAAGGCAAGGCGGCCGCCCTCGACCTCGTGACCGAAGGGCTCATTCCGGGGCGGGTGGCCGAACTGCGGGCGCACTCGGCGAAGGAGCTCGCGGCGACCCTCGTGCTGCGCCTGACCGTCGACGAGTGGACGCTCAAGGTCTCGGACGGCTGGCCCGAGGACGGCCCCGCGGATGTCGCGGGCGCGGCCTGGGCGGGCGTCCTGCCGGTCCGCACCGGGTACGAGACGGCCACTCCCACGCCGGACCTCGCCGCGGGCATCCCGCAGCCGGAATCCGTTCGCGCACTACTCGACAGCTAGCGCGCCTGCGGCTACTCGCCGACGTAGCCGATCGTGCAGGCGTAGCCCGTTGCGGCCTGGCTGGGGTCCCACCCCGCCACATCGGCGACCGTCGATTTCGCGGCATCGGTCAGAGTAACCCTGCAGGCCTCGATCGTAGACTGTGAATCGGCCGGCACGCTGAAGCCATACAGCGCATACTTCCAGCTGGTGAGGTCCGGTCCGGGGTTGCCGCTCTCGAAGTCGGCGATGGCGCGGCCGCTGCCGGAGGTGGTCCAGGTGAAGCCGCTCGAGCAGGGGTGCGCGGAGTCCGTCGGGGCGATGCCCTTGCCGAGAACCGACTGGCCGAAGTAGACGTTGCCGAGCGTGACGTCGATCGGGTAGACGAACTGCTTGCCGTTGGTGCTCGAGGCCAGGTCCATCTGCAGCAGGATGCTGCCGTTGGCGGCCAGCGTGTCGGCAGTGACCGGCGTGGTGCCGACCCCCGTGCCGCACGCGCTTGCGAACTCGTCGACCAGGGACTTGGCGCCGCTGTCGCTGTAGGGCAGTGGCTCGTGGGCGACCAGTTCGATTGCGATGGTGTTGCCGGTCTTATCCCGCACGTTCGCCGAAATGGTGAACAGCACGTCCTTCGCCGCCGCGGGGGTGCTCGCGCTGGCCGAGGGACTCGGCGACGCCGAGGGCGTCGTGGTCGGACCGGCGTTCGTCGAAGAGCCCGTGCAGCCGGCAAGCAGCACCACGAGAAGGGCGCCGGTGGTCGCACCGAGGATCGACTTGGCTCTCACTGCTGGCTCCTGCGTGCTCGGGGGATCAGTTCTCGCGCGATGCTCCCTGCGCGGCCGTCACGACGAAGGTATCAGGCTGACCGAACCCATGTTCCGCGAATGCGCCGTCGATCGCAACCTGAAGGCGCGAAAGATCGTCCGAACGGATGAGGGCGATGGCCGCGCCGCCGAACCCGCCTCCGGTCATCCGGGCGCCGATCGCCCCGTTGGCCTGTGCCGTCTCAACCGCGAGGTCCAGCTCGCGAACGGAGATCTCGAAGTCGTCGCGCATCGACCGGTGCGAGGCATCGAGAAGCTCGCCGATGCCGGCGGGCCCGAGGTCGCGCAGCACCTCGACGGTGTCGAGCACCCGCTGGTTCTCGGTCACCACGTGGCGGACCCGGCGGAAGGTCACGTCGTCGAGGATCTCCCTGGCGCGGGGGAGGTCCGCGACGCTCACATCGCGCAGGGACTCCGCCCCGAGCATCCGCGCTCCGAGTTCGCAGGATGCGCGCCGCTCGGCGTAGCCGCCGGTGGCGTGCTCGTGGCCCACGCCGGTGTCGATGATCAGCACCACGAGACCGGCCGCCTCGAGGCCGAGGTCTACGACCTCCGATTCGAGGCTCCGGCAGTCGAGGAACACCGCGCAGTCCTTCTGCCCGAGCAGGGACGCGGTCTGATCCATGATCCCGGTCGGTGCCCCCACCGCCTCGTTCTCGGCGCGCTGGCCCACCTGGGCGAGCACCGGGCGCGCAAGGGTGAGCCGCCACACGTCGTTCAGGGCGATGGCCACCGCGCTCTCGATGGCGGCCGAGGAGGAGAGCCCGGCGCCCACCGGCACATCCGACTCGATGAAGATGTCGACGCCGGGCACGGCGGCGAGGTCGGCGCCATGCTCGCCGAGTGCCCAGGCGACGCCGAGGGGGTATGCACTCCATCCGTGCAGGGCTCCGGGGGTGAGCTCCGAGAGGGGGATCTCGACGACCTCGTCGGTGAAAGAGCTCGCGACCCGGATGACGCGATCCTCGCGCAGCCCCAGCGCGACGAAGGTGCGGCGGTTGATGGCGAACGGTAGCACGAAGCCGAGGTTGTAGTCGGTGTGTTCCCCGATGAGGTTCACGCGCCCGGGGGCCGACCATTCCCCGGCCGGCTCGTAGCCGAAGAGGGCGAGGAACTTCGCCTGGAGGTCGTCGCGGATGTCGATCGAGGTCACTGGGGGTCCTTTACTCGGGTGAGGGCGTCGCGCACGAAGGCGGCGGTCTGTTCGGGGGTCACATCGCCGATCCAGGCACCCATGGCGGCTTCGGACCCGGCGAGGTACTTCAGCTTGCTCTCCGCGCGGCGCGGCGAAGTGATCTGCAGCATGAGACGGATGTCGTCTCGCCCGGTCGCGACCGGCGCCTGGTGCCAGGCCGCGATGTACGGCGTCGGGGTGTCGTAGAGTTCGTCGATCGCGCGCAGCAATCGCAGGTAGAGGCCGGCCAGTTCGTCCCGTTCGTCCGGCGAGGTCGCGGCGAAGTCGGGAATCTGGCGATGGGGCAGCATGTGAACCTCGATGGGCCAGCGCGCAGCGAAGGGCACGAACGCCGTCCAGTGTTCGCCGCGCAGCACCACGCGGTCTGAGGAAGATTCGAATTCGAGGATCGACCCGAACAGGTCGGGCCCGAAGCGGGCGATCGATTCGAGCAATCGGGTCGTGCGTGGCGTGATGTAGGGATAGGCGTAGATCTGGCCGTGCGGATGACGCAGGGTGACGCCGATGGCCTCGCCGCGGTTTTCGAAGGGGAAGACCTGCTGGATGCCCGGCAGCGCGGACAGCACCGCTGTGCGGTCGGCCCAGGCCTCGATCACCGTGCGCGCCCGCGATCGGCTCACGCTGCCGAAGGCTCCCTCGTGTTCCGGCCCGAAGGAGACGACCTCGCACCGACCGATCGAGGGCAGGCTGCGACCCAGGCCGATGCTGGTGAGTTCCTCGGCGTCGAACGGTGCCGCGATCCCCGGACCGAAGCTGGGCGAGCGATTCTCGAACACGGCGACGTCGTAGACGTCCGGGATCTCCGAGGGATTGTTCGCGCTCGCCGGGGCGAGAGGATCCTGGTCTGCCGGGGGAAGGAAGACCCGGTTCTGCCGGGCGGCCGCGATGGAGATCCATTCCCCGGTGAGCGGGTCCTGCCGCATGGACGCGGTATCCGGTCGCGGATCGAGGTGGCGGGCGTCCGGGGCACGGTCGGGGCCGAGGCGCGTATCGGCGTCGTCGAAGTAGATGAGCTCCCGCCCGTCGGCCAGCCGGTATTCGCGTTTGACGATCGATGACATGGCGACTCTCTGGGGAGGATGCGGGAAGGAGTTTCGAAAACAACAAAACGTTACCGGCGTTTGACAAGAAAACACAAGTAATCGAAGATGAGCGCATGACAGACCCGAGCTCTCGACCGCCGGCGGCGGCGCGGCGCGAGCAGATCCTGTCCATCGTCGACGAGCGTGGATTCGCCAAGGTGGCACAACTCAGCCAGCTCTTCGGCATCTCAGAGGTGACGATCAGAGCGGATCTCGACGCGCTCGCCGACGGCAACGCCCTGCAGCGGGTGCACGGGGGTGCGGTGACCGGGGGTCCAGCGTCCGGCCGGCCGCCCGGGCCCGAGCGTCCGTTCGAGCAGTCCATGCTCGCCTCCTCACCGGAGAAAGCACGGATCGGGCGAGCAGCCGCCTCGCTCGTGCAATCCCACCAGACCATCGTGCTCGACGTGGGAACCACGACAACCGCGATCGCCGCCGCCCTGCTCGACCGGGACGACCTGCAGGGTGTGGTCGTGATCACCAACGCGCTCAACATCGCGCTGCTCCTCGAGCCGGTGATCCCTCGGTTCACGGTCGTCGTCACCGGCGGCACGGTGCGACCGCTGCAGCACTCCCTCGTCGACCCCCTCGCCGGGGTGGTGTTCGAGCGCATTCGCGCCGACCTCGCATTCATCGGCTGCAGCGGTGTGGATGCGGCATCCGGCATCACGAACGTCAACCTTCCCGAGGCCGACCTCAAGAGGCGCATGCTCGAGGCCTCCGCCCGCTGCATCGTGGTGGCCGACAGCGCCAAACTGGGGGTCACCCAGCACAGCCGGGTGGCCCCGATCGGCCAGATCGACACCCTCATCACCGGAAGCGAGGCCGATGCACGCGAGTTGGCGGTGCTGGAGGCGGCGGGACTCCACATCCTTCTGGCTCGCTAGGCTGACCGCATGCGTGCCCCCACCGGAGACCAGTTCGCCCTCTCGAAGTCGACTCCTCACGGCGAGGCGATCGCGGTGATCACGGAGGTCGCCGCATCGCTGCGCGTGCTCTCCATCGGCGGCGTGGAGCTCACCGAACCATACGGCGAAGACGTGCTGCCGCCCTTCGGCGACGGTACCGTGCTCGTGCCGTGGCCGAATCGGGTGCGCGATGGCCTGTGGATCCACGAGGGTGCCGCCCAGGTGCTCGACATCACGGAACCCGCCCTGCACAATGCCCTTCACGGGCTCCTTCGGGACCGCCCGTACACCGTGGTCGAGCGCACGGCGGAGGCCGTGACCCTCGCGGCGACGGTGCACCCGACCCGGGGGTACCCGTTCACCCTCGACACCACGGTGCGCTACGAACTCGTCGACGACGGCATCCGCGTGACCCACGGCGTCGTGAACGTCGGCGGGGAACGCGCGCCCTATGCGGTGGGGACCCACCCGTTCCTGCGGGTCGGTGCGGTACCGACCTACGAGCTCACGCTCGAGGTCGCGGCCGGCACCCGCTTCGAGACGGATGCCCGGCTCAACCCGATCCGCGAGACGACCGTCGACGGCACGGAATACGACCTACGAGCCGGTCGGTTGGTGGCGGACCTCGACCTCGACGATGCCTTCGGTGGCGTCACCTCGATAGACGGCGTGGCACATCACCGGCTCACGGCTCCGGACGGTCGATTCGTGGAGCTGTGGCAGGAGTCCGACTTCGCGTACGTGCAGGTGTTCACCACTCGCATCTTCCCGCGGGACGACGGGCTTGCGACGGCGATCGCCGTGGAGCCGATGACCGCTCCACCGAACGCCCTCAACAGCGGCCAGGGTGTGAAGTGGCTAGAGCCCGGCGAGAGCTGGTCGGGTTCCTGGGGCATCCGCTACTCTGGAAGTAACGAAGGGGAGTAGTTCCCTCGCACCGGGTCACTTCCACCGGTGTAGTCGGGAGTATCGACATACTGGCGGGTCACGACGACCGGCCCGGTACCCCACCGAAGCGACGAATGCGGTTGCTTCGGCGAACGAGACCTTCGGTCCCACAGGAGACTCCGGCGAGACCCGCGGATTCTTCGAGACCGAAAGGATCCCCGTGAGCGCCACGCGCCCGTCCCCCTCTGCCCCCACCGCATCCGACCTTCGTCGCTGGCGCCAATACCTCGCCGACGAGAAGGCCGAAGCCGCGGTGTACCGCGATCTCGCCGGCCGTCGCTCCGGAGAAGAGCGGGCGATCCTGCTCGCGCTCGCCGAAGCGGAGGGTCGCCACGAACAGCACTGGTTCGACCTTCTGGGTGACCAGGTCGGCAAGCCACGACGAGGAGACTTCCGCACTCGCTCACTCGGTTTTCTCGCACGACGGTTCGGGTCGGTGTTCGTGCTCGCGCTCGCGCAGCGCGCCGAAGCTCGTTCCCCCTACGAATCGGATTCGGATGCCACCCCGGCGATGGCTGCCGATGAGCGGATCCACGCCGAGGTCGTTCGCGGGCTCGCCGCTCGAGGGCGCAACCGGCTCTCCGGCACCTTCCGCGCCGCCGTCTTCGGCGCGAATGACGGGCTGGTCTCCAACCTCGCCCTCGTGATCGGCATCAGCGCGAGCGGAGTACCCAACCATGTCGTACTCCTCGCCGGCGTCGCCGGACTCCTCGCCGGGGCCCTGTCGATGGGGGCGGGGGAGTACGTGTCGGTGCGGTCCCAGCGGGAGTTGCTCGAGGCATCCACCCCCGATCCCGAGAGCAACAGCGCACTCCCGCACCTCGACGTCGACGCGAACGAGCTCGCACTCGTCTATCGGGCGCGCGGCCTGACACCCGATGACGCTGCCGCCCGGGCAGCCGAGGTGCTCAACGATCACAGTCTCGCCGACCAGGAGGGGTCGGTCGACAGGCACGAAGCCGTCGGTACGGGATTCGGCGCCGCGATCTCGAGCTTCTGTTTCTTCGCCTCCGGTGCGGTCATCCCGGTGCTGCCCTACCTTTTCGGGCTGGAGGGGATCGCCGCCCTCTCCGTCGCGGCCGTGCTCGTCGGCCTGGCGCTGCTCGGTACCGGCGCGGTCGTGGGCCTGCTCTCCGGCGGACCGCCCCTGCGTCGCGCCCTCCGCCAGCTCGGTATCGGCTTCGGAGCGGCGGCCGTCACCTACCTGCTCGGCCTGCTCTTCGGCACCTCGACGGGCTAGCGGCGCTGCGCTGCGCTCGGGAATTCCCTACGGCTTGAGGATGCGCACGCGGCTGAGCGCGAACACCGCGAGGCCGAAGAGCACTGTGAAGACCGAGATGGCGACGCAGTAGGCGGCAACCGACGCATACCCGGTCGCCGGGTTGAGGAACGGGTACGGCACCCAGCCGTCGGTCGCGCCGCGAATGAGGATGACGACCAGCCAGACGACCGGATAGATCAGCACGACCCACAGCCGGTTGTACGGCAGCTTCGTGCGATCGGCGAAGAACACCCAGTCCACCAATGCGTAGATCGGGATGATGATGTGCAGGATATTGCTCGACCACCGCAGATCGAACGAGCCCGCCAGCGAGGCACCGGCGAGCAGGGTGTTGTAGACGATCCCCACAATCACGATGATCGTGGTCGCGACCGCCCTCAGGTAGATGACCCAGCTCGGCTGCCTCGTGCGCCTGAAGATGAAATACGCCGAGGCGAGGAAGGCGACCATCGTGATGATGTTGCTCTGGATGGTGAAGTATCCGAAGAAGTTGAACGGATTGATCGTGGTGCGCTCAGCGCTGTAGGCGAACTGCCCGGCGATGGCGGCGAGGATAGCGAGCCCGGCCGCCAGCCGAAGGAGCCCGAAGAGTTGCTTCACCGATGTCCGCCATTCCTAGGAAGAAGCGATCTTGGTCGCCGTGGAAAAGAGCGTAGCGTGACGGATCCCTACTTGTCGCTAGCTTCGCCGCGCGGCTCTGCCTCATCACCAAGTTGAAGGCCGGATGGCCTGCCTGCCGCGAGCATCAGCGATTCGACCCAGGCGCGATTTACGCCTGCGGGCCGGGATCCACTGAAGAAAAAATGGATGCGGATGCCGTTGTCAATCCAGATCGCGTGACGCCCGCTGCCCCGCTCCATCGGCTGAATCCACGAGAGGAAGAAATTCTCGCCCCGTCTCAATTTGGTGCTGATGACGATCTGCAGGTGAGTGAGGAGTCGATCATCGAGTTCGAATTCGCTGTCGCCGTAGTAGAGAACGCCCACGGTGCCCCCTTGCGGTCTGTGACGACAGGTGATTCCCTGCTGGTTGCAGGATAGTCGCCGTCGGAAGGCGCGATCAACGGGCGTACCCTTGGACCGCGGTCGACTGACCGACGCGATCGATCCCGAGCTGAGGAAACCAGTGATAGTGAACCGCCTTACCGTCGATGGGCGAGACTACTTTCTCCCCGATCCCGTTACCGCGCTCAAATCACGGATCCTCGAAGCGATCAAGGCGGGCGGGGGCTACGTGACTATCCCGCCGCTCAAGTCGGGCAGCGGTGTCGAAATCCTGTTCTCGCCCGGAATGCCGGTGTTGTGGACGCGGCTCGACGTCGGGGGCGAGTCTGCGGAGGAAGCGCGAATCGATTCCACTGATGTCGAGCTCGGCGGCGACATCGGTAGCACCTTCTAGAGGCTTTCTGCGGCAATCCAGTCGGCGGGACGGTTCGCAGAGAACACCTGCTCGAGACGGGTACTTGGCGTGGGCGGTGCGAAGAGAAAGCCCTGCGCGCGATCGCATCCCAGTCGACGCGTCTGTTCCAGGTGGTCTGCGGTCTCGATGCCCTCGGCTACGACGCGAATACCGCGCTCGTGTACGAGTGAGACGACGGCGGCCACGAGGGCGAGTGTGGAATCACTGTGTGCCTGAATTAAGGTGCGATCGAGTTTCAGTTCGGTTGCACCGAGCCGGAGCAATCGCTCGATCGAGGAGTATCCGGTGCCGAAATCATCGATCGAGATCCCCACGCCTCGATCCCGCAATTGGCCGAGGTGATCGCGCACCGGGCGGATGTCCGTGATCGCCTGCGATTCGGTGATCTCCAGGGTGAGGAGACCGGGAGGAAGGCGCGTGCGCTCGAGGCTCGAGATGACGTCCGCGAAGAAAAGCGGCGCAGAGAGTTGCGTCGCCGAGACATTGATCGACACTTCGACTGGGCGCCCTCGGCCGATCCAGCCAGCGGCGACCCGACAACCCTGTTCGATCATGTGCGCGCCCATGCGGTGGATCAGTCCTGTTCGTTCCGCGAGGGGGATGAACTCTCCGGGGCCGATGACACCGCGGTGCGGATGATCCCAGCGACTGAGAGTTTCGACGGCAACGATGTCCCCCGTCCTCAGGTCGACTTGAGGCTGGAAGTGCGCGACGATCTCCCCCCGGGCGATGGCTTCCGATAGCTCGGATTCGCCGAGCGGGACCGTCGAGGGCTGAAAGCTCACCCGACTCCTCCTCTGCGCGACCGATGGCTGTGAGGCAACCCTCCCCGTCGTCACGCGAGTTTGTCAAAGCCCCCCATGGTCGTCGCCGGTAAGATAAACTCGCGCGCAACTCCGACGTATCCAGCTTCTCCAGTGGCGACGAACCGCGTGCAGGCTCTGGCCCGGCGGAAGACGGCATTCGCCCCATTCGTCCGGAACGTGGCGATTTATCGTATTTGCTCGCTACCCGCGACCCGAGAGCTGTCATGATCCCCACCGCAGAAGCCATCGGCGATCCGCTGGTTCGTAACAACGTGCGCGTCCTGGGCAACCCGAACGGTCGTCCGATCGTCTTCTCTCACGGATTCGGATGCAGCCAGGAAGTCTGGCGCCATATGGTCCCGTTCTTCGAGCGGGACTATCGAGTGGTGCTGTTCGATCACGTGGGTGCGGGAGGGTCGAATCTCGCCGCCTACGATCACGGAAAATACGATTCGCTGGATGGCTACGCGCAGGATGTTCTCGAGATAATCGACGCCCTCGGTCTGACGCAGGCGGTCTTCGTCGGACATTCGGTCAGCGCGATGGTGGGCATCCTCGCGGCAAATCGCGACAGTTCTCGCTTCGGCGCTCTGGTGCTGGTCGGACCTTCGGCTCGCTATGTCGACGACGCCGAATACCGTGGCGGCTTTGCCCGGGCAGACATCGATTCCCTTCTCGACACCCTCGACTCCAACTATCTGGGGTGGTCCGCAACGATCGCGCCTCTCATGATGGGGAATTCCGATCGACCAGAATTGGGTCGGGAACTCACCGAGAACTTCTGCACCACCGACCCGACGATCGCCAGGCATTTTGCGAGGGTGACGTTCCTCTCAGACAATCGTCGGGACCTCGCCAGGGTGTCCGTTCCCACCCTTGTACTTCAAAGCAGGGAGGACGTGATCGCCCCGGCCCCTGTCGGTCGGTATGTCCATGAGCAGATCAGCGGGAGTCAGTTGGTGATGCTCACATCGAGCGGCCACTGCCCCAATCTCTCAGACCCGGCTCAACTCGCGCGTCGAATTCTCGACTTCATCGGATGAGCGCAGTGGGGCGGGCGGGCGCCGCAGAGACGCCGCCGATCGAGGAATCGCCGGAGGTGCTCTACGACGCGGCTCCGTGCGGCCTGCTTTCGACGACGACGGACGGCGTGATCGTCAGTGTCAATCAGACTCTCGCGGCGTGGATGGCTACGTCTCGCGAGGCCCTCATCGGCACGACTTTCCGGCAGCTGCTTTCTCCCGCAAGCCAGCTGTTCTTCGAAACGCGCTATCTGCCGGTGCTGCGACTCGCGAACGAGATCCACCAGGTCGCGCTCATCCTCGTGCGGCCCGATGGCTCCGAGCTGTCGGTGCTGGTGAATTCCATCGTCGCGACGGATGCGTCCGGTGCACCGATCTTCATCAGGACCGCGATCTTCGACTCGACATCCCGACAGGACTACGAGCGACAGCTGCTCTCGGCCCAGCGTGCTGCAGAGCTGTCGGAGTCCCGCGTTCGCATCATCCAGGAGGCCTCGGCCGCATTCGATGCGACGACGACGGTCGGTGCGCTCGCTGAGGCCTTCGTCGCCGTGGCGCGTCACGCGTTCGCAGCCCCGGATGTCGCGCTTCTACTCCTCGACCCGTCGGGAGGGTTCGAGCGAGCCGGTGGCTCTCAACCGGTGAGCATCCCGGAATCCCCCGACCCACGTCCCGAGCGTGATGCCTGTGACAGCTCACAGATTGTCGTTCTCAAGAATATCGACGAGGCGCTTGCGCGCTACCCCTCGACGGGGCACGCCATGGCCGCGGGGCGGGTGGATGCGCTCTGGGCGGTGCCCTTGATCGCGGAAGGAATCGTGGTGGGCGTGCTGGTCTGCTACTTCGGCCGTGAGCGTGCGATCGACGATTCCGGGGCTCTGCTGATGGGCACTCTCGCCTGGCAGGCGATGTTGGTGCTCAGCCGGATCCGGCTGCACGACGAACTCCATCACCTCGCGCTCCACGATCCGCTCACCGGGCTGGCCAACCGGCGTCTTCTCGAGGAGTGTCTCGCGCCGACCCTCTCGGCAGCTCACCGCCACGGAGGCCCCGTCACCGTGATCTTCCTCGACCTCGATGGGTTCAAGGCGATAAACGACTCCCTGGGCCACAGCCGCGGGGACTTCATTCTGCGCGTGGTGGCCGACCGGCTGGTCGCAGCCGTGCGACAGGACGATATCGTCGGTCGGCTGGGCGGCGACGAGTTCCTTATCGTCTGTGCAGACTCGGACCAAGCGGAGGGCTCGGCGGTTGCCGAGCGATTGCGCGTCGCGGTCCGCACTCCCGACGGCCGTCTGCCCGCTGATCAGACACTGACGGTGAGTATCGGCGTGGCCGTCTATCGACCCCGTGAAGGCCATCGCATTTCGGGCGCCGACCTCATCGCTGCAGCCGACTCTGCGATGTATGAGTCGAAGAAGGCCGGCAAAGACCGGATCACGGTTCTGCAGGCCTGAAACGCTCTCACCCAATCGTGTAGCGAAATGTGATGTTGAGGCGGAGTCGAACATGTCAATGATTCGCTGATCTCCGCGGAAGAGCATAAACATGAGGCTATTGTCAAGCCCCCTCGCGATCCGGCCGTGCCCCGTAGCTTCGAATCGCTGCCCCAGAGACCGTCAGCCTCCCGATCAACCTGCCAAGAGGATGAGAAGCATGACGATTCAACCGACAGCCGACAGCGAATCGGTGTCATTGGCGCGCACGGTGTCCAATGATCTCCTCGGCAGGGTCGCAGCGGGCGATCACGCAGCGTTCCGCGACCTCTACGACGCCTTGGCTCCCCGCGTTCACGGTCTGATCCGACGAACACTGGTGGACGATGGCCTGTCCCAGGAAGTGACGCAGGACGTCTTCTTCGAGGTATGGCGGTCGGCATCCCGATTCGACTCCGCACGGGGTTCGGCAGTGAGCTGGATCATGATGATGGCCCACGGCCGCGCCGTCGACCGCGTGCGGGCGTCACAGGCCAGCCGGGATCGGGACCTCCGCGTCGGAGTGCGTGACCGCGAGGTGAACTTCGACCCGGTGTCCGAGGCGGGGGAACTCTCGGCCGAGTCTGCGCGAGTGACGGTGGCAATGGCCCGCCTCACCGCCATCCAGCGCGATGCGATCTCGATGACCTATTTCGAGGGGCTGAGCGGTCCAGAGCTGGCCGCCCGCCTGCAGATCCCGGTCGGCACTCTCAAGTCACGGTTGCGTGAGGCCCTCATCCGGCTGCGCGACGAACTGGGAATCGGAGCGACTCTCGAGCGAACGATCGCCTGACCCGGGACGCCTCGGAGGCGGCCCCGCGTGGGCACGTGCTCAGACGAAGTCGAGAAGCGCCTCGAGCGGACGGGGCATGCGTGAGAGGTCGATGGCCGAGGCCAGCGCGATCGCGTACCGGGACTTCCGGCCGCTGGTGGTGCCCATGAAGCGATGAAGTTGCTGCTCGAGGGGGCGTCCGCGCTGTGCCGGCTGGTTCCGGAAGCTGTGCAGGGCTCTCGCGTCCCCCTGTTCTGAGATCACGTCGATGGTGCGGTCGGTGCCGATCGCGCCAATCAGCTCGAACTCGAGGTCCGGTACGCAGACGAAGAAGCCGAGCTGCTCCATCTCACCCCGGGTGAGCTCCGGATGACGGTCGGAGCCCTGCACCGCCTGGCGGAAGAAGCGTTCCTCCGCGGCATCCACGAGCCCGGAGAGCCGCAGATCGAGCCCGGCCGGGCCGAAGGGTTCGAGGAACCGGCGAATGGAGGTTGCGCCCCCGACCGGCACGATGCTGATGCGTTCGAGTTCGAGGTCCCGGCCCAGACGTGTCGCAAAGGTGTCGACCGCTGCCGCATCGCTCTGCCCTTCGACGAGCACGACCGTCGAGACGCGCCCGGCGAGCTCGCGAACGAGCCCGGCAGCGGCATCCGCGTCCGCGCCTGCGGCCGCCCACGACACCGCGGCATCGCGGAAGCGCGCCATGTCATGCATCCGACCAGTCTCGCAGCCGGGCGAATCTAGAGCGGACACGGCGGTGGCGTTCACTGCGGGAGAGGCTACTCGGGTTGGCGGGGCTCGGAGGGGGCGATCGAGGGGGAGTCGGCCGCGGCGGAGGTCTTGTGTTGCGCCGCGGTGATGCGCCCGAAATAGCTGGCGATCGGAACGTCGGTCGAGGAGTGAGCGACGATAGAGAGTGAGATCGCCACCACGATGAGGTGAAAGAGGTGCTCGGAATCCGGGTTTCCGCTCTCGAGCACCAGCAGGCCGTACAGCACGGAAGCGAATCCTTTGGGCCCGAACCAGGCGGCTGTCGCTCTTTCCTGCCAGGGCAATTTGCTGCCGATCAACGCCAACTCCACCGCGATGGGCCTGGCGACGATCAGGGTGAGCAGCGCGAAGACATAGCCGGCCAAAGACACGTCTCCGAGCACGCTCGGAGTGATGAGAGCGCCGAAGACGAAGATGGCGACCAGCTTGACGTTCTCGGCGATGAATTCGCCGTACTCCCTGAAGGCGTCCCTCAAAGCGGGAGCCGCGCTGGCGATGGTGATGCCCGCGGAGAAGGCTGCCAGATAGAGATTGGCCCCGGTGGCCTCCGCGACGCCGTAGATGATGATCGCGATTGCGACGGGCGCGAGGGACGCGTAGAGCGGCGTCGTGGTGAGGAATCGGATGCGCAGCAACAGGGAAACGAGAAGAGGCACGACGACGCCGAGGGCGATTCCGCCCACGAGCTCGAGCGCGAGCACGAGCGGTTCGACGGTGGGTCCTCCGACCGCCGCCACCAGTACCAGCACCACGGGCAGTGCCAGCCCGTCATTGAGTCCGGATTCGACGTTGAGAAGTCCGCGGATGCGTGCCGGGATCTCGGTGCGTCCGACTATCGCCGAGGCGAAGACGGGGTCGGTGGGGGCGAGCACGGCCGAGATCAGCAGCGCTTCGAGAAGCGGCAACCCGAGAAGCGTGACTCCGAGCACGGTGGTGATGAGGAACGTGAGCGGCATCCCGAGGAGGAGCGCTCGCCCGGGCAGGCGCCAGGCCCGGGCGAGGTCGCGCACCGCGAGATGCTGGCCGTCGGTGAAGAGCACCACGAACAGCGCGATCTGGGCGATCTGAGTGACCTGCGGATCGCCGGCTGTGAGCGTGATGACGTTGGCCATGCCGTCGCCGAGAAGGAATCCGGCGAACAGGAATACCACCGCGGTGGACAACACGGTGCGGTGGGCGAGGCCGGAGATGAGGATTGCGGCGACCAGGACGAGACCGAAGCTGAGGATCACGGCTGCCGCCCGTCCCGTGCGGCGGCACAGACGCCGGTCATCGGGCCGTCAGCGCAGAGCCGCTCCCGGCGACGAATCGCTGTTCGATCGGTGGGTGGCATGCTGACCGGTCTCCCTCGTGACATCTCCGCCGAACACCGCACTCAGGGGTGGGCCCCGTCGGGCTCGAACCGACGACCCACGGATTAAAAGTCCGATGCTCTACCAACTGAGCTAGAGGCCCCTGCCGTTAAATCTAGCGCGGATTGCGCGACCGGCGAACGAGAGGGCAGTGCGGCATCCGCTCGCTTAGGCTTTATCGGATGACCGACGAGTTCCATAAGCCGACACAGTTCTCGGGCGCCAAGTTCGAGAGTTTCGTTGGCGGGGAAGACCCCGCCCAGATCAGTCGCGTCGCCCACGAGACTGCGGGCGCGCTGCTGAGTCGCGTGCGGCAGAGCTCCGACCAGGGGGTCGTCGACCGGCTCGTGGCCTTCACGGACGAGCACGGCATCGACGCGGTCGCCGAACTCTGGGCGCGCGCGAGCCCGCGCAGCCTGCCCGGCGCGCTCTGGCGCATCTACCTCATGCGCGCTCTCGTGCGGCAGGATGCGGAGGGCATCGCCTACCTGTTCCAGCGGGGCACCGAGATCGCCACCACCATCGATCCCGTCGTGGCGGGCGCTACCGCCCCGACAGGCCCCGCGGAGATCATCGCGCTCGCCGACCAGATTCTGCGCGGTCTCTTCCAGGGCGACTTCGGCGTGGCCCTCGACCGCGCGGCGGCCTTCTGTCGCATCACAGCACTCGGGGCGACCAGCGTCGCGGACGACTCAGACCTCACCTCGCCGGAGCGAGCATCCGAACTCACCACCCGTGCCCTCCGCCTCTCGCAGACCGCCACGGAGTTCGTCTCCTGCGCCCGGCTCTGGCGCGCCGGTTCACTCGACTGAAGCTGCGACCGGGCCGGCTCAGCCGCCCGACCTGAGTGCAAGCATCCAGCGTCGGCGGGTACAATCGTCAACGGCTCGAAAGGGCCACCGCCGGGCCGCAGTAACCCCGGGCTCCAATATTCGCCGCTTCGAGCGGCCTAGCGCCGAGAGGCGTTTCTGCGGCCTGGCACCCTTCTTTCTCGAAAGGGATGCCGCGAATCCATCGGATTCGCCGCCGAATCCGCCACAGACCAATCCGATTCGCCCTCGGTTGCGAACTCCAGTTGTGACCCGCACAGACGGAACGGCCTCGCAAGCGAATCGAAATCGCTCCGGCTGCGCAGGTGACACACAACTGAACATCGAGGTGCCGAAATCGACGCTCATCATGAGTGTCTTTTCGGTGCCGCGCACGATCACACGGATTGTTTGCAATGCTTAAGCTCGTGCCCCGTGAAACCGACCGCAGCCAGGACTATGAGTCCATGGATAAACCTGCGACCAAAGAGACTCTGCTCGCGCAAATCGCGGGCGGCGATCAGGCGGCTTTCGGGGCACTGTACGACGAGATCTCCCCGAGAGTATTCAGGTTGATCCGCAGGCTTCTCGTGGATCACGCGCAATCGGAAGAAGTGACCCAGGAAGTGTTCCTGGAGATCTGGCAGAACGCGTCCCGGTACGAACCGAGCAAGGGCGGGGCATCCACCTGGATCCTCACCATGGCTCACCGGCGCGCGGTCGACCGCATCAGGTCATCTCAATCCGGTCGCGATCGTGATGTGAAGATCGGCATCAGGGATTTCGTCTCCGACTACGACAATGTGGCGGACACGGTGGAAACGACTATTGAACACGAGAGGGTGAAGGAAGCCATGTCGCAATTGACCGAACTGCAGCGCCAGGCTGTCACCCTTGCGTATTACGGCGGCTATAGCCACAGTGAAGTGGCGGCAATGCTCAGCGTGCCGATCGGCACGGTGAAGACACGACTGCGCGACGGCATGATCCGTCTGCGTGACGAATTGGGGGTGGCATCGTGACTGACCGCGAAGAACTACACCTCCTCAGCGGCGCTTACGCGTTGAATGCACTTGAGGGTGACGAGAAGGCTCGGTTCGAGGCATACCTGCTGACATCCGAAGAGGCACGGGCGGAGGTGGCTTCATTGTCGGATACAGCGGTGCTGATCGGACTCTCGGCCGACCCGGTCGCGCCTCCGGCAGATCTCAAGGCCCGCCTCATGGCCCAGATCGCCGTGACGCCCCAGCTCGCTCCGCTTCCGGCGGCGCGTCCGACTCTCACCGCGGTGCCCGCGGTCACCACTCCGCAGCAGGATGCTTCCGCTGAAGCGATCCGCACGGCGAGCCTCGGCACGCCGACGCGGGCGTCGACGAAAGCCACTGCCCGCTGGTTCACGCGCCCGGCGTCGATCCTGGTGGCTGCGGCCGCTGCGGTCGCGCTCTTCGTCGGAGGCAATATCCTCGGGCTGTCTGCGGGCAACGAGTCCCAGCAGCAGGCGGCGGCTATTTCGGCGATCGTCGCGGCGAGCGACTACCAGCAGGCCAAGGCGGATGTCTCGGGCGGCGGCAAGGCGACCTTCGTCTGGTCCGTCGGCCTCAAGAAGTCTGCAGTGGTGATCGACAAGCTCCCGAAACTCGCTGGCGGCAAGACCTACGAACTCTGGTACATCGACACGGCCTCGAAGGCGACACCGGCGGGCATCTTCGACGCCGCCTCATCCGGCAGGACCGTGAGCGTGCTCGCGGGCGCGATGACCGAAGGCGATACCCTCGGCATCACCGTCGAACCGAGTGGCGGCTCCAAGACGCCGACCACCGCGCCGATAGTGGCTGTACCCAGCGCCTGACGCCTGCGGATCCGCGGGTCGAGTGGGTCGCACAGCGGCGTATCGATACCTCGGGCTTCACGCGGCCTCGATACGCGCCGTGGCGGCCACCAGTCGGCCGCGACGGATCGAACAGATAGCTCGGCGGCCGTGCCGAGACCGACTATCCGAATTTGCCGGAGACGTAGTCTTCGGTCGCCTGAACGCTCGGCTTCGAGAAGATGGTGTTGGTGTCGTTGTACTCGATGAGCTTTCCCGGCTTGCCGGTGCCGGCGATGTTGAAGAATGCGGTGCGGTCCGACACCCGGGAGGCCTGCTGCATGTTGTGCGTCACGATCACGATCGTGTAGTCGAGCTTGAGCTCCTCGATCAGGTCTTCGATGGCGAGAGTCGAGATCGGGTCGAGCGCCGAGCACGGCTCGTCCATGAGCAGCACGTCGGGGGAGACGGCGATGGCCCGCGCGATGCACAGGCGCTGCTGCTGGCCGCCGGAGAGGCCCATTCCAGGCTTGTCGAGGCGGTCCTTGACCTCGTTCCACAGGTTGGCCCCCTGAAGGGACCGCTCGACCAGGGCATCGCCGTCGCCCTTGGAGAGCTTGCGATTGTTGAGGGTGACGCCGGCGAGGACGTTGTCGCGGATCGACATCGTGGGGAACGGGTTGGCGCGCTGGAAGACCATGCCAACCTGGCGGCGCACGAGCACCGGATCCACGCCCTCGCCGTACAGGTTGTTGCCGTCGATGATGACCTCGCCCTCCACGTGAGCGCCGGGGATCACCTCGTGCATGCGGTTGAGCGTGCGAAGGAACGTGGACTTGCCGCATCCACTCGGCCCGATCAGGGCGGTCACGGTGCGGGGTTCGATCGAGATCGACACGCCTTCCACCGCGAGGAAGTCGCTGTAGTAGATGTTGAGATCGTTCACTTCAATGCGCTTGGACACAGTCTTCCTTCGGTTCTGTTCGTCGTGCCGTTACCGGGCGCCCTTGGGGGCGAAAGTCCGGGCAATGATGCGGGCGATGATATTGAGGATAACGACGATGAGGATCAGTAGCAGGGCAGCACCCCAGGCCGAGGCGTTGGATGCCGCGATGTCCTGGCTCGGGAACTTGTAGCCGGTGTAGGCCAGCACGGGCAGCGTCTGTTGCGGCCCGCTGAACGGGTTGGCATTGAAGTTGTCGGTGAAGCTCGCCGCGATGAAGATGGGGGCGGTCTCGCCGATGACCCGGGCGATGGCCAGCATGACGCCGGTGATGATGCCCGCGATCGCCGTGGGCAGCACGATCTTCACGATCGTGGAGAAGCGCGAGACGCCGAGCGCGAAGGATGCCTCACGCAGGTCGTTCGGCACCAGCCGCAGCATCTCCTCGCACGCTCGCACGATGATCGGGATCATCAGCACCGACAGCGCGACAGAGGCCGAGAAACCGCTGAACGCCTTGGGGCCGACGATGAGGGTCGAGAGTGCGAACGCGAAGAGCCCGGCGACGATCGAGGGGATGCCGGTCATCACGTCGACGAGGAATGTGACGGTGCGCGCCATCCACTGCTGGGGCTGGGCGTACTCGACGAGGTAGATCGAGGTGAGGATGCCGATCGGGATCGACATGATCGCCGCGATACCGGTGATCTCGAGAGTTCCGACGATGGCCTGCAACGCGCCGGAGGTGACGGTGACCTTGAGCGTCTCGGCGTTGAAGACGGCACCTCCGGTCTGCGAGATGAAGGCCCAGTTGAGCTGGCCGATGCCCTTCGCTGTCACGGTGTAGAGCGTGGAGATCAGCGGGGCGATCGCGAGGAGGAAGGCGATGGACACCAGGCTGCGCACGATGCGGTCGACGGCCTTACGCCGATTTTCGGCCACCGTGGAGAGGGCCGCGAGTCCGACGAGGTAGACGATGATCGAGACGAAGATCCACCCGCCCCAGTTGAATCCCATGAGGAGGAGCGCTCCGGCGCTGATGACGAGGGCCCCGGCGAGCACGTAGAACTCGACGAATCGGGGCAGCTGGCCTGTCGTCAGGGCGTTGGTCATCGGCCCTTGGGGCTTGCGAGTGCCGGACTGCACTGCGGCGGTCATGCCGTGCCTCCTTCGGATCGGGGGGATGCTATCGACGCGGAGGAGGTGGAGGTCGCGGCCGAGACTGGCTGGATGGCCTGAGCCGAGACCTTCGCTGCGCGCGGCTTGCGGCGGGTGCTGCCCGAGTTCGTGCGCGACACGATGAAGCGGGCGAGCATGTTGACCGCGAGTGAGATCACGAACAGCATGAGGCCGGTGCCGATGAGCGCGGAGCGCTGCAGCGGGTTGGCGATGGGAAAGTTGAGGGCGATGTTCGCGGCGATCGTCTGCGAGTTCTGGCCCTCGGTGAGGATGCGGGTCGAGACCTCGATCGAGGGCGAGATGATGAGCGCGATCGCCATGGTCTCGCCGAGCGCACGGCCGAGGCCGAGCAAGGTCGCGCTCACGACGCCGGAGCGGGCGTAGGGGAAGACCGCGAGCTTGATCATCTCCCACTTGGTCGCGCCCAGGGCGAGGGCGGCCTCTTCGTGGAGTCGCGGGGTCTGCAGGAAGATCTCACGGGAGATCGAGCTGATGATCGGCAGGATCATCACCGCGAGCACGACGGCCCCTGAGAGGATCGTCGAGCCGGTGGTGGACGCCTGGCCGCTGAAGATGGGGATCCAGCCGAGATTCTGGTTGAGCCAGTCGGTGAGCGGCAACAGCAGGGGGCGGATCACGATGATGCCCCAGAGGCCGAAGACGATCGACGGCACCGCCGCGAGCAGGTCGATGAGGTAGCCGAGCACCCCGGCGATGCGGCGCGGGGCGTAGTGCGAGATGAAGAGCGCGATTCCGATCGCGACCGGGGCGCCGAGAATGAGGGCGAAGAGCGAGACCCAGAGCGTGCCCCAGATGAGCGGACCGACATACGACCAGAAGCTGGCGTAACCGCTCGTTGGACCGGAGTTGAGGTCGGTGTTGCTCGACCAGTTGGCGGCGATCGCGGGCGCGGCCTGCACGATAAGGAAGAGGGCCACCCCGGCCAGGATCACCATGATCGATACGGCGGAGGCGAAACTCAGGCCGAAGAAGATGCGGTCGGCGGGCCGGGATTTGACGCGGGCCGGCCCCGAGCCCCCGAGGGGGGATCGGGGACCGGAAGATACGGTGGCACTCGGGGAGGGAACAGCTTCGGTGTTACTCACTGGTTTCTTTCTCGAGGATGCCGGGTACATCATGAGCCAGTCTGTGGTCAGACCCGCGCTGCGGACTGACCACAGACTGGCAGAGCAAGCGCTACTTGACTAGAGCGAGGCTCTTCTGGATCGAGGCGAGCATGCTCGCCGGGATCGGAGCGGAACCGGCGTTCTTGGCCGTGATCTGCTGGCCGATGTCGCTGGCGACGTAGCCGATGAACGCCTTCGTGAGCTTGGCCTGGGCCGCGTCCTTGAAGGTGGTGCAGACGATCTGGTAGGAGACCAGCGGGATCGGGTAGGCCGACTTGTCGGTGATCTTGGTGTAGTCGAGCTTCTGCGCGAGGTCACCCTTCACCGTGGTGTCGGCGGCGACGGCCGCAGCGGTGAAGGCGTTGGTCGCGCCCTTCTGGCTGAACGCGACGAAGTCCTTGCCGGTGCCGACCTGGATCGACGCCGCGGTGAGGTCACCGATGGCGCTGTGGTCCGCGTAGCCGATGGTGCCGTCTCCGGCCTTGACGGTGTTCACGACACCGGATCCACCCTGCTGGGCGCTCGATCCGGCGATCGGCCACTTGTTGCTTGCCGGGGAGGTCCAGACGGAGGGCTGGACCTCGCTGAGGTAGTTCGTGAAGTTCTGGGTGGTTCCCGATCCGTCCGAGCGGGTCACGGTGGTGATCGCGGTGGAGGGGAGCGTGGCGCCGGGGTTGTCGGCGGCGATGGCCGGGTCGTTCCAGGTCTTCACCTGCAGGCTGAAGATCTTGGCGAGCGTGGCAGACGAGAGGTTGAGCTTCGACACCCCGGTGAGGTTGTAGATAACGGCGACGCCGTCGAGGTAGACGGGGAGGTTGAGTGCTCCGCCGGTGCCGCAGAGGGCGGCAGCAGAGGTCTGCTGTTCGGCGCTGAGCGGTGCATCGGATCCCGCGAAGTCGTAGCTTCCGGCGAGCCAGTTGGTGACTCCACCGCCGGAACCCTGCGACTTGTCGTAGTTGATGGTCACTCCGGGCACCTGGGCCTGGAACGCGGCGGTCCATGCTGCCTCGGCATTGGCCTGTGCGCTGGATCCACCAGCCGTGATCGTGCCGGTGAGCGTCTTGTCGAGTGCTGCAGCGCTTGCCTTCGGCGTGGTGCTCGCGGCGGGGGTGCTTGGCGTGCTTGCACAAGAGGAGAGTGCGAGTGCGGCGACGAGCGCGAGTGCGCCCGCCGAAGCGGCGTGAGTGAACTTCACTGTGTTCCCTTCGGGGGTGGTGACTCCGGCAGGCGAGCAGCTTGGGGCTCGGCCGCCGGGAAGACCGGTGCTGGTCCAAGAGAAGACGCTATGTGCGGCGAGTGTCCACGCTCTCCCTAGAAGATGAACAAGAGGTTAACGAGCTTCGAATTCCCGGGCGACGCGCGGGTCTTAGAGGAACGCCGGGCCGTGGGTCTCGACGGCGACGAGCGGGGCATCCGGATGCTCCGACGAGACGTGCATCACCGTGAATTCCGAGGTCGACAGCATGCCGGCGCGGCGCAGGGGAGCATCGAGGGGCGTATTCGTGAGAGCGGCTGTCTCCGCGATGATCTCCGGGATCACGGGACCGTGGCTGCACAGCACCGCGGACACCCCGGCTGCGAGCCGCTTGCGCACGGCCTTGTGCACACGGCCGCCGCCGTCCTCCCAGGCATCCTGGCTGATGCCCGTCGACTGCTTGACCGGCAGTCCGGTGAGGACGGCGACCGGTTCGATCGTGGCGAGGCAACGCGCTGCCGTGCTGCTGATGAGCTTCTCCGGCGCCCACGCCGCGATTGCCGGCGCGACATTGCGGGACTGCTCGAGCCCGCGATGCAGCAGCGGGCGCGTCGCATCCGGTCCGTCCCAGCTGGCGGGCGGCACCGCACGACCGTGGCGAAGCACGATGATCGGGAAGGTGCGGATGGTGCGGGCCTTCGCCCGCGCCGAGAACCGGTCGAGCACATCCCGGTCGAGGTCGTAGCTGAGGGCGGCCCGCGCGGCCTTCACCGACAGCCACTCGACGGACGCGACCTCCTTGTTCGGCACGAAGGTCGACCCGGCGATCGCCTCATCCGACACCTCCGCCGACCAGTAGTGCACGATCTTCTCGCGCCCTCCCGGCATGGTGTATTCGGTCGATCCGAGCGGCGCGCCGAGCGCGATGGCGAGCCCGGTCTCCTCGGCGATCTCGCGCACGGCGGTCTGCGGGGGAGTCTCACCCGGGTCGACCTTGCCCTTGGGAATGGAGACGTCCGCGTGGTCCCCGCGGTGGATCACCAGCAGTTCTATGCCCGTGGGAGTCTCCCTCCAGCACACCGCTCCCGCCGCCTGTACGACAGCGGGGCCGGTGAGCGTCAACGCACTACTCCGGTGCGCTTTCTCTGTGACACCTGCCGCATGAGCACATTCTGCATGTCCTCGAGCAGCGACCCGTCCTCCGCCCGGTAGTGACGTGTCCAGCTCCCGTCGGCGGCGAGCTTCCAGTGGGCGGTGTCATCGGACATGGCGAGGTCGAAGAGATCCTCGATCTGCCGAAGGTGGTCGGGGGAGGTGAGGCGCACGAGCGCTTCGACCCGTCGGTCGAGGTTTCGATGCATCATGTCCGCACTGCCGATGTAAACCTGCGGATCGCCTCCGTTGATGAAGGAGAAGATGCGCGAATGCTCCAGGTAGCGGCCGAGGATCGACCGCACCTCGATGTTGCCGCTCAGTCCCTCGACTCCGGGTTTGACGCCGCAGATGCCGCGCACGAGCAGCTCGATGGGCACACCGGCTTCGCTCGCGCGGTACAGCGCGTCGATGATCGCCTCGTCGACTATCGAGTTGAGCTTGATGCGGATGCCCGACGGCATACCGTTGCGGGCGTTGTCGGCCTCGATGCGGATGCGCTTGATGAGTCCCTTGCGCAGGTGCAGGGGAGCGACGAGCAGTCGCTTGAACTTCTTCTCGATGGCATAGCCGGAGAGTTCGTTGAACAGCCGCGTGAGGTCCTTGCCGACAGTGGCGCTCGCGGTGAGCAGCCCGTAGTCCTCGTAGATGCGGCTGGTCTTGGGGTTGTAGTTGCCGGTGCCGATGTGACTGTAGTGCTTGAGCACGCCGTTCTCCTGGCGGATCACGAGCGCCAGCTTGCAGTGCGTCTTGAGCCCGACCAGCCCGTAGACCACGTGCACCCCGGCCTTCTCCAGCTTGCGCGCCCAGGAGATGTTGGCCGACTCGTCGAACCGGGCCTTGATCTCCACGAGAGCGAGCACCTGCTTGCCGGATTCGGCGGCCTGGATCAGCGCTTCGACGATCGGACTGTCGCCGGACGTGCGGTACAGGGTCTGCTTGATGGCGAGCACGTCGGGATCCGTCGCCGCCTGTTCGAGGAAGGCCTGCACGCTCGTCGCGAAGGACTCGTAGGGGTGGTGGAGCAGCACGTCCTGGCGGGCGATCGATCCGAAGATGTCCGGTGTCGCATTGGGCTCGAGCGGCATCAGCTGTGATGCGGTCGTCGGCACATGCTTGCGGTACTTGAGGGTCGGGCGATCGATCTTGTTCAGCTCGAACAGTCCGCCGAGGTCGAGGGGAGCCGGGAGCCGGTAGACCTCGGAGTCGGTGATGTCGAGCTCGCGCACGAGAAGGCTCAGCGTGAGGTCATCCATGTCGTCGGTGATCTCGAGACGAATGGGCGGACCGAAGCGGCGGCGAAGCAGCTCGCGCTCGAGGGTCTGGATCAGGTTCTCCGACTCGTCCTCCTCGAGCACCACATCCTCATTGCGCGTGACGCGGAACTCGTGGTGATCGAGCACCTCCATGCCGGGGAAGAGGTCGCCGAGGTGGTTGGAGATGAGGTCTTCCAGCGGGATGAAGCGCAGCAGGCCGCTGCCGTCATCCGGGAGCTGCACGAAGCGGGGCAGCATCGGCGGCACCTTGAGGCGGGCGAATTCGTCTTTTCCGATCTTGGGATTGCGCACCCGGATCGACAGGTTGAGCGAGAGCCCGGAGATGTAGGGGAACGGATGCGCGGGGTCGACGGCCAGCGGCATCAGCACCGGGAAGATGCGGGCGGCGAAGATCTCGTCGAGGGAGTCGCGGTCGGCCTGACCGAGATCCGCCCAGGTCTCGATGTGGATGCCGGCGTCGTCGAGGTCCGGTTTCACCAGTTCGCGGAAGGCGAGGGCGTGGCGGGCCTGCAGCTCGTGCGCGCGATCCTGGATCACGGCGAGCACCTCGGTCGGCGCGGCCCCGATGTTGGTCGGCACGGCGAGCCCGGTGAGGATGCGACGTTTGAGGCCGGCGATTCGCACCATGAAGAACTCGTCGAGGTTGCTCGCGAAGATCGCGAGGAAGTTCGCGCGCTCGAGCAGCGGCAGCTCCGGGTCTTCCGCGAGTTCGAGCACGCGGGTGTTGAACGCCAACCAGCTCAGCTCCCGGTCGAGGTAGCGCTCCGGGGGCAGAGTGCCGTCGTCCACCCACGTCGACTCGTAGTCGTCATCGTCGAGACTGTCGGTGGCCAACCCGGCGTCGCCAAGATACGTCTCGTTGCTCATACCTAAATCATTGCACTTCGCCTGTTGCCGTCACCGCGAGGTGCATTAACTGCAGGTAAACGGCTCAGGCCCGGGAGTACTGGATGTCGACCGAATGCGTGGTGAATCCCAGCGAGCGGTACAGCGCTATCGCCGGCACGTTGTCGGACTCCACATAGAGTGCGGCCGTGCGGATGCCGCGGTCGGCAAGGAGCGCGAAGCCGGCGGCCATGAGCCGACGGCCGAGTCCCTCGCCCTGCCGGTCGGGATCGACGCCCACCACGTAGAACTCGCCGATGCCGTCTTCGATCTTCAGCCAGCAGTAGCCGGTGAGCGCTCCTCCGTCGCGGCTCACGATGAAGTCGTCGGCCTCGAACCACGGCTCGGCCTCGAGCTCGGTGAGATCGGCGACCGTGACGGAACCCTGTTCGGGGTGGAAGGCGAAGGCCTTCGCGTTGAGCGCGACCCAGGACTCTTCGTCGACGCCGGGACGGAAGCGGTCGAAGCGCGACGCGACCGCCGGGGGGAACGGCACCGGCATCCGCAGCTGGTGGAGTTCCCGCATCGCGACGAGGCCATGGCTGGCCGCGAGGGCCCGCGCCGCGGGGTGGTCGCCGTGCGCCCAGATCTTGACGGTGGGATCGCAGCGCTCGAGGAGCTGTCCGAGAAGGCGGGTCCCGATTCCCGCACCGCGCTGAGCGGGATCCACGACGAACTCGGCCTCCGTTCCCGAGTAGACGGCTGCGGCGTGGTCGAGCTCGAGCATCGTCCTGGTGCCGGTGCGGAGGTCCACGAGCGCGCCGTCGGAGAAGGGAGGCTGGCCGTCGGCATCCCTGGCCCGCTCGATCAGGCGAGCGAGGGACTCAGGAATTGACGGACTGGGCAAGGCGCTCGGTGTCGTCTTCGTATACGTTGAAGCGGTATCCAACGTTGCGCACGGTGCCGATCAGCGACTCGAGGTCGCCGAGCTTCGCCCGCAGTCGCCGCACGTGCACGTCCACAGTGCGGGTGCCGCCGAAATAGTCGTAGCCCCACACCTCGCTGAGCAGCTGCTCACGCGTGAAGACGCGGGACGGGTGGGTGGCGAGGAAGCGCAGCAGCTCGAATTCCTTGAAGGTGAGGTCGAGCGGCCGCCCGTGCACCTTCGCCGAATAGCTCGCTTCGTCGATCACGACACCGGAAGCGTGGATCTTGTTGCTGGTCTTGTCGAGTGCCTGGCGGCCCACCACGAGACGGATGCGGGCATCGACCTCCGCGGGGCCGGCCGTCTCGAGGATCACATCGTCGACACCCCAATCTGCACTCACCGCCGTGAGGCCGCCCTCGGTGAGGATCAACAGCAGGGGCACGTTCACACCGGTGGTGTTGAGGATCTTGCAGAGCGACTTGGCGCTCGCGAGGTCCTGCCGGGCATCCACGAGGATCAGGTCGCAACTCGGCGCGGTGATGAGCGACGCCGGCTCGGCGGGAATCTGCCGGGTCCGGTGACTGAGAAGTCCGAGAGCCGGCAAGACATCGCTGTTGACGGCGGAAGTCAGGATCAACAGCTGCGCCAACGAGTCCTCCAAGTGCCGAACCACAGTCTAAAGGCACTCGGGGGCCACGTCAGGCGCGGGTAGGGCAGAATTGGGAAGGTGACCATCGACCAGCCCGCCACTCGCCTCACCCTCACGAGCGTCGTCCCGGTCTGGTCGGTCGCCGTCGTGGGCTCCGTGCTCATCGGGCTGCTCGTGCCGCGGGCGCACTACCTCGACTGGGTGCCCTTCGTGCTCGCCGCCGATGTGTTGCTCACCTTCTGCATCCAACTCGCGATCGTGCAGAAAGAGGGCCTCGTCGACCGCATGATGGCCTGCCTCGGCGGCTCGGTGGTGATTCTCGGCATCGCCACCCTCGTGCTGGGCATTCTGCAGCTCAGTGCCGGATAGAATCGAAGCATGTACCTCGGTCTTGAGCTGTTCTTCATCGGCCTGCTGATCCTCGCCACCCTAGCCATCGGCTACGTCTCCGTTGTGGTGCTGTTCAACCTCTTCCGCGGCCAGCGCTAGTAGAGGCACGCTGTGATCGACCTCCCGGTCAACCTGCCCGCCGAACTCGTACCGCTCTCGTGGCTCATCGGGGTCTGGGAGGGCACCGGCGTTGTCAACTACGCCGTCGGCGAAGAGATCCGCAACTACGAGTTCGGGCACCGCATGAGCTTCACGCATGACGGGCTTCCCCACCTCAACTACACCTCTTACACCTGGCTCCTCGACGACGATCTCACTCCGCTCGCCACCGAGACCGGCTACTGGCGGCTGAGCCGCCAGGCGACCGAAGGAGACCCGGGACCCGGGCTGCTCCAGGGTGTCGGCATCCAGCCGTTCACCACCGCGCGCGCGGTCGAGACGCTGCGCAACGCATCGGACGGGTTCGACATCGAGGTGTCGATCCTGCATCCCGGCGGGGTCAGCGAACTCTACGTCGGTCAGGTCAAGGGGCCCCGCATCGACATTGCGACGGACGCCGTGATGCGATCCGTCACGTCGAAGGAGCACACCGCCTCGACCCGAATCTACGGGCTCGTCGACAATCACATGCTCTGGGCCTGGGATCTCGCCGCGCTCGGCCAGGAACTCGCCACCCACGCCTCCGGACGGCTGGCGCGCCTTGAGTGAGCTCGAGCGCCCAGGGGCGGTCGACGGCGTCGGATCCGACTCCGGTGTCGCCGCCCACTACGGCAACCCCCTTGCCGAGCAGCGCGCGCTCGCCGCGGGCGAGGCCGTGGTGGATCTGTCCCACCGGGCCGTGCTGTCCATCTCCGGGGTCGACCGTCTCAGCTGGATCAATTCGCTCACCTCGCAGAGCGTCACCGGCCTGAAGCCAGGACAGTCGAGCGAGACGCTGCTCCTGGATGCCACGGGCCGGCTCGAATACGCCGTGCGACTGCTCGACGACGGCGTGGAACTGTGGCTGTTGTTGGAACGCGAGGAGGCGCCGGGGCTCTTCGCCTGGCTCTCGAAGATGGTGTTCACACTGCGGGTCGAGGTGCACGAGCGCACCGCCGAATTCGCCACGATCGGCACGCTCGGGTCCCCCGAGATCCTGGTCGCTTCCCCGAATGGCGTGCCTCTCGTCTGGATCGACCCCTGGTCAGCCGTGGCTCCGGGCGGCTGGCAGTACGCAGCCGTGGACCATCACCCGTCCGAAGGGTGGACCTACAGCGAGGTGCTCGTTCCCCGCGCCGCCCTGCAAGAGCTCGAGCTTCCGCTGGCGGGTTTCCTCGCACTCGAGGCGCTGCGGATCGCGGCGTGGCGGCCGCGGCTGGCGACCGAGGGCGATGAGAAGACGATCCCCCACGAACTCGACTGGCTGCGCTCGGCAGTGCACCTCAGCAAGGGCTGTTACCGCGGACAAGAGACCGTGGCCAAGGTGCACAACCTCGGGCATCCGCCCCGTCGCCTCGTGATGCTGCATCTCGACGGCTCGGATTCCGTACTGCCATCGCCGGGAGACGAGGTGCTTCTCGGCGACAAATCCGTCGGGCTGGTGACCTCCGCCGCCCGACATTTCGAGCTGGGGCCGATCGCGCTCGCGGTCGTGAAGCGTACCGCCGATCCGCTCGCCGAGTTCGCGGTGCGGTCTGAGGGAATCCTGGTTCCGGCTGCCCAGGAGATCGTCGTGCCCCCGGAGGCCGGGGCCGCGGCCAACGTGCCACGGCTCCCCCGTCTCGGCGCGATCCCCCTCTAGCGATCGAGCGCTGACGATGCAGACGGGCAGGCTGCGCTCGGTCGTGCCACAGGTGTTCGACCTGAGGTCGTCAGGCCGGCGAACGCTCGAATCGATCGTGCCGGCGTTGCAGATCGTCATCGCCTCCTCGACCTCCTACGCCGTGGCGCACTACCTGCTCGGGCACGCGGTGCCACTGCTCGCGGTCACCGTCACCATCTCGAGCCTCGGTTTCGTGCGGGATGCCCGCCCGATTCGGGTGCTCGAGACGGCGATCGGCATCATCATCGGCATCGTGCTCAGCGAGGCCCTGCTCCTCACGGTGGGTCAGGGTCTCTGGCAGGTCGCGCTCGTACTGATGCTGACCCTGATCGTGGCGCGCGCCCTCTCGCCGAGCAACGCTTTTGCGGTCGCGGCGGGAGTGCAGTCGATGCTCGTCATGTTGTTGCCTGTGCCCGCCGGTGGCCCATTCGTGCGCAGCATCGACGGAATTATCGCGGGGGTCGTCGCGCTCATCGTCACGGCCCTCCTGCCCCGGGACCCCCGACGGCTCGCGCGTCAGGATGCCCGGCGGCTCTTCGCGTCGCTGACCGAGGCACTGGACTCGCTGGTAGTCGCGCTGGAGAGGGCGGACGAGCCCTCCGCCGAGCGCGCTCTCGAGAGGCTACGCACCACCCAGCCGGTGATCGACAGTTGGGCGGCATCCCTCGACTCTGCCGCCGCGATCGCCCGGATCTCACCGTTCCTGCGACGGCGGCGCCCGGATCTGCTCGCGCAGACGCGCGTGTTGCGCGGCATGGATCTCGCCACGCGCAACCTGCGGGTGATCGCCCGGCGCATCGACTTCCTGGTGCGCGACGGTGCGCCGAGACCCGGGATAGCCTCGATCATGGCGAGCCTCGGCACCTCGGTGGAGTTGCTCGGCCAGAGCCTCGACGACCCTCTGCTCGCCGACACGGTGCGCGTCGGACTGGTTGCCGTCGCCGAACGGCTTCGGCCGGACACCGTCGTCTCCGGCGCGCCCGTCACGGATTCCGTCGTGATCCTGATGATGCGGCCTCTGCTCGTCGACCTGCTGACGGCCGCGGACCTGCCGGCCGAGAAGGCTCGAGCGCTGCTCCCAGAGCTGTGACGACCCTTCCGGTCACCAAGCGAAACCCTGGGGTGCCACCGCCTCCCAGAGCACCGTGAGCTCCCCGAGCTTCCATCGAGACCGGCCCCCCTGCACGGGCCAGCCCGCCTCCGCGAGGCCCTGGGCTGTGGCGATCCACCGCTGGGACGGGCCGTAGACCGAGAGCGCCGCGTTGAGCTGCCACTGCCGATCGAGATCGCGCAGGAACGCGTGCACCCCCTCCCCGGGCACGTTGCGATGGATCAGCACCTTGGGCAGTCGCTCCGCCACGATCGACGGTCGTTCGAGGTCGGCGAGGCGCAGGCTGACCGTGAGGGTGCGGGGACCCTCTGCCGTGACATCCACCCAACTGGCGACCCGGCCCACCTCGTTGCAGGTGCCCTCCACGAGCACTCCAAGGGGATCGAGGCGCGACACCATCAGGTGCCATGCGCTGAGCACCTCGGATTCGTCGTACTGCCGAAGCACATTGAGCGCCCGGATCACCGTGGCCGAGCGCCCACCGGGCAGCGGCACCTCGAAGCCGCCGAGCGCGAAGCGCACGCCGGGCCGCGCGGAGAGGCTCGCGAGCGCCACCCGCGCCGGATCTATCTCGAGGCCGACGACCTCGACCCCCGGCCGCACCCGGGAGAGCCTCTGGTGCAGTTCGAGGGTGGTGGTGGCGGATGCCCCGTAGCCGAGGTCGACCACGAGTGCTTCGGCCGCACGGCGGAAGGCGGGCAGCTCCGCGATCCACCGGTCGACACGGCGGAGCCGGTTGGTGCCGGTGGTCCCCCGAGTGATCGAACCGATGGGCATGCGTCGATTATCCCGCTCGCTAGAGTTGAGGCATGACGTACACGCTCATCCTCCTGCGCCACGGCCAGTCAGACTGGAATCAGAAGAACCTCTTCACCGGGTGGGTGGATGTCGACCTCAGCGATGTGGGACGCACCGAGGCCCGTCGGGCCGGCGAACTGCTCGCGGAGTCCGGCATCCTCCCCGACATCCAGTACACGAGCGTTCTCAAGCGAGCCATCCACACCGCCGACATCGCGCTCGATGTGGCCGACCGGGACTGGATCGACGTGAAGCGGAGTTGGCGCCTCAATGAGCGTCACTACGGTGCCCTTCAGGGCAAGGACAAGGCGCAGACCCTCGCAGAGTACGGCCAGGAACAGTTCATGACCTGGCGCCGGTCGTTCGACGTTCCGCCGCCGCCGCTCGACGACGACAGCGAATTCTCGCAGGCCCACGATCCGCGTTACGCCGGCCTCGGCGACGACCTTCCGCGCACCGAATCCCTCAAGCTGGTCATCGACCGCATGCTCCCTTACTGGCACTCCGACATCACGATCGACCTTGCCGCGGGGAAGACCGTGCTCGTCACCGCGCACGGCAACTCGCTGCGCGCGCTCGTGAAGCACCTCGACCACATCGCGGATGACGCGATCGCCGAGCTCAACATCCCGACCGGAATCCCACTGGTCTACACACTCGACGAGACCTTCGCGCCCGTGAAGCCCGGCGAATACCTCGACCCCGAAGCCGCGGCTGCCGGTGCGGCAGCCGTGGCGGCGCAGGGAAAGAAGTAGCGCCGCTCTCGAGCGTCAGCGGTTCTGGCGACCACCGGGCCGCTCGCGGACTACAGTTCCGCGGCCACCCAGTCGCCCGTAGCCAGATACTGCACCTTCTTCGCGATGGAGACCGCGTGGTCGGCGAACCGTTCGTGGTAGCGGGACGCGAGCGTGGCATCCACCGTGTCGACGGCCGCACCCTTCCAGGTCTCGCCGAGCACCTTGTCGAACACGCTCAGGTGCAGCGCGTCGATGCGGTCGTCGTCGTTGCGGATCTCCTCTGCGATGCGCACGTCTTCGGTGCGGAGCAGCTGGGTGAGCTTGCGCGCGATCTGGACGTCGAGGTGGCCGAGTTCGGCGAACGTGGTCCGAAGCGACTTCGGCACCACCTTGTCGGGGAAGCGGTAGCGGGCCAGCTGGGCGATGTGCTCCGACATGTCACCCATGCGCTCGAGCGAGGCGCTGATGCGCAGGGCGCTTACTACGATTCGCAGGTCGCGGGCAACCGGCTGCTGGCGGGCGAGGATGGCGATGGCGAGCTCGTCGAGTGCGATGGCCGCTTCGTCGATCTTGCTGTCGTCGGCGATGACGGCCTCGGCGAGTGACACGTTCGATTCGTTGAACGCCCGGGTGGCGTTGTCGATCGACGTCTCCACGAGGGTCGCGATCTCGACGAGGCGCTCCTGCACCTCCGCCAGTTCCTGCTGGAATACCTCGCGCATCGTTCACGTCCCTTTCGCTGCGAGTCTTCGATTCCCGCACAGTTCTGCTGCAACCCTGCCCCGCGCAGGTGAACAGCGGGGGAACCGCACCTGAACAACACGCCAAGTGCCGGAGCCGGCTACCGTGCGGGCGCGAGCCGGACCCCCAGATGTAACTAATCTAGTGGCTATGGACTCCGCCCTGCTGGTGCCGCTCGCGCTGGCTTTCGGCATCGCCGTCGGCGTCGGCGTCACGGCGCTGCTCGTCGCCTCGGCCCGTCGCGGTCAGCGCGCCGTTGCGGTGGTGAGCACCGCGGTACCCGACGGGGTCGACCAGGTGATCGAGGCGCTCGAGTCCGCCGGGATCGTGCTCGATCCCTCGAACACCGTGGTGAAGGCAAGCCCCGGGGCGATGGCCTTCGGCCTCGTCTGGAACCAGGCCCTCGTGCATCCGGAACTCGTGACCATCGTCGATCGCGTCCGTCGATACGGCGAACCGATCACTCAGGAGCTCGAGCTCTCCCGCGGCCCGTTCGGCGACGCGAACATCTACCTCTTCGTGCGGGTCGCCCGCCTGGGGGCCCGGTACATCCTGCTGCTCGCAGAGGACCGCACGGAGTCCTACCGCCTCGACGAGGTGCGACGGGACTTCGTGGCCAACATCAGCCACGAACTCAAGACCCCGATCGGCGCGGTCGGCCTCCTCGCCGAGGCGTTGCAGGCAGCCTCCGACGATCCGGACCAGGTGCGCCGCTTCGCCAAGAGGCTCACCAAGGAGGCGGATCGCCTCGCCCGCATCACCCAGGAGATCATCGAGCTCTCCCGACTGCAGGCGGCGGATGCGCTCACCAGTCCCCATGTCGTGGAGATCGACCACGTGGTTGCCCTCGCCATCGATCAGAACCGGGTGGCGGCGGAGTCCAGTCGCGTCACCATCGTCAGCGGGGGAGACGCCGGCGCGGAGGTCTACGGCGACGAGCCGCTGCTCGCCGTCGCCCTGCACAACCTCATCGCCAACGCGATCCAGTATTCGCCCAAGGGCTCCCGGGTCGGCGTCGGCGTGAGCAATGCCGACGGCATCGTCGAGATCGCCGTCACCGACCAGGGCATCGGCATTCCCGACGACGAACTCGACCGTGTCTTCGAGCGCTTCTTCCGCATCGATCCGGCTCGCTCCCGTCACACCGGCGGTTCGGGGCTCGGCCTCAGCATCGTCAAGCACGTCGTGCAGAATCACGGCGGCGACATCCGCGTCTGGTCCCAGCCCGGAAACGGGTCGACCTTCACCATCCGCCTGCCCGAAGCGTCCCACGCCACGGCAGCATCCCTGAAAGAGGCTTGAGTTGCGCATCCTGATCGTCGAAGACGAACCCTCCCTGAGCGAGCCCCTCGCCTTCCTGCTCGGTCGCGAGGGCTACGAGACCTCGATTGCAGCCGACGGCATCTCCGCCCTCGCGGAATTCGACCGCACCGGAGCCGACCTGATCCTGCTCGACCTCATGCTGCCCGGCATCGCCGGAACGGAGGTGTGCCGCGAGATCCGCACCCGCTCTCAGGTGCCGATCATCATGCTCACTGCGAAGGACAGCGAGGTGGATGTGGTGGTCGGCCTCGAGCTCGGCGCCGACGACTACGTCACCAAGCCGTACTCCACCCGCGAGCTGCTCGCGCGCATCCGCGCCGTCATGCGACGCCGGGTGGAGACCGACGAAGACGACACCGCCATTCTCGAGTCCGGCGATGTGCGCATGGATGTCGACCGTCACACCGTCGCCGTGCGCGGAGTTGACACGGCCATGCCGCTGAAGGAATACGAGCTTCTCGAGGTGCTTCTCCGCAACTCCGGCCGGGTGCTCACCCGCGGGCAGCTGATCGACCGGGTCTGGGGCTCAGACTACTTCGGCGACACGAAGACGCTCGACGTGCACATCAAGCGCATCCGGTCGAAGATCGAGAAAGAGCCATCCGACCCGAGGATGCTGTTGACCGTTCGCGGGCTGGGTTACCGCTTCGAGCCCTGACCCGGCTCCTACATGCGAGGCAGCGTCCGCGAACGCGGGCGGCTGGGCGCAACGCTACGGCGTGGTCGTCGCCGTAGGGGTGGGGACCGGGATGACCGTGGGGTTCACCGGCGGAGTGGCGGTCGGCAGCGGCGTCGGCAGGAGTTTCGAGTATTCGGCGAGTGACCCGTCGAGCACCGGCACGAGCAGCTGATCTCCGGTCTCCGTGCCGTACTGCACGAAGACGGGGAAGAGGGATCCGGGCTTCGAGTCGATGCCGCTGAAGATCAGCTGGCGGGTGTCGGATGATCCGAACGTCTTCACTTCGCCCGCGTCCAGCTGCACGCGGGTGTCGACCTTGCCGGAGGTGCCCTCGGCGGTCGTGCCGTCGTACTGGATGAGCACGTTCACGGTCTTCTGGCCGTCGTTGACGAGGTTGACGAGGAAGCTCGCCTCCTGACCGTCCTTGGTGAGGAGCAGCGCGTTGCGCACCTTGACCTGGCCGACGGTCGCGCCCACCCCGTCACTAGGGTCGTATTTCTTGAGTGTGGACTGCGGCGCGAAGAAGCTGCAGCCGGCAGTGGAGAGCAACAGCGAAGCCGCCACTACGACGGTTGCGACGATGCGAGCTCTCACGGGACCCTCCAGAACGAAACGAAGACACGGCGATATCGCAGCGGATGGCCAACGAAACCAGTTCGAAGTTTAGCCTACGGCGGCGGCCGCCAAGGCCTCCCGCCCCCGCCGCGGAAAAGGCCCTGTGATAAACTGACGGCCACTGAAACGGAGTGCCAGCAATGCTTTTCGAGGTCGGCGAGACGGTCGTTTACCCCCACCACGGTGCGGCGACGATCACCGAAGTGAAGACGCGCAAGGTCAAGGGCGAAGACAAGCTCTACCTCAAACTCGCCGTCGCGCAGGGCGGCCTCGTGATCGAAGTGCCGGCAGAGAACGTCGATCTTGTCGGCGTTCGGGATGTCATTGGGCAAGACGGCCTCGACCGCGTCTTCGAGGTGTTGCGAGCTCCGTTCACCGAAGAGCCGACAAACTGGTCCCGCCGTTTCAAGGCCAACTTGGAGAAGCTCGCGTCGGGAGACGTGATCAAGGTGTCCGAGGTCGTTCGCGATCTCTGGCGGCGCGACCAGGATCGGGGGCTGTCCGCGGGCGAGAAGAGCATGCTCGCCAAGGCCAGGCAGATTCTCGTCTCCGAACTCGCCCTCGCCGAAAAGACCGACGAAGAGAAGGCCTCGACCGTGCTCGATGAGGTTCTTGCGTCCTAGCCCCGAGCCCGAGGTCGGCATCATCGTCGTCGCCGCCGGCAGCGGTTCCCGTTTGGGGCACCCGCACCCCAAGGCTTTCGTGCCGGTGTCCGGGCGGCCGATCCTGGTGCACGCCCTCGAGGGGGTCTTCGGCAGTGGCGAGTCGGCTCAGGTGGTTGTCGTCGCGCCCGCCGACTGGATCGACGAAGCACGCGCGCTCGCGGCAGAGGTCGCCGGGACCGCTCATGAATCGGTGACCGTCGTCACCGGTTCCGATTCGCGCCAGGGTTCCGTGGCGGCGGGCCTCGCCGCGCTCGCACCGGGCATCCGGATCGTGCTCGTCCACGACGCGGCCAGGGCGTTCACGCCGCCTGCCCAGTTCGACGCGGTGGTCGCGGCGGTGCGCCAGACCGGCTCGGGCGTGATCCCCGGCCTCGCTGTCGCCGACACGATCAAACGGGTGGAGGGCGGCCTCGCGGTTGCCACCGTCGATCGCTCGGAGCTCGTCGCGGTGCAGACCCCGCAGGGCTTCCCCCGGCAGCAGCTCGCTGCCGCATACGCCGACTCGAGTGCCGACCACACCGATGATGCCGCGCTCTTCGCTGCCTCCGGCCACCCGGTGGTCGTGATCGACGGCGACGCCCTCGCCTTCAAGATCACGACTCCGTGGGATCTCCGTCGAGCCGAAACGCTCCTCTCCCCGGTCGCGCCGGCGGAGACCCGCACCGGCATCGGCATCGACGTTCATGCCTTCGACGAGTCGAGCCCGCTCTGGCTCGGCGGTGTCTTCTGGCCGGGGGAGGTCGGCCTCGCCGGGCACAGCGATGGGGATGCGATCAGCCACGCCATCTGCGATGCGCTGCTCTCGGCCTCCGGTCTCGGTGACCTCGGGTCGAACTTCGGCACCTCGGATCCCCGGTTCACGGATGCCCACGGCGAGGTCTTCCTCGCCGCGACCGTTGACCTCGTGGCGGCGGCCGGGTTCGTGATCGGCAACGTCTCTGTGCAGGTCGTGGCGAACCACCCGAAGATCGGCACCCGGCGAGCCGAGATCGAGACCACGCTCAGCTCCCTCGTCGGGGCTCCGGTGAGTGTGGCGGCGACGACCTCCGACGGGCTCGGGTTCACCGGGCGGGGCGACGGGATCAGCGTCATCGCAACCTGCCTCCTGCAGCGCATCGGGTCCGGGAGCACTCGGTAGGCTGGTGCTCGTGACAGTGCGCCTCTACGATTCCCGCTCGCAGGGGCTTCTCGACCTCGTGCCGATCGTCGAAGGCAAGGTCGGCATCTACGTCTGCGGACCAACCGTGCAGTCTTCGCCGCACATCGGTCACCTGCGCTCCGCCCTCGTCTACGACCAGTGGCGACGCTGGCTCGGCTATCGCGGATACGACGTCACCCTCGTGCGCAACGTCACCGACATCGACGACAAGATCCTCGCGAGCGCAGCCACCGGGAGCGAAGAATGGTGGGCCCTCGCCTACCGCTTCGAGCTCGAGTTCACCCGGGGGTACGAGCGCCTCGGCATCCTCGCACCCACCTATGAGCCGCGCGCGACCGCCAGCATCCCGCAGATGCAGCGATTGATCGCGGAGCTGATAGAGCGCGGTCACGCCTACGCCGCCGACGACGAATCGGGCGACGTCTACTTCGACGTAGCGTCCTGGCCGGCGTACGGCGAGCTCACCAACCAGAAACCCGCAGACATGGCGGCGTCCGCCGATGCGCCGAGTCGGGGCAAGCGCGATGCCCGCGACTTCGCACTGTGGAAGGGGCATAAAGAGGACGAACCGGCCTCCGCCGCATACCCCTCGCCCTGGGGCGACGGCCGCCCGGGGTGGCACATCGAATGCTCTGCGATGTCGCAGCAGTATCTCGGTACCCGGTTCGACATCCACGGTGGCGGTCTCGACCTGCGGTTCCCGCACCACGAGAACGAGCTGGCCCAGTCATCCGCCGCCGGCCACGGCTTCGCGGGCGCCTGGGTGCACAACGGGCTGGTGAATGTGAACGGACAGAAGATGTCCAAGTCACTCGGCAACTCGATCTTCGCCGCAGAGTTCCTCGATCAGGCTCGCCCCCTCGTCGTGCGGTACTACCTCGGCTCCGCCCACTATCGCTCGACCATCGACTATCACGACGGGGCGCTTCTCGAAGCGGAAGCCGCCCTCGATCGCATCGAGGTATTCCTCGATCGCGCGGCGCGCCGCCTGGAGGGAACCCAGTTCGCCGGCACGGGCGTCGAGTCCATTCCCGACGAATTCGCCGAGGCGATGGACGACGATCTCGCCATCCCGCAGGCGATGGCAGTGCTCCACGAGCAGGTTCGTGCCGGCAACGCGGCGCTCGACGCGGAGGACCTCGGCAGCGCCGCGGCCCTGCAGGGCCAGGTATTGGCGATGACGGAAGTTCTCGGAATCAACCCGATGGCCGTAGAGTGGCAGACTGCTGCGGATGATCCGGCGAGTGTAGCGCTCGCAACTCTCGTCGAGAAATTGCTCGAGGACAGGGACGCGGCACGCAAGGCGCGCGATTTCCCGTCCGCCGATCGCATTCGCGACGAACTTGCCGCAGCCGGCATCCAGATCGAAGACACCCCGTCGGGGTCGCATTGGAGTCTTGACTAATGAAGAGCAGTGGAGCCAACAAGCCGCGCGCAGGTGCCGTGCGCAAGAGCAGCACCGGCAAGCAGGTCGGCTCCGGCGGCCAGGGTCGCCAGGCGCTCGAGGGCAAGAAGCCGACCCCGAAGGCCGTCGATCGTCCGTACCATCCCGCGGGCAAGCGCAAAGCGGCCAACGACCGCTTCGCCGCGGCCGGCGGCACGAAGAAGCCATCGAGCACGGGCGCCCCGCAGCGTGCTGCCGGACCCCAGCGTGCACAGCGTCCGAAGCAGACCGACGAGTTCGAGGTCGTCACCGGACGCAACTCGGTGCTCGAGGCTCTCCGCGCCAAGATCCCGGCGACCGCTCTCTATATCGCCACCCGCATCGAATACGACGACCGTGTGAAAGAGGTCATGCAGATCGCGACAAAGCGCGGCCTGCCGATCCTCGAGGTCATGCGGCCCGAGCTCGATCGCCTCGCCGGCTTCGACTCCGTGCACCAGGGGCTCGCGCTCAAGGTTCCGCCCTATGAGTACGCGCACCCCACCGACCTCCTCGACAAGATCGTGGCAAGCGGGCGCGTGCCGCTCCTGGTCGCGCTCGACGGCGTGACCGACCCCCGCAACCTCGGTGCGATCATCCGCTCGGTCGCTGCATTCGGTGGCCACGGCGTGATCGTGCCGCAGCGTCGTTCGGTGGGTCTCACCGCCGCCGCGTGGAAGACTTCGGCCGGCGCGGCCGCCCGCACGCCCGTCGCGATGGCGTCGAACCTCACGCAGACGCTCAAGGCGTTCAAGGAGCGTGGCGTGTTCGTGCTCGGACTCGCCGGCGACGGTGACACACCGCTGCCCGAACTGTCGTGGGCTAAGGAGCCACTGGTGGTCGTGGTCGGCAGCGAGGGAAAGGGACTCTCCCGCCTCGTGACCGAGACCTGTGATGCCGTGGTCTCCATCCCGATCAACTCCTCGACCGAATCCCTCAATGCCGGTATCGCCGCGAGCGTCACCCTCTACGAGATCTCGAAGCAGCGCGCCAAGAAGAAGTAGCCCGCGGCGCGGCGGCTCAGACCTTCGAGCGCCAGTCGTCCTCTGCGATGACGTCCACCGGCAGGGTGATCGTGCCGGTCGCCGGAGCGATGACCGTCGCCTCGTCCCGGCGGTGGCGCAACACGGTGTCGATATAGGAACTGACGGCCTCGGCGAGGGGAACGTCGCGGTTCTCGTTCTGCGACAGGTACCACCGGTGCTCGAGCAGCTGGTGGAACATCTCCGCCGGCTCAAGCCGGCCCTTGAGATCGCGGGGGATGGCGCGGATCACGGGCTCGAAGACCTTCGCCAGCCATTCGTGGGCCACCATCTCCTCGTCGTCACCCTGCTTGTCGAAGGTGGCGGTGTAGGAGTCGAGGTCATTGAGCAGACGGCGCGCCTGGTTCTCTTGGGCGTCGAGACCGGTGAGGCGCAGCAGGCGGCGCTGGTGGTGCCCGGCATCCACCACCTTGGGCTGGATGCGCACCTGCGAGCCGGTGTCGTCGGTCTTGATGGCCAGCTCCTCGATGTCGAAGCCGAGCTCGTTGAGCCGTTCGACACGCTCGTTGATGCGCCAGCGTTCTGAGGAGGAGAAGGATTCGGATCCGGTGAGCTCGACCCAGAGGCTGCGATAGGCCGCGACGATGCCGTTCGACACCTCGACGGGATCCAGTCCCTCCTCGAGTCGCCCGCCCGCGGCGAGGTCGAGCAGTTCGCCGGCGATGTTCACCCGGGCGATCTCGAGGTCGTTCTCGCGTTGGCCGTTCGACAGCCCGTTGTAGAGCTGGCCGGTCTCGGCATCCACCAGGTAGGCGGCGAAGGAGCCGGCGTCCCGGCGGAAGAGGGTGTTGGACAGCGACACGTCGCCCCAGAAGAACCCGATGATGTGCAGGCGCACGAGCAGCACCGCCAGCGCGGAGACGGTGCGTGTGGCGGTCTCGGGGCGCAGGGTCTGCGAATACAGCGCCCGGTACGGCAGTGAGAACTTGAGATGGCGGGTGACGAGCACGGAATCGAGCTCGTTGCCCTCGTCATCCGTGCGATTGGTGATCACCGCGACCGGGTCGACACAGGGCACATCGAGCTTCTGCAGGGTACGCAGCATCTCGTACTCCCGGCGGGCGAGCTCAGACGAGGTCTCCTTGATCGCGATCACATAGCCGCTGAGATGCACGAACCGCACGAGGTGGCGCGAGATGCCCTTGGGGAGAGCGGCGATCACGCTGTCCGGCCAGGTGTCGAGCGGCAGGTTCCACGGCAGGTCGAGGAGTGCGGGATCGACTGTCGCAGAGGTGATGTTGAGGGAACCGCTCATGTGCGTTGCCTAACGGGATCGTGGTGCGGACGAAAAAGTGCGGGCGACGATCGTGATCGCCGCCCGCACCAAAGGGTATTCGACTGCTTAGTCGACCACTGCCTTGCTCAGGCGGTCGCCCGATTCGATGTCGAACGCGTGCACGTGAGCCGGCTCCGGAAGGATGAAGACGGTCTCACCGGCGTTCGGGTGCGAGCGGCCGTCGACACGGGCCACGAGGTCGACTCGCGCTCCGTCGATGTCGGTGTGGCCGTAGAGGTAGCCATCGGCGCCGAGCTCCTCGACGAGATCGACAGCGACCTTCAGGCCTTCGCCAGTGGTGGAGACGCGCACGTCTTCCGGGCGCACACCGATCGTGACCTTGGTGTTGTCGGTCTTGCCCATGGTGGCCCGGTCGAGCGCGGCGACTGCCGTGCCGAACTTGAGGCCGCCGTCGACGAGCTCCGCGGTAAAGAGGTTCATGGCCGGGGAGCCGATGAAGCCGGCCACGAAGACGTTCTTCGGGTTGGCATACAGGTCGCGGGGTGTTCCCACCTGCTGCAGCACACCGTCCTTCAGCACGGCGATGCGGTCGCCCATGGTGAGCGCCTCGGTCTGGTCGTGGGTGACGTAGACGGTCGTGACGCCGAGCCGACGCTGGAGCGATGCGATCTGGGTGCGGGTCTGCACGCGAAGCTTGGCATCGAGGTTCGACAGCGGCTCGTCCATGAGGAACACCTGGGGCTGGCGCACGATTGCGCGGCCCATGGCGACGCGCTGACGCTGGCCACCGGAGAGTGCCTTCGGCTTGCGGCCGAGGTACGGCTCGAGGTCGAGGAGCTTGGCGGCTTCGAGAACGCGCGTGGCACGCTCGTCTTTGTTGACGCCGGCGATCTTGAGCGCGAAGCCCATGTTCTCGGCGACGGTCATGTGGGGGTACAGCGCGTAGTTCTGGAACACCATCGCGATGTCGCGGTCCTTCGGGGGCACGTCTGTGACGTTGCGGTCGCCGATAAGGATGTTGCCGTCGTTGACCTCTTCGAGGCCGGCGAGCATGCGGAGGGACGTGGACTTTCCGCAGCCGGAGGGTCCGACGAGCACGAGGAACTCACCGTCCGCGACGTGCAGGTCGAGCGCGTCGACCGCGGGCTTCGTCGAGCCGGGGTAGAGGCGGGTAGCTTTGTCGAAAGTGACAGATGCCATGGTTGTACAACTCCTTCACCGGCAGGTACGTGCCGGACGATCCGTAGTGAATGGATGGTAATGCACTGCCATTATGCCACTCGAACGGGGTGCACCAGGGGGCCAATTCCTCTCGCTAGGCTTAAACGACGGGCACTTTGGCTTTTTCCCAGACTGCGTGTCTAGTGTTCTTAGGGCTCCGCTCACGGCAAACTGCAGCGGCTGATGGCCACAGCATTGATTGATAGCGAGTGAGGTTCGATGACCTACGACGGTTCGAGTGACAAAGGTCTCAGCAAGAACGAGCGGCGTGAGGCTGCGCGCGAGAAGGCCCGAGCGCTCCGCGAACAGCAGAAGAAGAAGGATCGCCGCAGTCGGGTGATTCTGCAAGGGAGTCTCGCCGTACTGGTGATCGCCATCGTCGCCGTCATCGGTCTCGTGATCGTCAACAGCGTGCGGCCACCTTCTCCCGGCCCCGCGAACATGATCAGCGACGGCATCAAGATCGGCCAGGGGTTCAAGGCCGTGCCGACCGCCGCCCTCCAGCCGGACGCCAGCCCCGTGCCATCCAAGACCAACGCCGCCAACGTGATCGACCTTCGGGTCTACATCGATTACCAGTGCCCGTATTGCGGTGATTTCGAAGCGACCAACGCGGCGCAGATCAAGAAGTGGGTCTCCACCGGGGCGGCCACTCTCGAGGTGCACCCGGTCGCCATCCTCGACCAGTCTTCGCTCGGCAAGAAATACTCCACGCGAGCCGCGAACGCGGCCGCTTGCGTGGCGAACTACTCGCCCGACCAGTTCTTCGACTTCAGCGCGCTGCTTTTCGAGAACCAGCCCAAGGAGAACACCGAGGGCCTCACGGATGACCAGATCATCTCGCTCACGAAGAAGGCGAAAGTAGGCAAGGCGGACTCGATCGCCAACTGCATCTCCGACCAGAAGTTCAAGTCGTGGACGAATGCCGCGACCGCCCGGGCCACAACCGGTCCGCTCGCCGGCACGGATGTGGAGAATCTCTCCTCCACTCCCACCGTGATCATCAACGGCAAGAAGTACGGCGGAGCCATCGACAACGCCGCGGACTTCGCGACCGCGGTATCCAAGGCCGCCGGGGACAGCTTCAGCGAAGACTCCTCGGCGACGCCGAGCCCGTCGCCGTCGGCCGCCGACGGCAACTAGCCGAGCGGCGCACCGGCGGATCACCAGCGGATCGCGCCGGAGAGATCAGCTCGAACCAGAAAGGCCGGACCCGCGGGTCCGGCCTTTCTCGTTCTCCATCAGTTGCGCCGGAGTCAGTCCTGCAGTGCCGCGGCCGGCACGGGGGCCGAGGTGATGATCTTGCCCGGGTTGAAGGTGTTCGTCGGGTCGGCCGAGTCGAACAGACCCTGCATCACCGCGACACCCCCCGCAGAGATGTCCTGCTCGAGCCACGGAGCATGCTCGAGGCCGACGCCGTGGTGGTGCGACACGGTTCCGCCCGAGTCGATGAACGCCTGCTGGATGGCACTCTTCACGACGTCGTACTGGTCGAGCGAATCGCCGCTCGGCAGGTAGGCGAAGGTGAAGTACAGGCACGCCCCGGAGTGGTACGAGTGCGAGAGGTGGGCCATGATCCAGCCCTTGACCCCGATCTCGTCGAAGGCCTTGTTGGCGGCGGCCATCACGTTGTCGTACAGGCCGGGGAGCTTCGACCAGGGGGCCGAGGTCTCCGAGACATCCGCGGAGCCGCCGAGGTCGAGCAGGAAGTCGCGGATGTACGGAGTGTCGAACTTCTTCTGGTCGTAGAGGGCGCCGGGTCCCTTGCCCACCCCGATGCCGCCGTGCTTCTTGACGATGCGACCGACGAGCTTCTCGTTGCGGGCCACGTGCTCTTCGCTGCCCTCGTAGCCGATGAACGACAGGCACATCTTGTCGGTGTCCCAGCCCTTCGACTTGAGGAAGACGCCGAGACCCTTGGTCACCAGGCTCGAGATCCCTTTGCTCTCCTTGCTGGTCGCGAACGAGAACACGGTCTCGCGCCCGTCGGAGACCCGGGTGACCGAGGGAGTCGCGTCGCTTTCCGAGATCTCTTTCATCGCCGCGAGGCCGTCGGTCCAGGTGGGATAGAGGTAGGCCTGGATCTCCCGCTTGACCGGGACGCGGTGCACCTGCACTGTCACCTCGGTGATCACGCCGAGGCGTCCCTCGCTGCCGAGGATCATCTCCCGCACGCTCGGGCCGGTGGAAGCACTCGGAACGGCACGGATCACGAGAACCCCTCCCGGGCGTACGACGCGGAGTCCCTTGGCGATATCGGCGATGTCTCCGTACTTGTCGGACTGCATGCCAGAGGATCGCGTGGCGACCCATCCGCCGACGGTGGAGTGGGTGAAGCTGTCGGGGAAGTGACCGATGGTCCAGCCGCGCTTCTCGAGCTGGGCTTCGAGGTCGGGGCCCTGGGCTCCGGCTTCGATGCGCGCGAGACCGGAGCCCTCGTCGATGTCGATCACGCGGTTGAGGCGACCGAGGTCGAGGGAGATCACGGTGCGGGTCTCCTCGGCGAGCGGCTCGAGGCTGCCGACGATGTTGCTTCCGCCACCGAAGGGGATGATCACGGCGTCGGCCGCGACGGCGGCGTCGACCACCTGCTGCACCCCGAACTCGTCGGCGGGGTAGATCACCACGTCGGGGGTTCGGGCGAGGGATCCGGCGCGAACGCGGATCAGGTCCCGGATGCTCTTGCCGAAGGTGTGCACCACGCGGCTCATGTCGTCGGTGGTCACGTGCTCATCGCCGGCGATGGCTGTCAGCTGGGCGATGAAGTCCGCGCTCGCCCGGCTGACCGGCACGTCGAGGTCCTCGAACGTGGGCGGCGCGACGGTCGGCGCTCCCGGCTCGAGCCCGAGGGCGAAGGTGAGGAATGGGGCGAACCCTGGCTTGTCATCGTGATGGAACGCGACGCCATCCCGTCCCCAGCCCCACCACTTCATGTGCTGAACATCGGTCACTTCTGTACTCCTTATGTGTTGCGGGCACCGCGGTCATTTCTGCCGGGGTCGTGTGTGTCGGCCGAGGATGTCGGCCGAATGCAGGTCTCTCAGGCGCACGATCTCCTGGCGGGTGCGCTCGGCGAAGTCTGCCTTGGATTCGCCCTCGGCGGCGCGGAGGGGGTCTCCGAAGACGACTCCGACCGGCAGCCGGCCGGGCCTCGGCCAGTTCGTGCCCCGGGGGTGCGCGATGTGTGCCCCGATCAGGGCCACCGGGATACACGGCACATCGCAGGCGGCGGCGAGGGCCGCGGCTCCCGGCTTGAAGCGGCCGAGCTCGCCGTCTTTAGACCGGGTGCCTTCCGGGAAGATCAGCACGGGGATGCCGCGCATCAGCAGCGAGCGGGCGCTGGTCGACGATGTCTCTGTTCCGGTTCGACGAACGGGAAAGGCATTGAAGAACAGCGCGGTGAGCCCGCGGCGCCACCAGACGTTGAAGAAGTAATCCGCGGCGGCACCGGCGGCGAGGTAGCGGGCCAGTGGGCGGGGGAGCGATCCCACGATCAGGGGTGTGTCGAGATGACTGGAGTGGTTCGCGATCACCACGAACCCGCCCTTCACCTCCTTCAACTTCTCGCTGCGGATCACAGTGACGCTGGTGAGAGACCAGATGAGCGGCTTGAGCAGTGCGCGCTGGGCAAGGAACCGTGCCACGGCCTGGTAGGGAGAATTGAAGCGATCATGAAGACGCGTCGCTGCGGAACGGGGCCCGGCGGGGCGAGAGCTGAGAGGCATCCGCACCGTCACCGCACTACGGGCTTTCGCCTCGACGACGAGATCGCGCCGGAGAACGAACGGATGGCGCTCTTCGGAGCGAGCCCGGCCAAGCCGATCAGCGCTCGGTAGCGAAGAGTAGGTATGGAAATCACTTTGCCTCGATCCACATCGCGCAGGGCTGCGCTCACCAGTTGTTCGGCGTCGAGCCACATAAAGTTTGGGATACTGCCCGAACGGATGCCGGCTCGCTCATGAAACTCCGTGCGAACCCAACCCGGGCAGAGGGCCGTGACCGTGACGCCGCTGCCGCGCAGCTCCACCGCGAGTCCCTCGGTGTACGAGGTGACCCAGGCCTTGATCGACGAGTAGGCGCCCATCGTGAGGAAACCGGCAGTGCTCGAGACATTGAGGATGCTGCCGGAACCGCGCTCGACCATGCCCCGAGCCGCCGCGCCGCTCAGGACGAAGACCGCGCGGCACATGACCTCGAAAGCCCGGTCGAATTCGGAGACGTCGGGATCGAGCGACGAGGAATGCATGCCGAATCCGGCATTGTTCACCAGCATGTCGATGGGACGCTCTGGATCGCTCAGCCGTTCGGCCACCCGCGCGACCGCGTTCCGGTCCGACAGGTCGGCCGGGAGCAACTCGACGGTACGCCCCGTCGCCCGCAATTCCGCGGCCATCGTTTCGAGCCGATCGGTCGACCGAGCGACGAGCACGAGATCATAGCCACGCGCGGCGAGGAGACGGGCGAACGCGGCACCAATGCCAGACGTCCCGCCAGTGACGAGAGCTACACCCATGCCGTTAGGTTACGCTGCTCAGGGGGCAGCGGTTGCCTAAACAGGGGCTCCGATGGCAGCAAAGGCTTGAAATCATGACATTCGCGAACAGCGATTCCACCACTGAATCCCCGGCGGGTTCGGGCGATCGCGCCCTGAACCCCACTCCCGCGCGATTCGACGTGCGCGGCTTCGCCCGCACCGCCCAGGGCAATCACCGCGACACACTGCGCCTCGACGAATTCACGACGGCCCCGCTCTCGGCAGACAGCATCCGGTCGGTGCAGTATCTGGCCCGCCTGGAGAGCGGCACGATGGAGCAGTTGCGCAACCTCCTGGTGACGGCGACGCACAAAGATGCCCGCATCACGGCATTTCTCGTGACCTGGGCATTCGAGAAGTTCTGGATCGCCGACGCCCTCGACGCCGTGCTCGAAGCCAACGGTCAACCCAAGTCACACGATGCCGTCGAAGGCTCGGTCCGCCGCTCGCACACCGAGTCGGTCGAACGACGGGGACCCATCCGGCGGGCCATCACCGGGCTCATCCAGGGGGTGCCGATCATCGGCGTACACGTGACCACCGGCCTGGTGGACGAATGGGTGACCCGCGCTGCATACGACCGCCTTGACGCCTCGAGTCAGAGCCCAGCGCTCTCGGCCACCATCGCGACGATCGTCGCCGTCAAGGAGAGGCACGTCGCCTTCTTCGACGACGAGGCTCGGCGTCGATTGGCGGATGACCCGAAAGCCGTCTCGCTCACCCGGACGTCACTCGAGCGCCAGGCCTGGCCGCTCGGCGCGATCGACCGCGCCGGTGACGACCGCTCCTTCTTCGAGACTTCGGTGTTCGGTGACGACTCTGGTCGAGAGCGTGCCGCAGACATCGGTCGCCGCGTCGCCGGACTGCCCGGTATGGATTCCCGCATCGGCGATGCCGTGACCCGGAAGCTGCGCGAGTGAACGCCGCCGCAGAGCCGTCGAAGAAGGCTCCCGCACGCACGGCAAAGGTCGCCGTGCAGAAGACTGTCGACGCATCCGGTCTCGGCTCGTCCCACGTCTTCCTCACCGGAGGAACCGGGTTCGTCGGCCAGGCGATCCTCGAGCGCCTGCTGTCCTCGCATCCGGACACCACCATCTCGCTGCTGATCCGCTCGAAGGGCAGCACGAGTGCGACCGACCGCCTGCGCACTCTGCTGCGCAAGCCGGTCTTCCGTCTGTGGCGGGAGCGGGTGGGAGACGACGAGGTGGAACGCGCCGTGCGTGAACGCCTGCGCGTCGTCGAGGGGGATCTCGGCTCCGTGCCGCCCCTCCCCGCAGACCTGGATGTCGTCATCCACAGCGCTTCATCGGTGTCGTTCGATCCGCCCATCGACCAGGCCTTCGAGACGAACCTGGGCGGAGCGGTGACGCTCTATACCGCGCTGCTCGAGAGCGGAGCGGACCCGCACGTCGTGCACGTGTCGACGGCGTACGTGGGCGGCATCCGCAAGGGGATCGTGCCGGAGGCGCGACTAGCCCACAGCGTGGACTGGCGCAGCGAGTTCGAGGCCGCGCGCGACGCTCGCGTCCGTGTCGAGATGGCCTCGCGCCAGCCGGAGACCCTCCGTCGCTTCCTCGGGGAGGGCCGGGCCGAGCACGGCAAGGAGGGTCCGCAGGCGGTGGCGAAGGCTGCGGAAGCTGCCCGCGTCGAGTGGGTGCGCTCTCGCCTCGTCGACTACGGCCGCACCCGCGCCGAGAGCCTGGGCTGGACCGACGTCTACACGCTCACCAAGGCCTTCGCCGAACGGGCCGCAGAGGAGATGTGGGGGGATGCCGGTCACCGGCTGTCCGTCGTGCGCCCCGCGATCATCGAGAGCGCGCTTCAGCATCCGTTCCCCGGCTGGATCGACGGCTTCAAGGTGGCGGACCCTCTGATTCTCGCCTACGGCCGCGGCCTGCTGCCCGAGTTCCCCGGTCTGCCCGACAGCGTGCTCGATGTGATTCCCGTGGACTTCGTCGTCAACGCCATCCTGGCGATCGCCGCGCGCCCGGCACCGGTCGCCCAGTACGTGCACGTGAGCTCCGGGGCGAGCAATCCGCTGCCGATCCACCGCATGTTGCAGAACATGAACGAGTTCTTCACGGCCAATCCGATGCCGCACGCGAGCGAGGGTCAGGTGCGGGTGCCCACCTGGAGTTTTCCCGGTGACCGCAAGGTGGAGCGTGCCCTGCGCAACCAGGAGCGGTGGAACGACCGGCGCGAGCAGCTGCTCGAGAGGTTCCCGTCCACGGCCCGCACCCGCGCCCAGATCGCCAAGGTGACGACCCGTCGCAACGATCTCGAATCGCTGCGCAACTTCGCCGAGCTCTATCGCGCCTATGTGCAGACGGAGATCATCTTCGACGACCGAAAGCTGCGCGAGCTCGGGGAATCCCTGGCGCTCACTCCCGGGGACGACACCGGCTTCGACGTGACGACGATCGACTGGGAGGACTACCTCCAACGCGTGCATTTCCCCGCCATCACGACCCTCACCCGGGCTTTCGCCGTGCGGCCGGCCGCCTCGGAGAAGGTGCAGAAGGCGCTGCCAGCACGCACCGATGTCGTGGCAGTCTTCGACCTTGAGGGCACCGTCGTCGACTCGAACATCGTCGAGCAGTACCTCTGGGTGCGCTCGGCGGGCTTCCGCAAGGCCGCCTGGCCGGGTGAAGTGGCCAGCCTGCTCGGCTCGCTGCCGGGCTACCTGAGCGCCGAACGCCGGGACCGCGGGGAGTTCATCCGGGTGTTCCTCCGGCGCTACAGCGGCATGCCGGTGGCGCGGCTCGAAAGTGTCGTCTCCGGTGGCTACCGCGAGACCCTGCTGCGGCACACCATGCCCGCCGCGATCGCGCGCATCAAGGAACACCGGGCCGCCGGCCATCGCACCGTGCTCGTCACGGGATCGATCGGCACTCTCGTGGCCCCCCTCGCCGATCTCTTCGACGAGGTGATCGCGGGATCCATGCACGAGCGCGACGGCGTGCTCACCGGCTATCTCGCCCAACCGCCCCTGGTGGACGAGGCTAGAGCCGCCTGGCTGCTGCGTTACGCCGAGACCAACGGATTCGACCTCTCGCAGAGCTACGGCTACGGTGACAGTCATGCCGACCTGGTCTGGCTCGAACTGCTGGGAAACCCCAGTGCGGTCAACCCCGACACCAATCTGTCACGCGAAGCACAACGAAGAAGGTGGAGCATCCACAACTGGAAGCGCGGATCCCACCCCACGGATCCGGTAAGCCCGAAAGGAGCGGGAGAGTAGCCGTCACGGTCTCTCCCCACAGCACATGGCATTCGATGTAGACAAGTACACCGCGACCTCGGTCAACGTGAATTGGGACGATCTCGACCTCGAGCGCTTTCGCGAGCATCCTCTTCCGGCTGGCTCGCTTCGCACCCTCCGTTATATGGCGGATGTGGAATATCACACTGTCTGCTACACCCGCGACCTTCTCACCACCCCCTCCCACAAGGAGGCGGACATGAGCGCATTCATGACGATGTGGAACCGCGAGGAGTTCTGGCACGGCGAAGCGCTGGCGACGGTTCTCGGCATCCACGGGATCGTCGTCGATTTCGACGAGATCAAGGCCGACCGCCTGAAGCTCGGGTGGAAGGACAAGCTGGACCCCATCAAGCAGTCCATCGCCGGAAAGCTGGTGGGCACTGACTTCGTGGCCGTGCACATGGCCTGGGGTGCGGCGAACGAGTGGTCGGCCATTACCGCCTACAACCGCATGGCCGACCTGGAGGAAGACCCGGTGCTCGCCGAGCTGCTGAAGCGGATCGCGAAGCAGGAGGCCCGCCACGTCGCCTTCTACACCTCACAGGCTCGTGATCGCCTCGCCAAGAGCCGCAAGGCTCAGGTGCTCGCCCGCTTCGCGCTCAAGAACTTCTGGGCGCCCGTCGGCTCCAGCATCATGGAGCGCACAGAGGTGCAGCACGTGATGGGCCACCTCATGGGCGGAGCCGAGGGCCGCAAGGGTGCGCGCAAGATCGACGCCGCCATCTCCGGGCTGCCCGGCATGGAGGGCCTCACGATCGTCGAGGACTCGCTGGACAAGCTCGGCGTCGCCGCCTGATTCCCGCGGCCTGACCGCTCCGGCGCTGCCCCTTTTCTGCGCTGCACCCTTTCTGGGGTCTGTGCGTCGTCGCCCGTGCAGGCGAGCATGGTTCAGGAAAGGGGAGCCCATGATCTCGATCGCCTACCTGAGTTCCGCGACTCGCGCCTACACCGACGAGGAACTCGCACAGCTGCTCACGAAGATCCGCGAGAACAACGCGCATCAGGGGATCACCGGCATTCTGCTCTACAGCAACAGTCAGTTCATGCAGGTGCTCGAAGGGCCGGATGACGCGATCCGTGCGTGCTACGCCGTCATCTCCGTCGATCCCCGGCACCATGGCGTGCAGTTGCTCAGTGTGGAGGTCATCGCGGAACGTCGTTATCCGAGTTGGCGGATGGGCTTCCGTGCCCTCACCGACAGCTCGTCGCGGGCCATCCCGGGTTACGACGATTTCTTCCATCAGCAGTCGAGCCCGATGCCGGCGTCCGAGGCCGCTGCGCGGGCGCGCAGATTGCTCGACTGGTTCCGTGACAACTCGCTTCCGGTGGGCCAGGCATCCTGACGGGTCTCAGCGCACCGACCTGCGCTCGTAGATCACCATCGACCAGATGGCCCCGGCGGCCGCGATCGCGATGCTCCACCCGATCGCGAGAGTCAGGTTCTCGGTCGACGCAGTGGTGAGCAGAAGCCCGCGAAGCGTCTCGATGAACGGCGTGAACGGCTGGTACTGAGCGAACCACTGCAGCCATGACGGCATCGACGAGGTCGGGACGAAACCGCTGCCGAGCAGCGGGAGCACCGTGAGGATGAGGGGCAGGTTGCTCGCCGTCTCCACGGTCTTGGACTGCATCCCCATGGCGACGCCGATCCAGCTGACGGCGAAGGCGATCAGCACCACGACGAGTGCAGCGGCGAGCCACTCGAGGGGTGCCGCCGTCGGGCGGAATCCGACGGCGACTCCGACGCCGAGCACGAGGGCGACAGCGAGGATCGCCTGGATGGTGTTGCCGATCACGTGACCGGCGAGCACCGCCGAGCGCGAGATCGCCATCGTGCGGAACCTCGCGGTAATTCCCTCGGTCATGTCCATCGCCACCGTGATGGCCGCACCGTTCGCGGTGCCCGCAATCGTGATCAGCAGGATGCCCGGCATCACGTAGGCGAGGTAGGCGTCCCGACCGCCGGCCGGGTCCACGCCGGGCAGGCCCGCCCCCAGAGTGCCACCGAAGACGAACACAGTGAGCAGCAGGATCACCACGGGGCCGAGGATGGTGAACATCGACAGGCCGGGGTAACGGACGATGTGCAGAAGGTTGCGGCGCAGCATCGTGATCGAGTCGGCGAGGACATGGGACTGTCGTCCGAGGGTGATGGTGGTCATTGCTCCGTTCCTTTCGTGCCGGTGAGGGCGAAGAACACGTCATCGAGGTCTGGGCTGTGGATGCTGAGGTCGTCCGGAGAGACACCCGCCGCCTCGAGGCGGTCGAGCAGGGTGCGGAGCGTGCCGACGCCGCCGCCGCTCAGCACGGTCAGGGCGAGCCCGGCATCGTCGCGGACGGAACTGTCGAGGAGCCGTGACGCCGCATCGAGGGAGGCGAGCTCTGCGAACCGCAGGCGGATGTGTCCCCCCGGCACCAGCCGCTTGAGCTCCTCCGGCGTGCCCTCGGCGACGATTCGACCGCCGTCGAGCACGGCGATGCGGTGAGCGAGTTCGTCTGCCTCCTCGAGGTGCTGGGTGGTGAGCAGCACCGTCGTGCCCTCCACGACGAGGCCGCGCACGATGTCCCACCTGGTGTGGCGGCTGCGCGGGTCGAGACCGGTGGTGGGCTCGTCGAGGAAGATGACACTCGGCGTCGCCACGAGGGTCATCGCGAGGTCGAGGCGACGCTGCATTCCGCCGGAGTAGTTGGCGAGAGGCTTTCGGGCGGACTCGACGAGGTCGAACTGCTCGAGCAGGTCTGACACCCGTGCCTTCGAGGCCTTCGCGCCGAGGTGGCGAAGCCGGGCCATCAGCAACAGGTTCTCCTCGCCGGTGAGCAGCTTGTCCACTGCGGAGAACTGGCCCGTGAGCCCGATCGCCGCACGCACACCGTCGGGATCGCGGACCACGTCGCATCCGTTCACCGCCGCTGCGCCGCTGTCCGGCCGCACGAGCGTGGAGAGGATGTGCACGGTCGTCGTCTTGCCCGCACCGTTCGCGCCGAGTAGCGCGGTGACGGTACCGGCGGCGACCCTCAGGTCGATACCGTCGAGCACGGCCTTGGCGCCGTAGGACTTGCGCAGGGCGCGAATGTCGATCGCTGAGCTGGTCATGCCGTTCTCACTCTCTTCGTCTTCCCGGTTTTCAGGGCGCCCGGGTGATGGTGATGTCGCCCCACTGCGTGCGGGCTCGCACGGCGACGGTCTCTTCGGAGGGATCGGGGGCGCGGTCACCATCGAGCTGGTTGCGCACGTGCCCGTTCTTGGAGGCGAGGTCGAGCCACGCCGGCACCCCGGTGCGCACGCCGATCGTCACCTGGCCGAAACCGCTCTCGACCTGGATAGACCCGCTCGAGACGGCCCCGAGCTGGATGCTGCCGTAGGCGGTCTTCGCGGTCACCGAGGCGAGCGCTGTGGTGATGTCGAGGTCGCCGTAGGAGAGATTCGCCTCAAGCTCTCCGCCCGACTCGCCGACCGTGACCGTTCCGTGCGAGGCCTTGAGGATGGCGTCACCGCTGACGACCCCGATTCGGATCTGGCCGTGGTCGGCGGTGACCTGCAGCTCGCCGTCGACGGTTCCGATGGTCGCGTTTCCGTGCCCCGCCCGCAGCCACAGGTCCCCGGTGGAGGCGAGCTCGACGGGCCCCATCCCGCTCTTGATGCGGGTGGCGCCGAGGCGCCCGGCGGTGTGGATGCCGCCGGCCGCGACCTCCGCGGTGAGCCGAGACCCCGTGGGCAGCTCGACCCGCACGTCGACGGACTCGGTGGGGCCGATCCAGCTCAGTCGGGGTTTCGGTGCCGTGATGGTGAGTCGCTGGCCGTCGAAGTCGACCCTCGTCTCCTCCGCGCCCCGGCGGTCCACCGCGCGGTCGGGATTCGTTGCGGTCACCGTCACGACCGTGTCTTCCCGGTCGGTTGCGATGACGTCGACTGCGCCGACGGGCAGGTCGATGGCGAGGTCGATCGGCAGGGTGGTCGTGTAAGTGGGCATGCTGGCGCTGTCCTTCCGGGAGGCGTACTCGAGAGGCCCCGCGGGTGGGGGCAGGTGGGTGGTTCGGGCGAGGGGTGGGTACGGGTGCCTATCGCGCCCAGCCGGCGAAGTTGTCGCCGGTGCGCAGCGTTCGCTGGGCGGTCCGTCGTTGTCGGGGCTGCAGGGCGGAGGCGACAGCCCGCACCAGCCAGGTGTTGACCGACAGGCCGTCGGCGGCCGCCGCGTCGTCCACCCGCGCCTTCAGGGCGTCGGGCAGTCGCAGGGTGGTGCGCGAGGTGCTCGCGTCCTCGATGTCGAGGGCGGCCACCTCGTCGATGTCGGTCTCGGTGCTGGCTGTAGTGACCACGAATTCGACCTCGCGCCCGCGGAGTCGCAGGTCGACCGAGCCCGGTGCGAGGTCCCGGGTGATTTCGCCGACCGCAGCCGAGAGGGCGTCGAGCAGCACGAGCCGGGTCGCGGCATCAAGCCCGGCGGCGAGCCGCTCTGCGGCGAGGCGGGTGTCTCCCGCGCCGTTCGCAGCGGCATCCACCAGCTGTCGTTGCAGGTCGCTGACGTATTGTCCCAAGTCCATGACATCAGGATGACACTATCGTGGTGTCATGTCAAATGTTTTTGGTGTCAAGTGGGGGATCGGTTGTCCCCCGCTGCGGTGAGCCGTGTCGGAGAGCGGGTGCTTTCAGCGCTCGCGGAGGGGCGTGCGAACGGGGCAGGCTGTGTTGATCTCGGTCTCGCTGATCGAACCGGAGCCGGATCGCTGCGGGTACCAGGCGCCGTGCGACGCGAGGTAGGCATCGAGCCCGGGTGCGCCGGTGCGGACCGTGAACCCGTAGTGGGTCCAGCACGGCACCAGGTACTGATCGAGATAGCGGTAGACGTAGCGGAGTTCGTCCGGCGTGTAGGGCGGCTCCGGCCGGCTGGAGTGTTGGACGGCACACACATAGGAGGCGACCGCGTAGGCCGTCGCGTCATCCTCGGGAACGTCCCCACTTTCGACGGTGGGACCGCTGGACTCCCATCCGTTGCCCTCGGGGGCGAGTGCCGCGTGGTACCCAGCCTGCGTCATGCACTGTACCGAAGCGGCGAACAGGGGAGTGCCGGTGTCGTAGGCGATCAGGGCGACCGCGGGGCGCACGGCCGAGGGATGCACCGCGACCAGGTCCGCCCACTCCCGGTCCGCTTCCGCGAGATGGGCGGTCTCCGCTTCGGCATCCGTCAGTGGAGCGGCCGGGGCCGGTTTCGCACCGAGATCGGGCGCGGTGAAACGATCAGTCGCCGGTGTGGAGGAGGACGCCGCTTTCGGCAGGTGAGCCCCGGCGCCGACCGAGGCGCAACCCGAGAGAGCGAGGGTCACCATGACGCTCGCCGCCACGACGCTCAGCCGAACATTGCTCATACCTCGAACCGTATCCGAGGGATCCACAGAGCGCCAGACCGCTGATGCACTCGCCTCCCTTGATGCCCGGCACTCGAGCGGAGCACAATGTCGGGATGACCAAGTACCTGATCTCCTTCCCGAGCGAAGCCATGGTGCTCACCGAGGAGGAGTTTCCGTTCGTCGTCGCCGACTCCCATGCCGTGATCGAGGAGGCCAAAGCGGCTGGTGTCTACGTGTTCGGGGGAGGGATCGACGAACAGGTCGATCCGGTGTTGGTGTCTGCCGATGGGTCGGTCGCTCCCGAGATCTATCCGGGCAGTCGACTCAAGGGCGGGTTCACCGTCTTGGAATTGCCGACGCGCGACGATGCCGTGGAGTGGTCGAGGAAGATCGCGGTCGCCTGCCGGTGTGCTCAGGAACTCCGAGAGTTCATGTACGACCCGGCCAGCTAGCTCTGGCACGCACAGGGCCCGGTAAGCCGGTCTCGACTCGAGCCGCAGACGGCGGTGGACGACGGGTGGTGGAGCCCCCTGTCGGATTCGAACCGACGACCCCCGCTTTACAAGAGCGGTGCTCTGGCCAACTGAGCTAAGGGGGCGAACGGGTATTCATATTACTTGGCGTGCGCAGGGTGGGGCGCCGCTGCCGATAACCTTGGACCAATGACGACCGAACCCGCGCACTCCCGATCGGCGGTCGCCATCGGAGTCGCGGGCGCAGTGCTGGTCGGCGTGCTCACCGCGACCCAGTCACGGGTCAACGGGGAGTTGGGACGGGCGCTCTCCGACGGCTACCTCGCCGCTGTCATCTCTTTCGGCTCCGGGCTCGTCATCCTCCTCGTCGCACTGGCGGCGTGGGCTCCTGGGCGGCAAGGGCTCTCGAAGGCGTTCGCCTCCGTACGCGAGGGCACAACACCGTGGTGGTACCTGTGCGGGGGAGCGGGCGGCGCCCTGTTCGTGCTCTCGCAAGGCATCACCGGCGCGGTGCTCGGTGTCGCACTGTTCACCGTGGCCGTCGTCTGCGGCCAGACCATCAGCGGACTCGCGATCGACCGCAACGGCATCGGGCACACGCCCCCGGCGGCGATCACCGTCACCCGGCTTCTCGGCTCCGCGCTCGCTCTGATCGCGGTCGGCGTTGCGGTCTCGGCCGGCTTCGGCGGCGACATCCCGGCCTGGATGCTGCTGCTGCCCTTCGCCGCGGGACTGGCGGTGGGCCTTCAGCAGGCGGTCAACGGCCAGGTGCGACGCGTCGCCGGATCCGCCCTCACCGCCACCTTCATGAACTTCCTGGTCGGTGCCACCGTGCTGCTCGTGGCCTGCCTGATCCACGAAGCGATCGTGGGCCTCCCCGAGCGGATGCCGACCACTCCCGTGCTCTACCTCGGGGGTCTCATCGGCACGATCTTCATCGGCGGAGCCGTGGTCGTGGTGCGGGTCACCGGAGTGCTGCTTCTCGGTCTCGGTTCGGTCGCCGGACAGCTCGTGATGTCGCTCGTGCTCGATCTGGTCGTGCCGGTCGCGGGCCGGGCGGTAGTGACCTCCACCGTCGTCGGCACGCTGCTCACCCTGGTGGCCGTCGCGATCGCCGCTATCCCGTCCCGATCACTGGGAACGGCACCGCTCAGAGTGCGCTGAGGTACTCCTCGGCGGGGAACGGCTTGCGTTCGCCGGCTTTCTCGCCGTGCTCGCGCCCTCCCACATAGAGCCAGCCGAGCAGCTGTTCGTTGTCGGCCAGGTGGTGCATCACGCGCACGGGAAGCGAGCGGGTGAGGTGCCCGGTGCGCCACATCACGCCCCAGCCCGCGTCATCCAGCAACAGGCTGAGCGTGTGGGCGACGCCGGCTGCCACCGCCTCCTGCTCCCAGTCCGCCACCTTGTGGCTGGGCTGCACTGCCTCCACTACGGCGATCAGCAGTGATGCCCGCAGTGGCTTGGCTGCGAGCTTCGCGGCGTCCGCTCCCTCGAGCCCACTCGCCTCGACGAACGCCTCGCCGAGCCGCTCGCGCGCAGCGTCGCGGAGTTCGATGAGGCGCCAGGGCCGCAGCGCCGCGTGGTCGGCGACGGAGGACGCCGCCGCCACGAGGGGCAGCAGTTCGGCGTGACTGGGTGCGTCAGCGGTGACCTTCGGTTGTGAGCGGCGGCGGCTGACGGCATCCAGTAGCGACATCGGGGCTCTAGCCCTCTTCCGTGAACTCGAGGGACAGCGAGTTCATGCAGTACCGGTCGCCGGTGGGCGTCTGGTAGGCGTCATCGAAGAGATGCCCGAGGTGCGAACCGCAGTTGGCGCACAGCACCTCGGTGCGGGTCATGAACAGGCTCTTGTCGGTCTTGAGGATCACGGCGTCGGGGTTGACCGACTCGTAGAAGCTGGGCCATCCCGATCCGGAGTCGAACTTGGTGTTGCTGGCGAAGAGCTCGGCGTGACAGGCGCCACAGGTGTAGACCCCGGCGCGCTTCTCGTCGAGCAGCGCTCCCGACCAGGGGCGCTCCGTAGCCGCCTCACGCAGGATCGAGAATCGGGTGGGGTCGAGTTCTGCGCGCCATTCCGAATCGCTCTTGGCGACGGGGTACTGCGTGTTGTCGGTGTTCTTGCTCATGGTCGGTTCCTTCCGGTGCCTCAGTGCGCATCCGATAAAACTCAGTGCACGTCTCATTAAACTCGGCAGCATGCCCGAATGTTCCATCGTCCAGAAATCGTGGAGTCAACTCACACTGGAGGAGCTGTACTCCGTACTCAAGCTTCGCACCGACGTCTTCTTCGTCGAGCAGCGCATCGATGAGGAAGAACTCGATAATCGCGACCAGGAGGCGACCACCGAGCACCTCTGGATTGCGGATGCTTCGGGCGCGGCCGCCTACCTGCGCGTGCTCGTCGACGCCGAAGCGACCTATCTCGACGCCCGCCACATCGTCGGGCGAGTCGTCGTGCGCGCGGATCGTCGCGGCGAGGGCCTGGCGCAGCTGCTCGTGGCCCGGGTGATGGAGCAGCACGGTCACGAGTCCATGCTTCTGCACGCTCAGGAGTACATCGCCCCGCTCTATGCCAAGTTCGGTTTCGAGAGCTTCGGCGAGCAGTACATCGAGGCCGGCATCCCTCATATCTCGATGTACCGCGCAGGGCGCTGAATGGACACCGCCACCTGGTACCGGGGTTTCGGCGAACTCGAGGCGCGGGGCCAGTCGGCCATCTACGAGGAGTGGGCGCTCGGTGTGGCGGATGACCCGACGCTGATCGCTCTCATCGACGAGTTGCCCCTGCAGAAGCGGCAACCCAATCTCATCTTCGCCTGCGCGCGCCTGCTCGGGGCACCGGAGGCCGACTACCAGAGCCTGCGCGGGTGGCTTCTGCAGCACTGGTCGGAGGTCGTGGCCGAGGCCCTGGCCCGCAGCACCCAGACCAATGAGGCGCGGCGGTGCGCGTCGCTCCTGCCTGCCCTTGCTCTCATCCCCGGACCCCTCGCCCTGCTCGAAGTCGGGGCGAGCGCGGGGCTCTGCCTCTTCCCCGACCGGTACAGCTACTCCTACGACGGCGGCACGCCGATCGATCCACCCGCCGGGCCGAGCTCCGTGCAGCTCGAATGCGCGACGACGGGCGGCGTGCCCCGCCCCACTGAAGTGCCGGATGTCGTCTGGCGCGCGGGCATCGACCTCCGTCCGCTCGCTGTGGGGAATGCCGACGACATGCGCTGGCTCGAGACGCTGGTCTGGCCGGAGCAGCACGAGCGCCGCGCACGGTTGCGCGCCGCCATCCGCATCGCCGCAGCGGACCCGCCGCGAGTGGTGCGGGGGGACGCCTCAGAGCTGGCGACTCTCGCAGCCCAGGCCCCGCACGACGCGACCCTCGTCGTGATCACGAGTGCCGTGCTCGTCTACCTGCCCTTCGCCGAGCGCATGCGATTAGTGGATGTGGTGCGAGCCCTAGATGCCCGTTGGATCTCGCTCGAAGGGCTGCGCGGCCTGCCCATCGTGCGCGCGGCGCTGCCTGACGACGGCGGATCCGAGGGTCGCTTCGTGCTCGCCCTCGACGAGACACCGCTCGCCTTCACCGGAGCGCAGGGCCAGTCACTCGACTGGATCGCCACTCCGTAGGCCGTTTCGACCGATCTTCGCGGCGCGGGCGGTGCCTCCGGTTGCACACAGCAAGGCCGCCCTAGTATTGCCGCAGAGCGGAGGGAGAACCTGTGCCAGCCTCATCTGAGCGGTCTGACCTGCCCTCGGCGACCCCGGAGATCGCGGCTCTTCCCGCTCGCGAACAGAGCATTCTGGTGTTCGAACGCCAGTGGTGGTCGCACGCCGGGGCGAAGGAGGCCGCAATCCGAGCGGAGTTCAACCTTCCGGCGGCCCGGTACTATCAATTGCTGAACGCGGCGCTCGACCTGCCGGAAGCCATCCTCTTCGATCCTCTCCTGGTGCGACGGCTGCAGCGACTGCGGGATGCCCGCACCGACGCGCGATCCGCCCGTGTACTCGGCACCGCCGACTCCACGCCCCTGTAACCGAATCGACGAAAAGAACTGATGGCGAACACATCGACTGACCGCTTCGACAGCGTGCCTGACGACCTGTTGCGCACCGGCGCGCACCGTTCCGCTCCGAAGCGCGGCCGCGGATGGATCGCGTTCGCCTGGGCAGCGCTCGCCACCGGCGTGCTCGTGGCCGCGGGACTGTTCGGCCTTGCGGTCATCCGGGGCACCATCGACCTCCCCTTTGCGACCGCGAACGCGACCGCAGCGCCGAGCTCGACGCCGTCCCCCACCCCGACGCCGACCATCACGCCGAAGATCGATCCTTCACTGGCGATCACCGTGCTGAACGGCACCACCACCAAGGGGCTCGCGACCGCTGCCGGGAACGACCTCGTCAAGCAGGGCTGGGCGGGAGCATCCGAGCAGATCGGATCGCGCACGAACGCCGGCTCCACCGACATCACCAAGACCGTCGTGTACTACAGCGACGCCGCGAACGAAGCGGCGGCACGCGCGATGGTGTTGTCGCTCAAGATCGGGGAGATCCGCCTCTCCGCGGCCTACCCCGGATCGCCGATCACCGTGGTGCTCGGCAGCGACTACGTGCTTCCCGCGGGCTGATCCGCCATGCCGTGTTTCGCTGAGGTTTAATTCGTTCCGATTTGCCCGAATCGCCATTACTATCTGGGATTGGTTGCTGACAGCGGCAGCCGGAGGCGAAACACAGGGAGTATTCGATGGCGAACGGAACCGTCAAGTGGTTCAACGCTGAAAAGGGCTACGGCTTCATCACGGAGGACGGTGGCGGGCAGGATGTCTTCGTCCACTACTCCGCGATCGACATGGGTGGCTACAAGGTGCTCGAAGAGGGGCAGAAAGTGACCTTCGAAGTCGGCACCGGAAACAAGGGCCCGCAGGCCGAATCGGTGCGCCTGGCCCAATAGGGTCCAATGGCCCGCACCTCGCCGCCGAGCGCGGCTATGGTGTGCGCATGGGGGATACGTCGGCACGGGGGCGCGCACTGCTCTCGCTGACTCTCGCGATCGGGCTCGGCCTGTGCATGTCGGGCTGCGTTCCGCAGAAGACGACGCCCTCGGCGAGCCCGACCCCGAGCCTCACACCGACGGTCACCGCGCCGCCCACCTCGGTCGCGCCACTGCGTGGAACGACAGTGCCCGCGGGATCCCTCGACCATGCATCGATCGCGGCGAAGATCGACAACCTGCCCTCGGCGCGACCGCAGATCGGCCTCGAGAGCACCGACCTCGTCTATCAGGAACTGGTCGAGGGCGGCCTCACCCGCTATGTCGCCGTCTGGCAGTCCAGCATTCCCGCCCTCATCGGTCCGGTGCGCTCCATCCGTCCGATGGATCCGGACATCGTCTCGCCGCTCGGCGGCATCATCTGCTACTCCGGCGGGCAGCAACGCTTCGTCGACCTGATGCGCAAGACTCCCGTATACAACGCCATCCATGGCCAGGCGGACACGGCGAGCACCTTCTTCCGCACCCCGACGAAGGCGGCACCCCACAACGTGCTCGTCAAGGCCCCGGAATTGCTCGCCCAGCACGCTGACATCCCCGCCCCGGCTCAGCAGTTCCAGTACGCCTCCGCCCCCACGTCGACCGCGGCTACCGCCGGGACGCCGACCGCGGCGATCAGCTACGCGTTCTCCGGTGTGACCAGCGGAAGCTGGACGTGGGATGCCGCCAAGGCCGTCTTCCTCCGGTCCCAGGGCACCGGCCCCGACCTCGACAGCGCGGGGGCGCAACTCTCCACCACGAATGTCGTCGTCATGCGGGTCACGGTGACCGTCGACCAGAACGTGCCGAAGACGAACCTGATGGGCTCCGGCGAGGCCTGGATCTCCTCCGGTGGCCGCACAGTTCACGCCAGCTGGACAAAGGCATCGGCGACGGATCCGATCCATCTCGCCGATGACGCCGGGGCGCCGGTGCTCCTCGCCGTCGGCAACACCTGGATCGAGCTGGTTCCCACGGCGGGATCCGTGTCCGTCGTCGCTCCCGGCTAGAGCCGCACGACCTCGAAGCTCACTTGCACTCTCAGGGGGAGAGTGCCAGAATCATTTAGCACTCCCTTATTGAGAGTGCCAATAGCTGTTGCTTACATGACGTCCCGGAAGGACGAAAAACACACATGGCAAAGATCATTGCTTTCAACGAGGAGGCCCGTCGCGGCCTCGAGCGCGGCCTCAACATCCTGGCCGACGCCGTCAAGGTGACCCTCGGCCCGCGCGGCCGCAACGTCGTTCTCGAGAAGAAGTGGGGCGCCCCCACCATCACGAACGACGGTGTCTCCATCGCCAAAGAGATCGAACTCGACGACCCCTACGAGAAGATCGGTGCGGAGCTCGTCAAAGAGGTAGCGAAGAAGACGGATGACGTCGCCGGAGACGGCACGACCACCTCCGTTGTTCTCGCCCAGGCCCTCGTGCGCGAAGGACTGCGCAACGTCGCGGCCGGCGCCGACCCGATCAGCCTCAAGCGCGGAATCGACAAGGCCGTCACGGCCGTCATCGCCGCGCTCGTCGCCGGTGCCAAGGAGATCGAGACCAAGGAAGAGATCGCGGCCACCGCATCCATCTCCGCCGGGGACCCCGAGATCGGTGCCCTCATCGCGGAAGCGATCGACAAGGTCGGCAAGGAGGGTGTTGTCACCGTCGAGGAGTCGAACACCTTCGGCACCGAGCTCGAACTCACCGAGGGAATGCGCTTCGACAAGGGTTACCTGTCGGCGTACTTCGTCACCGACCCGGAGCGTCAGGAAGCGGTCTTCGAAGACCCCTACATCCTGATCGTCAACTCCAAGGTCTCCAACATCAAGGACCTCCTCCCGGTCGTCGACAAGGTCATCCAGTCGGGCAAGCAGCTCCTCATCATCGCCGAGGACGTGGATGGCGAGGCTCTCGCGACTCTCGTCGTCAACAAGATCCGCGGCATCTTCAAGTCCGTCGCCGTCAAGGCTCCGGGCTTCGGCGACCGTCGCAAGGCGCAGCTGCAGGACATCGCCATCCTCACCGGTGGTCAGGTCATCTCCGAGGAGGTCGGACTCAAGCTCGAGAACGCCACCCTCGACCTGCTCGGCCGTGCCCGCAAGGTCGTCGTCACCAAGGACGAGACCACGATCATCGAGGGATCCGGCGACGCCGAGGCCATCGCCGGTCGCGTCAAGCAGATCCGTGCAGAGATCGAGAACACCGACTCCGACTACGACCGTGAAAAGCTCCAGGAGCGTCTCGCGAAGCTCGCCGGTGGCGTTGCAGTCATCAAGGCCGGAGCCGCGACCGAGGTCGAGCTCAAGGAGCGCAAGCACCGCATCGAGGACGCCGTTCGCAACGCGAAGGCCGCCGTCGAAGAGGGCATCGTCGCCGGTGGTGGCGTCGCCCTCATCCAGGCCGGCGCAATCGCCTTCGCCTCCGAGGCCCTCACCGGTCTCACGGGTGACGAGGCGACCGGAGCGAACATCGTCAAGGTCGCAGTGGATGCCCCGCTCAAGCAGATCGCACTCAACGCCGGTCTCGAGTCCGGCGTCGTCGCCGAGAAGGTGCGCAACCTGCCCACCGGACACGGCCTCAACGCCGCGACCGGCGAGTACGTCGACATGCTCCTCGCCGGAATCAACGACCCGGTGAAGGTCACCCGCTCGGCCCTGCTCAACGCAGCGTCGATCGCCGGCCTGTTCCTCACCACCGAGGTCGTCGTCGCTGACAAGCCCGAGAAGGCTGCAGCACCGATGGGCGACCCGTCGGGCGGCATGGACTTCTAAGTCTCGCCAGCACGGCAAGAACCACACAGCAGGGCGTCTCCTTCGGGAGGCGCCCTGCTGTCGTGTGCCCTGCGTCGTGCGTCGTGTGCCCTGCGTCGTGCGTCGTGTGCCGTGTGCCGTGTGTCGTGTGTCGTGTGTCGTGTGTCGTGTGTCGTGTGTCGTGTGTCGTGTGTCGTGTGTCGTGCGTCGTGTGCCGTGTGCCGTGTGCCGTGTGCCGTAGGGCTCCACGTCGCCCAGGTCGCCACGGCGCCAGGTCGTCCAGGTCACCCAGGCGATCCGTCAGAAACTGCTCGCCCGGCCGATCTCCGGGACAGTTTGCGACGATTCGCGGCTCACCCGCGGGGATGGGGCTGCGCAGTGAAGGGGTCCCCTTGTGCCTACTGAACTGTCAGGGATCGTTCCGACGGGCGCTCATGCCGGGCGTTTGGGACGGATGGCGCGGTGACCTTCTCGCTGACCTTGGGGTCGGGCAGGTTGCCGGCGTAAGTCCGTCAGTACCGGCTCTTTCGGGGGCGGGTGGCCAGCCGTTTGTGACGGTTGGCGGCCATGCCCGGGGCTGGTGCCCGGCAGGGGAGTGCACCCGTCGGCCGATCCGTCAGTAACAACTCTTTCGGGGGCGGTGGCCAGCCGTTAGTGACGGTTGGCGGCCATGCGAGGGGCAGGGTGCTCGCAAGGAGAGGGCACCCGTCGGCCGGTCCGTCAGTAAAAGCTCTCTGGGCGGCAGTGGACAGCGGTTTGTGGCGGATGGCGCGGTGACCTTCTCGCTGACCCTGGGGTCGGGCAGGTTGCCGGTGTCAGTCTGTCAGTAACGGCTCTTTCGGGGGCGGTGGCCGCCGGTTTGTGACGGTTGGCGGCAATGACCGAGGGGCGGGGTGCTCGCCAGGGGTGGCATCCGGCGGACGTACCGTCAGCAACAGCTCGTTCGGGGGCGGGTAGCCAGCCGTTTGTGACGGTTGGCGGCCATGCGAGGGGCGGGGTGTTCGCCAGGGGTGGCATCCGGCGGACGTACCGTCAGCAACAGCTCCTTCGGGGTGGTGGCCAGCGGTTTGCGAGGGTTCGCGGCCGGGCGCGGGGGTGGTGTTCGCCAAGGGTCGTCATCCGCCGGCTGGACCGTCAGCAACGGCCCGTCCGGGCACGGTGGCCAGCGGTTCGTAACGCTTGGCCGACCGGCGCCGACGCACCCCCGCCAGCACGGGCACCCCCGCCAGCACGGCACCCCCGCCAGCACGGGCAGTGCGGCCAGCACGGGCAGTTCGCCGCCGCACCCGCGCCAGCACGATCAGAATGGCAACCCAGCCCAGCGGCGCCGCTCCCCCCGAGCCGGCCCCGGCAACCACTCAGTGGGCGAACAACCGGGTGTTCGCGGCCTCGATTTCGGCATACTGCTGGCCCGCATGGCCGAGAGCCGTACCCATGGCCGCGAGCACCTCCTCGACACGCTGTTCGAGGCCCTTCCACTCGGTCACCGCACCCTGAAACGCAGTGGCCGCGGGTCCCGACCAGGATGCCTGCAGGCTCGTGAGCTGGCCGTGAAGGGCGCCGACCTCGCCCTGAATTCGACCGATGGTGCCTTTGGCCGCCGTCGTCGCCGCGAGTACCGCTTCGCTGTCGACCTGATAGCGCGTCATGTCTGCCTCCGTTGGTTCACGTCCGCGCACCGGATGGGTCGGATCGTTCCCCGACAATAAGCTCCGGTCGCGCGGTGCGACCCTGACTCAGTCGCGCTTGGGGGCGACGGCGGGAGTGTAGCCCTCGGGGAGGAGCGGGAGGCTCACCCGGAACGTGGCGCCCCCGCCGGGAGTCTCCCGTACGGTCACCTCTCCCTTGTGGGAGGCGATGATGCCGGAGACGATCGCGAGTCCCAGTCCGCTTCCACCGGTCTCGCGGGTGCGCGACGAGTCGGCCCGCCAGAACCGCTGGAAGATCTTCTCGCGGATCTGCGGCGGGATGCCCTCCCCGTGATCCACCACCTCGAGCACGCCGACCCCGCGGGCGGAGTCGACAGACACGACGATCTCGAGCGGCGAGTCATCCGGAGTGAAGCGCATCGCGTTGCCCATCAGGTTCGTGACCACCTGACGGATCTTGTTCTCTTCGGCGAGCACGACGGCGGGTTGCTCCACGGCGTCCACGACGGGCGCGACGATCTCGATCGGCATCGTCGTGAGCTCACCGCGCGCCTGGCGCCGGCGGAGGCGGGCGAGCTGCGCCCCGGCGAAGCGGATCGGGCCGGTCGCGGCCGGAGCGCCGGTGGGAGGTGCCGGAGAGACCGGCACGGAGGGGGCATCCGTCGTCGAGGGTAGGGCCTCGGCGACGATCACACTGACAGTGCGCTTCGGCGCGGAGGCCATCGCGTCGAGGGCGGCATCATGGGCGATGGGCACGAGGTCGACGGCGCCGAGTTGCAGCGGCTTCGCCTCGTCGATGCGGGCGAGTTCCAGCAGGTCGGAGACGAGCTCGCCCATGCGGATCGCCTCCTTCTCGATGCGTTCCATCGCCTGGGCCACGTCTTCGGGCTTCTGCAGTGCGCCCATGCGATAGAGCTCGGCATAGCCGCGCACCGAGACGAGCGGAGTGCGCAGCTCGTGGCTGGCATCCCCGACGAATCGGCGCATCTGGTCGATGGTGCGCGCACGGTCGGAGAAGGCCCGGTCGATGCGGTTGAGCATGGTGTTGAGCGAACGATTGAGCCGCCCCACCTCGGTGTTCGGCGTGGCGCCCTGCAGCCGCTGACTGAAGTCCCCGTCGGCGATCGCCGCGGCGGTGGCCTCGACCTCGCGCAGCGGCGTGAAGGTGGATGTCACGAGCAGGCGGGTGAGAGCGGCTCCGAGCACGATCACCGCGAGCCCGAAGCCGAGGAAGATCACGAGGAACTGGTTGATCAGTTTGTCGGAACTCACGAGGTCGACAGCGACAACGACGGTGACGTAGTCCGCGGAGTCGACGATGTTGCGCGGAACCGCCACGATGCGCCACTGGTCGTCGTGCTCTTTGTCCCAGACGGTGAAGGGCACACCACCCGTCTTGATCACGGTGTTGAATGGCATCGATGGCACGTTCGGTGCCGAATGTGTGAGCGCACCGTTATTGCACAGCTCGTCGCCGTTGGTGTCGAGCACGGCGAGGTAGTAGTCGTTGATCCCGGGCAACGCGTCGCAGGTCTTCGCGCCGGTCTTGGTGTACCCGGGCACGGCCTGGGCGTATTTCGTCATCTTCGCGTCGGCATCCGCGAGCAGGTAGGTGCGCAGCACCGTCATCGTGCCGACGCCGGCGACGAGCAGTCCGAGGGTCACCAGAAGCACGGTCACGCCAGTGATCTTGGTGCGGAGGGAGACGCCGCTCCACCATCGCGTGAGTTTCTCGTGCATCAGAAGATCCAGATTACGGCGCGCACCCTGAAAGCGACCCCCGTATCGAAGGCTCTGCCGGAGATGCTCAGGCCCGCGCGGCCTTGAGCATGTAGCCGAAGCCGCGCTTGGTCTGAATCACCGGCTCTTCCGAGTACTGGTCGAGCTTGCGACGCAGGTAGGAGATGTAGCTCTCCACGATGCCGGCGTCGCCATTGAAGTCGTACTCCCAGACGTGATCGAGGATCTGCGCCTTGGAGAGAACCCGGTTGGGGTTGAGCATGAGGTAGCGGAGCAGTTTGAATTCCGTCGGGCTCAGCTCGATCTGCTCCGATCCGATGGTCACCTCGTGGGTGTCCTGGTCCATTGTCAGTTCGCCGGCGCGGATGATCGCGTCTTCTTCGTCCTGCATGGTGCGACGGAGGATGGCCTTGATGCGGGCAACGATCTCATCCAGGCTGAATGGCTTGGTGACGTAGTCGTCGCCGCCGACCGTGAGGCCGGTGATCTTGTCTTCGGTGTCGTCCTTGGCCGTGAGGAAGAGAATCGGAGAGGTGTAGCCGCTCGAGCGGAGGCGCTTGGTCACGCCGAACCCGTTCATGTCGGGCAGCATCACGTCGAGGATGATGAGGTCGGGCTCCTCTTCGAGCACGGCCGAGATGGCCTGCGCTCCATTTCCCACGGCGCGGACTGCGAAACCGGCGAACCGGAGGCTCGTCGTCAGCAGGTCGCGGATATTCGGTTCGTCATCGACAATCAGGATCTTCGGGCCATCGCTCATGGCACCAGTATCTGCGCGTCAGCTGTGCGCTTCCTGAGTATGGGGCACGGATCTCTCGGGGTGCCGATTCTCGGCGGGAATCCGGGATCCCGTGGCTAGTCTGTGATCGTGAACCGCATCATCGGAAGCCGCACTTTCGACTTCGACCGGCAGGTCGCGGTCATGGCGATCATCAACCGAACGCCGGACTCCTTCTTCGACAAGGGAGCCACTTTCGCTCTCGACCGCGCGGTGGATGCCGCGCTGGCCGCCGCCGCCGCGGGAGCCGACTGGGTGGACATCGGAGGCGTGCCATTCGGCCGGGGAGAACCGGTGAGCCTCGCGGAGGAGATCGACCGCGTCGTGCCGGTGATCGCGGCGATCCATGCGCGCAGCGACGTGGTGATCTCGGTCGATACCACCAACGCGGAGGTCGCCCGACGCAGCATCGAGGCCGGGGCATCCGTCATCAACGACACCAGCGGCTTCTCCGACGCCGACATGGCACGAGTCGTGGCGGAGAGCAGCGCGACCCTCGTGATCACCCACAGCAACGGGGTGCCGCGCAGCGAGCCGCAGAGCCCGCAATACGACGACGTGATCGCCGAGGTGGTCGAGTACCTGCGCACCCGGGTGGAGCAGGCGGAGGCCGCAGGCATCCCCCGGGATCGCCTGGTCATCGACCCGGGGCACGATCTCAACAAGAACACCGTGCACACCCTGGAGATCACCCGGCGACTGCAGGAGGTGGCGGCCATCGGGTTGCCGACGCTCGCTGCCGTGTCGAACAAGGACTTCATCGGTGAGGCCATCGACCGGGAGCAGGGGCAGCGGCAGTCCGGTTCGATCGCCGCCGCCGTCATCTGCATCATGAACGGCGCCCGGATCGTGCGGATGCACGACGTGCCCGCTGCCGTCGATGCGGTGCGGCTCACCGAAGCCGTACTGGGATTCCGCCAGCCCGCCTACGCGCGTCACAACGTCTGATGGGCGTGCAGATCGATTGCCTGTTCCCCTCGCCGGGATCCGACCTCTCCGACGACGCCCTCTCGGAGCTCTTCGGGCGGGAGGATCGTTCGGCGGCCTGGCTGCGGGTCAATTTCGTCTCCAGTGTCGACGGCGCCTCGACGGTGGACGGGCTCTCCGGCGCACTCGGCGGTGAGGCCGATCACCGGGTCTTTGACTTGTTGAGAGAGCTCACCGACGTCGTGATCGTCGGGGCAGGCACGGTGCGCGGGGAAGGTTACGGACCGATGGTGCTGCCGCCCGCATCGGTCGAGCGCCGCGTGTCGCGCGGGCTGGCTCCGCATCCGGTGTTCGCGATCGTGTCGAACCGCCTCGATCTCGACCCGTCCTCGCGCATCTTCACCGAGGCCCCAGTGCGGCCCATCGTGGTGATGACGGATGCCGCGCCCCGGGATCGCCGGGATGCGCTGTCCGCCGTTGCCGACATCCTGATCGCAGGGGACTCGCAACTCGACCCCGCGCGTCTCGTCGCTGGACTGGCCGAGCGCGGACTCACTCAGCAGCACTGCGAGGGTGGCCCATCGCTCTTCGGCGCTTTGCTCGCGGCCGGCGCCGTGGACGAGCTCTGCCTCACCGTAAGCCCACAGCTCGTGGCGGGGGAGGCCGGTCGCATCATCACCGGTGATCTCTCGAGCCCCCGCGACCTGGCCCTCGGGCACGTGCTCGCGTCGGGCGACACCCTGCTGCTGCGTTACGAACTGCGCTGAACCGAGCGCACCCCTCTCTCCCCTCAACATTCAGGAGGTTCTGTGGCCCATGGGTAAAGAGTCAACTTCCGGGAACTCACTGAGCCCACCGGTAACTCCAGCACCACAGCTTCCTGAATGATGACAGTGGCACTGCGGGAAGTCGGGCACTGCCCTGGGCCTCAAGCCGCGATCTGGTCGCCGTCCAGGATCGTGTAGCTGTAGCCCTGCTCCGCGAGGAAGCGCTGACGGTTCTGCGCGAAGTCCTGGTCGACGGTGTCGCGCGCGACCAGCGTGTAGAAGTTGGCGGGGAGCCCGCTCTCCTTGGGGCGGAGAAGTCGCCCGAGGCGCTGGGCCTCCTCCTGGCGCGATCCGAAGCTGCCGGAGACCTGGATGGCCACGGTCGCCTCGGGCAGGTCTACAGAGAAGTTGGCGACCTTCGAGACCACGAGCACGGTGATCTCGCCCTCGCGGAATGCCTGATAGAGCCGTTCGCGTTCCTCGATCGGCGTCGATCCGGTGAGTTTCGGCGCGTCGAGAACCTCGGCGAGAGTGTCGATCTGGTCGAGGTACTGCCCGATCACCAGAATCCGCTCTCCCGCATGCTTCTTCACCAGGTCGCGCACGACCTGGAGCTTGGCCGGCGCGGTCGCCGCGAGCCGGTAGCGCTCGTCGTCGGCGGAGGCCGCGTACTCGAGCCGCTCCTGCGGGGGCAGGTCGATGCGCACCTCGAAGCACGAGGCCGGAGAGATGAAGCCCTGGGCCTCGATCTCCTTCCACGGAGCGTCGAACCGCTTGGGGCCGATGAGGCTGAAGACATCCCCCTCGCGACCGTCCTCGCGCACGAGGGTGGCGGTGAGGCCGAGGCGGCGTCGCGCCTGCAACTCTGCGGTGAGCTTGAAGACGGGGGCCGGTAAAAGGTGCACCTCGTCGTAGATCACCAGTCCCCAGTCCAGGGCGTCGAGCAGGGCGAGGTGGGCGTACTCGCCTTTCCGCTTGGCCGTGAGGATCTGGTACGTCGCGATGGTGACGGGCTTCACCTCTTTGACCTGACCCGAGTACTCGCCGATCTCGTCCTCGGTGAGGGTCGTGCGCTTCAGCAGCTCGGCCCGCCACTGCCGCGCCGAGACGGTGTTGGTCACGAGGATCAACGTCGTGGTCTCGACCCTCGCCATCGCGCCGGCGCCGACGAGGGTCTTGCCCGCGCCACAGGGCAGTACGACGACTCCCGATCCGCCGTCCACGAAGCTCGACACGGCGTGGTTCTGGTACTCGCGCAGGTTCCATTCGCTGGTATCCAGCGCGATCGGATGCGGCGTGCCCGGGGTGTACCCGGCGAGGTCCTCCGCCGGCCAGCCGAGCTTGACCAGCTCCTGCTTCACCTGTCCGCGCGCCCAGGCCTGGATCCGGTAACGGTCGATCGCCGGACCCTTGCCGCGCTGGTCCTCCGGGAGGAAGAGCAGGGGGGCGATGCGCTTGGCCCGCACGATCTCGCTCAGCACTGCAGCATCCGTCGAGCGCAGCATGAGAGTGCCGTTTTCGTCGCGCTCGATGACGAGCCGGCCGTAGCGGCCCACGGTCTCGGCGATGTCGATGGAGACGCTCTGGGGGATGGGGAACTTGGAGTACTTCTCGAGCGTGTCGAGCATGTTCTCGGCGGTGTGACCGGCCGCGCGCGCGTTCCAGAGGCCGAGGCGGGTGATGCGATACGTGTGGATGTGCTCGGGTGCGCGCTCGAGTTCGGCGAAGACGGCGAGGTCGTGGCGGGCATCCTCAGCGGCGGGGTGCGCGACCTCCAGCAACACGGTGCGGTCGCTCTGCACGATCAGGGGTCCAGACAGCGCATCCACCTCGCAAGCCTAGGTCACGCGGGTGGGTGGTCTGCGGCGCGGGCCATCTCTCGACGCTCGCCCCGGCATAACTCCTGCAATGTGGTGCCGGCACCAGTGCATGCGCGACAACCACGGGGGTGCGCCCCTGATGCATCCCAAACTGCAGGAGATATGCCGGGGGAGAGGTCGGCGCTCAGGGGGTAGGCGGCCCGGAAGATGCCGGCGGTTCCGCAGATGCCGGAGGTTCGTTGCTTGCCGCGGGCGCGGGCGTCACGCCACTGCCGTCGCGCAGGGGCGGTGGAGTGAGTAGCGGTTGCACGCGGGCGAATGGTGCCTGCACCGGGGTGGCCGTCGCATCCGCTCGTGGTCTTCCGGTCATATTGTCGATGGAATTCAGGGGAATCGATTCGAGAGGGTAGACATTCCACCCGTTTCCATTTGTGACCTCTGTGCTTGGCACGAGCATTCTGCCATCGCTCATCGTCGTGAAGTCTTCACCCGGGGGCTTCGCCGAGAGCGGCTTTCCGTTCTGGTCGAACAGTTGCACACCGGTGATCGGGGCGCCGTCCGCGTCATAGGCGAAGATGTTCGTGACCGACCCGCCATTGCGAGTGAGCCCGGCCGGAGCCGGCTCTGGTTGCACGTTCACCGATTGCGCGTAGGCCCAGCCCGACGAGCTGGCAAGCGCGGTCAACAGAAACGGCAGGGCGAGTATCGCCATGACGTTCACGAGATCTCTGACCACATTCATCCAGCGTGGGAGCCAGAGATTGCGCCCCCACTGCACGCTCACAATGGCGAGCGCCGCGAAGATGAACCATCGAAATGGGGTGTCGGGCAGGGCCGAGACGATGCCCCGCCCTCCTGCGATGAGTATGGCTAGTTCGAAGGCCGCCCAGGCGCGGAGCATCCACCAGGCGGGTCGGAGAATGATCGCGAAATCGAGAACGGCACCCGCGATGCGATTTCGTCGGATGCGGCTCGCCGCGAGTGCCTGCAGGAGTCTGATGCTGTCAATCGACCACGGCATCACGCTCTTGGCCGCACGGGGCGGAAGTCCCGCCGCGGAGCGCAGTTCGGTGGCGTAGGCATCTGGATCGCCGAGTTCTTCGTCGAGCGCCTTCTCCGTGAGGTCAGCCTCGAGCCCCTCGGTGAGATCTTCGATCTCCTCGTCGGGGAGGTCATCGAGCCTCCGGCGAACGCGGGCCGCGAAGTCGGCGATCGTCTGGTCGATGGAAGTGGCGGTTGTCATGATTTCTCCCCGATCGTTCGAAGCTGTGGGTGGTGAGTGGTCTGGTCGAGGAGCACCGACATGGTGTCGACGAACTTGGCCCAGCTGGTGCGCTGGTCGGCGAGCATCTGCCGCCCCTGGGCGTTGATGCTGTAGTACTTGCGGTGGGGACCGCCATCGGACGGCGCAACGTAGCTCGAAACGACCCCCGCGGTGTAGAGCCGCCGCAGAGTTCCGTACACCGACGCATCCCCCACCTCGTCGAGTCCGGCGCCCCTCAGCCTCCGCACGATGTCGTAGCCGTATCCGTCATCATCTTTGATGGCAGCGAGCACCGCGACGTCCAGTACCCCCTTCAGTAACTGCGTGGTGTCCATTGATCTCCCTGTCCCAGTGCCCATGAGTCCGACGGATCCCACACTACTGTGCATTGCGCGCTACTGTGTACCACGACATTCCGGCACGCCGGAGCGATCGAATTGCATAACTCCTGCAATGTGGTGCCGCCAGCAGAAAATGCGCAACAACCACGGGGGTGCGCTCCTGAGGCATCCCAGACTGCAGGAGTTATGCCGGGGGGAGCGGGGCTACTTCGCCGGGGAGATGCCCGCGATGCGCGACAGCGGCAGGGTGCGCTCGATCGCGGCGCGGTTGTCGCGGCCGCGCAGGCGTCCACCGGCGACGCTCGTCGGCTCGAGTTGGTAGTCCACGAGCGTGCCGTTCGGCATGGTCACTGTCACCGTGAGAGGCGTCTTGGCCTTGATCGCGGCATCCAGCTGGCGGATCAGCCAGGCGTGGCCCGTCTCTTCGTCCTCCGGTTCACCGCCGAGGCGCAGCCGTTCGATGAGCGCGTCCACCGGATTGATGCCCGCAGCAGCGACAGCCTTGGCGTGACGTTGCCGGCGCAATGCCACGATCTCGCCGGCCGCGTCCTCCGCCGCAACGGGATAGCGCGCGTCGCTCAGCGACCAGAACACCACGTCGAGGGGAAAGCGGCTCTGTACCCGGGTGGCAGAGGTGCGCTCGAAGCCGAGGGAGGAGAGGCTCTGATCCACGAGGATCGTGCCGATGAGCAACTCGTCATCGGAGCGGATGTAGCTGCGGGCATCCGGTCTCGGATCGGCGAGGCTTCCCACCCTCACCTGCCCGTAGCGGCTGGATGCCTCGCCGATGAGGTAGTTGAGCGGCTGCGGGATGCCGGTGAGCGAGATGCCGCCGAGAAACTCCAGGATCGACTCCGCCGTCTCACCCGCGGCCATTGCTCGATTGACGCTCGAGGTGGACACGCGATAGCTCGAGGCGAGCGCGCGACTCTCCACGTCGGCGAGCGACCGCAGCCGGGCATCCACCCGGGGCGTCAGCGGCCCGGGAGCGACCACGGAGAGATCGTGCTGCAGGTAGACCTGCTCGACCTCTGCGGGCAGCAGCGCGGTCATCGCCTGTTCCGCGGGGCGAATGCCGTCGGCGAGCAGCAGGGACCCGGGTCCGGTGGGCGCCTGGTTGGCGGTGATGCCCAGCAGCTCGGCGTCGCGGGTGTAGGCGCCGATCCGTTCGTCCATCCAGTCGCCGCCCGCGGGATAGAGCCAGTCGATGTACCCGCGCAGGCCGGCACCCCAGAGAGCGTGGGTGCGCTCGCCGAGGAGCTGGCGGATGTCCGCGGGCAGGCGCTCGAACCAGGCGCCGCCGAGCGTGGCCCAGCGTGCCCCCGTCGAGCGCTGCAGCCAGGTGGCGCCGCTGTCGGTGATCATCCACGATCCGGTCTCGCGAGCCACCAGCCCGGCACGGTCGGCGACGGCGAGGAAGACGGCGACGGATTCGAGATCGACGCTCATCGCGTGGGCGAGGCGCTTGCTGTCGGGCAGGGCGACACCGCCCTTCGCCAGTTCGCGGGCGGGGTCTCGCTCCACTTCGACGAGCAGCTCCGTGATCGCGGTGATGGCGGCGAAGGCGCGTTCGGCGCCGAGGCGGTCGATGAATCGGCGGTCGACATCCGGCACCGGTTCGAGAGCGGCGGGGGCGTTCGCCAGGGCGAGGTCGGCCAGTGAGGGGAGCCCGAAAGCCGGCCAGGAACGCAACTGGTCGCGGACGCTGCCGTAGGCGGCGAATCGCTGTGTCTCGGACTCCACCAGGAGAAGGGTGGTCGCCCCGGATACACGGTCGGAGACGGATTCGGGCGATACCTCGCGCCCGGAGAGCGCGGAGAGTCGGGTGGCGATATCCGTGGCGGCGGGCGGCCCGGTCTCCTCGGCGAGCTGTCCGATCGCGGCGAGAACCGCGAGCGTCTCCCGGTCGAGGCGCATGAGGGTCTGCTGGATGGACGCGCGGTCCAGGAATGCCTCGGCGAGGTCGAAGAAGTCCTTGATCCCGGAGGGCGAGATCTCCCGTGCCCGCAGAGCGGCGACGAGGGCCGTGTCGTCCATTGCGCGGAGGCGCGTCGCCAAGGACAGGGTGTCACTCATGTCTACCCACCCGTTCCTCGGTCCAGCGGCCCCCGTTCGGTGGCATCAGATCAGCGGCACCGCTGAATCGCTGCGTGCTATTTCTTCGTGCTGGTGTTGCGGGTCGTGCGCGCTGGTGCGGCCGGTACGGATTTCGCCTCGCGACTGCGCCGGATGCCACTGATGACGATCAGCACGATGATGAGGAGGAATCCGATGGGCAGGCCGACACCCGGAAGCAGTGCTACCGCCTGCCAGAATCCCCCCTGGAACTGGTTGCCCGGCAGGCCCGACGCTGTGGCGATGATCACCGTGAGGAAGGCCACTATCGACAGGCCCACGATCCCTGCGATCATGAAGGCCAGCACGCGTTCGTTACGATGAATGGTCACCGGGGTTTCTTTTGCCACAGTCCTAAGGATACGGCCCCCGACTCCCCGTAGGCTTACGGGCACAGCCAAGTGAAAGAGGTACCGCCATGCCCACCGGCAAGGTCAAGTTCTACGACGAAGAAAAGGGCTTCGGCTTCATCAGTTCTGATGACGGCCAGGAGGTCTTCCTTCACGCCTCCGCGCTTCCCGCCGGCACGACGGTCAAGGCCGGCGCCAAACTCGAATTCGGTATCGCCGATGGCAAGCGCGGCGCTCAGGCGCTCTCGGTGCGGGTGCTCGAAGCGCCCCCGAGCCTCGCCAAGCTGAGCCGCAAGCCCGCGGATGACATGTCGATCATCATCGAGGACCTGGTCAAGCTCCTCGACGGGATCGGCACCAACCTCAAGCGCGGCCGCTACCCCGACAGCAAGCACGGCAAAACGATCGCCGCGATGCTGCGCAAGGTCGCGGATGAACTCGATGCCTGATTCGGCGGCATCCTCTTCCACCCCGGAGGTTTCCGCGGTGACTGCTTCTGTGGCGCTCGACTCCGACTTCGACCTGGGCCGCACCGCGTTGCTCGAGATCACCCCGGCCGAGTCCATCGGCGACCCCGCGGGATCGATCGACAGCGGTGACGGAGTGACCACGGTCTACTTCGAAACGCTGCTCTCCGGTTACCCGGGCTGGCGCTGGACCGTGAGTATCGCCCATCTCGAGGACACTCCGGCGAGCGTTCTCGAGACCGAACTCACACCGGGTGACGATGCCCTGCTGTCGCCGGCGTGGGTGCCGTGGGTGGATCGCCTCGCCGACTACACCGCTGCCCAGGACACCGCGGTGGAGGATGACGAGTCCAACGACGAGCTCGATGACGACTCGGACGACGACGATGATGACGACGAGTCGGACGAGTCGGACGAGACCGACGATGACGAATCCGACGACGAGGATTCGGACGATGAGTCCGACGACGACGATGATGATGATGACGACGACCTCGGGAGTGACGTGCTGCACGGCGGAGACCTCGACGGCGTCGATATCGACGACCTCGATGAGCCGGACGAAGACGACACCGACGACGATGACACCGACGACGATGACGCCGACGAAGATGAGCCCGACGACGATGAGCCTGAGGACGAGCACGAGCGCTCGGTCTGAGTGACTCGGGCCTGGTCCCGCCGGGCCGCACCTCGTGGGCCGCAGCCCGGAGCTACTTCGGGCGCTTCGCCGCGTAGATCAATCCGGCGAGTCCGAGCAGGATTCCGACGGCGCACGTCCAGAGGATGGGGCCGTTGCCGGAGTCGCTCAGCGGTCGCAGGAAGAGCAGCACGATGATCGCGGCGATCACCCAGACCGCGAGCCCAACCAGCAGCGGGCGGCGGTCGTCGGTCTTCACCGGCACCGGGTCGGGGCGCCGTTCGGAGTCCTTCAGGAAGAGCCGCATGCTCAGCTGTTCTCCACGACGAACTCGATGGAGGACACGAGGGCCCGCACATCATCCGGCTCGATCGCGGTGAAGGTGGCCACGCGCAGCTGGTTACGACCGAGCTTGCGATAGGGCTCGGTGTCGACGATGCCGTTGGCACGCAGGGTCTTCGCGATGGCCGCCGCGTCGATGCTGTCTTCGAAGTCGATGGTGACGACGACCTGCGAACGGTGGTCGGGGTTCGTGACGAAGGGAGTTGCATACGTGGACGCCTCGGCCCAGTCGTACAGCACCGCGGAGGACTCCTTGGTGCGGGCATCCGCCCAGGCCAGCCCGCCGTTGCCGTTGATCCAGTCGATCTGGTTCTCCATGAGAAGCAGGGTCGAGAGCGCCGGGGTGTTGAGCGTCTGCTTGAGGCGGGAGTTGTCCACCGCGTTCTTGAGGCTGAGGAACTCCGGGATCCAACGCTCGCTCGCCGCGATGCGCTCCACCCGCTCTATCGCGGCGGGCGAGAAGAGGCCGAACCACAGGCCGCCGTCCGAGGCGAAGTTCTTCTGCGGCGCGAAGTAGTACACGTCGGTCTCGGTCGCTTCGAAGTCGATGCCGCCGGCCGCGCTCGTCGCGTCCACCACGGTGAGCGCGCCCGGGTCCCCGGCGGCGCGGATGACCGGGGCCATCACTCCCGTGGAGGTTTCGTTGTGCGGCCACGCGTAGACGTCGATGCCGGGGGTGATCTCGATCTCGCTGCGGGATCCGGCCGGAGCGTCGATCACGATCGGCGCCTTGAGAAACGGGGCACCCGCGGCCTGTGCGAACTTGGAGCCGAACTCGCCGAAGGTGAGGTTCTGGCTGCGCTTCTCGATGAGCGAGAACGCGGCAGCATCCCAGAATGCGGTCGATCCACCGTTGCCGATGACGACCTCGTATCCGTCGGGAAGACGGAAGAGCTGCGACAGCCCGGACTGCACCCGCCCCACGAGGTCCTTGACCGGCGCCTGGCGGTGGGACGTACCGAGGATGCTCGCCCCGGCGCTCGCGAGATGCGCGAGCTGTTCCGGCCGCACCTTGGACGGGCCGCAGCCGAATCGTCCGTCGGCGGGCAGGAGGGACGAGGGAATGGTCAGTTGCGGCATGGGGCCAATTCTATGGGAGCGGTTTCGGCACGGAATGCCGGGGCAGTGCCGCAGGTTAGGCTTACCTGAGAAGCACGCAGCGTTAGGAGGCGACGATGGCCGATCTCATTGACACCACTGAGATGTACCTCCGCACGATCTACGAGCTCGAGGAAGAGAACATCTTCCCCCTCCGCGCGCGCATCAGCGAGCGACTCGGCCATTCCGGGCCCACTGTCTCGCAGACGATCGGCCGCATGGAGCGCGACGGTCTGGTTGTCGTCGAGGGCGACCGCCACCTGGCCCTCACTGCGGAGGGTCGCAGCAAGGCCGTGCATGTCATGCGCAAGCATCGCCTCGCCGAGCGCCTACTGGCCGATGTCATCGGCCTCGACTGGGCTCTCGTGCACGAGGAAGCATGTCGCTGGGAGCATGTGATGAGCGAGTCGGTGGAGCGCCGCATCATCGAGCTGCTCGAGCACCCCACACACTCTCCCTATGGCAATCCCATCCCGGGTCTCGACGAGCTGGGCGACCACGCGGTCGGCCAGTTCTCCGACGGCGTGGTGAACATCGTCAACTACACGCTCGGTGCGGTCGGACCGATTACGGGCGTCATCCGTCGTCTCGGTGAGCCTGTGCAGTACGAGGTGGAGCTGCTCGAACAGTTGCGCACGGCCGGAGTGTTGCCGGGCGCGAAGGCGAGCTTCACCGCCATCGGTTCTTATGTGCTCGTGCAGGTGGAGGGACACGAGGATGGCCTCGAGTTGCCCACCGAGGTCGCCATCCACGTCTACGTGGGAATCTAACAACGCGTTAACGCTTCGTTTCGGTGCGCGCCGTGCCTTCGATTGCGCGTATTTTCTGGGTTACGCTGGGTTTCTTGCAATTCTGAGAGTCGTTTTCGAAAAGAGCCCGATGTCACAGTCACGAGCCATCCAATCCGTGGATGCGCGCGCGTACTTTTTCATACGGCACTACTGTCAGCAACGGGTGGGCTTCCACGCGGGTAATCATCAGGCACTGTCTCACTGACAGTGCCTTTTTGTTTGCCCGAAACCGCCTGCTGACCGCGTTCGACCACGACGCTCAGAACACAAGGTGCATCGATCTGCCTGGAAGCCGTCCAGGCATTTTCGAAAGGATGACAATGCGCACGCTGGTCCTCAATGCGGGCTTCGAGCCCCTCGCCGTGGTGTCGTTCAAACGAGCGCTCGTGCTCGTGATGAACCAGAAGGCCACGATCGTCGCGGCGGATGCCGGGCATCCGGTCTGGGCGGCATCCGGTTCTTACGATCGCCCGTCTGTCATCTTGTTGACACGCTACGTGCGCATCCCGAACAGTCGGCTGATTCCGGTGTCGCGCCGCGGTGTGCTGCGCCGCGACGGGCAGCGCTGCGGATACTGCGGGGGAGCTGCCAACACGATCGACCACGTTCTGCCGCGCTCGCGTGGGGGTGCCGACAGCTGGGAGAACCTCGTGGCGTGCTGCCTCAAGTGCAACAACGTGAAGGGCGACCGCACGCCGGCCGAGATGAACTGGACCCTGCGCGTGCGCCCGAAGCCGCCCCACGGCACGGCCTGGCTGGTGCGCGGGGTCGAGCGCGCAGAGGCCGAGTGGGAAGAGTTCCTGCCCGCGGCATAGCTTGGCTGGCCGAGTAGGCCGTCCGCGGCCGTATCGAGACCCGCTCCGGCTAAACTCGTCACGCCAGCCTCTGTAGCTCAATGGAAGAGCAGTTCCGTCCTAAGGAAACGGTTGGGGGTTCGAGTCCCTCCAGGGGCACCTCGCAAACGCCTCGATCACAGCCCCTGCGAGCTGTCGAAGATGGTTGCGCCCACCCCTGAGCGGCAACGCGCTGCCTTCCGTCGAAGCGACCGCGCTGCGCCAATGGTGTGTGACGGCAGCTCAGCGCACCGTAACCGCAGAGCTCTCGTGCAGTGGGCTGGCGGGGGAGCGCGACTCTCGGTCGGGTTCCTGGCCGCCCGCATCCAGCCGGAAGGGCGGATACACCTCCGTCATCAGCCCGACGAAAGCGACGACGCGGTACGTCCAGCGGCTGAATCCCACCAGGAACTCGAAGAGCGAGGTCGGGTAGCGTCCCGTGATGAGAAGAATGACGCCCGCGATCACGACGAGCAGATTGAGCACCGAGTACCCGCCGACCGGATGCCCGCCCTGCCAGCTCGCGGAGGCATCCCACGGGTAGAGCATGATGATGCCGACGAACGAGCCCACCACAATGAGGTGCGGAATGGCGAGCAGCCATGCGATGAGCACGCGGGGCCGGGACAGCCGCTCGGGGTAGTCGACTTCGAGGGTGGCGGGGTAGTCGGTGGCGGCGAGGGTGAATGGCGGATAGGCGTCGGTGCCGAGCGCCGCGTAGACGGAGAAGCCGACGCGCCAGTTCCAACGCAGCACTCCCACGTTGAAGTCGAACAGGGCACGCGGATAGCGCCCGGTCGCGAGAATCGCGATCCCCGCGACCAGGCTGGTGATCACGAATGCCGTATTGAGCACGACGAGGATCACGTAGTGCGGGATGGCCAGGAACATCTTGACGATCCACAGCCAGCGGGACAGGTGCGGGTCGAGAGTTGCTTCGAGTCGTAGCGGATAAGACATGGTTCTGCTCCTTCGGTTGCGGCTGAGAACTATGCTGTGGTCGATGTCCAGGCAGGCCGCGGTCCTCAGCGGGTCGCCGCGGGGATACCGCGACGCCGACGGACGACCAGCTCGGCGATCGTGAGGTTGATTACCCAGGCGGCCGCCATGAACGTCGTCCGAGGCAACTCGTTGCCGGGCCCGAAGACGATCGTCTCGGGGATGAGGACGATCGCCTGGGTGCCGGCGGCAACAGCGATGGCGTAGGCGCGGGTCATCCACTCCCCGTGGGAGGGGAAGTCACGCTTCACGATCGCGCGTATGCCGAAAGCGATGCTCGCCACCATCGCTGCCCCGAAAGCCAGGCGAATGATGGAGAGGGAGAGGCCCTCGCCGGCGGGGTGCGGGTAGAAGGCAGCCATCCACATGCCCGACAGCGCGGTGAGCAGGCCGGCCGGGATCAGGATGCGACCGGCGATGCGGTGCCAGCTCCGACGGCGCCGCAGCGCGGAGACGAACTGGAACGCACCGAGGATGCTGAAGATCGTGACGCTCACGATGTGGGTCACGACCGGGATCGGCGATTCGAGAAACCGCGCGTTCTTCGCGGTTTCGACGGCGCCGCTGGCGATCTCGTGCAGTCGCACTTCGCCGGCGAGGATCGGGATGAGGGTGAGCAGGATCAGCCCGGCGGGCACCAGCCACTGGCGGCGCGTGCCCGTGATTCCTCCGGCGGTCGGTCTGGCGATGGAGGTGGTCATTTCTTGTGCTCCTTGTGCAGCTCGTTGAGGGAAATCAGCGTCACGCCGAGATCACCGATTCGTCTGAGCAGTCCGTGCAGGGCGGCCTGGTCGGTGACCGGGCCGGTGAGGGTTGTTGTTCCGTCGCTCTCGATGGCGAGCGTGAACCCCTCGAACCAGTCACGCCACCGTTGGTCGAGCTGCCCCTGCAGGCGTATCTCGTACATGGCTCAGGCCGCTGGCATCCGGTTCGACCAGAGAGACCACCCCAGCCAGACGATCGCTGCGCCCATGGGCAGCGCGGCCATGCGTTCCAGGGTGTGCGGCAGCAGCGCGCCCGCGACGGGCGTGATGGCGGCCGCAGCGATCAGCAGGATTCCCGCACCGCGAGACAGCACCCGCGCGCGGATGATCGCGATACCGAACAGCAGCGCACCGCCGACGTAGAGGATGCTGCCGACCAGCGGCACACCGGCGAGGATCCCGAGGTCATTGACCGCCGGATAGCGGCCGAACAGCCCGACGATGTCGACAGCCAGCCGAGGGGCATCGATGGCGATGAGCGGGGCGATGAGGGCCTCGGCGAAGTTGAAGGCCGCCTGTAGCACGAAGAACAGTGCGAGCATCGCGTAGGAAATGAGCCCGAGCAGTCCCAGTTGGCGAAGTTGGCGCAGGTAGATTCCGGCGAAGCCGATCAGTGCGAGAACCGCCTCCGCGAAGCTGAGGATGTGCACGGTCACCCAGCGCTGGGTGGAGAGAGATTCGATGACATCCAGGGGGTGGATGAACTGGATGACGATGTAGGCGGTTCCGGCAAGAGCGGCGGCCACGGCGGCGGCGCGAGTCAAGGTGGCTGAGGTGATGTTCATAGGGGCAACCTACGAACGCACCTGGTGACCCGGCATCACCACATCTGGTGATAGTCAGAGAACGCCGAGTTCGCGCCCCCGCCGCACGGCGGCGGTGCGACCGTTCACGTCGAGCTTCTCGAAGATGTGCCGGGTGTGGGTGCGGAGAGTGTTCACCGAGACGTAGAGTTCGCGCGCGATCTCGGGGCCGGTGAGTTCGGTGGCGAGCAGTCGCAGCACCTGCAGCTCGCGGTTGCTCAGCCCCTGCCTGGCACCGCTCGCCTCGCCAGCCGTGCGTCCGGACAGCGCGCGCAGTTCGCTCACGACCCCGGCCCGACCAGCGCCCTCGGCGGCGACGAGCAGCCGTTCGAGCAGCGCGGCCGCGCGGGGGTCGCCCTGCGCGATCAGCAGCCGCGCCAAGGTGATGTGGGAATACTCGGTCAGGTAGCTGAGCGCATCCTGCGGGGCCAGGCCGAGAGAATCCGCCCACGCCTGCGCCTCGGGCAGGTGCCCCTGCATAATCAGGATGCGCGCCCTCATGGCCGCGATCGATCGGGCCTCGGCGAAGAAACCCCGACGATAGTGCCGCTCAGCCGACTCGAGCAGTTCGAGAGCGGCGTCGAGCTCACCCCGGGACTGTGCGAGGAGTGCTTTCGATACGAACCATCGGTGATGGTGTTCATTCGAAAACGCCGCGTCGCCCAGGGCGGCACCTGCGGCCAGGTGCTCTTCGGCAGCCTCGAGGGCACCGAGCTCGACCAGCACTTCGGCGAAGCCTCCGTGGAGATCTGCGGTGGGTGGGCCACCGGCCAGCGTGGTCGTCGACTCTCGCAACGCCGCCTCGTACGCGCGCCGCGACTCCGCGAGGCGGCCGAGGGGGATGAGCATGTCGGCGAGCACCATCGTCGTGCTCAGGGCATCGGTCAGGTTGCCGGCGAGACGCAGGCTGCGTGATGCGTCGCCGAATGCCTTCACGCCGGCCTCGAGATCGCCGCTGGCCCACTCACCCAGGCCGAGGAGCCCGGCGGCCGCACCCCGCCCGAGGTGATCGGAGGTGCTGGTGAGGGCGAGGGCCCGGGCGGCGTGCCGGGTGATGCCGGCCAAGTCACCGGTGGCGAGCGCGACGGATGCCCGATACAGGCCGATCGTGACGGGGAGCGTGTCGAGTTCCTGGCCGGGCTCCGAGTCGTGCCCGGCTTCGAGGGAGTTCTCCGCGCGGGCCAGTTTCGCCTCGACAGCGGCGACGTCGCCGGAGACCAGCGAGAACCAAGCGGAGAACACCCCGAGCACGGGCCGACGACCGATCGTATCGTCGGGGAGGAGGGCGAGCCATCCGAGCAGCGTCGCGTCTTGCCGGGACTTCCGCACACTCGGAATCGTGGCCTCGATCAGACGCGCGGCGCGGGAGAAATCGGAGGCCGCCAGCGCGTGGGAAACGCCCTCCTCCGGCAGGTTGTTGGCCTCGAACCATCCGCTGGCGCGGCTGTGCAGAGCGGCAACATGCGCGGGGCCACCGGAGAGAAGACGCGCCCGCAGCACGTCCGCGAAGAGGTGGTGGTAGCGGAACCATTCGCGGCGATCATCGAGTTCGACGACGAAGAGGTTCGCCCGTTCGAGCGATTCGAGCATCTCCTCGCCCCCGCTCTGGCCGCTCACCGCCTCGCAGAGTGGCGCGGTGAACCTCTCGAGAATGGCGGTGTCGCAGAGAAACCGGCGCACGTCGAGGGGCGCCTGCTCCAGTACCTCCTCGATGAGATAGTCGATGACGAAACGGTTGCTGCCGGCGAATGCAGCGATGAAGGCGGATGTGTCGGTGCGGTCCCGCATGCTCAGGGCGGCCAGCTGGAGCCCGGCGATCCATCCTTCCGTGCGGGCTTCGAGAGCGGCGACATCGCCGGGGGAGAGCGCCAGGCCCATGGACCGATTGAGGAATGCGGCGGCCTCGTCGGCCGTGAAGCGCAGGTCGGCGGCGCGCACTTCCGTGAGCTCGCCCCGCGCCCGCAGGCGCGCAATGGGCAGCAGGGGATCGGAGCGGCTCGCGATCACCAGGTGCGAGGTCGGCGGCAGATGGTCGAGCAAGAAGACCATGGCGTCGCGCACCGCGCGGTCTTCGATGAGGTGGAAGTCGTCCAGCACCAGAAGGATCTCGTGGGTGCTGGCGGCGAGGTCGTTGACGAGGGCGGTCAAGGTCGCTTCGTTCGGCTGTTCGCCCGCTGGGATCGCCGCGCCGATGGCGGCATCGGCATACTGCAGCGCGGCAACGAGGTAGCCGAAGAACCGCACCGGGTCGTTGTCGCCGGACTCGATCGATAGCCAGGCGACCCGCGTTCCGGCCTCCGACTGGCCGATCCGCGACACCCAATCACCGAGAACGGTCGTCTTGCCGAATCCGGCCGGGGCGGAGATCAGGGTGAGTTTTGCGCCAGACCGGATGCCCGCATCCAGCCGGTCGACGAGTCGCGGGCGGGCGACGGCCTGCGCCCGCGCCAGGGGCACGAAGAGCTTTGTCGCCAGGACCGGCATCGGCATGTGCTCATGTTAGGGCCGCGGGCTCACCGCCGAGATCCCTTCATTGAGAACCCCGACTGCTCAGTAGCATCCGCGTTTCCTATTGGACAGATGGGCGGGTGGAGAGCACGGTAGATCTATGGAATACACGCATCTCGGCCGCTCGGGCCTCACCGTCTCCCGCCTCTGCCTCGGAACCATGAACTTCGGGCCGCAGACGACGGAGTCCGACTCCTTCGCCATCATGGACTCGGCGCAGGACTACGGCATCAACTTCTTCGACACGGCGAACGTGTACGGCGGCGAACTCGGCCGCGGTACGACCGAGACGATCCTCGGCAACTGGTTCGAGCAGGGCAACGGTCGGCGCGAGCACACCGTGCTCGCCACAAAGCTCTACGGCGACATGACGCAGCGGCCGAACGAGGGCAAGCTCTCGGCGCTGAACATCCGTCGTGCTCTCGACGCGAGCCTGTCGCGACTGAAGACCGACTACATCGATCTCTACCAGTTCCACCATGTCGATCGGGACACCCCCTGGGACGAGATCTGGCAGGCGATGGAGACGGCCGTCGCGCAAGGCAAGATCCTGTACGCCGGCAGCAGCAACTTCGCGGGATGGCACATCGCCACGGCCCAGGCCGAGGCCCGTCGACGCAACTTCACCGGGCTGGTGAGCGAACAGTCCATCTACAACCTGCTCACGCGCGACATCGAGCTCGAGGTGATCCCCTCCGCCCAGGGCAACGGCCTCGGGATCATCCCGTGGTCGCCGCTGCACGGGGGACTCCTCGGCGGAGTGGTGCGCAAGGAGCGCGGCGGCAAACGTCGCCTGGAGGGGCGCGCCGCCGAGATGCTCGAGACTCATCGCGACGCCATCGAGCGTTATGAGGACTTCGCCGAGGAGCTCGGCCATGAGCCGGGCGATGTCGGCCTGGCCTGGTTGCTCCACCAGCCCGCGGTGACCGCGCCCATCGTCGGACCGCGAACCATGGACCAGCTGGATGCCGCGGTGCGCGCGCTCGACGTCACGCTCGACGCTGCCGCCCTCGCACGTCTCGACGAGATCTTCCCCGGTCGCAAGACTGCGCCCGAAGACTACGCCTGGTAACCCGTTCAGCAGAAGAGAGAGACCCGAGAACATGAAGACACGAACCATCGGCGATGTGCAGGTCAGCGAGATCGGCCTCGGCGGCATGCCCATGTCCATCGAAGGGCGGCCCGACGAGGCCCGCTCCATCGCAACCATCCACGCGGCACTCGACCTGGGCGTGACCCTCTTCGACACGGCGGACGCCTACCATCTGACCGCGACGGATGTCGGCCACAACGAGTCCCTCATCGCAAAGGCGATCGCCTCCTGGGGTGGGGACACGTCGGCCGTGCTCGTCGCCACCAAGGGCGGACACCTGCGCCCGGGTGACGGCTCCTGGACCCAGAACGGCCGACCCGAATACCTGAAGCAGGCGGCTGAGGCATCGCTGAAGCGCTTGGGCGGCGACGCGATCGGCCTCTACCAGTTTCATCGGCCCGACTCCGAGGTTCCCTACGAAGACTCCGTCGGAGCGATCCGCGATCTGCTCGATGCCGGCACCATTCGACAGGCGGGGATCTCCAACGCCAACCCGGAGCAGATCCGACTGGCCAACGAGGTGCTCGGCGGCCGACTCGTGTCGGTGCAGAACCAGTTCTCGCCGGCCTTCCGCAGCAGCGAGCCGGAACTCGAACTGTGCGCTGAGCTCGGCATCGCATTTCTGCCGTGGAGCCCGCTCGGAGGCATCACCTCCGCCGCATCGCTCGGCGACAGGTTCGCGGCGTTCGGAAAGGTGGCGGCCGACCGCGGCGTCACCCCGCAGGTCGTGTGTCTCGCCTGGGAGTTGGCGAAGTCGCCTCGGGTGATCCCGATCCCCGGCGCGTCTCGACCGGAGAGCATCACCAACTCGGTTCAGGCGGCCGAGGTCACCCTGACCGCCGACGAGCTCTCGATGCTCGACGGAGCCTGAGGGCTCTCCTCGAACAACTGGTCGAGGAATGCGGTGGCGGCCGGACTCGGTTCGTCCGCCATCGCGACGGCGACCGTCCAGTGCGGCACGTTCTCGGGCAGCGGCACGGCGCAGAGGGTGCCCGGACGCTTCGCGGCGAAGCTCGCCGGCACGATCGCGACCCCGAGGTTATAGCCCACGAGGTCGAGCAGCGGATGCACGTCATTGACCTCCATCGCGGTGCGGTAGTCGTATCCCGCCGCCGCGAACGCCCGGCGCGCCAGCACGTGGGCGCCCCACCCGGGCTGGAAGCCGATCATCGGCTGGTCGTGCAGCGACTCGATGTCGACCACGCTCCGTGAGGCGAACTGATGCTCCGGGTGGCACAGCACCACGAGCTTCTGTGAGCTCACCGGACGCAGTCGCACCCCCTGCGGGGCGAGACCGGTCACCACGACCAGGGCCACGTCCCGGAGCCCGCTCGCGACGCTCTCGAGCTGATCGACGGATCCCTCGTAGCGCAGCCGCACCTCGACGCCGGGGTTCGCGAGCCGGAATCGCCCGAGTTCCGCGGGGAGGTCGATCGCACCGATGCACGGCTCCGCGCCGACGGTGAGGCGCCCGCGCACGAGGCCGCGCACCGCTGCGACCGCGTTCTGCGCGGCGGCGGCGCTCGCGAGAGTGCGGATGGAGTCGGCGAGCAGCGCCTGCCCGGCGGCGGTGAGTTCGACGCGGCGCGTGCTGCGGACGAACAGCGAGATGCCGAGCTCGGTTTCGAGGGCCCTGATGGACGCGGAGAGACCCGACTGCGAGATCTGAAGCAGCTCGGCCGCCCGGGTGAAGTGCCTCTCATCGGCGACGGTGACGAAGTGTTCGAGTTGACGCAATTCCATTCAGTGACTTTAGCAATGAATGGATATCCGGCCAGAAGTCGGCGGTCTTCTCTGGCGCCCGGTCCAACCAACGCGGGGCGCGCGGCCGCCGGCGCCCGGTCACCCCCAGCGACCCACCTCACGAAAAGTGCGAACCCCCGCTACGCTCGACTGAGGTGAGCCGGGAAGTCTGGTCGGCGCAGCAGGACTGCTGCCAACTTCTGAGGGGACCCCATGCGCGCATCCGATCTTCAAGTCAGCCTTCCGATGGTCGCGCGGGAAACCACCGCGTTGGAGGCCGCGCGTGCCATCGCCGCCGACGACCTCGTCGGTCTGGTGATCGCCGATTCGGCCGGTGTGCCCTCGGCCGTGGTCTCCGCGGTCGACGTGTTGGGCCTCCTGGTGCCCAGCTATGTGGTCGACGACATGGCGCTCGCCGGAGTGCTCGACGAACAGGCGGCCGAGGAGGTCTGGGCGAAGGCGGGCCAGAACACCATCGGGCAGCTGATCGACGATGACCGGGTTCACATCTACGAACTGCTGCGAGTGGATGCGGATGACACGATCCTCGAGGTGGCGGCGCGCATGGCGAACGCCCGGGCCCAGATCGCCCTCATCAAGGGATCGAGCGGGTCCGACGCCCAGTTCGTCACGCTCACGGCGCTGATGGATTCCATCCTCACGTTCTGTGCACCGTCCGACACTTCGCACGACGACGCATGAGTATCCAGGTCATCCTGGCGCTTGCGGTCTTCGTCGGCGCCTACATCCTCATCGCGACCGAGAAGGTGCCACGCGTCACCGTCGCCCTCGTCGGCGCCGGTCTCATGGTGATCATCGGCGCGACCGATAAGAAGGGGATCTTCTTCTCCCAGGAGAGCGGAATCGACTGGAACGTCATCTTCCTGCTGCTGGGCATGATGATCATCGTCGGCATCCTGCAGCAATCGGGTCTGTTCGAGTTCCTCGCGATCTGGGCGGCGAAACGGGCGAAGGGCCGACCCTTCGTCATCATGGTCATGCTGGTGCTGATCACCGCCGTGCTCTCCGCGTTCCTCGACAATGTGACGACGGTTCTGCTCATCGCCCCCGTCACCCTCCTGATCTGCGACCGACTCAACATCTCGCCGATTCCCTTCCTCATCGCCGAGGTCATGTCCAGCAACATCGGAGGGGCGGCGACGCTGATCGGCGATCCGCCCAACATCATCATCGCCAGTCGGGGCGGCCTCAGCTTCAACGACTTCATCGTGAACGTCGCGCCGATCATCGTCATCCTGCTCGTGGTCTTCATCGGCCTCTGCTGGCTCATGTTCCGCAAGCAGCTCAGCTTCGATCCGGCTCGGGTCACGCGGGTGATGGCGCTCAATGAGCGGGAGGCGATCCGTGATGTGCCGCTGCTCGTCAAGTCGCTGAGCGTGTTGGCGCTGGTGATCGCCGGCTTCATCCTTCACTCGCTCGTCAACCTCGAGCCGGCGATCGTCGCACTGCTGGGGGCCGGGCTTCTCGTGCTCATCACCCGGCTCGAGACCCGCAAGATCTTCGCGGATGTCGAGTGGCAGACACTGCTCTTCTTCGCCGGTCTCTTCATCATGGTGGGCGGGCTGGTGAGCCTCGGAGTGATCGAAGCCGTCGGCCAGGCGGCGATCGAGGCCGTGGGCACCAACTACCTCGGTGCGACGGCCGGGCTCCTGTTCGGCTCCGCCGTGTTCTCGGGCATCGTGGACAACATCCCCTATGTCGCCACTCTCGCGCCGCTCGTCAACGACCTGGTGCAGGCCGGTGGCCAGCCCGCCCAACCGCTCTGGTGGGCGCTGACGCTCGGCGCAGACCTCGGCGGCAACGCCACCGCGGTGGGAGCCAGTGCCAACGTGGTCGTGCTCGGCATCGCGATGCGCAACGGTCATCCCATCTCTTTCTGGACATTCACCAAGTACGGGCTCATCGTGACCGCCGTCACGGTCACGCTCTGCCTGCCATACCTCTGGTTGAGGTACTTCGCCTGAGCGAGGGCGGCACCTCCGGCTCTGGTGCCCGCATCGCCTCGGAATGACACCGGGGAGCCGCCTCCCCGACCGGTGAGGCCGCGGCGAACCCGTCGGGGCACGCCTCCGGGCGATCACCGGCGCGCGGGATGTGGCGAGATCACCGGACTCCGAGATCGTGACGGTGATACTGGCTCTCGAGCGGCACAGCTCCGATCGGAAGACACGGCTGCCAATACGGCCGAAGAGAGCGGCGCCCCCGATCCCGAAATGGGGGTGAACGAAGCGTTCCCGGTGCCGCTAGCGTGAGTCTTCGGGGGTACGGATGAGTTTGTCTCAGGAGGAGGGTGCGCGAACGGACTTCGCGGGCATCCAGGCACTGTCATCTCGAGCGGCCGGATACGCGGTCGCCGAGAAGTGCCTTCAGGTGCAGGCTGATGCCGAGGCGCTCGATCCCTCGCTGCGAACGACGGATCGCCTCACCCTCGCCGACGAGGCCTGGTCCTGGTACACGGGCGCACTCGCGGAGATCGAGGTCGGCGCACTGCTCGCGAGTCTCGGACCGGACTGGTTCGTGCGACACGCGGTTCCCATCGGAGCGGGCACGAAAGACGTCGACCATCTGGTCGTCGGCCCTGGCGGAGTCTTCGCCATCAACACCAAACATCACGCCGGTGCCTCCGTATGGGTGGGTGACGTCGTGCTGCGCATCAACTACGCGAACACGAATCATCTGCGTCAGGCGCTCGCCGACGGCCAGGATGTGAAGCGGCGACTGACCGGGAGGGTCGAATTCCCTGTGCCCGTGAGATCCGTTGTCGCGATTCTCCATGCGCGGAGCATCACCGACAAGCGCGAGTCGACCGACCGCCCCGTCGCGGTCATCGACGCGAAGCGGCTGGCCTCCTGGCTCGTCGACCAGCCCCAGCGGCTCAGCGCAAACCAGCTCGAGCTGATCAAGCTGGCCGCCGAGGAACCCGCCACCTGGCACCGTGACCCCCGTGCCGCCGACACGCTGCGGGTGATGCAGCGCTTCGAGCGACTCGTCGACCAGGTGGGCACGCCCGCTCCTCCGGTGAGCGAGCAGGCGCGCACCCGAGCCGCGGCAGCCCGCCCGGCTTCGCGCCCGACCACACGCGTACGGTCTGCACCGCGCCGACGCACGGCCGCTCGCCCTCGGCCCACTGGCCGAACCGCCGTCGACCTGATCAGGCTGTGGATGTCCATCGCCGTCGTGGTCGTGGTGATCTTCGTGATCCGTGACCTCGCGAATCAACCGTGCACGACGCCGCTCGGCTGCCTGATTCCGTCCATCTATCTCGGATTCAAGCCCCTGCTCCAACTGTTACTCGTGGCGACGGTCGGCGTCGGGATCATCCGAACGCTCGGCTGGATGCTGCGGCTCGCACGGCGCTGACTCCCGTCAGGGTCGCGCCAGTCGCCATCACCCACGAGCGCGATGGGCGGATCGTCAGCGTCGCCGGGCGGTCACCAACACGTGCAGCAACGGAAGCGTGGACGCGGCCATCAGCACCCAGCCGAGCGTCTCATCCGTCGGGCGCTGCAGCACCCCGGCGATGAGCAGCGTCGCGAAGACGAGCGCGGAGGCGAGGCGACTCACGGAGCGCTCGATCGACCGCAGGCGGCGGTCGACCTCCGGGGCACGCACGGCGACCTGTCCCCGGTCGAGGCGGGTGGCGAGTTCATCGAGGCGCCGCGGAAGCCGAGCGAGGGTGTTCGCGTAGGTCACCGCCTGCTGGCCGATGCCGCGGAGCGCGTTGCCACTGGTCGAACTCAGCACGGTGCGGGCGAAGGGGTCGACCGCATCCCACATGTTGAAGTCTTTATTGAGGGCGCTCGTCACCCCCGAGATGAGGGAGATGCTCCGCACCAGCAGCAGGAAGTTCTCCGGCAGCTGGAATGGCAGGGCACGGATCGTCTCGCCGAATCCCCTCGCGAACTTCTCCAGCTCACGCGGGTCGACGGTCTGCAACTCGGCGACACCCATGCCGCCGAAGCGGTCGAACAGGGCGGTCATGGCCCGCTCGAGTTCGTTGGTGTCCGCCGTCTTGAGCAGCACCCCGAGGCGTTCGAGGGAGGCGACAAGGGCGCGACCGTCCCGGCCGACCGCGGCGAGGATGAAGTCTCGAAGGCCGCTCCGAAGCGAGTCGGAGATCTCGCCCATCATCCCGAAGTCCACGTAGGTGAGGCGCCAGTCCTCGTCGGTTCCGGGCCTTCCCGGCGTGATGAAGATGTTGCCCGGATGCGGATCCGCGTGGAAGAACCCGGCGACGAAGATCTGCTGGAACGTGGATCGCGCGAGCTCCTGTGCGACCTCCGCCGGGTCGATTCCCGCAGCGCTGAGGCCCGCGACATCCGAGATCTTGATCGCGGTCACATCCGACAGCGTGAGCACGCGAAGGGCGCTGCGGTCCCAGACGATGACAGGTGCGCCGATGCGCGCGTCGCTCGCGAAATCCTCCGCGAAGCGCTCGGCGCTCGCGGCCTCGTGCAGGTAGTCGATCTCCTCCAGACTCGTCGCGGCGAACTCCTCGACCAGCGCTGGAGCGTCGGCGCGGTTCGACACCAGTTTCACGTGGGAGAGCCAGCGGGCCACCCGACGGAGCGCCGCGAGATCGACCTCGACGATCTTCTCGATGCCCGGTCGCTGCACCTTCACGACGACGTTCTCGAAACCGACGTCCGCGGCGATCCCCGCGGTCAGACGAGCGCGATGGGCCTGGCCGAGGGATGCCGCGGCGATGGGAATCTGCTCGAACGAGGCGTAGGCCTGCTCAAGCGGCATCCCCAGTTCCCCTTCGGCCTGGCGGCGGATGCTCTCGAACAGCTCGGGCTCAACCTCATCCTGCAACCCCTCGAGCTCTTTAGTGATCTCGGGCGGAAGGATGTCGAGGCGCGACGACAGGAACTGGCCCACCTTGATCATCAGTCCGCCGAGATCGGCGGCGAGCACGTAGAAGCGACGGGCGATGCGCTGCACCCGCTTGGTGCGGCTGCGGGCCGCGAGTCGGCGCAGACCGAATCGTGGCAGAACGAGCTCGAACCACCAGGTCTGCGCCAGTGCGGACGCGGAGAACCGCATGATGCGGCGATACCGCGCGCGGTAAGCGGGGTCTATCTGCGATGCAGTGCTGGTGCCGCGATCGGGCGGCATGCCCTCAGTCCTCGGCGAGGATGGAGTAGAGCGTGCGGCGTGCCTCGTCGATGGCGGCGACGGCGCGCTCCCTCTGCTCTGCGGTGCCGCTCTGCGCGACCTGCGCGGCAGCCTGGGCGAGCTTCGCCCCGGCCTTCGGCAGGGCGGTGTTGCGGTCTGAGTTCCACGATCGGCGCGGCTCCCAGGGCGTCGGGCCGCTGGAGAACTCGGCGGCGGCTTCCTTGCCCGCTTCGGTCAGCGAGTAGACCTTGCGCTCACCGACCTGTTCCGAGCTGACGAGTCCCTCGTCGGAGAGCAGCTGGAGCGTGGGGTAGATGGAGCCGGCGCTCGGCTTCCACGCACCGTTGGTGCTCGCCTCGATGGACTGGATGATCTGGTAGCCGTGCATCGGCTCCTTGGCTAGGGCGATGAGGATGGCGGTGCGCACGTCACCGCGGCCCATCCGGCCGGTCTGCCCCGGCTGCCCGGAGTTCATGTATCCCGCCATGCGGGGGAAGTTCTCGCGAAGGCCGTCGACGGCCTCCCACAGGTCGAAGCCGGCGGAAGATGGGGTGCGCATGTTGTGTCCTCTCTGGACGGATGTGGCCAATGCCGAAATGACGGCAGTGATATGCCAGTCGCTCACGTCTCAACGATACGTCACGACACATTGTCGAGAGCTGTTAATCGGCATCCGGAAGCTGACCGTCAGCCGCATTCAAGAGGGGCTTCAACAGCACGAGGGGGATCTCCCGGTCGGTCTTCTTCTGGTAGCCGGCGTAGTTGGCGTACCTTCCCGTGATGAGTGGCCAGAGTCGGGCTCGTTGCTCGGGATCGGCGATGCTCGCGTGCATCTGAACCCGCGGATGACCCTCGATCACGACCTCCACGCGGGGATCGTCCCGCAGGTTGAGAAACCAGGCGGGGTTGCGGTCGTCTCCGCCGCGGGAGGCCACCACCACGTAGGCCTCGCCATCCCGTGTCGGAGAGGTGAGCATGGTCGTGCGGCGCTCGCCGCTCTTTCGGCCGGTCGTCGTGAGCTCGATAACCGGCATCCCGGCGATATTCCAGCCGGCTTTTCCTGCCGTGATGCGCTGCAGGACGCGGTGAGCGGATTCCATCAGTTTCATCGACCGTGTGCTTGGCATGCTCGGAGCCTACTGCGGGCCGTTCGCGAGAATGCCCGGCGTCATGCGCGATGAGATCTTCGCTCACGGATGCCTGACTTCCGAGAGTTTGACTTCGGGCCGACGCAGACGTAGATTTATACCCCATAGGGGTATCGAGAGAGGGCGCATCATGGTCGGGTACAGCCAGAACAAGGACGATCTCGTCAAACGGCTGCGACGAGCCGAGGGGCAGGTGCGCGGCATCCAGCGCATGGTCGAGGACGACAGCTACTGCATCGACATCCTCACCCAGGTCTCGGCAGCGACCAAGGCCCTCGAGACCGTTGCGCTCGCCCTGCTCGACGACCATCTCGCTCACTGCGTCGCCGAAGCCGCTCGAGAAGGCGGGCCCGTCGCCGACGAGAAGATCAAGGAAGCCTCGGCCGCTATTGCGCGACTCGTGCGCTCGTGAGAGACCAAATACCCCTGTGCGAGCAGAGACCATCGAGCGGAAACTGAAGGATTTCACCATGCCAGAACACGCGAACATCGAACAGCACTACCTCGTCGAGGGCATGACCTGCACCCACTGCGTCGCGAGCGTCACGGAGGAGGTCTCCGAGCTCGAAGGCGTCGAGAGCGTCACCGTCGACCTCAGGGTAGGGGGAGCGTCGGATGTCACTGTCGTGAGCTCGGCCCCGGTGCCGCTCGAGGGTGTCCGTGCCGCCATCGCCGAAGCGGGATACCTGCTGGTCTCGGCGTAGCCATGGCCGGCACCGAGCTGCACGACCTGAACCTCGACATCGGGGGCATGACCTGCGCCTCCTGCGCCACGCGAATCGAGCGGAAGCTCAACCGAATCGAGGGCGTCTCGGCCACCGTCAACTACGCCACCGAGAAAGCCCACGTGGAGACTGATGGGGCGGATGCCGCCACTCTCGTCGCCGCGGTCGAAGCGGCCGGCTATACCGCTGCTCTCCCCGCGCCGATCGTGGTCGAGGAGCAGGCCGCACCGCCGGTCGATCGTGATGCCACCGAGCTTCGTCGACGCCTCGTCATCTCCGCGAGCCTCGCCGCTCCGGTCGTATTGCTGTCGATGATCCCGGCCCTGCAGTTCACCAACTGGCAGTGGCTCGCGCTCACCCTCTCGGCGCCGATCGTGGTCTGGGGTGCCTGGCCGTTCCACCGGGTGGCCGTTCTCAATGCGCGGCACGGTTCGGCCTCGATGGACTCCCTGGTGAGTGTCGGGGTCATCGCCGCCTTCGCCTGGTCGCTGTATGCGCTGTTCTTCGGCACCGCCGGCGAAGCCGGCATGCATATGACATTCCAGCTGGTGAATACGCGCTCTGGCGCGAGCGAGATCTACCTCGAGGTCGCCTCCGCGGTGACCGTCTTCATCCTCGGCGGCCGGTACATCGAAGCCAGAGCGAAGCGAGAATCCGGAGCGGCACTCAAGGCGCTGCTTCGCCTCGGCGCGAAGGATGCCACGCTCCTCCGCGGGGGAGTGGAGACTCGCGTCGCAGTCTCGACCCTCGTGCCCGGCGACAGCTTCGTCGTGCGCCCGGGGGAGAAGATCGCCGCCGACGGTCTCGTGATCGAGGGCGCATCCGCCGTCGATCGCAGCATGATCACCGGAGAATCGGTGCCCGTCGAGGTCTCGGTGGGCGACCGGGTCGTCGGAGCGACGGTCAACGTCGGTGGGCGGCTCGTGGTGGAGGTGACCCGGGTGGGCGCGGATACCGAGCTCGCCCGCATCGGTCGGCTGGTCGAAGAAGCGCAGAGCGGCAAGGCCAAGGCGCAGCGCCTGGCGGACCGGGTCTCCGCCATCTTCGTCCCTGTGGTGTTCGGGCTCGCCCTCATCACCTTCGTGGGATGGCTGCTCTTCGGCGGGTCGCTCGAAGCGGCCTTCACCGCCGCGGTCGCGACGCTGATCATCGCCTGCCCGTGTGCGCTCGGACTCGCGACCCCGACCGCGTTGCTGGTCGGTACCGGCCGTGGATCTCAACTCGGCATCCTCATCCGGGGTCCGCAGGTGCTCGAGCAGACCCGCACCGTCGACACCATCGTTCTCGATAAGACCGGCACGATCACCACCGGCACCATGGCCGTGGTCTCCGTGGAGCCCCTCGGCGCGACGTCCCGGGCCGACCTGCTTGCCGCGGCCGCCTCGGTCGAGAGGGGGTCCGAGCATCCGGTGGCGCGGGCGATCGTGGCGCTGGCGGAGGTCGAGGGTATCTTCCCCGCGCAATCGACGTCGTTCAACGCCGAGGCCGGTCAGGGTGTTCAGGCCGTTGTGGACGGCCGACTCACCCTCGCCGGACGTGCGTCGTGGCTCGCCGACTCCTGGTCCATCGCGCTGTCGCCCGCCGCATCCGCCGCCGTGCAATCGGGCGAGGACGCCGCCGCCACCGTCATCGCGGTGGCCTGGGATGGCGAGCTGCGCGGCATCATCACCGTGCGGGATTCCGTGAAGCCGACGAGCGCGGAAGCCATTGCGCGGTTTCGCGCGCTGGGTCTCCGCCCGGTGCTCCTCACCGGGGACAACGCCGGATCCGCCCGCACCGTAGCCGCCGAGGTGGGCATCGACGAGGTGCACGCCGGAGTGACCCCCCAGGGCAAGCTCGACCTGATCCACGCCCTTCAGGCAGACGGTCGGGTGGTGGCGATGGTCGGCGACGGGGTCAACGACTCCGCGGCTCTCGCTGCGGCAGACCTCGGAATAGCCATGGGCGGCGGCACGGATGCGGCCATCGCCGCCAGCGACATCACGATCGTCAGTGGTGACCTGCTCGTCGTGGCCGACGCGGTGCGGCTCGCTCGTCGCACGCTCGGCACGATCAAGGGCAACCTGTTCTGGGCCTTCGCCTACAACGTCGCGGCACTGCCGATCGCGATGCTCGGACTGCTGAACCCGCTGCTCGCCGGGGCGGCGATGGCGTTCTCCTCGGTGTTCGTCGTGACGAACAGTCTGCGGCTGCGCAGTTTCGCGCCCGCGGACAGGGCGATGACTACCCGGCGCGGTGCGAGCTCGTGAACTGCCGCCCGGTGATCGACGATGCGGTGATGCGCACGTAGTTCCACTTCTCCGTCGGCACGAGCGAATGAAGGCGGAGAACCCCGGATGCCTCGATCTCCTCGTCGGAGCCGAGGCGCACGGCGGTGCCCTTGACGACCACACTCCAGCGACGGCGGTGGTGGGTGCCATCGGTCTCGAGGGCGACGATCGGACGGGTGGTGAGGTCCATGAGTTTGGAGCCCGGAGCGGTTCGGAAGAAGATCACCCGATCCGCCACCACATAGTTGATGGGAAAGATGTCGACACCGCCCTCGGTCGAGACCGCGAGCCGGCCGAGATCGGCGGAGGCCAACAGATGCCAGCTGGCTTCGTCACCGAGCACGTCGACGGGGGATTCGGGGGAATCGGGCATGGGGGCTCCTCACGGTCAGGGAAGGCATCCAGTCCACCAGTGCCGGCCGCCGGACCTCGGGTCGAAAGTCCCGAATCTGCTCGACAGGCTCTACGCTCGAACGTGATGACTACGGCGATCCCCACCCCCTACGAAGACCTGTTACGCGACACCCTCGCCAACGGCGCACAGAAGTCCGATCGCACCGGCACCGGCACGCGTAGCGTGTTCGGTCGGCAGCTGCGCTTCGACCTGGCGGAGGGCTTCCCCCTCATCACGACCAAGCGGGTTCACTTCCGATCCATCGCCTACGAACTGCTCTGGTTTCTGCGGGGAGACGGCAATGCCCGCTGGCTGCAAGACAACCGGGTGACCATCTGGGACGAATGGGCGGATGCCGAGGGCGACCTCGGTCCCGTCTACGGGGTGCAGTGGCGATCCTGGCCCACTCGGGATGGTGGCACGATCGACCAGATCGCCGAGGTCATCGAGGCCATTAAGACGAACCCCGACTCTCGACGCCTCATCGTGTCCGCGTGGAATGTGGCGGACATCCCCGACATGGCACTCGCCCCCTGTCACCTTCTGTTCCAGTTCTACGTTGCCGACGGCAAGCTGAGCTGCCAGCTGTACCAGCGCAGTGCCGATCTGTTTCTCGGAGTGCCGTTCAACATCGCGAGCTATGCGCTCCTCACCCACATGATCGCGGCGCAGGCCGGGCTCGGCGTCGGCGAGTTCGTCTGGACCGGAGGGGACTGCCATATCTACGACAATCACGTCGATCAGGTGACGGAGCAACTCACCCGGCACCCGTTCCCGGCGCCGACCCTGCGTCTCGCCGCGCGGGACAGCATCGACGACTACGTGTTCGAGGATTTCGAGGTGGTGGATTACCAGCACCATCCCGCGATCAAGGCGCCCGTCGCGGTTTGACTGGCGCAGCGCGGTCTGAGTGGCACAGCGCGGTTTAACTTGCCCGTCGCGGTCTGACTGGCGCAGCGCACTCGGCTCGATCACGTGCCGGGTAGCGCATCGGCTCGCGGCCGCGACTACAGCCGGATGAAGACCGGGTGGCCCCAGATCGCGCGGTGCGAGACGTCCGTGCCGGGTTTCGGCGCATCCACGATGCCGCCATGGCCGTCGTAGAAGCCGATGTGCTGGTGCGAGTAGTAGACCAGGTCGCCCATGACGGCCTCTGACTCGGGGATGACCGTGCCCTTGCTCGCCTCCGCGACGGCGTCGCCCGCAAGGGAGACGCCGAACTGGCCGTAGACGTAACGCACGAAGGTGTCGCAACTGAATCCGGTGCTCGGCGAATTTCCGCCGAGGATGTAGGGCACCATCCCCACGAATTGCAGGGCGTACTGCACGACAGCTTCGCCGCCGCCGCCGAGGTCCGGAGGATTGATGTGCATGCTCGCCCCGACCGACAGGGGAGTGGCCGGCATCGCGCCACCGGCATAGACACCGTCGGCGGTCTGCACCGCAGCGGCGTAGAACACCGTCGTCTTGTCGCGGGTCACCGGGGTTTCGGCGACCGCGGCGCTCACGCGCAGCTGCTGCGCCTTCGACTGCTGGGAGTGCTGGATGAAGTCGGCGACAGCATTCGACGACGCTGCGGTGGGGGTGGCGGTCGCCGAGGCCGAGACCGCCGGTATGGCCATGGTCGCGGCCATCCCGATCGCCATGGCCATGGCGCCGGCGGTGCCGGCAGCGCGCCTCAGAGAGAGGGTCGATCGACGGGATGAGGCGCGCAGGGAATGCCTGCCGTGATGTGAAGCCAAGAGCGGGGGAGATCCAAATCGCTAGCGTTATCTGGTTGTGACCTACAGCCACGATATCCCATGACCCCCGAGTCGGGGTCGACACGCTCAGGCGGTGCGGCGACCGAGGGCGCGACTGAGCACGAGAATCACGAGCGCGAGCACGGGCATGAGGATGAGTGCCACCCGCAGGGAGGCGATGTCCGCGACGAATCCGACCAGGGGCGGCGACAGGAAGAGTCCGATCCTGATCGTCGTGGTCACCCAGGTGAGCCCGGTGCCGGGCGCCAGACCAGGGAGGGCTTCCGCGGTACGGATCGCCCCGGGGATCAGCGTTCCGATACCCGCCCCCACCAGGCCGAAGGCCACGATGGTGGTGACGGCCGTCGGAAAGAGGAGCGCGACAGACATCCCGATCAGGCCGAGGGATGCCCCGACTCGCGCCACGGCCCGGTCGCCGAAACGCGTCACCAGCGAGTCGCCGGCGAATCGACCGACGGTCTGCGCGCCCTGGAGCGCGATGAAGCCGAAGCCGGCGACCACGGCACCGGTGCCGAGCGAATCACGCAGATAGACCGCGCTCCAGGTGGAGGTGACGTCCTCCAGCATGTTGGCGGCGGCCGCGACGAGGCCGAGGGCGACCAGAAGCCGGGCGAGGCCGAAGCGACCGCGATGCTCGTGCGGCACCGCGGGGATCGTTGCGTCCGCGAGGTCTGAGCCCGCGAGCATCCACCGGCCGGCCAGGAGGGCGAGCACGATGAAGACCACGGCGGCTGAGGCGAAGTGCCAGACCGGGGGGATGCGTGCGCCGGCGGCGACCGCTCCCATGACGCCGCCGATCACTGCTCCGACGCTCCACAGCGCGTGCATCGAGTTGAGGATGGACGTGCCGTACAGCCGCTCGACCCGCAATCCGTGGGCGTTGTTTGCGATGTCCGCGATCGAATCGAGAGCGCCGGCGATGAAGAGACCGACCGCGAACAACCACCAGACCGGCGCGGCCCCGATCAGCACGAGGTTGAGCGAGAGCAGCAGCACCGCGAGCGGTCCGATCCGTGCAGAGGTCCACCGCCGGATCACCGCACCACCGAGCGTTCCGGCGACCAGCGCGCCGAGTGGATAAGCGGCCACCGCGATGCCGAATTCACCGTTGGAGAGGTCGAGGGCGGCTTTGATGTCGGGAAACCGGGGCACGATGTTGGCGAAGGCCGCACCATTCAGCAGGAAGAGTGCGGAGACGGCGATTCGCGCTTTCCGCCGGGGTTCGAGCATCCCCCCATGATGGTGCACGTCGGCGCGGATCCACGTTGCCTCATCCAGTAGTTTTGAGGGGTGAGCGAAACCACCACAGTCCTCGAATCCCAGTACGCGGAACTCCGCGCGAAGAACCTCTCGCTCGACCTCACCCGTGGCAAGCCGTCACCGGCCCAGCTCGACCTGTCGAACGCCCTCCTCGGTCTCCCGGGCGCGGACGATTACCGCGACGCCGCGGGTGTCGACCTGCGAAACTACGGCGGACCGGACGGCCTCATCGAACTGCGCGAGATCTTCTCCGAGCTTCTCGCCATCCCCGTCGCCCAGTTGCTCGCCTCGGGCAACGCGAGTCTCGCGGTCATGCATGACACGATCGTCGCCGCCCTCCTGCACGGGGTGTCCGGCGGGGCGGGGCCGTGGCGCGATGTGCAGGGACTCAGCTTCCTCTGCCCGGTTCCCGGGTACGACCGCCACTTCGCGATCTGCGAGGCTCTCGGCATCCGCATGATCCCGGTGCCGTTCGTCGACGGCGCGCTCGATCTCGATACGATCCGTCGCCTGGTCGCCGAGGATGCGGGCATCCGCGGCATGTGGGCGGTGCCGATGTATGCGAACCCCACCGGCACGAGCTTCAGCGTCGAGGAGGTCGAGGCGCTCGTGAGCATGCCGACGGCCGCCCCCGATTTCCGACTGTTCTGGGACAACGCGTATGCGGTGCACCACCTCACCGACGATGAGCCGGCCGTCATCGACGTGCTCGCTCTTGCCGAAGCCGCGGGCAATGCCGATCGCCCCTTCGTGTTCGCGTCGACGTCGAAGATCACCTTCCCGGGATCCGGCGTCTCGTTCTTCGGGGCATCAGCGAGCAACATCGCGTGGAAGAAGCACCACACGGCCGTGCAGACGATCGGTCCCGACAAGATCAACCAGCTTCGCCACGTGCGGATGCTCGGGGACGCCGACGGCGTGCGTCGCCTCATGCGCGCCCACCGCGCCATCGTGGAGCCGCGCTTTGCGGCAGTGCTCGAGATCCTCGAGCGTCGGCTCACCGGTGTCGCCACGTGGACCACTCCGACCGGTGGCTACTTCGTGAGCCTCGATGTTCCGCACGGCGCGGCCTCGGCGGCGGTGGCGCTCGCTGGCCAGATCGGCGTCGCCGTGACGCCCGCGGGCTCGAGCTTCCCCTACGGCGACGACCCCGACGACACGAACATCCGCATCGCTCCGACCTTCCCGTCGCAGTCCGACCTCGAGGCCGCGATCGATGCGCTCTGCACCTGTGTGCTGCTCGCCGTCGAGCGGATGTCGCTGCCGCCGTTCGAGTAGCGAGCCGGGCGGTAGTCCGCCCAACTCGACCATCGGGCCGCGGATTTCAGCGGTGCGCGTCGAACCTCGCCAGGGCGTCGGCGTCGCGCGAGTACGTCGCCGAACTGCGAGCACTGTCGAGGGCTGCCACGGGATCGGACTGCGCTTCCGCCACCTCGAGGAGCCGCTGCGCTTCGGCCAGGCGGGAGCGGGCATCCGCTCCGACGCCTCCTCGGCGGCTCGCGATGAAGTCCTGCGTCGCCGCGATCTGACTTCGCGCACTCACCAACACGCCGGCGAGGGCCGCACCAGCATGTTCGAGGCGCTGGGTCTGGTTTCGGGCGCTCGCGAGGGCGCTGTCCAGGCTCGCCACGGCACCCTCGAGCCGAGAGAGGGATGCGGCGGGGTCACCGGTGTCGAGGGATCCGAGCACGGACTCGACTGCGGTCACCGCGCCGCCGATCGCCGCCGCGGAGCTCGGATCCGGAGCGGAATCGCGGGCGACCCGGGCCTCGGTCAGATCGACCCTGCTCTGGCTCGCGAGGTTGTCGAGCCGATCGGACTGCTCGGCGAGGGTGGCGCCGAGAGCGTCCACGGCCTCCAGCAGCCTCAGGGCCGTGGTCGCGGTGGCCCGCGCCTCCTGCACGCGATCGGCGACATCGGTCGCCAACGGGTCGGCGAGGCGGGCGTTCGCGGCCTCCGCACCCTGGCCCGCGGTCGTGAGCAGCGCGCGGGCCTCGGCGACGTTGCCGGCGACGGGCGCGATCGCGTCGGGGGAGTATCGACCGGCGAGCGCAGAGAGGGCGCTCTCTGCAGCCGGCACGCGCATCGAGGCGGTGACCACGAGCATCCGGACCTTTCCGAGCTCTGTCGGGGCGTCGGTCTCCCGTCGGCGGAGGGCGTCGAATGCCGCCGCCTCATCGGCGAGAGCCTTTTGCGCGGTCTCGCAGAGATGGATGATGCGGGCGTTCCACTCCCGCTGCTGCGTCGCCGTGTCGGGCTGGGAGTCATCGAGTCGATGCTTCAACCGGAATGATTCCGTGAGATCGCGCCGAGCGGCCGACAGGGCCTCGGCGAAGGCGCGCGAACGTTCCTCGCCGAACTGTGCGACAGCGAATCCGAGGTTGTCGTCAGCTTGCGCGACCGCGTCGTCCAGTCGCACGAGCAGGATGTTCGCGCGGGTCGAGAGGTCCGTCTCGCCCGAGGGAGGGCCGGGCACCCGGGCTGGCGCGAGCTCTGCGCGTCGCCTGCGCCGCCGCAGGATCGTGAATCCCACGATCACGACGATGGCGAAGAGGACGACAATGGTTACAAGTGCTGTCGTCACGGCCTGGACGAGGTCTGACGAAGCGGCGCGGATTGCCAGGAAGAGCATGGCCGGTATCTTACGTTTCGCGCCCGGTGGCGAGCAGGGCGCAAACCCGGCGCGCGACGAAACTCCCCGCTATCTCCCGAAATTCCGCGGCGCCCCCGTTAAGGTGGCCCTGTGTGGCGTGCCAATAGATCTCAGGATGACGACTTCTTCGCGGAGCCGAGCGATAGCCATGCCCATGCGGAGCGCCAGGTGACCGCGCCGCACGCGCTGACCCTCGGCGACCCCAACTACTCGCTCTCCAACGTGGCGGAGCCCACCTGGCAGGGTTGGCGGTCTCAGCTCGGTGGCATCGGCGGCGTATCTCCGCTGTTGCATTTCGTGGACGGACCACGCACCCGCATCGAGCTCGGCGCGACGCATCCGGGTGGCCTCGCCCAGTTCATCACCGGCAAGTCGACACTCCTCTCCAACCTGATCCGGGACGACATCGCCCTGCGGGCAGCGAAGATCGCCGCCGCAGAGATCGCCGACAAGAGCCTCGAGCTCGCCACCGCTCGCGGCATCGACTCGATCCACCTGGGCATCGGGATCGCCGAGTGGCAGTTCGAGGGCGTGCAGTTCCGGGCGCCCGTGCTGTTGCGACCACTGGCCATCCGCCGCTACGGGAGCAATTTCGAGCTCAAGCTCAAGGGGGCGCCGTTCCTCAACCCGGAGCTCTCCCGGGCGCTCGAGGCACAGTTTCAGATCTCCCTCGATGCGGAAGCCTTCGTGGCGCTCGCCGAGGAGGACGGTTCGTTTAAGCCGAATCCCGTGATCGATCGGCTGCGCGGCCTCACCTCGCATCTCGAGTGGTTCAATGTGCAGCCGCGACTGGTCGTCTCCTCCTTCGCGGACGTGTCGCGTGCGATGGAGTCCGATGCCAGCGACCTCGAGCACCCGCTTCTCGACGCCCTCGCGGGAAACCCCTCGGCCAAGTGGGCCATCGAGGAGAGCTACGCCCCGGTCGAGCCGCAGAGCCCCGACCGGCGCACCCCGGAGACCGACACCCTCCTGCTCGATGCGGATGCGGAGCAGGAGCACGTGATCGCCCAGATCGCCGCCGGCAACTCGGTAGTCGTCAAGACCCTGCCGGGCACGGGCGCCACCCAGACCATCGTGAACGCCATCGGTGCCCTCGTCGGTCAGAACAAACGGGTGCTGGTGGTCAGCGCGCGGCGCTCCTCGCTCGCGGGCATCGCGCAGCGTTTCGGGGATGTCGGCCTCGCCGGCCTCGCGGTCGCTCCCGGCACGCTTCGCCGCGACCTCATCCGCTCGATCGGTCGCAACGAGAAGTCCCGCGCGCCCCAGATCGGCGAAGTGGATGACGCCCTCGTCCGCCTGCGCAAGGTGCTGCTCGACTATCGCGGCGCGGTCGCGCGCACCGACCCGGCCCTGCGTGTCTCGGTGCTCGACTGCCTCACCGAGCTCTCCCGCCTCGCCCTCCTTGCCGACCCGCCCGCCACCACTGCCCGATTGTCCCGCCAGTCGGTAGAGCTGATGGCGGATGACCGCGCCGGCGCGGCCCGTGCCATGGTCGAGGCTGCCGGCCTCGGCGAGTTCCGCTATGGCCCGGGTGATTCGCCCTGGTACGGAGCCAGCTTCGCGACGAGCGAAGCGGCGTCGCGCGCCCACGCCATCGCCAAGCAGCTCCATCACACCGAGTTGCCTCGACTGGTCGAACGGGCCAGCGACCTCATCTCCGGCACGCGCATGCGGCCGTTCGAGACGATCAACGAACTCGGCATCTACCTTCGGCTGCTCATCGACATCCGTGACACCCTCGACCGGTTCCTGCCCGTGGTGTTCGACCGATCGCTCAGCGAGCTGATCGCGGCGACCTCCTCCCGCAAGGATTCCCCGGAGATGTCCTCGGCCAATCGCCGTCGCCTCAAGAAGCTCGCGCGGGAGTACGTGCGTCCCGGCGTTCACATCGGAGACATCAACGAGAGCCTTCAGCACATCCAGCAGCAGCGCATCCTGTGGCAGCGCTTCGTCGCGGCGGGAGTCACGCCGGAGGTACCCGTCGGCATCGCGGACGTCCAGGTGGCCTACCAGCAGGTGGCGCAGGACCTCGAATTCCTCGATGAGCCGCTCGGTGCAGTGACGCGCGAGACGCAGCTGATCCACTTGCCGATCCACATCCTCACCGAGCGGGTCGCCGCACTCGCGGCGGAGTCGGACGTGCTGAACAACCTCCAGGAGCGCGCCGAGTTGCTCGCGACCCTGCGTCACCTCCAGCTCGACCCGCTTCTCGACGACCTCGCCTCGCGCCACGTACCCGACGAGCAGGTCGCCGCCGAACTCGAACTCGCCTGGTGGCAGTCGGCACTCGAGTCCCTTCTCGAGGCCGATCGCGCCCTGCTCAACGCGAATACCTCGGTGCTCGACCGTCTCGAGGCGGACTTCCGGCTCGTCGACGAGGCGCACGCCGCCGGTAGTGCCCAGTTGCTGGCCTGGCAGCTCGCGGAGAACTGGAACATCGGTCTGGTGGACTGGCCCGACGAGGCGAGCGCGCTCAAGACCGCCCTGCGCGGGGGAGCGGTGGATGCCCGAGACCTGCAGGAGGCCGCCCCGCATCTCTCGCGAACGATCGCGCCGGTCTGGCTCGCGTCCCCCTACGAGGTGGCCGGGATCACCGACACTCTGGCGTTCGACACCGTCGTGCTTGTGGACGCCGGCGCCACGACGCTCGCTGAGAACCTGGGCGCCATCCGCCGTGGCAAGCAGACCGTCGCCTTCGGTGATCCGGTCACCCAGACGCCGTCGCCGTTCACGGTCGGGTTGGCCGGCGCCGTCGACGCCGCACAGCTCGACGCCGAAGCGCTCGACGCCCTCCACGCCGATTCTGCGCTCGCACGCCTGTCGTCCATGCTGCCCACCCTCGCTCTCACCCGCAGCTACCGCGCCGGCGGGGAGGACCTCGCGGAACTGGTCAACCGCCGCTTCTATGCAGGCAAGATCGAGTCGTTCCCCTGGGCGGGCAGCTTCCTCGGGCACGGGAGCATCCGCCTCGACTTCCTTGCCGACGGATCGGGCATGCCCGATCCGGAGTCCGGCGGCGTCGAGAGCGTCGATGCCGAGGTCAATCGCGCGGTCGAACTCGTCATCGAACATGCGGCGACGCGCCCGCACGAATCCCTCATGGTGATCACCGCCAGCGCCCGCCATGCGGTTCGCGTGCAGCAGGCAGTGCTCGCGGCCACCTCCGGTCGTCCCGAGCTCAGCGACTTCGTGCTCGGCGACCGCCCGGAGCCCTTCACGGTGACGACCATCGAACAGGCCGTCGCTCAGAGCCGCGACCGCGTGATCTTCTCCATCGGTTACGGACGGACGCCACACGGTCGGGTGCTCTCGGACTTCGGCGCCCTCGGTCGCCCGGGCGGAGAGCGGCTACTCGCGGTCGCGATGACCCGCGCCCGCCGATCGATGGTGATCGTCACCTGCTTCGAAGCGCAGGACATCGACGAGGATCGCATGCACTTCGGCGCGATCGCCCTCGCGGAGATCCTCACCGACGTGACGGCTCGCAACGCGCTCGGAACATCCTCGGACGACAGCGAGCCGATGCTCGTCGATCTCGCCAGGCGCCTACAGCTCCGCGGCCTGCGCGTGGCCCTCGGTCACCGCGGCAAGCTCGGGCTCGTGGCATCCCACCAGGGCATGTGCCTCACCATCGAGACGGACTCGGTGCTGCACGGCTCGAGCCTTCGAGAGTCGCTGCGGCTGCGCCCCGAGATGCTGCGCCGCCTCGGATGGCACTACCTGCGCGTTCACGCCTTCGAACTGTTCAGCGAGCCGGATGTCGTCGCCGACCGCATCGTGACGATGCTCGGCGCGTCCTCCCTCGCTCCGGAGACCCAGCCCATCCCGATCGTCGGCGCGGCCGGTGGCGCGGCACAGCAGGGCTGACGTGGGAAAGCACGACGCCCCTACCCCGCGGGAGCGCCCGCGCCGTCGGGTGACGACCGAGGCGATCGCCGGTTCGGATCCGAACCCGCAGAAGGAACCTCCCCGCCATGCGGAGAACGAGAACGATGAACGACTGAAGGCAGACAAGCCGCCCCACTGGGGTCAGACGCACTGATCCTCGACCGGGGCATCACCTGTTCCGCCAACGCACGAGATCCGGGCCATCGCGTGCACTCCGGGTCGGTGTGCCGACCCCTTGTGACCGCAACGACCCGGATCTGCGAGAGAGAAACCCGGGCGAATCGTTACGGGGCCGCGTGCGCTCCACCGGTCGGTGCGGTCGCGGGCAGTGTGTGGTCGCCCTCGGGTGACGGGCGTCCGGCGAGGAGGTCGCGGATCTGGATGAGCAGCTCGGTCTCGGTCGGCGGCAGGTCGGCCGGGGTGGCCTCCTCCTCCTGCTTCTGCTTGGCGAAGGCGATCTTGCCCAGGTGGTTGATGGGCAGAACGATCGCGAAGTAGACCACGAAAGCGATGATCAGGAACTGGATGATCGCGGCGAGCACCGCGCCGAATGCGATCACTCCCGGCTTGCCCCCGCCGATTGCGGGAATGGTGACCTGGAACGCCTTCGTCAGATCTGATGCGTTGAACAGCACCCCGATGATCGGGTTGAAGATACTCGACACCAGGGCGGTGACGATGGCGGTGAACGCCGCGCCGATGATGATACCGACCGCGAGGTCGATCACGTTACCGCGGAGAATGAATTCTTTGAAGCCTTTGAGCACGGGCACTCCTCTGTTGTCTCTCATCGAGAGCTACGAACCGGCGGGACCGGTGGGGGAATTCGAAGATACCGTGCCGGATTTCGGGGCGGGGGATTTCGGCGCTTTTGTTTCACTCTTCGAGCTACTTTTTTCGGACTTCGCGGCGGGAGCATCGGATTTCGTCGCAGAGGACGACTCCGATGGCGAGGATGACGACGAGTTCGACGAACCCGAGGCGGATTTCGAGTTCTCCGCCCGGCTGTCGTTGCGATAGAAACCGGAGCCGGTGAAGCTCACGCCGATGGAGTTGAACACCTTGCGCAGCTGGGACTGGCCGCAGTTCGGGCAGACGGTCAGCGAGTCATCCGTGAACGACTGGTACTGGTCGAACGCGTAGTCGCAGTTCGCACAGCGATAGGAATAGGTGGGCACGGAGGTCCTCAGTCGTTGGGGGGAAGTCAGAAGCTGACGATGGCGCTGGGGGTGACCACACCGTCCACGCGCTTGTCGTGCACCTCGCTCGGCACACTGTCGACCAACTCCCTGTCGAAGATCACAGCATAGACCGGCGGACACTTCTCCATGGATCCGAGGGTGCGATCGAAGTAGCCGCGACCCCATCCCATGCGCATCCCGGTGCGATCGACGGATGCCGCCGGCACGAGGATCAGGTCGACGTCATTGATGGCAATGGGTCCGAGCAGCTCGCCCACCGGCTCCGGCATGCCGAACAGGCCTTCGATCTCCGTGTCGCCGTCGCCGGCTGTCCAGTCGAGCAGACCGTCATCGCGGGAGATCGGGTAGAGGATGCGGATCTTCTGCACATCGGCCCAGTTGAGGAACGGCCGGATGTTCGGCTCCTCCGTCGTCGGAAGGTAGGCCGCCACCGAGCTCACCCCCAGTCGCGTGGCCAGCTCGATGAGGTGGTCGCACAGTTGACTGGTGGTCTGTTCACGCTCGCGGGTCGTCATGATGCGCCGCCGCTCCCGAAGCTCGGCCCGAAGGGCGCGCTTCTGGTGGCTCTCGTCTCCTGTCACTCCGCTACCCCGTTCACGCGCCCAAGTCTATGGTCCGAGTCGAGTTAACGCCCTCGAAATGGTGGTCGTATACCCTTGGCGCCATGGCCTTCACAATCACTAAAGCTGTCATCCCCGCCGCGGGTCTGGGAACACGATTCCTGCCCGCGACGAAAGCGATGCCCAAGGAGATGCTGCCCGTCGTCGACAAGCCGGCGATCCAGTATGTGGTGGAGGAGGCTGTCGCGGCCGGCCTCACCGATGTACTGATGATCACGGGTCGAAACAAGAATGCGCTCGAGAACCACTTCGACCGCGTGGGCGAGCTCGAGGCCACTCTGCTCATGAAGGGCGACATCGAGCGCCTCCGCAAAGTGAACTACGCGACCGATCTCGCCGAGGTGCATTACGTGCGCCAGGGCGACCCCAAGGGACTCGGACACGCGGTGCTTCGCGCCCGGATGCACGTGGGCCACGAGCCCTTCGCCGTGTTGCTCGGCGACGACATCATCGACGACCGGGACGTCTTGCTCTCTCGCATGCTCGAAGAGCAGGGCAAGCGCAACGCCACGATCGTCGCACTGCTCGAGGTCGACCCCGCGCAAGTGCACATGTATGGAATCGCCACCGTCGAGGCCACCGACGACGAGGATGTCGTGCGGATCACCGGACTGGTCGAGAAGCCCACCCGCGAGAAGGCCCCTTCCAACTACGCGATCATCGGTCGCTACGTTCTGCAGCCCGAGATCTTCGACATCCTCGAGCACACTCCTGCAGGCAAGGGCGGCGAGATCCAGCTCACGGATGCGCTCCAGACGCTCGCGGCCAACCCGAGCATCGCGGGCGGCGTGTACGGCGTCGTCTTCCGTGGTCGCCGCTACGACACCGGGGATCGGCTCGACTACATCAAGGCCATCGTGCAGCTCGCGGTCGACCGTGACGACCTCGGTCCGGATCTGCGCCCGTGGCTCAAGGACTTCGCAAGCACCCTCGAGTAGCTGCTGCCCGGGTGGTCGGGTCGGCCGTCCACGGCCGTATCGAGACCGGGCCCGGCCCGGCTCTAGACTGATGCGGTGGCGACTCCGATCCCTACCCTCCGTGAGGGCAAGACGACAATCCGCCCCATCCGTCTGCGCGACGCACGAGTGCTCGAACGCGAACTGCTCGAGAACCGCGGCTGGCTGCGCAAATGGGAAGCGACCAACCCGCACGGGGCGATGAGCTTCGATGTGCGCTCCAGCATCCGCAGCCTCCAGGCGAACGCGCGTGCCGGCTTCGGACTGCCCTTCGCCATCGAACACGATGGCGAGTTCGCCGGCCAGCTCAACGTTTCGGGGATCACCTACGGATCCCTCTCCTCTGCGACCATCGGGTACTGGGTATCGGAACGCTTCGCCGGCAAAGGAGTGACACCGACGGCGGTCGCGCTGGCCAGCGACTACGCCTTCTTCCAGGTGGGTCTGCATCGCATGGAGATCTGCATCCGTCCGGAGAATGCCCCGAGTCTGCGCGTGGTCGAGAAGCTGGGCTTCCGGTACGAGGGGCTTCGGCGGCGCTACATCCACATCAATGGCGACTGGCGTGATCATTTCTGTTTCGCCCTCGTCGCCGAGGAGCTCCCCTCCGGGGTGTTGAGGCGCTGGCTCGACGGGCGCGTGCCAGAGGGGGCAGGAATCGTGCCCCGAGCCGACTGGGATGCGTCCCTCCAGCGCGGAACACACCCTCGGTAATCGAGGGTTAATCGGCCAAGCCCTCGTACCGTAGGGCTATGGGTGCTGAGGGAGTCGGGTCGGGCGTGATCATCGCCCTCGCCGCCGTGCTCTGGCTCGCCTACCTCGTGCCCACCTGGCTGCAGCGTCGGGAGTATCTGGCGACCGAGCGCAACGCTCTCCGCCTCCAGCAGACCCTGCGCATCATGGCCGAGACCTCGGAGGTGCCGCTCGAGGTTCGTGCCGAGACGACCGCTCGCAGTGCCGCCCAGCAGGAGCGAGTGCTCAAGAAGCAACTGCAGCGCACCGCGGCCATCGCCGAGGCGCAGGATGCCGCGGTCGCGCGAGCCGCCGCCCGCCGGCTTGCCGAGACCCAGCCCGCTATCGCCGCGGATGTCGCGGCCAGCTCTCCGGCTTCGCGTCGCCTTCGACGGTCGCGGGCGATCACCTCTGCGGTGCTGTTCGCCGCCCTCATCGCCTCCGGCTTCGGCGTCGTTCAGCTTCTCGCCTCCGGCTCCTGGATGCTCCTGGCCGTCGGCGCCGCCGTGACGGCGGGCAGCATCGGGATGCTCGGGCAGATGGCATCCGTCGGCCGAACCCGGGCCGCGCTCGCTCGCAGCCTGCGCTCCCGGCCCGTCGTCGTCGTCGAAGCCCCGCGTGCGGTGGTCGTGGCCCCGGCTCCGGTGCAGACGACCTGGACACCGGTTCCCGTGCCGAAGCCGCTGTACATGTCCCGTCCCGCTCCGGAGAGGTCGCTCGTCGCGTCGCTCGAAGCCGCCGCCGAACTGCGCCAGGCCGCAGCGGATGCCGAGCGCCGCCTGCGTGAGGCGCACGAGGCTCCGGAGGTCACTCCGATCAGGCCCGCTGCCAGCACGGTTCCGAGCCGATTCGCCCGAATGGGTTTCGTCGACGAGCAGCCGGAAACGCACACCGACCTCGACGCCGTGTTGCGCCGCCGTCGCGCCTAGCTCCCTGGATCCCTTGCCGAACCGGCATTATCGGTGCTGACTCCGGCATCTCGGCGCCGTTATCGCCCGGTCGAGTTCCGCTGCGGGTCCGGCGACGCTCGCTTGGCACGCAGAGGAGAGCGCACTGCGCCGATGCACGCCGCGAAAGTGATAACGTAGCAACGCAGTACGGGCCCTTGGCGCAGTTGGTAGCGCGCCTCGTTCGCATCGAGGAGGTCAGGAGTTCGAATCTCCTAGGGTCCACCGGTACCGCAGAAACTCCCCGCAGCACGGCATCTCCGCCGATGTTCGCGGGGAGTTTTTCGTGCGCCGGGTGCCGCGCACCGGCCCTTGGCGGCACCGTCGGCTAGGGTGGCGCTCGTGCCAGAGAACTCGCCCGAGACCCCGCCCCAGACCGTTATCGGCTCCCCGCAGGCGGCCCTGAGCATCCGCGGCCTCTACAAGCGTTTCGGCGAGAAGAACGCGGTCGACGACCTCAGCCTGGATGTTCCCACCGGCTCCTTCTACGGCCTCGTCGGCCCGAACGGTGCCGGAAAGACCACGACCCTGTCGATGGCCACCGGGCTGTTGAGACCGGATGCCGGCACCATCACACTGCACGGGGTGGACGTCTGGCGCAACCTCATCGAGGCAAAGCGTCTCGTCGGGGTGCTCTCCGACGGAGTGCGCCTGTTCGATCGCCTCACCGGGGAGCAACTCGTCACCTACTCCGGACTCCTCACGGGAATGGACCGGTCGACCGTCGCGGAACGGGTGGACGACCTGCTCCGGCTGCTCGACCTGCAGGGGGCGAGCGGGACCCTCGTCGTCGATTACTCGGCGGGCATGACCAAGAAGATCGCCCTGGCCTGCGCGCTCGTGCACGCGCCCCGACTGCTGGTGCTCGATGAGCCATTCGAGTCGGTCGACCCCGTCTCGGCGGCGAACATCCGCGACATCCTTCAGGGCTACGTCTCATCCGGCGGCACCGTCATCGTGTCGAGTCACGCCATGGATCTCGTGCAGCGCATGTGCGACCACGTCGCGGTGATCTCGGCGGGGAGGGTGCTTGCGGCGGGAACTGTCGACGAGGTCCGAGGCGGATCGACGCTGGAAGACCGGTTTGTCGAACTCGTCGGCGGGCGACACCACGCGGAAGGCCCCGAGTGGTTGCGAATCTCCTGAGGCTTCGCCTCCTCGTTCTGAAGAACTCCCTGCTGCGCAGCACCTGGCAGCTCGTCGCGGTGATTTTCGGCGCGCTGTACGGCATCGGCATCCTGTTCGGCAGCACGATCGGGCTCGTGGCGCTCAGCGGAGTGCCGGTGGAGATCGCTCGCACCGTCGTCGTGCTCGCTGGCTCTGCCCTCGTGCTCGGCTGGGTGCTCATCCCCCTCCTGGCCTCCGGCATCGACCAGACCCTCGAACCCGCCCGGCTCGTGACCTTCCCGATTCCGTTGAACACCCTGCTGCTCGGACTCGCCCTGAGCGGGCTCGTGGGGGTGCCCGGGATCGTCACCATGCTCGCGTCGCTGGCGACCGCTGGCACGTGGTGGCAGCATCCGCTGATCGCGTTGGTCGCGGCCCTCTGCGCGGTCATCGCTGCGGCGACCTGCATCGTCGGCTCGCGGGCGGTCACCACGCTCAGTTCCACCTTCACCTCTGGTCGCCGCTTTCGAGAGGCAGCGGGATTCCTGGCGATCATCCCGCTCATCCTGCTCGGACCAATCATCGTGTCGCTCTCCTCCGGCATCCGCACGGCCACTGATGCCCTCCCTGGCCTCGCGAACGCCCTCGCCTGGACGCCCCTCGGTGCTCTCTGGGCCGTGCCATCGGATCTCGCGCTGGGAAATCCCCGCGACGCAGCCCTCCACCTCCTCATCGGTGTCGCCATCCTTGCGCTGCTCCTCCTGCTCTGGCGCCGCAGCCTCGCTCTCGCCCTCATCACGCCGGCCCACACCACCTCGCGAAGCCGCGGCAGCGGCAAGCTCGGCTGGCTCGGCCGCTTTCCGGCGACGCCGGCCGGGGCGGTCGCGGCCCGATCGCTCACCTACTGGATCCGGGACCCTCGATACGCCCGCCAGTTGCTCGTCGTGCCGCTCATCCCGGCCCTGATGTTCTTCTACAGCCGCAACGGGGCGCTCGACCTCCTGCACTCTGTCGGTCCGATCGTGGCCCTGCTGCTGTCGCTGTCCATCTTCTCCGACCTGTCGTACGAGGGCACCGCCTTCGCGACGCAGATCTCGTCCGGCATCCGTGGCAGGGATGACCGCCTCGGCAGGGCCGCCGCCCTCGCCAGCTTCGGTTTGCCGATCGTGATCGTCTTCAGCATCGGTTCGGTCTGGATCAGCGGATCCTGGTCGGTGCTCCCCGGCCTGCTCGGGCTCTCCATCGGTATCTTCCTCAGCGGACTCGGCGTCTCGAGCTATTCCTCTGCCCGCATCGTCATCCCGGTGCCGGGACCGGGCGACAACCCGTTCAAGGCGGCACCCGGGGCCGGGTTCACGACGGCGCTCACCACCTTCGCCACGTGGGGTGTGCTCGGGCTCCTGGTGCTTCCCGAACTCGTTCTCGCCGTGGTCGGAGCGGTGACCGGGGTCGCCCTCCTGGGCTGGATCGGGCTCGTGGTCGGCATAGCCCTCGGTTCCGCACTGATGGTGCTCGGCATCCGTCTCGGCGGTGCCCAACTGGACCGGGCGGCACCGGAACTACTGGAGCACCTCGCCCGTCAGCACTGACGGCAGCACGGATAGATGCACTGAGGTAGATGCACTGAGGTAGATGCACTGAGGTAGATGCACTGAGGTAGATGCACTGAGGTAGATGCACTGAGGCATCCCGGCGCTCGCTCACGAGTGCGAGACGACGCGAGTGCGTCGACGGCGCACGACGTACACGACCAATGCGCAGAGGATCGCCGCGCAAGCGATCCAGGGGAGCGCGACTCCCAGCACCACGAGCAGTCCGGAGAGGAAGGCTGCCAACGAGCCCCAGCCGGCGATGAGGCCCGAGACGAACGTAGCGGGAGGGCGCACGGGAGCGGTGCTGGCCGTGCCGAGATCCACGGTGAGCGTGGCCAGGTCCACCTGATCGTCGAGACCACGTTTCTGGGCCTGCAGGCTCTCGAGGTTGGCCTGCCGGTCGGAGAGCGCAGTCTCGATGGAGACGAGGTCGGCGGTGGTGGTGGCGCGGGACATGAGCTCGACGAGTCGGTCGACCGAGGCGCTCAGAGCGGTGATGCGCGCCGCCAGGTCTTGGGACTGGCCCGTGACATCCTGGGTCGACAGCGACACGTTCTCCACTCGCCCCAGCTTCTTCAATTCCGTGAGCGCCGCATCCAGCCCGGCGGACGGGATGCGCAACACCAGCTGGGCGGATCCCGGCACGCCGTCCGTCGTGGGGTGCTCGGTCCGCCCGTCGACATGGCCCCCGGCCCCGTCCGTGATCGTCACGGCCTTCTCTGCCGAGACCGATGGCTCATCGACGGTGATCGAGAGCGTGCCGGTCGTGACCGCCGAGCGGGGGGATGTCGCCGTGGATGCCGTTTCGACGGTACCGGTGGCCTTCTCCGGCGCCGTCACCGGAGCGCGCGCGATCGAATCACCCGGACTGTCGGACTGCACGGATCCGGCGGAAGCGGTGCATCCCGCGAGACCGAGTGCAGCGACGAGCAGGACTGTCGTGACCAGGATTCGCCTCATGTCCTCACGCTAGAACGCGGTTCCGGCGAGCCGCCACCCAACGTTTTTGCCGATTCGTTCGTCAGCACGGGACGCGATTCTGGGAATCGTGTGGGAGTCGCATGAGGGTGCCGCGGCGGGGATTACCGTGAAATCAACCCCAGACGAAGGAGAAATCATGGGCCTGTTGGACAATGCCAAGGATGCCGCCGAAGCGACCGGTAAGAAGGTCGGCGAGTGGGCCGACGACACCAAGGAGCGCGTGAGCGATCGCGTCGACGAGGTGAAAGCCGAGGGTGAAGTCAAGCGCGCCGAGGGTGAGGTCTCCAAGGCCGAAGCCGATCGCGACGCCACCAAGGCGAAGAACGAGTACAAGGAAGAACTGCGCGACTGACTTGCGCGTCCCAACTGCGCGGCTGAGATTCGCGATCACGCTGCACGGCTGAGATTCGCGATCACGCTGCGCGACTGAGATTCGCGATCACGCTGCGCGACTGAGATTCGCGATCACGCTGCGCGGAGCGCGGCGGGGGCGACCTAGGCTGGAGTGATGGACACTCGCACCCTCGGCCGCACCCACCGCTCCGTCTCCGCCATCGCCCTCGGCACCTGGCAGCTCGGCGCCGACTGGGGCGAGGTGACCGAGGCTGATGCCCGCGCCGTGCTCGATGCATCCGTCGAGGCCGGAGTCACCCTCTTCGATACGGCGGACGTCTACGGCGATGGACGCAGTGAACAGCTGATCGGCGGATACCTCGCCGAGCGACAGGGGCACTCGATCACTGTCGCGACCAAGATAGGTCGACGAGAGGCCCAGGACCCGGCCAACTTCACCCTCGCGAAGTTCCGCGAGTGGACCGACCGCTCCCGCACGAACCTGCGCACCGACACACTCGATCTCGTGCAGCTCCACTGCCCGCCCACCGCCGTCTTCTCGACGGATCGGGTCTTTGACGACCTCGACACCCTCGTGGCCGAGGGGGCGATCTCCGCCTACGGCGTGAGCGTCGAGACGGCTGATGAGGCACTTACGGCCATCGCCCGGCCTAACGTCGCCACGGTGCAGATCATCCTCAATGCCTTCCGGCTGAAGCCGCTGGATGCCGTGCTGCCCGCCGCCATCGCGGCCGGCGTCGGCGTCATCGCCCGGGTTCCGCTCGCCTCCGGGCTGCTGAGCGGCAAGTACACCGCCGACACGACCTTCGCGGCGAACGACCACCGCAACTACAACCGTGACGGTTCCGCGTTCGACGTGGGAGAGACCTTCTCGGGAGTCGACTTCGAACGGGGAGTTGCCGCCGCGAAGGAATTCGCCGCACTTCTGCCCGGTGAGGCCGCGGCGTCGGGCTTCAGCACCGCGCAGATCGCCCTCGCCTGGGTCGCGCAGCTCGAGGGCGTGAGTGCGGTCATTCCCGGAGCGCGCAATGTGTCCCAGGCCGTGAGCAACGCCGAGGCCGGTTCGGTGCCGGAGTTGAGCCCGGCCTTCACTGCCGCCGTGACGGCGCTGTACGACCGTGAGTTCCGCGCGGCCATCCACGATCGCTGGTGAGGCAGCGGGCTTCCGCACCGGGACCTCAGTGTGCGTCCGGTTCCATCCCGGTGCGCACGCCGGACTCCAGCCCCGCGATCGCCGCGAGATCCGCCGCATCCAGTTCGAAGTCGAACACCTCGAAGTTCTCCGTGATGCGACTGGCGGTCACCGACTTCGGGATCACCACGTTGCCCAGCTGGAGATGCCAGCGGATCACCACCTGAGCGGCGCTGCGCTCGTGCTTCGCCGCAATCGCGTCGAGCACCCGGTCGCCGATCAGTCGCCCGCGGGCAAGGGGCGACCACGCCTCGGTGAGGATGCCGTGGCTCGTGTCGAAGTCGCGCACCTCGCGCTGGGGCAGCCAGGGGTGCAGCTCCACCTGGTTGATCGCCGGAACCGTCTCGGTCTCCGCGAGCAGCCGGTCGAGGTGGTGCGGTGCGAAGTTCGAGACGCCGATCGAGAGTGCCCGGCCGTCGGCCTTGATGGCCTCGAGCGCGCGCCAGGTCTCCACGAAAAGGTCCTTCGACGGCACCGGCCAGTGGATGAGGTACAGGTCGACGTAGTCGAACCCGAGCAACTCGAGGCTCGTGTCAAAGGCGCGGCGGGTGTTGTCGAATCCGTGGTCGTCATCCCACACCTTCGTGGTGACGAAGATCTCGTCTCGTGGCACCCCGGAGGCACGCACCCCGTCACCGACGCCGCGCTCGTTGTTGTACAGGGTCGCGGTGTCGACGTGACGGTAGCCCGCGTCGATGGCGAGCTCCACGACGCGCGCCGCTTCCGCATCCGCCACCTTGTACACGCCGAGGCCGAGTTGCGGGATGCCGCGGCCGTCGTTCATGGTGAGAAGGGGCGAGGTCGTTGCAGTCATCGTCCCATTATCGAAGACTGTCGCCGAGCGGGGCTGGGCCTCACCACTGTTTACCGCGAGATCGGTTGCAGAATGAGAGAAGCCCCGAAGCTCGAGGCGACGACCGGTGGGAGAACAATGCTGAAGCTCATGATCATCGTCGGCAGTGTGCGACCGGGTCGCATCGGTCTGCCGATCGCCGAATGGGTGCGTCACAGCGCACTCGACCGGGGGACTTCGAGGTGGATTTCGTGGACCTCGTCGAACTCGGTCTTCCCTTCATGGATGAGCCGAACCATCCCCGGCTCCGCGCCTACACGAAGCAGCACACTCTCGACTGGAGTGCCCGGGTCGATGCCGTCGATGCGATCGTGCTCGTGACTCCCGAGTACAACCACAGTTTCTCGCCCGCGCTCAAGAACGCGCTGGACTATCTCGCCGCGGAGTGGTGGCGCAAGCCGGTGGCCTTCGTCAGCTACGGCGGCGTTTCGGCCGGCACCCGGGGGGTAACCGCGCTCGAGACCGTCGTCAGCTGTCTGGGGATGGTGCGGGTCGGCGCCGCGGTGGAGATCCCCTTCGCCTCCCGACTCATCGTCGACGAGGCCTTTTCGCCGAGCGACAAAGAGGTCGCCGTCCTCGGCAAGCTTCTCGACGAAACCGCGCTTCTCGCCACAACGCTCACGCCTCTGCAGGGCTGAACAGCTCCTCGCGCTGGTCATCCCCCACGTCAGGTCCCTGCGGAGCCGTCGCCCGGATCTCTCCTCCGGGCACGCCCTGTGCCGGGAAGCGAGCGCCTCGAGAAGCTAGCCGGGATGGGTCGCAATCGGTTCCGTGTCGGGAATGGGGCTGGCGTCGCGGCCGCGGAGGTCGGGGTGCGCCCGATGGAAGATGGTGGGGATGAGGAATCCGAAGCCGGCAAACGCGGCAGCGACCCAGAATGCGCCGGGGGCATCGAAACGGTCGATCATGAACCCGGCCACGGCGGAACCGATCGCGGCCCCGATGAGCTGGCCGGTGCCCACCCAGCCGTAGGCTTCGGCGGTCTCGCTGAATCGCACGCTCGACGACACGATGGCGAACATCACCGCGAGGGCGGGAGCGATGCCGATGCCCGCGACCAGCAGAGTGACGGCGAGCCACCAGAAGTTGAGGGATACCGCGGCGAGCGACATCCCGACGAAGATCGCGAACAGGCGACGGGCGAGTGCCCAGGGGCCGATGGGGATGTGCCCGAGGGCGAGTCCGCCGATGAGGGATCCGACGGCGAAGAGGCCGAGCACGAGGCCGGCCTCGGATCCGCTGTCTCCGAATGCCGATACCACCCCGGCCTCGACCGCGGCGCAGGCGCCGACCAGAAGGAACCCGGTGGTGGTCGCGAGCAGCACCGCGGGCTTCTTCAGCACCGCTCCGAGATTGCGCTTGCTCCGGGGGATTCGCACGCGCCCGACTTCGGGGGAGGAGATGAACCAGATGCCCCCGCCGACCAGGAAAGCGAGGGCGACGAGAATCGCGAGCACGGTGCTCACCTGGATCGCGAGGAAGGTCGTGATCACCGGTCCGAGCACCCAGATCACCTCCTGCGCGGACGCATCGAGCGAGAACAGCGGCGTGAGCTGGCGGGAGTTGACCATCTTGGGGTAGATGGTGCGCACCGCCGGCTGGATCGGGGGAGTGCTGAGTCCTCCGACGAATCCGATCGCCATATAGAGCCCGATCGGAAGTGCGGGCGCGAGGGCGATGGTGCCGACGGCGGTCGCGCACACGATCATCGTGAGGATGAGCACGCGGCGCATCCCCCACACGCCCATCCAGCGGCTGGTCAGAGGCCCGGCGATCGCCTGGCCGATGCTGGTGGCGGCCAGCACGAGGCCCGCCGCGAAGTAGGTGCCGGAGATGTGCTCGATGTGGAGAAGGAATGCGAGGGAGAGCATTCCATTGGGGAATCGCGCCACCAACTGGGCCGCCATGATGCGCGCGACACCGCGCGTTTTCAGGAGGCTCAGGTAGGTCTTCACAAGGCTTCAAGCCTATCGGTTGGGCGCCGATCCGCCGGGGTCGGATGTCGGCGATAGTGTCGCAATCGAGACCCGGCGGATTGTGCACAGCCTGTGCAAAAACCGGCGAACTTATCCACAAGCTGTGGACGACACGCCCACTACATATGGGGTTACCGTTTTGTCGGAGGCCCGCTATATAGTGGTCAAACCGCGGAACCCCCGCTCATCGATGTCATCGGTCGAGGAGCGTGAAATTACGGTTTCCGCACACTATTTCGGCCCCGCTGAGGGGCGCACGAGGGGAAGCAAACGTGGCAATCACCGTAGTCAAGCGCAATGGGCAGCGAGAGCCGTACGACGCGAACAAGATCAACCTCGCGATCGAGCACGCCAGTGCCGGTCTCGACGAGAACATCACCTGGGTCACGCAGATCGCCAGTGAGCTGGAGCTGACCCTGTTCGACGGCATCACCACCCAGCAGCTCGACGAGGCGGTCATCCAGGTCGCCCTGCAGAACGTCAAGGACGACCCGGCATTCGACACGGTGGCCGCGCGACTGCTGCTGAAGACCATCTACAAGCGCGTTCTCGGCGACTACGAGACTGCAGAAGAGCTGAAGGCCCTCCACGCCAGCCACTTCGCCGCGAACGTCACCCGTGGCGTCGAGGAACTTCTCCTCGACTCCCGACTCACTCAGCTCTTCGACCTCGACGCACTGGCCAACGCGCTCGAGCCATCGCATGACGAGTTGCTCAAGTACATCGGCGTCGTCACCCTCAACAACCGCTACGGCATCAAGGGACGCAACGGCGACGCCCTCGAGGTTCCCCAGTACTTCTGGATGCGCATCGCCATGGGCCTCTCGCTCAACGAGGCAAACCCCACCGAACACGCCATCGCGTTCTACGAGAAGATGTCGAGCCTCGAATACATCGCTGCGGGCTCGACCCTCGTCAACGCGGGCACCATCTACCCTCAGCTCGCCAACTGCTTCGTCATGGAGATGCAGGATGACATGGAGCACATCGCGAAGACCACCCGCGATGTGATGTGGCTCACCAAGGGCACCGGCGGCATCGGCCTCAGTGTCACCAAGCTGCGCGCCCAGGGTTCGCCGATCCGCTCGAACAACACCACCTCGACCGGGCCGATCCCGTTCATGCACACGATCGACTCGATCCTGCGGGCGGTGAGTCGCGGTGGCAAGAAGTTCGGCGCCCTCTGCTTCTACATGGAGAACTGGCACCTCGACTTCCCCGAGTTCCTCGACCTGCGCCAGAACTCCGGAGACCCGTATCGCCGCACCCGCACCGCGAACACCGCCGTCTGGATCTCGGACGAGTTCATGAAGCGCGTGCAGAATGACGACGACTGGTACCTCTTCGACCCGCTCGAGGTGCAGGATCTCAACGAGCTCTACGGCAAGGAATTCTCGGCGAAGTACAACGAGTACGTCGCCAAGGCCGAAGCCGGCGAGATGCACATGTTCAAGAAGATCACCGCTCGCGAGCAGTTCAAGTCGATCCTCATCTCCCTGCAGACCACCAGCCACCCGTGGCTGTGCTGGAAAGACACGATCAACCTCCGTGCGCTCAACAACAACACGGGAACGATCCACCTCTCCAACCTCTGCACCGAGATCACCCTCCCGCAGGATGAGGACAACGTCTCCGTCTGCAACCTGGTGTCGATCAACCTGTCGCGCCACCTCGACTCGCTGACCGGCGAGGGTCAGGTGCTCGCGATGAACTGGGCGAAGATCGAAGAGAGCGCTCGCCTCGCCGTGCGGCAGCTCGACAACCTCATCGACATCACCCGTTCCTCCGTGAAGGAGGCGGACTTCTCGAACCAGCAGAACCGCGCCGTCGGACTGGGTGTGATGGGTTTCACGGATGTCGTGGAGCGTCTCGGATTCAGCTACGAGAGCGAAGAGGCCTACGACCTGATCGACGAGATCATGGAGCACGTCTCCTATGCGGCGATCGACGAGAGCGCCAACCTGGCGCAGGAGCGCGGGTCCTACGCGAACTTCGAAGGATCGGGCTGGTCGAAGGGCCTCGTGCCGTTCGACTCGATCGCGCTCACCGAGGCCGACCGCGGCACGAGCATCGAGGTCAACCGCACCACGCGGCTCGACTGGGATGCTCTGCGCACCAAGGTGAAGGGCGGCATGCGCAACGCGACGCTCATGGCGATCGCGCCCACCGCATCCATCGGTCTCGTCGCCGGCACGACTCCGGGTCTCGACCCGCAGTTCTCGCAGATCTTCAGCCGCGCGACCTCCAACGGCAAGTTCCTCGAGGTGAACCGCAACCTCGTGTCCGACCTTCAGGAGCTCGGCATCTGGGACTCCACCCGTGAGTCGATCCTGCGCAGCCAGGGCGATATCCAGGGCATCGAGGCCATTCCGGATCACATCAAGGCCACCTACAAGACGAGCTTCCAGCTCTCGCCGTACTCCTTCCTCGAGGTGGCGGCACGGGCCCAGAAGTGGGTCGACCAGTCGATCAGCCGCAACATGTACCTCGAGACGCGTGACCTCGGCGACATGATGGATATCTACATGGGGGCGTGGGAGCGTGGCGTCAAGACCACCTACTACCTGCACATGAAGCCGCGCCATACGGCCGAGCAGTCGACCGTGAAGGTGAACAAGTCGGAGCAGATCGGCAGCGGAGCAGGCGGGGCTGTGCGTAAGGGCTTCGGCTCTGCGGGACCGGCTGCCGCTCCGGCCGTAGAGTCCGCCCGCGTCGCGCCGATCGCCTCCGCTCCGGCGAGCCCGACTTCTGAGGCTCCGGCACCCAAGCGCGGCTTCGGCTTCGGTGGGCTCGCTCCCAAGTCAGGAGAGTAGACAGTGAACTACGACACCCAGGTATTCGAATACGAAGTTCCGGTCGATCCGATGGACGACCTGCAGTGCGAGAGCTGCCAGTAGGCGGGCGGATCTCGACGGGCCGGTTTCGACGGGCCGATCTCGGGAAGGGCGCTGAGCGCCCCACTCGATCAGCGATTGCAGAAGCACGACAGCATCACCACACACAGCGACAGGAAGAAGTAGAGCACATGGGAATTCTCGGAACCGGCCTGCAAGAGGGGCTGCTCCTCAAACCGATCCGTTACCAGTGGGCGATGGACCTGTACGACCAGGCCGTCGCGAACACCTGGTTTCCGAACGAGATCCAGCTCGGCGAGGACATCGCCGACTTCAAGAAGATGACGGATGAAGAGCGCCACGCGGTCACCTTCCTCATGAGCTACTTCAACCCGAACGAGCTGCTCGTGAACAAGGCGCTCGCCTTCGGCGTGTACCCCTACGTGAACGCGGCGGAGTGCAGCATCTACCTTGCGAAGCAGATGTGGGAAGAGGCCAACCACTGCATGTCGTTCGAGTACGTGCTCGAGACCTTCCCGATCGACCGCGAGGCGGCGTACAACTCGCACGTCGACATCCCCTCGATGGCGAAGAAGGAAGAGTTCGAGATCAAGTACATCCGTCGCATGACGGAGAACACTCTCGACATCACCACCACGGAGGGCAAGAAGGACTTCGTACGCAACCTCGTGGCGTACAACGTGATCCTCGAAGGCCTCTGGTTCTACTCTGGCTTCATGGTCGCGCTGTCGTTCCGCCAGCGCAACCTGCTGCGCAACTTCGGGTCCCTCATGGACTGGGTCGTGCGCGACGAGTCCCTTCACCTCAAGTTCGGCATCAACCTCATCCTGACCGTGCTCGAGGAGAACCCCGACCTGCAGACTGAGGAGTTCGCGGCCGAGATCAAGCAGATGATCCTGGATGCGGTGGAGCTCGAGGAGCAGTACAACCGCGACCTGCTCCCGGGTGGCATCCTCGGTCTCAACGCCAACTACATCAACCAGTACGTCAAGTACCTGGCGGATCGTCGTCTCGAGGAGCTCGGCTTCGAAGCCGAGTACAACGTGACAAACCCGGCCAAGTGGATGGCGACCGCGAACGACACCCTCCAGCTGGTCAATTTCTTCGAGTCGACCAACACGTCGTACGAGTCGAACGCCTCGGCGACTGTGGGCGCGAAGTAGCCGCTTTCGGTCCCAAGGAACTGCTGAGGATCGCGCGGGTCGACTGGGTCGACCCGCGCGCTTCTGCGCTGCGGGACATCATGGAAGAGGAGATGACCGCTCTCTACGGCTCGACGATGGACCACTATCCTCCGGAGATCGCCCGAGCTCTCTCCGCCGCATTCGCGGTGGACCCGGAGACGATCGTCGCCACGATCCTCGCCCTGTGCGGCGAGGTGCCCGTCGGCCAGGCGGGGCTCCGGCCCTTTCCGGCGGACTCCGACGACCTCGCCATCCTCGAGATCAAGAAAGTCTTTATTCACGAGTCCTATCGCGGCAGGGGCATCTCGCGAGCGCTCATGCTCGACCTGGAGGCCGCCGGCCGGGAGCTCGGATCGACGACGCTGATCCTGCAGACCGGCACCTTGCAGGGGGCCGCGATCGGCCTATACGAGAGCCTCGGCTATGTGCTCACCGCTCCGTACCCGCCGTTCGAATCGATGTCGAACGCGCTCTGCTACGCCAAAGCGCTGTAGCTTGCCCCACCTCACCTCGCTGCACGTTTGCTGTACCGAGTGTGCTCAAGTTGATGTTTACGCATTCTCTGGCGTACCGTGCGAAAGAGCGCTCGCAGGCGAGCGCACCCAGTCGACGATGACAGGAACACCATGACCGACCCGAGCTACTCCACCCTCTCCGTCGCCGCGATCCTCAAGGAATCCGCCGAACGCACCCCCGACAATGTTGCGCTCGTCGTCGGCGGCCAGGAGCTCACCTACGCCGAACTGTGGAGTGAGACCCGTTCCTACGCCGGAGCCCTGCTCGGCCAGGGCGTAAGCGAGGCAGACGCGGTCGCCATCCTCATTCCGAATGTCGCCGACTTCGCCCGCGCCTACTTCGCGATCCTCAGCATCGGCGGCATCGTCGTGCCGATCCACGCCCTCCTCAAGGCTGACGAGATCGAATACGTGCTCCGCGACTCGGGAGCCACCATGCTCACCTGCGCAGCGCCGCTTCTCGCACAGGGAGCGAAGGGAGCAGCGCAAGCCGGAATCCCCGTGCTGTCGGTGCTCGCGCCCGAGCCGGTCGAGGGCATCCTGCAGCTGGAGAAGCTCGCCGCGGAGGCGGAACCGATCCGCACCTACACCCCCCGCCAGCCCTCCGACACGGCGACGATCCTCTACACGAGCGGCACGACGGGTAAACCGAAGGGGGCGATGGGCAGCCACTTCGCGCTCGTCGAGCAGACCAACACCCTGTTGCTCACCACCTTCGACATGACCGCGGAAGACACGGTCTTCGGCGGCCTTCCCCTCTTCCACACCTTCGGCCAGACGTGCACGCTCAACACTGGACTACGCGCCGGGGCGAAGATCGTGCTGCTGCCGAAGTTCGACGGGGACTCCGCCCTTCGCCTGCTCATCGACTCGGGATGCACCATCATGATGGGCGTTCCGACCATGTACATCGCACTGCTCGAGGCCGCGAAGAAGACCGCCGAGCGCCCGAAGCTGCGCTACGCGGTCTCCGGCGGAGCTTCGCTCCCGCTCGCCGTGATCGAACGATTCCGCGCCGAATTCGGCGTGGAGATCTACGAGGGCTACGGACTCACCGAGACCTCACCCGTCGCGAGCTTCAACCATGTGGGGCGAACGCCCCGCGCGGGAAGCATCGGCACCCCGATCTGGGGAGTGGATGTGGAGATCGCGCGGGCGGAGACGGAAGACTCCATCGAACTGCTGCCTATCGACGAGCTCGGCGAGATCGTGATCCGCGGGCACAACCTCATGAAGGGCTACCTCAACCTGCCCGAGGAGTCGGCGAAGGCCATCGTTGACGGCTGGTTCCGCACCGGCGACCTCGGCACCAAGGACGCGGACGGCTATCTCTGGATCGTCGACCGCAAGAAGGACATGATTCTGCGGAACGGCTACAACGTCTACCCGCGGGAGGTCGAAGAGGTGCTGGTGGCGCATCCGGCGGTCTCGAGTGCGGCGGTATTCGGCGTCGCCCACGAGACGCACGGCCAGGAGATCATGGCCGCGGTGGTGCTGGCGCCCGGAGCGGATGTCGACACCGCCGCCCTCGCGGAGTACGCGAAAGAGAAGCTGGCCGCCTACAAGTACCCCCGTCGGGTGGAGATCGTAGAGACCCTTCCCCTCGGTCCGAGCGGCAAGGTGCTCAAGCGCGAACTGGTGGCCATCTACGAGGCCGAGGGGGAAGTGGCGGTCAGCTCTCAGCCTTGATCGCTTAGGGTAGGCTTACCTAAAGGTTCTGCGGACAGAACCTGTCTTTACCTGAGGAGCCTCCCCATGATCACCACCCCGAAATGGGTCGGCGTCGCTGCGCTCGCCCTCGTGGCCGCGATCACTCTCGCCGGGTGCTCGACGGCAACGCCGTCCACCAGTTTCACACCCGGCGCGAAGCCCAGCGGGGCGATCACGGTCTACAACGCGCAGCACGAAGAGCTCACGCAGGCCTGGGCCGACGAATTCACGAAGCAGACCGGCGTCACCGTCACGCTGCGCAACGGTGACGACTCCGAGCTCGGCAACCAGCTGGTGCAAGAGGGCAACGCCTCGCCGGCCGACGTCTTCCTCACCGAGAACTCCCCGGCGATGAGCCTCGTCGACAATGCGAAGCTCTTCGCCGCGGTGGACGCCGCTACTCTCGCCCAGGTACCCGAGGCGTACCGTCCTTCCTCGGGTCACTGGACCGGGATCGCCGCGCGCAGCACGGTCTTCGTCTACAACCCGTCGTTGCTCTCCGAGAGCCAGCTGCCCGCATCGCTGCTCGACCTCGCGGACGCGAAGTGGAAGGGGCGGTGGGCCGCCTCGCCATCGGGCGCGGACTTCCAGGCCATCGTGAGTGCACTCCTCGCGTTGAAGGGGGAGAAGGCCACAGCCGCCTGGCTCGCATCGATGAAAGAGAACGCCACGGCGTACAAGGGCAACAGCGCGGTGATGAAGGCGGTCAACGCGGGAGAGATCCCGGCCGGAGTGATCTATCACTACTACTGGTTCGGCGACCAGTCCGGCACCGGCGAGAACAGCGACAACACCAAGCTCTACTACTTCAAGAACTCGGACCCCGGTGCTTTCGTGAGCACCTCCGGCGGGGGAGTGCTGAAGACGGCGAAGAACCCGGTGGCGGCCCAAGCCTTACTGAAGTTCATCACCGGAAAGACCGGCCAGACCATCCTGCAGACCGGAAGCTCATTCGAGTACCCGGTCGCCAGTGACGTCGCCGCCAACAAGGCGCTCGTGCCGCTGGTCGACCTGGATGCCCCGGTGCTCGATCCTTCGAAGCTCGACAGTCGCAAGGTCACCGACCTCATGACCGCGGCCGGGCTTCTCTGAAGCTGCGCTGAATAGACTCGGCCGGTGACTCGACTCCGACAGCGCACCCCCGGTGCCATCAGCGCGATGGCCGCCGGGGTTTCGCTGTTGGGCCTCGTGCCGCTCGGCTATGTCGCGGTCACGGCCATCTTCACCGGGGGGCCAACGCTGTCCGCGCTCATCTTCCGGGCGCGGGTGGGCGAACTCCTCGCCAACACCGCGGGACTCGTCGTCATCACCGTGCCGCTGTGTGCTCTCGCGGGTGTGGCCGCCGCGTGGCTGGTGGAGCGCACCAGACTCGCCGGCTCCCGGGTCTTCGCCGTCCTGCTCGTTGTTCCCCTCGCCATCCCCGCCTTCGTCAACAGTTACGGCTGGGTGAGCGCCGTTCCCTCGCTCAACGGGCTGTGGTCCGGAGTGCTCGTGGCCGGCCTCTCCTACTTCCCGCTCGTCTACCTCCCGACGGTCGCAGCCCTTCGGCGCCTCGACCCCGCCGTCGAGGAATCCGCCCGTTCTCTCGGCGTCGCGCCGGTCGGGGTCTTCTTCCGCGTGGTTCTTCCACAACTGCGGCTGCCCATCCTGGGCGGATCGCTCATCATCGGGCTCCATCTGCTGTCGGAATACGGGGCCTTCGCCCTGATCCGCTTCGACACGTTCACCACGGCCATCGTCGACCAATTCCGTTCCACCTTCAACGGACCGGCAGCGAACGCCCTCGCCGGCGTGCTCGTGCTGTGCTGCCTCGTGCTCCTGGTGGGGGAGTCCGGAGCGCGCGGAGGAGCTCGCTACGCCCGCATCGGCTCGGGATCGGCTCGCCCCGCCGAGCGATCTGCTCTCGGCGCGTGGGCACCGGTCGCCTACCTCTTCCTGGGGCTTCTCGTCGCTCTCTCCGTCGCCGTGCCCTTCGCGAGTGTCGGACGGTGGCTGGTCTCCGGGGGGCTCGCCGCCTGGACCGATCGATACCTCCTCACGGCTCTGGGCCAGACGATCGGCTACGGGCTCATCGGCGCGGTGGTCACCTGCCTGCTCGCCTTTCCGATCGCGCTCCTCGCGGTACGTTTCCCCAGTCGCGTCGCGCGCATCCTGGAATCGATCAACTACGTCACCAGCTCGCTCCCCGGGCTCGTGACGGCTCTCGCCTTCGTGACCGTCGCCATCCGCCTGGTGCCCGCCCTCTACCAGACCGCCGCGCTGGTGGTCGTGGTCTACCTCCTGATGTTTTTGCCGCGGGCCATTGTGAACCTCCGCTCCGGACTGGCCCAGGTGCCGCCCGGGCTCGAGGAGGCCGCGCGTTCGCTCGGTCGCCCGCCGCTGCTCGCCTTCTTCACCGTCACGCTGCGGTTCGTCATGCCCTCTGCTCTCGCCGGATCGGCGCTGGTCTTCCTCGGGATCGTCACGGAGCTGACCTCCACCCTGCTGCTGGCGCCGAACGGCACGCGCACCCTCGCTATCCAGTTCTGGTCGCGTGTCAACGACATCGATTATGTGGGGGCGGCGCCGTATGCCAGTCTCATGATCCTGCTCTCGTTGCCGGTCACCTACCTGCTCTTCGCGAGATCCCGATCAGACCGAACGGCGGTGAACAGCCTGTGAGCGGTTCATCCTCGCCCTCGATTGGGAACAGTGCCATTCAGAACAGTGCCATTCAGATACGGGGAATCGGCAAGCGCTATGGCGCGACCCCGGTGCTCGAGTCCATCGATCTCGATGTGCCTGCGGGGTCGAAGACCGTGATCGTGGGCTCCTCCGGGTCGGGAAAGACCACCCTGCTCCGGCTGCTGAGCGGCTTCGACTTCCCGGATGCCGGCAGCATCCGGATCGGGCCCGACATCGTTGCCGGGCCCGACGTCGCGGTTCCCGCTCATCGCCGCGGTATCGGTCACGTCGCTCAGGACGGCGCGCTGTTCCCCCACCTCACGGTCGGCCAGAACGTGTCCTTCGGGCTCGACCGACACGAGCGTGGGGATCGCAGGGCGATCGTGGCGGAGCTGCTCGATCTGGTCTCCCTCGACCCCTCCCTCGCCTCGCGTCGCCCGGATGAGCTCTCGGGAGGGCAGCAGCAGCGGGTCGCCCTCGCTCGCGCGATGGCGCGAAAGCCGGGCATCATGCTTCTCGACGAGCCGTTCTCCGCATTGGACACCGGACTGCGGGCGGCGACCCGCGAATTGGTCGCTGCAGCGCTCAGCGCGGCCGGGGTCACGACGGTGTTGGTGACCCACGATCGCGAGGAGGCGCTGACCTTCGGCGACCAGGTCGCCGTGCTGCGCGACGGACGCCTCGCCCAGGTGGGCACACCCGTGGCGCTCTACTCGACCCCGGCAGATCTCGCCACCGCGCGCTTCCTCGGGGATGCCGTGGTCTTCGACGCGGAAGCCTCGGGCGGACGGGTGCATTGCGTGCTCGGACTCGTCGCTCAGTCGAGCGCGCTCGTCGGGGCCTGCACTGCTCTCTTCCGACCAGAGCAGCTCGTCGTCGACCCGCTGCTTCCGGGAGCGGATGCCGCGGGCTGTATCGCCCGTGTCGTCGCTGTCGAGTTCCAGGGCGCATCCCAGCTGCTGACCCTGGAGCTGGCCGGTGCGCAGTCGGTCGAGATCCCGGTGACCGGAGCATCCGCCCATCGCCGCGGCGACCGGGTCGTGCTCCGTGCGCTCGGCGACGCCGTCGTGTACGCACGCAGCTGAGACCTCAGTCCGAGAGCGCCCGCACGATGCGCTGGAGCGAGACCGGCTCCGAGGTGCCGAGGTGCTGGGCGAAGAGGCTGAGTCGCAACTCCTCGAGCAACCAGCGGGCGCGCACCAGCGACGCTGCAGAGTCCGGTGCGAGCGGCAGACGACCTCCGGCGAGTTCGTAGCGCGCCGTCGCGGTCTGCACCTCTGTCATCCAGACCCGATCGCGGCCGAGATTATCCCCGAGCTTGCCGATGCGATGCACGATCGCCGCGAGGTACACCGGCAGTCGACGCAGTTGCGAGAGGCCGGTCTGCGAGGCGAAACCGGGATAGACCAGGGCTGACAGCTGCTCACGGGCATCCGCGAGCGGACTGAGCATGGCGATGTTCGAGGCCGCCTTGATGGCCTTCTCAGCATCGCGGGCGCCGGCGATCACCTTTGTGAGCAGCGAGACGGTCTGGAACAGCGCCTCCATGATCGTGGCGGAGATCTCGTCCCGTGCCGCCTCGAATTCCCCGCGGGTCCAGATCTCGCGTCCGGCGATCACGGCGTCGATGCACACCGCCATGCAATCCGCGAACAGCTCGGCCGTCGTCCGGTACGGGCTCTGGGCGAGCGTGAGCTTCTCGGTCTGGGTGAGGTGATCCTGCACGTACGACACCGGGGAGGGGATGGCGAGAAGCAGCATGCGCCGCACCCCGCGTCGTTGCTCTCTCGACTGGTCCAGCGGGGTCGTCATGAGGCGGATGGCCACGCTCGCGCCCTCATCGACGAGTGCCGGATAGGCACGGATCGTGTTGCCCCCCTGCTTGGTGTCGAGGGTGCGAGGAAGCTCGTCGAAGTCCCAGCCGGTGAGCCCCGCGCGTTCGAGGTTGCTTCGGGGGGTGACGGATGCCCGCGCCACACTCTCCCGCACCGTCGTCTTGAGCTGCTCCTGGAGGGCACGGAGGTCGGTGCCCGTTGCGACAGTGCGCGAGCGCTCGTCGATGACCGCGAAGCTCATGCGCAGGTGGGAGGGGATGCGGGACTCGTCGAAGTCGGTGACGGCGACCGGCACATAGGTGAGCCGGGTGATCGTGGCGGCGATGGCCGCCCGCAGGGAGCGTCCATCGCTCACCTCGGGGAGGTCGGCGAGTAGCCGGCGTGCCCAGTCGTTGGCCGGCACGACATTGCGGCGGATCGCCTTCGGCAACGACTTGAGCAGCGCCGTGACGAGCTCCTCTCGAAAACCCGGCACCTGCCAGTCGAAACCCTCCGGGTCGAGCCGCGCCAGCAGGGCGATCGGCACCTGCACGGTGACCCCGTCGTCGTCGCTCCCCGGCTCGAACCGGTAGCCGAGCGACAGCTGCTGGTCGCCCTGGCTCCACGTCTTCGGGTAGGAGGTCTCCACGAGCTCGGCAACGGGAGCGGCCTCATCCTCGTCGATGAGGTTCTCGGCCGTCATCGTGAGCAGGTCTGGGGTCTCGCGGCGCGCTGTTCGCCACCACGTCTCGAACAGTCGCTGGCTGGTGATCTCGGTCGGGATGCGGCGCTGGTAGAAGTCGAACACCGCCTCGTCGTCGAAGAGCAGATCCCGTCGACGCGTGCGTTCCTCGAGCTCGGCGAGCTCGGTGCGCAGGGCGCGGTTGGCCCGATCGAAGGCGCTCACCCGCTTGTCGACCCGATCGAGGTCCCAATCGCCGTCGACGAGGGCATGGCGGATGAACAGCTCGCGTGCGTAGGCCGGATCCACCTTGGCGAACTGAGCACGCCGACGGGCCACGATCGGCACACCGTAGAGGGTGACCCTCTCCCACGCCACCGCGGATCCCTGTTTCCTCTCCCAGTGCGGCTCGCTGTAGCTGCGCTTCACGAGATCGCCCGCGATGGGCTCCGCCCACGAGAGGTCGATGGCCGCATTCGTGCGGGCGAACAGTCGGCTCGTCTCCACCAGCTCGGCGCTCATCAGCTCTGCAGGCTGCTTCTTCGCCAGGGCAGACCCCGGGAACACGCTGAACCGCACCTGCCTCGCGCCGATGTAGTCCTTCTTCGCGACATCCCGGATGCCCAGCTGGCTCAGCAGGCCCGCAAGGAGCGAGCGGTGGATGCCGTTGGGGTTGGTGGAAGCACCGCCCACCACGAGACCGAGCGGCTTCGCCATCCGCTCGAGCTGGCGGAAGACATCCTTCCACTCGCGCACCCGAAGGTAGTTGAGGTATTCGCTGCGGCAGAGCCGCCGGAATTGGTTGCCGCTGAGCTCCTTCTCCCGATCTCGAAGGTGGTTCCAGAGATTGAGCAGCGTGAGGAAGTCGCTGGTCGGATCCACGAAACGAGCATGGGCCTGATCGGCCTGCGCTCGCTTCTCCAGCGGTCGTTCCCGGGGGTCCTGGATGCTCAGCCCGGCGACGATAGCCATCACCTCACGGGTAACCCCGTGCTGATTGGACTCCACCACCATGCGGGCGAGTCGCGGATCGATCGGCAGTTGCGTGAGCTGCTTGCCGATGCGCGTTATTCGGGGATCGTCTCCGCTTCCGGCCTTGACGGCACCGAGCTCCCGCAGAAGATCCAGACCGTCCTTGATGCCGCGCGAGTCGGGTGGCTGAAGGAAGGGGAATCTGGCGATGTCACCGAGCCCGAGCGAGATCATCTGCAGGATCACGGCGGCGAGGTTCGTGCGCAGGATCTCCGGTTCGGTATATTCCGGTCGGCGCATGAAGTCCTGCTCCGAATACAGGCGGATGGCGATCCCGTCGCTCGTGCGACCGCTTCGGCCAGAGCGCTGGTTCGCGCTCGCCTGGCTGATCGCCTCGATGGGTAGCCGCTGAACCTTCGACCGCACGCTGTACCGCGAGATTCGGGCGGTGCCCGCATCGATCACGTACTTGATGCCCGGCACGGTGAGGCTGGTCTCCGCCACGTTGGTGGCCAGCACGATGCGACGACGGATGCCAGGGGAGCGGCCGGTCTCGAACACCCGGTGCTGCTCCGCCGAGCTGAGCCGGCCGTACAGAGGGAGGACCTCGGTGAACGGCAGGTTGCGACCTCCGATCGCCTCCTCGGCATCCCGGATCTCGTTCTCTCCGCTGAGGAAGACCAGCACATCACCGTTGGACTCCCTCGCGAGCTCGTCGAGGGCCGCGTTGATGCCCTCCATCGGATCGAGGTCGGCCTCCGCCTCCGATTCGTCCTCCTCCTCTTCCAGCGACGCCTCGGCCACGAGGGGGCGGTACCGCACTTCCACGGGGAAGGTCCGCCCGCTCACCTCGACGATCGGGGCGCCGATGCCCGCGGCATCCGCGAAGTGGCGGGAGAAGCTCTCGGGGTCGATGGTGGCGGACGTCACGATGATGCTGAGGTCGGGCCGCTGCGGCATCAACTGTTTGAGATAGCCGAGCAGGAAGTCGATGGTGAGGCTGCGCTCGTGGGCCTCGTCGATGATGATCGCGTCGTACTTGCGCAGGAGTCGGTCGCGGTGGATCTCGTTGAGCAGGATGCCATCGGTCATCAGCTTGATGCGCGTGTCGGGGCCCACCGTGTCGGTGAATCTCACCTGGTAGCCGACGAGCCCACCGAGAGGGGTGCCGAGTTCATCGGAGATGCGCTCCGCGATGGTGCGCGCGGCGATGCGTCTCGGCTGGGTGTGGCCGATGCTCGTCTTGCCGAGTTCGAGCAGGATCTTGGGCAGCTGGGTGGTCTTGCCCGAGCCGGTCTCGCCGGCGATGATCACGACCTGGTGGTCGCGGATGGCGGCGGCGATGTCATCTCGGCGCTGGCTGACCGGCAGATCTTCGGGGTAGGAGATCGCGTACGCGGGGGTCGCGTTTTCTGTGGTCACGTCGGTCATGGGTGTCCAATTCTACCGACTGCGCCTTCACCGTCTCCTCCCGGCGGGCGAGGTGCGAGAGGCGCTCGAGCCAGCCTCGCGCTCGTCGAGGGCAGGACTATTCGAAGGCGGAGATCCCCGTGATCGCCCGCCCGACCAACAGGGTGTTGATCTCGTAGCTCCCCTCGTAGCTGTAGACCGCTTCGGCATCCGCGAAGACGCGCGCCATGCCGAAGTCGGTCGAGATGCCGTTGCCCCCGAGAATGCCGCGCGCCATCGCCACCGATTCGCGCATGCGGGCGCTGCCGGAGGCCTTGGCCATCGCCGCGTGCTCGGAGCGCAGGGTGCCCTGCTGTTGGAGCTGGGCGATGCGCACCATCGTGCCGAGCGACGCCGTGGCGTTCTCGAGGATTCGCACGAGTTTCTCCTGCACCAACTGGAACGACGCAATCGGCTTACCGAACTGCCGGCGCTCGAGTGCGTAGGCCAGCGCGTGGTCGTAGGCGGCGAACTGCAGCCCGACGGTCTGCCAGGCCACCCAGACCCGAGAGTCGGTGAGCAGTGCACTCGCGTCGCGGAAAGAACTCGCACCGGGCAGCCGGCACGACTCGTCCACGCGCACGTCATCGAGCAGGATGTCGGCATTCTGCACGATGCGCAGGGAGATCTTGTTCTCGATCTTCTCCGTGCGCAGGCCGGGGGTGCCGCGGTCGACGATGAAGGCCTTGATCTCGCCGTCGGCCGTATCGCGCGCCCAGAGGATGATGTGGTCGGCCATCGTGCCGTTGCCGATCCAGCGTTTCGCGCCGGTGATGCTCCAGATGTCGCCGTGCCGGGTGGCCGTCGTGCTCATCGAGCGCGAGATGTCCGACCCGTGATCGGGCTCGGTCAGCGCGAAGGCGCCGATGCGCGACAGGTCATGAAGGCCGGGAAGCAGCCGTTCGCGCTGCTCGTCGGAGCCGAGCCGGGCGATCGCCGCGCTGACGAGTTCGGAGTGCACTCCGAGGAAGGTGGAGATCGACATGTCGACCCGCGACAGTTCGAGATGGAGGAACCCCCGCAGCAGATGGCTGCCTCCCGCGTCGGGGATGCCGATGAGGTCGAGACCGGCGAGGGTCGGCAGCAGCTCGACGGGGAACGTCGAGGCATCCCAGTGGGATCCGATGACCGGACGCACCTCGCGATCGAAGATCGCGGTGGCGTCGACGAGGCGGAGTTGCTCCACCGGCGTGAGCAGGCCGCGGTAGTCGAGGAAGTCGTCGGAGGGTCGGGGCCGGTGGGCGTCCGTCTCGGCGGTGACGGTCGGCATGCTCATCGCGGCGTCATCCGGATCGCACCGTCGAGGCGGATCGTCTCGCCGTTCAGGTAGGGGTTCTCCACGATGTGCCTCACGAGTGCGGCATATTCGTCCGGCCGTCCGAGACGGGCGGGATGTGGCACCTGGCTGCCGAGCGATAGCTTCGTCTCTTCGCTCATGGCCGCCATCATCGGGGTCTCGAACACCCCGGGTGCGATGGTCATGACGCGGATGAGGTGCCCGGCGAATTCGCGCGCGATCGGCAGGGTCATCGCGGCGACCGCACCCTTGGAGGCCGAGTATGCGGCCTGGCCGATCTGCCCGTCGAACGCCGCCACCGAGGCCGTGTTGATGATCACCCCGCGCTCGCCGTCGATCGGTTCGTTCCGCTGCATGGTGGCGGCGGCGAGGCGCAGCACGTTGAAGGTCCCGATCAGATTGATCCGGATGGCGCGCTCGAACACGTCGAGGGGGAGGGGGCCCTCCCGCCCGACGACACGGTTCGCGGGCGCTATGCCGGCGCAGTTGACCAGGAGGCGAAGGGTGCCGAGCCCTGTCGCCGTCGTCACCGCGGCCGCGACCTCCGTTTCGCTCGTCACATCGGCGGCGACGAAGGTGGTGCTCTCGAGCGCCTCGGCAGGGGCGGTCAGATCGAGGATCACCACGCGGGCGCCGGCCGAGGCGAGCTCGCGGGCGGTCGCGAGCCCGAGGCCCGAGGCCCCTCCCGTGACGATGGCCACGGTGTCGGTGATGTTCATGCTGCTCCTATCCGAGGGCGATGAGTTCGAGCGGATCGGCCAGGATACGGCCGATGTCTGCGAGGAAGGCCGAACCTTCGGCGCCGTCCACGAGACGGTGATCGAAGGAGACGCTCAGGGTCATCACCGACCGCAGGGCGATCTCCCCGCGGAACTCCCACGGCTGGCGCCGAATCGCCCCGGTGCAGAGGATGGCCGCCTCTCCCGGGTTGATGATCGGGGTGCCGCTGTCGATGCCGAAACTGCCGATGTTGGTGATGCTGATCGTGCCGCCGGATAGTTCGGAGACGCCGGTCTTGCCGCCGCGCGCGCGAGTCGCCAGACCGGAGAGCGCATCGGCGAGCTCGCGGAGTGTCAGTGAGTTGACATCTGGGACGTTCGGCACCATGAGGCCGCGGGGTGTGGCCACCGCGATGCCGAGATTGACCGCCCGGGGGGTCACGATCTCCTGGCTCGCCTCGTCCCAGCGGGAGTTGAGTTCCGGGTGCCGCAGAGTCACCGTCGCCAGCGCCTTCGCGACGAGCAGCAGCGGGGTGACCCGCGCTCCCTCGAATGCCGGGTGCGCTCGCAGGTGCTCCACCAGCTCGACGGTGGGAGTGACATCCACGGTGAGGAACTCCGTCACATGGGGCGCGGTGAACGCGCTCGAGACCATGGCCGCCGCCGTGCGTTTGCGCACGCCGCTGATGGGTACGCGGATCTCCTCCGGCCGGTCACCAGCCGCGGAGGCGGTGCCGACGGAGCCGGTGCCGCCGGTCGCCGGAGCGCCACTGGCGGCCTCGACATCCGAGCGGATGACCGCACCATTCGATCCCGTGCCGATGACGGTCGTGAGGTCGAGCCCGAGACGCCGGGCGAGATCCCGCACCGGCGGCTTGGCGAGCACGCGCGACGGCGCAGCAGGGGCGGGAGGGGCGAGAGTCGCGGGAGCGGCGGCGGAGTCAGCAGCCACAGCCGGGGCACCCCGGCGACGGCGATGGCCCGACCTCTGGTCGGTCTCGCTCGGGCCGTAGCCGACGAGCATGTTCGACCGGCCGTCTTCGTCCGGCTCCTCCCGCGCGAGATCATCGGCGCCGAAGCTGATGATCGGCGCCCCCACCATCACCGTCTCGCCCTCGGAGACGCGCAGGGAGGAGACGACACCGACAATCGGTGAGGGCAGCTCGACCAGGGCCTTGGCGGTCTCCACCTCGCAGATGATCTGGTTGAGCGCCACCTCGTCACCGGCCTTCACGAGCCAGCGCACGATCTCCGCATCGGTGAGGCCTTCCCCGAGGTCGGGGAGCAGGAAGTCGGTGGCCATCACTGCACCGCCAGGCTTCGGTCGATGGCGTCGAGAACCCGGTCGATGTCCGGCAGGTAGTACTGCTCCACCTTGGACGGCGGGTAAGGGGTGGAATACCCGCCCACCCGGATCACGGGGGATTCGAGCATCCAGAAGCAGCGCTCGGAGATGTGGGCGGCGATCTCGGCCCCGAGCCCGAGGAACGCGGGAGCCTCGTGAACCACGACGAGCCGACCGGTCTTCGCGACCGAGCGCTCGACGGTGACGAAGTCGATGGGGGAGAGCGAACGCAGGTCGATGACCTCCACCGAGGTGCCCTCGGTGGCCGCCTCGCGGGCGGCGGCGAGGGCGGTGGCCACCATCGGTCCGTAGGCGACGACCGTGAGATCCGTCCCCTCTGCGAGCACCCGGGCGTCGAAGAGCCCGAGAGTCGGGGTGCCCTCGAGGTCGACGTCCTGCTTGTCCCAGTAGCGGCGCTTAGGTTCGAAGAACAGCACAGGGTCGTCGGAGGCGATGGCCTGCTGGATCATGCCGTAGGCGTCATCCGCCGACGAGCACGAGACGACGCGGAGGCCGGCGGTGTGTGCGAAGTAGGCCTCGGGCGACTCGGAGTGGTGCTCGACCGCCCCGATCCCCCCGCCGTAGGGCACCCGGATGGTCAGCGGCACGGTGACGGCCCCGTCGGTGCGCTTGTGGATCTTCGCAAGCTGAGACACGATCTGGTCGAAAGCCGGGTAGATGAAGCCGTCGAACTGGATCTCGCAGACGGGCCGATAGCCCCGCATCGCGAGTCCGATGGCGGTGCCGATGATGCCGGATTCCGCGAGCGGGGTATCGAATACCCGCTCCCGGCCGAATTCGGCCTGGAGCTGGTCGGTCACCCGAAAGACGCCGCCGAGCGCCCCGACGTCTTCGCCCATCAGCATCACGCGGTCGTCCGAGTCGAGCGAGCGCCGCAGCCCCGCGTTGATCGCCTTGGCGAGGGAGAGGGTCGTCACTTCTCGGCCGCCTTCGTGTCGGGGATGCCGTGATAGGCGAGGAACTCGACCCGCTCCTCCTCGAGCAGCGAGTGCGGTTCGGAGTAGACGTTCTCGAAGATGGATTCCGGTGCCGGTTCGACGGTTCCGAGGCATCCGGCGCGCACGGAGGCCGCGAACTCGGCGGCCTTCGCTTCCGCCGCGGCGAGCATCTCCGGGGTAGCGAGCCCACGATGCTCGAGGGTTCGCCGCAGCCGATCGATCGGGTCGCGCTCCTTCCACCGGGCGAGCTCGTCGGCATCGCGATAGCGGGTCGGGTCGTCGGATGTGGTGTGCGGCCCCATGCGGTAGGTCACCGCTTCGATGAGGGTGGGTCCGTCGCCGTTGCGCGCACGCTCGGCGGCGTAGCGGGTGACGGCGAGTACCGCCAGCACGTCGTTGCCGTCGACCTGCACGCCCTCGATTCCGAAACCGGCCGCACGCCGCACGATCGGCACCGTGGTCTGCACGCCGACCGGGGCCGAGATGGCGTACTGGTTGTTCTGGCAGAAGAAGACGACCGGGGCGTTGAAGCTCGCGGCGAACCCGAGGGCCTCCGAGAAGTCGCCCTGGCTGGTCGCGCCATCTCCGAAATAGGTGATCGCGATGTCGTCGGAGCGGTCGCGGCGGATGCCCATCCCGTAGCCGACCGCCTGAAGCATCTGCGAACCGACGACGATCGCCGGGGTGGTCATGTTGACCTCGTAGGGGTTCCAGCCCGAGTGGGTCGATCCGCGCCAGAAGCGCAGGATCATGGTGGGATCCACTCCGCGGAGATAGGCGACGGCGTGCTCACGGTAGCTGGCGAAGACGAAGTCCTTCGAGCGCAGGGCGTGGGCGGATCCGACCTGCGCGGCCTCCTGGCCGAGCATCGGCGCCCAGAGGCCGAGCTCGCCCTGGCGCTGCAGTGCGGTGGCCTCGGCGTCGATGCGGCGCACGACAACGAGATCGGTGTACAACTCCACCAGTTCGGCGTCACCGATGTCGCTGACCTGACTCGAGAAGACGGGATGGGAGATGAGGTCACCGCCCGCGGTCGGCAGGAGTGCCACCGCTTCGGAGTGCTCGGTGGTCTCGATCGATGCGATGCTCATGGCTACCGTCCTCGTTGACGTGTATGGATGCGGGCTTCTGCGCCTGCCCGGCTTGTGGCCAGTTGTCCCTGAATAGTGCGCCCTGCAGCGATACTGCACAACCCATCTCTCGAGTGTTGAGCAGAATGCACAACCATCGTGCGTCCAACCGTGCCAGACTGCGATACATGCAAGACCTCGACGGCACCGACGCCCGCATCCTCCTCGCCCTCAGCGACGATGCGCGGCTCTCGGGCGTCGAGCTCGCCCAGCGCCTCGGTCTCTCCCGCAACACCGTGCAGTCCCGGCTCGCCCGGCTCGAGGCCGGGCAACTGCTCGGCAGCATGGATCAGCGCGTGCAGCACCGGGCCCTGGGCTATCCGCTCACCGCCTTCGTCGCGGCCCGGGTCGACCAGCACCGCCTGCAGGAGATCGAGTCCGCGCTCACCGACATCCCCGAGGTGGTGGAGGTGCACGGCATCGCCGGGGACGCCGACATCCTGATCCGTGTTGTTGCTCAGGACACCGACGATCTCTACCGCATCGCCGGGGTCATCCTGGCGTCACCGGGAATCGAGCGCACCGAGGTCTCGCTGTCGATGCGGGAGATGGTGTCCTACCGCACTACACCGCTGTTGCGGCAGCGCGCCGGTCTCAGCGACTGACCGTCGCGGTGATGACCGCGATCGATTGCGTGTCTTCGATCGTCGGAGGCACGACGTAGTCCTCCCCGTTCACGATCTGACGCATGGTCTTGCGCAGGATCTTGCCCGACCGGGTCTTCGGAAGTCCGGAGACCACCACAACGTCGCGGAATGCAGCGACGGCTCCGATCTGCTCCCGCACCATCGAGACCAGGTCGGCGGCCAGGGCATCGTCGGTGATCTCCGCACCACTCTTCAGCACCACGTAGCCCATCGGTTTCTGGCCCTTGATCTCGTCGTGCACCCCGATCACCGCGCATTCGGCGACGGCCGGATGCTGCGCGAGCACCTGTTCCATCGAGCCCGTCGAGAGTCGGTGGCCCGCCACATTGATGATGTCGTCGGTGCGACCCATCACATAGAGGTAGCCCTCGCGGTCGAAGTAGCCGGAGTCACCAGTGAGGTAGTGGCCGGGGAACACCGAGAGGTATTGGTGCACATAGCGCTCGTCGCCGTTCCACAGCGTCGCGAGGGTGCCGGGGGGCAGCGGCAGGGTGATGACGATGTTCCCCTCGTCGAGGTGCGGCACCGGTTGGCCGTGCTCATCCACGATGCTCACGTTGTACCCGGGCACGGGGAAGGATGGCGATCCGGCACGCAACGGAAGCTCCTCGAGGCCGCGCGGACTCGCGCAGATCGCCCAACCCGTCTCGGTCTGCCACCAGTGGTCGATCACCGGTTTCTCGAGCAGCGCGGTCGCCCAGGTCCAGGTGTCGGGATCGAGGCGCTCGCCGGCGAGGAAGAGGGCGTCGAGGCTCCCGAGGTCGTACTGGCGGGAGAGTTCGGCGTGCGGATCGGCCTTTCGGATGGCGCGCAGCGCGGTGGGGGCGGTGAAGAGGGTCTTCACGCGATAGTCCGAGACCACGCGCCAGAACGCGCCGGCATCCGGGGTTCCCACCGGCTTTCCCTCGTAGAGCACCGTCGTCGCCCCGGCGATGAGGGGACCGTAGACGATATAGGAGTGGCCGACGACCCAGCCGACGTCGCTCGCCGTCCACATCACATCCCCCGGCCCGATGTCGTAGATGTTCTTCATCGACCAGGCCATGGCCACTGCGTGCCCGCCGTTGTCGCGCACGACGCCCTTGGGGGTACCCGTCGTGCCGGAGGTGTAGAGGATGTAGAGCGGATCGGTCGCGGCCACCGCAACGGCAGCGCGCGGCGTCGCCGTCATCGAGTGCTCGTCCCAGTCCCACCAGGCCGTGCCCTCAGTGGCGTGATCGGAGGCCCACCCTGGCACCTATGGGCGGTCCTTCACGATCACGGTTCCGACGGTGTGGGTGCTCAGCTCCAGCGCGGCCGCAATGGTGGGAAGGTACTCGACCACGCGATTCGGCTCGATTCCACCGGTTGCCGTCACGATCACGATCGGTTCGGCGTCATCGATGCGGGCGGCGAGCTCTTTGGCCGCGAAGCCGCCGAACACCACGGAATGCACCGCCCCGAGTCGAGCGCAAGCCAACATGGCGACGAGGGCCTGCGGCATCATCGGCATGTAGATGATCACCCGGTCGCCTTTGGCCACCCCGGCATCGGCGAGCACGCCCGCGAACCTCGACACCTTGTCGAGCAGGGTCGCGTAGGTGTAGCTCTTCTTCTTGCCGACCACGGGGGAGTCGTAGATCAGGGCGATGTTCTCCCCGCGCCCCGCGAGCACGTGGCGGTCGAGTGCGTTGAAACAGGTGTTGAGTTCCGCGCCCGCGAACCACCGGTAGAGCGGCGCAGTGCTGCTGTCGAGGGCGGTGGTGGGCGCGACCGTCCAGTCCACCAGCTTCGCCGCGTCGAGCCAGAAGCCCTCGCGGTCGTCGACGCTCTGGTCGAAGGCCTGCCGGTAACCGCCGGAGTTCACAGTTTGCTCGTGTGGTGCACTCACGGAATACCTCTCCATCGAAGTTGCCCTACCGGTTCTGTATACAGAATGTGGATGAAGTATGACACAGGATGGGTAAACGCGGTCGAAGTGGGCCATAATGTGTACACAGAACCAAATTGCAATCGCAACGGAGGGAAGCAATGGCAGTCACTCAGCGCGCGAGCGACCGGGCATACCAGACCCTCCGTGATGAGATCGTGGAGTGGGAGCTGCGCCCGGGAAGCGTGCTCGGCGAGGTCGAACAGTCCACAAGGCTCGGGGTCTCCCGCACCCCCCTGCGCGAGGCGCTCGCCCGTCTGATGGCGGATGGCCTCGTGTCCCCCCAGTCTGGGCGGGGACTCGTCGTCACCGAGCTGTCGCTTGCCAGCATCCGGGAGATCTTCGAAGTGCGGCAGGCACTCGAAGAACAGGCAGCACGTCTCGCCGCCCGGCGCGGCGACCCGGCGGTATTCCAGCAGCTCGAGATCGAGTTCGCCGCGGTGAATGAACTGCTCGAGCACGATGACCCGGCCCGTCATGCCTACTACGGCCTCGTCGCCCGCCTCGATGAAGCCATCGACGACTCCGTCGACAACTCTTACCTCGCGGCGGCCCTGTCCACGCTCCGCACCCATCTCGTGCGCGTGCGCCGTCTTGCCGTCGACGACCCGGCTCGGCTCTCCGCCGCTGCGGCGGAGCACCTGCTGATCGTGCAGGCGATCGCCGCCCGGGATGCCGAACTCGCTGCCCACGCGACGCAGGTGCACCTGCACCAGGCCCTCCGAAACATCCAGAAGATGGCACAGCTCCACCAGCCGGCGGGCGCCACCAGCCCCGCCCCGAAAGGAACACCGTGAAACTGCACTCCGTCAGAGTCCACCCGAGTTCTGAGAACCTCGCCCGCGAAGACCAGCTCGCGTGGAAGATCGCCCAGGTCGCAGCCGACACCGTGGCGGTCACGCCCGAGGTCACCGAGATGGTGATCAACCGACTGATCGACAACGCAGCGGTGGCCACCGCCTCCATCACCCGCGCTCCGGCCGTCGCCGCCCGGGCGCAGGCCGAAGACCACCCGTACGAACCCGGATCCACCGTGTTCGGCGTCAGCGGGCGTTTCGGTCCCGAGTGGGCGGCCTGGGCCAACGGCGTCGCCGTTCGCGAGCTCGACTATCACGACACCTTCCTCGCGGCCGAGTACTCCCACCCGGGCGACAACATCCCCCCGATCCTCGCGGTCGCCCAGCACGTCGGATGCACCGGCGCCGACCTCGTGCGCGGAATCGCCACGGGCTATGAGATCCAGGTGGACCTGGTGAAGGCGATCAGCCTGCACGCCCACAAGATCGACCACGTGGCTCACCTCGGCCCGTCGGCCGCCGCGGGAATCGGCACGATGCTCCACCTCTCGCCGGAGGTGATCTTCCAGTCGATCGGACAGGCGCTGCACACCACCACGGCCACCCGCCAGTCCCGCAAGGGCGAGATCTCCACCTGGAAGGCCTACGCTCCTGCCTTCGCCGGCAAGATGGCCGTCGAAGCGGTGGATCGAGCCATGCGCGGCCAGACCAGCCCGACCCCCATCTACGAGGGCGAGGACGGCGTGATCGCCTGGCTGCTCGACGGGCCGGACGCCCACTACGAGGTTCCCCTTCCCGAGGCCGGGGAGGCGAAGCGGGGCATCCTCGACACCTATACGAAGGAGCATTCGGCCGAGTACCAGGCGCAGGCCTGGATCGACCTCGCCCGCAAGCTGCACAACGAATATCCCGCTCTCGGGCAGGCCGGCAACATCGAGCGCGTCATCATCCGTACCTCGCACCACACCCACTACGTGATCGGATCCGGCGCGAACGACCCGCAGAAGTACGACCCGACAGCGAGCCGCGAGACCCTCGACCACTCGATCCCCTACATCTTCACGGTCGCGCTTCAGGACGGCGAGTGGCACCATGAGCGGTCCTACGCGCCCGAGCGGGCTGGCCGGCCCGACACCGTCGCACTCTGGAACCGTGTGGTCACCGAGGAAGACCCGGAGTGGACACGCCGCTACCACTCCAACGACCCGGCCGAGAAAGCGTTCGGCGGAAGCGTGGCCATCACCCTCACCGACGGCGCCACGATCGTCGACGAGATCGCGGTGGCGGATGCCCACCCGCTCGGCGCCCGACCCTTCGCACGCGAGCACTACATCGCGAAATTCCGGGCGCTCGCGGCGGACATCCTCGAGCCGGCGGAGATCGAGCGCTTCCTCGCGCTCGTGCAGCGGCTGCCGGAGCTGACCGCCGAGGAGCTGGGCGGTCTCACCGTCACCGCCCGGCCCGGACTGCTGGCCACCGGCCCGAAGGGACTCTTCTGATGCTGTATTCCTCCTTGACCCCCGCCGAGAAGCGCGCCACGTTCCGCACGGCGCTGTCGAGCGGACGCCTCCAGCTGGTGCCCGGCGCCTTCAACCCGCTGAGCGCGAAGCTCATCCAGGACAAGGGCTTCGACGGGGTCTACATCTCCGGCGCCGTCATCGCCGCCGACCTGGGCCTGCCCGACATCGGGCTCACGACCCTCACCGAGGTGGCGAACCGGGCGAAGCAGATCAGTCGCATGACCGACCTTCCCTCCCTGGTCGACGCGGACACCGGATTCGGCGAGCCGATGAACGTCGCCCGCACGGTGCAGGAGCTCGAGGATGCCGGTGTCGCCGGCCTGCACATCGAGGACCAGATCAATCCGAAGCGGTGCGGTCACCTCGACGGCAAGGCCGTCGTGGACGCGGACACCGCCACCAAGCGCATCCGTGCGGCAGTGGATGCGCGCCGCGACCCGAACCTGCTGATCATGGCGCGCACCGACATCCGGGCGATCGACGGATTGGCCGTCGCCATCGATCGTGCGAAGGCGCTCGTGGATGCCGGTGCCGACGCGATCTTCCCGGAGGCCATGAAAGACCTCGGAGAGTTCGAGGCTATCCGCGCGGCGGTCGATGTGCCGATCCTCGCCAACATGACCGAGTTCGGCAAGAGTGAGCTGTTCACGAACGATCAGCTCGCCGGTGTGGGCATCAACCTGGTGATCTACCCGGTGAGTCTGCTCCGCCTCGCCATGGGTGCCGCGGAGCGCGGGCTCGATACGATCAAGGGGGAAGGTTCGCTCAACTCGGAGGTGCCGAACATGCAGACGCGTGCGCGGCTCTACGAACTGCTCGACTACGAGGCGTACAACGCCTTCGACACGAGCGTCTTCAACTTCACCCTCAGCTAGGAGCAGAAACATGGCAGATCCAGACATCAAGAAGGGTCTCGCGGGAGTCGTCGTCGACTACACCGCGGTCTCCAAGGTGAACCCCGACACCAATTCGCTGCTGTACCGGGGCTATCCCGTGCAGGAGCTCGCAGCCAACTGCTCCTTCGAAGAGGTGGCATACCTGCTCTGGCACGGGGAGCTTCCGGATGATCGCCAGCTGGCGGATTTCGAAACGCTCGAACGCTCGCAGCGCTCGCTCGACGACAACGTGAAGCGAGTGATCGACGACCTGCCGCTCACCGCGCACCCGATGGATGTCGTGCGCACCGCGGTCAGCGTGATCGGCGCAAATGACCCCAGCGCCGATGATGCGAGTGCGGAATCGAACCTGGCCAAGTCCATCTCGTTGCTGGCAAAGCTGCCCGCGATCGTCTCGTACGACCAGCGCCGCCGCCGCAACCAGGAGCTGGTCGAGCCGCGCGACGACCTCGGATACTCGGCCAACTTCCTGCACATGACCTTCGGCGACGTGCCCGATCTCGTGGTCGTGAATGCGTTCGACGTGTCGATGATCCTGTACGCGGAGCACTCGTTCAACGCCTCCACCTTCACCGCGCGGGTGATCACCTCGACTCTCGCCGATCTCTATTCGGCTGTCGTCGGTGCGGTCGGAGCCCTCAAGGGCCCGCTCCACGGGGGAGCCAACGAGGCCGTCATGCACGTCTTCGACGAGATCGGCACCGCAGACCAGGCCCAGGCGTGGCTCGAGACTGCGCTCGCCGAGAAGCGCAAGATCATGGGCTTCGGCCACCGGGTCTACAAGAACGGAGACTCGCGCGTACCCACCATGAAGGCGGCCCTCGACACTCTGATCGCCGAGTACGACGCTCAGCCGCTTGCGGAGCTCTACGACAGCCTCGAGGCCGCGATGGGCGAGGCGAAGAACATCAAGCCGAACCTGGACTACCCCTCCGGCCCGGCCTACAACCTCATCGGCTACGACACCGAGATGTTCACCCCGCTGTTCGTCGCGAGCCGCATCACCGGCTGGACCGCGCACATCATGGAACAGCGCGCAGCGAACGCGCTCATCCGCCCGCTCAGCCTGTACAACGGGCCGGACGAGCGGCACGTTCCGGCATCGGAGCGGAACTAGGGGGAGACGAGGTGCGTCGCCCCTCGGTCTACTTCTGGCTGAACCTCGGCTTCGTCGTGGTGCTGGTCGGCCTGCTGCTGGGGGCCGCTTCGCAGCCGTGGTTCTTCGTCGTCGCGGTCGCCTGGGCCGTGGTGGGCTTCATCGTCACGGCGCGCAATCGTCGCAACCGGCCCGGACCGCCGAACCTCTTCGACGACGAGCCCCGCTAGGGACGCACTCTTCTGTCGGCTCGTGTTTCTGTCGGCTCGTGCTTCTGTCGGCTCGTGGATGTCGCGGGCCACACAAGGGTGCGACTCACCCCGCCTGGGAGACGGCTTGCCGCCGGCTCAGTTGACCGCGCCGGTCCACTTCTCGCCGGCACCGAAGCCCGGGGCATCCGGGATCGGGGATGCCTCGCGGAACGCCAGCTGCACGGATCGCAGGCCATCCCGCAGCGCGCGGGCGTGCTGGTCGCCGAGATCGGGGGCGCTGGCGGTGATCAGGCCGGCCAGCGCGTTGATCAGCTTGCGGGCCTCGTCGAGGTCGAGCTGGGTGTCCGGATCGTCCGCCAGCCCACACTTCACCGCGGCGGCACTGAGCAGATGCACGGCGACCGTATTGATGACCTCGATCGCGGGAACGTCCGCGATATCCCGCGCGGCATCATTCTCGTGGGTGTGGCCGGGTTCTGAATGATCCTGCTGGTTCATCGGGCGTTTCCTCTGTTACACTGAACGCTGGCTCCGGGCCCTGCAAGGGATCCCGGAACGAAAGTGGAGATTCTCCCACCCGCGCTTGACCGCTGAGTGATGTGTTTACTTAACATCGCTGATGACGAGGTTACCGGGTTGTTGCGGTCCGCCTGTTCCTCCTCACGGAGGTGCGGGTAGTCAGGTCGCCGTGCCGAAGTGTCCGAAGAAAGTCGGATGCCGGGGGCGCGTGAATTTCTTCAGTCGTCGTGAGTCCGGCACATCGCCGAATCCACAGGCCAACACGACCGACTAAGGAGTTACGCATCAGCGATCCCCGTACCAATGACCGAATCCGCGTTCCGGAGGTCCGACTTGTTGGCCCCAATGGCGAACAGGTCGGTGTAGTGCGCATTGAAGACGCTATTCGTCTTGCCCAGGAGGCAGACCTGGATTTGGTTGAGGTTGCTCCCAATTCCAAGCCTCCCGTCGCCAAGATCATGGACTTCGGCAAGTTCAAGTACGAAACAGCGCAGAAGGCGAAAGAAGCCAAGCGCAACCAGTCCAACACCATCCTCAAAGAGGTGCGGTTCCGCCTCAAGATCGATGTGCACGACTACGAGACCAAGCGCAAGCGCGCCGAAGGATTCCTTCAGGGCGGCGACAAGGTGAAGGCAATGATCCTGTTCCGTGGTCGCGAGCAGTCGCGCCCCGAGCAGGGTGTGCGCCTGCTGCAGCGTTTCGCGGAAGATGTGTCGGAATTCGGCAGCGTCGAGTCGACCCCGATGATCGATGGCCGCAACATGGTCATGGTGATCGGGCCGCTCAAGACCAAGGCCGAGGTCAAGGCAGAGCATGATGCCAAGGTCGCGAAGTCGAAGCCGGAGCGCACCGAGCGCCCCGCGAGTGCAGAGCTCCCCGCGCTGCCGCCCGAGTCGGTCAAGGCCGCGACGGATGCCGCAGCCCACCCGGTTGGCGAGGCTCCGGCCGCGGCTCGCGTCGAAGCACGGAAGGCACCCACGGTCGAGACCAAGGCCGCTCCGTCGGTGGAGGCGGCCCCGGCCGCCTCCACGCCGGCTGCGTCCCCCGCCACCAAGGCTGCGCCCGCCACAACCGCTGCCGCCTCGCCGGCCCCGGCAGCGAAGGCTGCTCCGGCCGCCGCCGCGAAGGCCACCCCGGCACCGCGCGCGACCCCCACCCCGGCCGCCGCGTCCAAGCCCACGCCGGCGACGGCCTCCAAGCCGGTACCTCGCCCGGCCCCCACCCCCGGAAACGCGCCGAAGCCGCGCGCGGTTCCGCCCAAGACTGCACCAGCAGATGTGACGTCGGACTAGTTCCGACGAGTAGCACCAAAAAGGAGAGATATGCCCAAGCAGAAGACGCACTCCGGCACCAAGAAGCGATTCAAGGTCACCGGTAGCGGAAAGATCATGAAGCAGCAGGCTGGCATGCGCCACAACCTGGTAACCAAGTCGGGCCAGCGCAAGCGCCGCCTCAACCAGGACCAGGTCATCGCCCCGGCGAACGTCAAGGCCATCAAGAAGCTTCTCGGCATCTAACGCCGAGCCCCAGAACTAAAGGAAAACGGAAATGGCAAGAGTAAAGAGGGCCGTCAACGCCCACAAGAAGCGTCGGGTAATCCTCGAGCGCGCCAAGGGTTACCGCGGCCAGCGTTCGCGTCTGTACCGCAAGGCCAAGGAGCAGGTCACTCACTCCCTCGTCTACGCGTACCGTGACCGCCGCGCCCGCAAGGGTGACTTCCGTCGCCTGTGGATCCAGCGCATCAATGCTGCGTCCCGTGCGAACGGCCTCACCTACAACCGCCTCATCCAGGGCCTCAACCTGGCCGGAGTCGGAGTGGATCGCCGTATCCTCGCCGACCTCGCCGTCACCGAGCCCGCCACGTTCGCGGCGCTCGTGGCCACCGCGAAGGCCGCTCTCCCGGCCGACACCTCCGCTCCGAAGGTGCTCGCGTAGCCCGCAGTCGTGTTGTCTCGAAGGGCCCGGTAGCCTCACGGCCGCCGGGCCCTTCGCCGTGCACTCCGGGCCCCCGGATCACTCTTCGGTTCGAGGGGTCGTCGACATATACGCGCCGGGGAATCCGACGTCCACGGCTAATTCAGGTCGCCAGAATAGACTGCTCCCGTGCTAGATAATCCCCGTTCGCCGCGAGTAAGAGGCGTTGCCAAACTCGCGAAGCGCGAGGGCAGGATCTCCAGCGGGCAGTTTCTGCTCGAGGGTCCCCAGTCCGTTGCGGAGGCGCTGACGTTCCGTCCTGAGCTCGTCGTAGAGCTGTTCGCGACGCCGACCGCCCTCGACCGGTACACCGATATCGCCCAGCGCGCCGAGGATGCCGGCATCGACGTGGAATTCGTCACCGAGCAGGTGCTCGACACGATGGCCGACACGGTCACTCCCCAGGGGATCATCGCGGTCTGCCGCCAGTTCCCCACCTCGCTCAAAGACATCCTGGCCTCAGGGCCGAAGCTGATCGCGATTCTCGAAGAGGTGCGCGACCCGGGTAACGCCGGCACGATCATCCGGGCGGCGGACGCCGCGGGAGCGGATGCGGTCATCCTCACCGGCCGCAGCGTCGACCTCTACAACCCCAAGGTCGTGCGCGCATCGACGGGCTCGATCTTCCATTTGCCCGTTGCGGTCGGAGTGGAGCTCGAAGCCGTGCTTCTCAAGGTGCAGCAGGCAGGGCTCACCGTGTTGGCGGCCGACATCAAGGGGGAGGACCTCCTCGCTGCCCGGGTCGATGGCGTGCTCGACTCACCCACGGCGTGGCTCTTCGGCAACGAGGCCCGCGGACTGTCGGACGAGCATTTCGCGCTCGCGGACCGGGCGATAACCGTGCCCATCTACGGACACGCAGAGTCGATGAACCTCGCGACCGCCGCCTCGGTCTGCCTCTACGAGAGTGCCTTCGCGCAGCGAAGCGGGCAGTAGCTCAGCAGGCAAGTCGCCGTGTCGGCGCGCTCGGTCGCACGCTAACGATCAGGCAACCCTTTGAGCCTCGATGAGAGTGGAGCGTCTCGTCTCCCCTATATTGGGGGACATGGAGACAAGCGCAAGCGAGCCCCCGACCTCGAACATCAGCGTGGTTCGAGGAGAACCCCTGGTGATTCTCGACGGAGTGAACAAGCACTTCGGTGACCTCCACGTGCTCAACGACATCAACACCGTGGTCAACCGCGGTGAAGTCGTCGTCGTGATCGGACCGAGCGGATCGGGCAAGTCGACCCTGTGCCGGGCGATAAACCGGCTGGAGACCATCGACAGCGGCACCATCACCATCGACGGTGAACTCCTCCCGGAAGAGGGTTCTGAGCTCGCGCAGCTTCGGGCCGATGTCGGCATGGTTTTCCAGTCCTTCAACCTCTTCGCCCACAAGACGATCCTCGAGAACGTGACCCTCGCGCCGATCAAGGTGCGCAAGCTCTCCAAGACCGACGCTGACAAGCGCGGCATGGAGATGCTCGACAGGGTGGGGATCGCCGACCAGGCCGGCAAGATGCCCGCTCAGCTCTCCGGCGGCCAGCAGCAACGCGTGGCCATCGCCCGGTCGCTGGCCATGACGCCGAAGCTGATCCTGATGGATGAGCCGACGAGCGCGCTCGACCCCGAGATGATCAACGAGGTGCTCGACGTGATGGTCGGCCTCGCGAAGGACGGCATGACCATGGTCGTCGTCACCCACGAGATGGGCTTCGCCCGCAAGGCCGCGGACCGCGTTCTCTTCATGGCCGCCGGCCGGATCGAAGAAGAAGCCACACCGGAGCAGTTCTTCACGAATCCCCAGACCGCGCGCGCCCAGGACTTCCTGTCGAAGATCCTCGACCACTAGACCCACCCGCACCCCATCACAGCACGAGAGAGGTACGAATCCATGAAGAAGAGAATGTTGTCCGTCATTGGACTAGCCGCAGCATCCATGCTGATCCTGGCCGGATGTGCCGGCTCTGACGAGCCGGCCGCAGACCCCAAGCCCGTCGCCAGCTTCGCCGCCGGCAGCACGATGGCAAAGCTGTCAGAGGCCGGCAAGATCACCATCGGCACCAAGTTCGACCAGCCGCTGTTCGGGCTCAAAGGCCCGGACGGTCCCGTCGGTTTCGACGTCGAGATCGGCAAGCTCATCGCGGCCAGCCTGGGCATCAAGGCCTCCGACATCACCTTCACCGAGACCGTCTCCGCCAACCGCGAGCCATTCATCGAATCCGAGCAGGTCGATCTGGTGATCGCTACCTACACGATCAACGACAAGCGCAAAGAGGTCGTCTCCTTCGCCGGACCGTACTACTCGGCGGGCCAGTCCATCCTGGTGAAGGCCGACAACAAGTCGATCAAGTCCGAGAAAGACCTGGTCGGGCAGCCGGTGTGCTCGGTGACGGGCTCCACCCCGGCAGCGAAGCTCGCCGAGATCGGCGCCAAGCCGCTGCTCACCGACACCTACTCCAACTGCCTCGAGCCGCTTCGTTCGGGTGCGGTGGTCGCGGTCAGCACGGACAACGTGATCCTCGCCGGCCTCGCGGCCCAGAACGAGGGGGAGTTCAAGATCGCCGGCAAGCCCTTCACAGAGGAGCCCTACGGAATCGGTCTCAAGCACGACGACAGTGACTTCCGTACCTTCATCAACGATGTGCTCACCAAGGCATACAAGGACGGAAGCTACAAGAAGGCGTGGGAAGACACCGCCGGCAAGGTTCTGCCCTATGTCGCTCCTCCCGCGGTAGACGACTACTCGCTGTAACCGACTCCTCACCCATCGGGGTGGTGGGCCGCCGCGGCGGCCACCACCCCGATCCACGACTCTCGACGGGAACGATCCATGAACGCGGTGATCGACAACCTGCCGTTGTACTTGCAGGGATTCGGCGTCACGCTGTCACTGTTCGTCATCGCCGGCGTCTCTGCGATCATCCTCGGCACCATCGTTGCGGCGATGCGCATCTCTCCGGTCGCGGGTCTTCGTGGGGCGGCGGCCGCCTACACGGAGATGCTTCGTAACACGCCCCTCACGCTCGTTCTGCTGTTCTTCGCGTTCGTTCTTCCCCAGCTCACCCCCCGGATCCCGTATTTCCCGGCGGCGTTGGTGGGCCTCACCCTCTATACCGCGCCCTTCGTCGCGGAGGCACTCCGATCCGGCGTTAACGGCGTACCCATCGGACAGGCGGAGGCGGCACGCAGCCTCGGGATGGGTTTCGGCCAGGCGCTCACGCTCATCATCCTTCCCCAGGCCTTCCGCATGGTGATCCCGCCCCTGGTCAACGTGCTGGTCGCCCTTGCCAAGAACACCTCCGTCGCCGGTGGATTCTTCGTGGCGGAACTCTTCACGGTGGGCAAGGCGCTCGCCAACGGGAACGGCAACTCGATAGTCCCGATCCTGCTCGGCGTCGCCTTCTTCTACCTGGTGATCACCATCCCGCTCGGGATCCTCTCGTCACGACTGGAAAAGAGATGGGTGGTGGCCCGATGAGCTCCTCGGTCTTGTTCGACTCTCCCGGCCCGAAGGCCCGCCGCCGTTCGCTGATCTTCTCGATAGTCGCGATCGTCATCGTCGCGGGGGTACTGCTCTGGGCAGTGCTGACGCTCGCCGCGCCGCGCCAGTCCTCCGGCATCACGCTCCCCGGTTCGTTCGATTCGAGTCGCTGGGACATCTTCCTGGATCCGCGGGTCTGGCGGGACATCGGCCTCGGTGCGCTCGCGACCCTCCGCGCCGCCGCCGTGGCCGCGGCGCTGGCGCTCGTCATCGGTGTCGGCTTCGCCACCCTGCGAACCTCGGTCTTCTCCTGGGTGCGGGTGCCCGCCGCCGTCGTGCTCGAGTTCTTCCGCGGCATGCCGGTGCTCCTGCTGATGCTCTTCATTCTGCTGGCGAGCTCGTTCGGCGCGTTCTGGGCGGTGGTGCTCGGTCTCGCCCTCTACAACGGAGCGATCATCGGCGAGATCTTGCGGGCCGGCCTCGCCTCGCTGCCTCGGGGCCAGCGCGAGGCTGGCCTGAGCCTCGGTCTCACTCGCCTTCAGACCAAGACCATGATCGAATTCCCCCAGGCATTCCGGCAGATGTTGCCCGTGATCGTGGCACAACTGGTGGTCCTTCTCAAGGACACGAGCCTCGGCTACATCGTGGGATACAACGAACTGATCCGCACGACGATGAACAGCATGTCGAGCTTCTACGGCAACCGCTACCTCCTCTCGCTCTTCATAGTGACGTTGGTCATCTACCTCGCGATCAACCTCTCGCTCTCGGCCTTCGCCCGCCGTCTCGCGCGCAAACGGGTCTCTCGCTAGCTCCGACCGACGCCTCGGCACATTGGCATTAAGCTTGGGACCCGTGTCAGACCCCATTACGCCGCCGCCTCTGTCGATCTCCGAATCCACTGTCGGCGCCGCTCTCGATGCGGCTCTCACCGCCATCGGCGAAGCCACGGATGTCGCGAGCCTCAGGCAGGTCAAGACCGAGCACCTCGGCGAAGCGTCACCGCTCGCGAAGCTCAACGCGACGCTTCGTGACGTCGCACCGGCCGACAAGGCCGCCTTCGGAAAGCTCGTCGGCCAAGCCCGCGGACGCGCCAACCAGGCCTTCACCGTTCGGGAGGGCGAGCTCTTCGCCGCCGAGGAGACCGCGCGCCTCGCCGCGGAGGCCGTGGATGTCACGGCCGTGGCCTCCCGCTGGACCCCGGGCGCGCGCCATCCGCTCAACCTGCTGCAGGAATACATCGCCGATGTCTTCGTCGGCATGGGCTGGGAGGTTGCGGAGGGACCGGAACTCGAGAACGAGTGGTTCAACTTCGACGCGCTCAACTTCGACGAGGACCACCCGGCCCGCGCCATGCAGGACACCTTCTTCGTGGAGCCGGTCGACTCGCACCTGGTGCTGCGCACCCAGACCAGCCCGGTGCAGATCCGCTCGTTGCTCACCCGCGAGCTGCCGGTCTACGTCATCTCGCCCGGAAAGGTCTTCCGCACCGACGAGCTCGACGCGACCCACACCCCGGTGTTCCATCAGGTCGAAGGCATCGCGATCGACAAGGGGCTCACGATGGCGCACCTGCGCGGCACGCTCGAGCACTTCGCCCGCATCATGTTCGGCGACGGGGCGAAGATCCGGCTGCGCCCCAACTACTTCCCTTTCACCGAGCCGAGCGCAGAGATGGATGTCTGGCAGCCGAACGCCAAGGGCGGGGCGCGCTGGGTGGAATGGGGGGGCTGCGGCATGGTGAACCGCAACGTGCTGCGCGCCGCGGGCATCGATCCCGACGAGTACCAGGGCTTCGCCTTCGGCATGGGGATCGAGCGCACCCTGCAGTTCCGCAACGATCTCAATGACATGCGCGACATGGTCGAGGGCGACATCCGCTTCTCGCAGCAGTTCGGAATGGTGGTCTGATGCGCGTCCCGATCTCGTGGCTGCGGGAGTTCGTCGATATCCCGCTCGACGTCACCCCGGAGGAAGTTCATGCCGCGCTGGTGAGCGTGGGCTTCGAAGAGGAGGCCATCCACGACTTCGGCCTCAGCGGGCCGATCGTCGTCGGCAAGGTGCTGGAGTTCACGCCGGAGCCGCAGTCCAACGGCAAGACCATCAACTGGTGCCAGGTGGATGTGGGGGAGGCCGAGCCCCGAGGTATCGTCTGCGGCGCGCACAACTTCATCGTCGGCGACAAGGTCGTCGTCTCCCTGCCCGGGGCGATCCTGCCTGGCCCGTTCCCCATCGCGGCTCGCAAGACCTACGGTCACGTCTCCGACGGCATGATCGCGTCTGCGCGCGAGCTCGGTCTCGGTGAGGAGCACGACGGCATCCTGCGTCTCGCCTCGCTCGGCCTCGACCCCGAGGTGGGAGCGGATGCCACGGCACTGCTCGGCCTCGACGACTGGGCCGTCGAGATCAACGTCACCCCAGACCGCGGCTACGCCTTCTCCATCCGCGGCGTCGCCCGAGAGTACGCGCACGCCACCGGGGCTGCTTTCCGCGACCCGGCCGTCCTCGGTGGTCGAGTGGCGAGCGACGACGGAGCATCGAGCTCCGTATCGAGACCCGTGCCCGTGATCGACGACCGCGCCCCGATCCGCGGGCGCGTCGGCTCCACCGTCTTCGTCACCCGCACGGTGCGCGGCATCGATGCCGGCCGCCCCACCCCGCCGTGGATGATCGCGAGACTGAGCCTCGCCGGCATCCGCTCCATCTCGCTGGTCGTCGACATCACCAACTACGTGATGCTCGAGCTCGGCCAGCCGACCCATGGCTACGACCTCGACCGGGTCAGCGGAGGGCTGGTCGTTCGCCGTGCCGAGCCCGGCGAGAAGCTCGTGACCCTCGACGACCAGACCCGCACTCTCGATCCGCAGGACCTGCTGATCACCGACGACTCCGGGCCGATCGGGCTCGCCGGCGTGATGGGCGGAGCCTCCACCGAGATCGGTGCGACCACCACGAACGTTCTCGTCGAGGCGGCGAACTTCGACCCCGTGTCGATCGCCCGCTCCGCCCGCCGCCACAAACTGCCGAGTGAAGCGTCCCGCCGGTTCGAGCGCGGTGTCGATCCCGAGGTCGCGGATGCCGCCGCCGCCCGGGTCGTCGAACTGCTCCTGCAGCTCGCCGATGGGCAAGCCGACCCCGAGAGCTCCCGCCTGTTCGACGTTGCTCCGCGCGAGCCGATCGTGCTGCCGGACGGCTATATCGCCGGTCTCGTCGGCGCCGACTACTCGGATGTCGAGATCCTGCGTTCCCTCACGGACATCGGCGGATCGATCGAGCCGATCGACCACGCGCTCTCGGTGACCCCTCCGAGCTGGCGCCCCGACCTCACCGACAAGGCGACCCTCGCCGAGGAAGTGGCCCGCATCGTGGGCTACGACCGCATTCCCGCGGTGCTGCCCACCGCTCCTCCCGGGCGCGGCCTCACGCGCGAGCAACGACTCCGTCGATCCACGGCGCAGCTGCTCGCCTCCGCCGGTGCCACCGAGGTGCTCTCCTATCCCTTCGTGTCGAAGCGCGCCAACGACAGCTTCGGCGCGTCCGTTGCGGGAGTGGTCCCCGCCATCCGCCTCGCGAACCCGCTCGACGGCGAGGCGCCGTTCCTTCGCACCTCTCTGCTTCCCGGACTCATCGAGATCGCCCGCCGCAACCTCTCCCGCGGACTCGTGGATCTCGCCCTCTACGAGATCGGATCGGTGTTCCGACCGGAGTCCGGCGTGCGCTACGGAAGTGGTGACCTGCCCTCCGGGATCATCCGCCCGACGAGCGCGGAGCTCGCGGATCTGCTCGGCAGCATCCCCCCGCAGCCTCTTCGCGTCGCGGCACTGTTCACCGGCGCCGCGGTCTCGAAGCAGCCCGGCCAGCCCGCGATCCAGCACGGGGTGGCGGATGCGCTCGACACGGCTCGCCAGGTCGGTCAGGCGCTCGGCGCCACGATCTCGGTCGCCAAGGGCTCGCACCATTCCCTGCACCCGGGGCGCACCGCCGAGCTGTTCTTCGGCGATCGGAGCATCGGATTCGCGGGGGAGTTGCTCCCGGCCCTCGCCGACGAACTGGACCTTCCCCGGGTCACCGCGGTGCTCGAGCTCGAACTCGGCCTGCTCATCGAGCTGGCCGAGGCCGAGGTCTCGCCACGCCCGATCGCCGCCTACCCCGCGGCAACCCAGGACCTCTCGCTCGTGCTCGGGGCGGAGGTGCCGGCTGGCGAAGTGCTGTCATCGATCGTCGAGGGGGCGGGGCCGCTTCTTGAGGTGGCCAACCTCGTGGACGACTACCGCGGATCGGGCATCGCGGAAGGATCGAAGTCACTCACCTTCGCCCTGCGTTTCCGGGCCGACGACCGCACTCTCACGGCACCGGAGGCAACCGAGGCGAAGCTCGCCGGAGCCGCCCTCGCCGCCGAGCGATTCGGCGCGGGCATCCGCGAGTAGCGGGAGGCGGGCGGATGTCCGCTAGGCTCGAGAGGTGGACATCCTTCGCATCGCCGGTTCGACCGAACGCCGCACGTCCGTGCGCCGCGGTCTCCGCCTGCGCTCGGACCGTCGCGGACAGCGACTGCAGGCGACGCTCTCCGTCTGATCGACTGCCGAATCCGGCATCATGATCCGACACCAGCGCCGCCGCACCAGGCCTCGTCGATCCACTCTCAATAAGGTGTAACCATGTCCTATTCCGTTGCCGTGGCCGGTGCCAGCGGCTATGCGGGCGGGGAGCTGCTTCGGCTGCTGTCCCAGCATCCCGAGTTCCAGGTGGTCACGGTCACCGCCTTCCAGAACGCGGGCCAATCGCTGTCCGAGGTGCAGCCGCATCTGCGCTCCTTCGGCCAGCTCACGCTTCAGCCGAGCACGCCAGAGGTGCTGCGCGGCCACGACCTGGTGTTTCTCGCGCTGCCGCACGGCAAGTCGGGGGAGCTCACCGCCCACCTCGGTGATGACAGCCTCGTCATCGATTGCGGCGCCGATCACCGCCTCTCGGATGCCGCGGACTGGGCGGCGTTCTACGGCGGCGAGTACTTCGGCGCCTGGGCGTACGGCGTGCCGGAACTCCCCGTGGGAGCCGGCAAGCAGCGCGCGGCCCTCGTCGGCGCCACCCGCATCGCCGCTCCCGGCTGCAATGCGAGCACCGTCTCACTCGCGCTCGCGCCGGGTATCTCGGCCGGGGTGATCGAGGAGCGCGACCTCGTCGCGGTGCTCGCGGTCGGACCATCCGGCGCGGGCAAGAGCCTCAAGCTCGAGAATCTAGCGAGCGAGATCCTCGGGTCGGCCAATCCCTATGCCGTCGGCGGCACCCATCGCCACATCCCCGAGATCCAGCAGTCCCTGCGTGCGGCGGGGGCCACGTCCCCGACGATCTCCTTCACTCCGGTGATCGTGCCGATGGCACGCGGCATCCTCGCCACCTCGACGGCTCGCCTCGTGCCGGGAGTGTCGGCGGGCGACATCCGCGCCGCGTGGGAGTCCGCCTACGCCGACGAACCTTTCGTGCACCTGCTGCCAGAGGGCCGGATGCCCCGCACCGGTGACGTGCTCGGCTCCAACACCGCCCTCATCGGCCTCGCGGTCGACGAGGCTGCCGGTCGCGTCGTCACCGTCACGGCCCTCGACAACCTCGTCAAAGGCACTGCGGGCGCCGCCATCCAATCAGCCAATATCGCCCTGGGACTCGACGAGACCAGCGGCCTTCCGATCGACGGAGTTGCACCATGAGCGTCACCCACCCCAGAGGTTTTGTCGCAGCCGGAGTCGAGTCGGGCCTCAAGGGCAAGGGCGGCAAGGATGTCGCACTCGTCGTCAACCAGGGGCCGAGCCAGGCGGCGGCTGCGGTGTTCACGAGCAATCGTGCCAAGGCGAATCCGGTGATCTGGTCGCAGCAGGTGATCGCGGATGGCATCGTCAACGCCGTCGTGCTCAACTCGGGCGGCGCGAATTGCTACACCGGCGCGCGCGGATTCCAGGTGACTCACGCGACGGCGGAGCACGCGGCATCCCTTCTCGGCAGTTCCGCCACTGATGTCCTCGTGTGCTCCACCGGCCTCATCGGCGACCAGCTCGACCTTCAGAAGGTGAGCTTCGGTGTCACCGCGGCTCACGCCTTCCTGCGGGAAGACGGGGGACTGGATGCAGCGACGGCGATCATGACCACCGACACGCATCCCAAGCAGGCTGTCGCCCAGGGCGAGGGCTGGTCGATCGGTGGCATGGCGAAGGGTGCGGGAATGCTCGCTCCGGGGCTCGCGACCATGCTCGTCGTGATCACGACCGACGCCGCGCTCGATTCCGGCCAGCTGGACGCGGCACTGCGCCACGCCACTCGGGTGACCTTCGACCGCCTCGACTCGGACGGCGCGATGTCGACCAACGACACCGTCGCACTGCTCGCCTCCGCCGCATCCGGCATCTCGCCGACGATCGAGGAGTTCACCTCGGCTCTCACCGCACTCTGCGAAGACCTGGCCACCCAGCTGCAGCAGGATGCCGAGGGCGCGGCCCATGACATCACGATCGAAGTGGTCAACTCGGCCTCCGAAGACGAAGCCGTCGAGGTGGGCCGGGCCGTGGCCCGCAACAACCTCTTCAAGGCGGCGGTCTTCGGCAACGACCCCAACTGGGGCCGGGTGCTCGCGGCCGTCGGCACGACGCAGGCCGCCTTCGACCCCTACGACATCGACGTGTCGATGAACGGCGTTCGGGTCGCGCACAAGGGCGAGCCCGATCAGCCGCGGGAGAGCGTCGACCTCACCGGTCGCGCCATGCACCTGTTGATCGACCTGCACGCCGGGTCGTCCACCGCCACGGTCTGGACGAACGACCTCACCCACGACTACGTGCACGAGAACAGCGCGTACTCCAGCTGATGGGCGCGCACTCGAGGGAAGCATCCGCGAAGGCATCCGCCCTCATCGAATCCCTGCCGTGGCTGCAGCGTTTCCACGGCAAGACCATCGTGGTCAAGTTCGGCGGCAACGCCATGGTCAACGACGAGCTCAAGCACGCCTTCGCCGAAGACATGGTCTTCCTGCGTCAGGTGGGCGTCCGACCGGTCGTCGTGCACGGCGGGGGGCCACAGATCTCCGCCGAGCTCGCCGCCCGGGGCATCCCGAACGAATTCCGTGGAGGCCTCCGCGTGACCTCCGCCGAGGCCATCTCGGTGGTGCGTGAAGTGCTCACCACCCGCGTCGGCCCGGAGATCGCGACCCTCATCGACTCCCACGGCATCGACGCGCAGGCTCTGTCGGGCGAGACCGACGGGCTGTTCTCCGGCACCCGGCGCGGCACGGTGGTCGACGGGGAACACGTCGACCTCGGGCTCGTCGGCGACGTCACGGCCGTGGATCCGGCGGTAGTCCACGCCATCCTCGACGCCGGTCAGATCCCCGTGATCTCCTCCATTGCTCCGGATGCCGACAACCCCGGGCAGTCCCTCAATGTGAATGCCGACTCGGCCGCGGCCTCCCTCGCCATCGCCCTCCAGGCGGAGAAACTCGTGATCCTCACCGATGTCGCCGGTCTCTATCGCGACTGGCCCGATCGCGATTCCCTCATCTCCACGATCGACTCGACCCAGTTGCGTCAGCTCCTCCCGTCCCTCGAATCCGGGATGATCCCCAAGATGACGGCGTGCCTCGACGCGGTCGACGGCGGAGTTCCCAAGGCCGCCATCATCGATGGTCGCGTTTTGCATTCGATCCTGCTCGAGGCGTTCACCGCCGAGGGGATCGGCACCGAAGTGGTTTCCGGAAAGGACCTGTGATGGACACGCACGACTGGCGCGAACGCTTCGGCGACGCGATGATGGGCTCCCTCGCGCCCCCGCTCGCCATGCTCGAACGCGGTGAGGGTGCCCACGTGTGGGACGTCGACGGCAACCGTTACCTCGACTTCCTCGCGGGCATCGCCGTCAACGCGCTCGGCCACGCGCATCCGGTGCTCGTGGATGCCGTGAGTCGCCAGGTAGCGACGCTCGCGCACGTCTCCAACTATTTCGCCTCCCCGCCCCAGCTCGAGCTCGCCGAACGCCTGCGTCGCATCACGGGCGCGGGCGATGCTGGCCGGGTGTTCTTCGCGAACTCGGGGGCCGAGGCGATCGAGGCGGCGATCAAGCTCGCCCGCCTCAACCGGGGAGACGGTCGGCGCACGCGCATCCTCTCCCTGATCAACTCCTTCCACGGGCGCACGATGGGCTCGCTCTCGCTCACCGGCAAGACCGCGTTGCGTGAGGCCTTCGAACCGCTGCTGCCCGGAGTTGAGCACATCGACACGACCATCGCGGCGCTCGAAGCGGCGATGGATGACACGGTCGCAGCGATCTTCATCGAGCCGATCAAGGGAGAGGCGGGTGTGCTCGACCTTCCGCAGGGATTCCTCGAGCGCGCCAGGGAACTCGCCACCGAGAACGGCGCGCTGCTGATCCTGGATGAGATCCAGACCGGCGTGGGACGCACCGGCACCTGGTTCGCCTTCCAGCAGACCGCTGTCGTCCCGGATGCTCTCGCTCTGGCGAAGGGCATTGCCGGAGGGGTTCCGATCGGTGCGCTCGTGACCTTCGGTGCAGCATCCGAGCTGTTCCAGCCGGGCCAGCACGGCAGCACCTTCGGGGGGAACCCGCTGGCAACAGCGGCAGGAAACGCCGTGCTCGGCGAGATCGAGCGGGCCGGACTGATCGAGAACGCCTCGGCGATCGGCGCGAAGTTGCACGCCATCATCGACGCCCTCGGCTCTCCGCTCATCACCGAGATCCGTGGCCAGGGGGCTCTCATCGGCCTCGGTCTCTCCCAGCCCGTCGCCGGGGCACTCTCGGCGGCGGCCTTCGCCAACGGGCTCATCATCAATGCCCCCAACGACTCGAGCATCCGAATCGCCCCGCCACTCATCGTCGGAGATGCCGAGCTCGACGAGTTCCGCGAGAAGTTCAGCCTCGCCCTGCAGACCCTCACATTGGACGCGAAATGACCCGACACTTCCTGCGCGACGACGACCTCAGCCAGGCCGAACAGACCGCGATCCTCGACCTCGCGGTCGAACTCAAGAAGGATCGCTTCGGCACTCGCCCCCTCGCGGGGCCGCAGACCGTCGCCGTGATCTTCGACAAGTCGTCGACGCGCACGCGCGTCTCGTTCGCCGTCGGTATCGCGGAGCTCGGTGGCATTCCGCTCATCATCTCCACCGCCAACAGCCAGCTCGGGGGCAAGGAGACTGCCGCCGACACGGCCCGCGTGCTCGAACGTCAGGTCGCCGCCATCGTCTGGCGCACTTTCGCCCAGTCTGGGCTGGAGGAGATGGCTCTCGGCACCACAGTCCCGGTGATCAACGGGCTCTCGGATGATTTCCACCCCTGCCAGTTGCTTGCCGACCTGCTCACCATCCGTGAGCACCGCGGATCCCTTGCCGGCCTCACCGTCACCTTCCTCGGGGACGGCGCGAGCAACATGGCCCAGTCTTATCTGCTCGCGGGTGCGACCGCCGGAATGCACGTGCGCGTCGCTTCGCCGGTGGACTACGCCCCCACCGATTCTGTGGTCGAGGCCGCCGATCGCGCGGCGGCGAAGACAGGCGGATCGGTCACTCTCTACACGGATCCGGTGGAAGCCGTCGCCGGCGCCGACGTGGTCGTGACCGACACCTGGGTATCGATGGGCAAAGAGGAGGAGAAGGCCGAGCGTCTCACCACGCTGGGTTCCTACCGGGTGGACACCGAGCTCATGGCGCTCGCGAAACCCGACGCGCTCTTCCTGCACTGCCTTCCCGCCGACCGGGGATACGAGGTCACCGCCGAGGTCATCGACGGTGCGCAGAGCGTGGTCTGGGATGAGGCGGAGAATCGCCTGCACGCGCAGAAGGCCCTGATGGCCTGGCTGCTGCAGCAGTAGCGCACCGAATAAACTGACCTACTAAAACAAGGAGCACCACACATGGCAGAACGCGTTGTCCTCGCCTACTCCGGCGGCCTCGACACCTCGGTGGGTATCGGCTGGCTGAAGGATGCCACCGGCAAGGAGGTCGTGGCCCTCGCCGTCGACGTCGGTCAGGGGGGCGAAGACATGGAGGACATCCGTCAGCGCGCCCTCGATTGCGGTGCCGTCGAGGCGATCGTCGTCGACGCGAAGGACGAGTTCGCCGACGACTTCCTGATGCCGGCGCTCAAGGCCAACGCGCTCTACCAGAAGCGGTATCCGCTCGTCTCCGCGCTCAGCCGACCGGTCATCGCCAAGCATCTCGCGATCGTCGCCAAGCAGCTCGGCGCCGACAGCGTCGCTCATGGCTGCACCGGCAAGGGCAACGACCAGGTGCGCTTCGAGGCGGCCGTCGCGGCACTCGCTCCGGAGCTCACGAGCATCGCCCCGGTGCGCGACCTCGCGCTCACCCGTGACAAGGCCATCATCTACGCCAACGAGCACAACCTGCCGATCCGCCAGAGCGCGGCGAGCCCGTACTCGATCGACAAGAACGTCTGGGGTCGTGCCGTCGAGACCGGCTTCCTCGAGGACCCGTGGAACGCACCGATCGAGGAACTCTACGAGTACACGATGGATCCGACCGTGGCAAAGGATGCCGACGAGGTCACGATCACCTTCGCCTCCGGCATCCCGGTCGCTCTCGATGGCGTGTCGTACAGCGCGCTGCAGATGATCGAGAAGCTCAACGAGCTGGCCGGCAAGCACGGCGTCGGCCGCATCGACGTGGTCGAGGACCGTCTCGTGGGAATCAAGAGCCGTGAGGTCTACGAAGCCCCGGCGGCCATGGCTCTCATCGAAGCGCACGAAGCGCTGGAGAGCCTGACGCTCGAGCGCGACCTCGGCCGCTACAAGCGCGGTGTCGAGGCTGAGTGGTCGAACCTGGTCTACGACGGGCTCTGGTTCTCGAGCCTCAAGCGGTCTCTCGATGTGTTTATCGACGACACCCAGCGGTACGTGAGCGGGGACATCCGCCTGAAGCTGCAGGGCGGTCGGGCCACCGTGACCGGCCAGCGCAGCGAGCAGAGCCTCTACGACTTCAACCTCGCGACCTACGACGCCGGCGACACATTCGACCAGTCGCTCTCGAAGGGCTTCATCGAGATCTGGTCGCTGCCGAGCAAGATCTCGGCCCGCCGCGACTTGGCGGGCAAGCAGTCGTGACCACAGGCTCGGGCGGCGATATCGGATCCACGACGGAGGGTGCCCTCTGGGGCGCCCGCTTCGCTTCCGGCCCGTCGCCCGAGCTCGCTCGCCTCAGCAAGTCGACGCAGTTCGACTGGCAGCTCGGCGGTTACGACATCCTGGGGTCCCGTGCCCATGCCAAGGCTCTGGCGGCGGCCGGCTACCTCACGGCCGACGAACTGGTCGTGATGGATGCGGCCCTCGAGACCCTGCGTGAGGCCTGGTCCGACGGGAGCTTTCTCGAGCGCGAGTCGGACGAAGACGTGCACGGAGCCCTCGAGCGTGGGCTGATCGACATCGCCGGCCCCGAGCTCGGCGGCAAGCTGCGCGCCGGGCGCAGCCGCAACGACCAGATCGCGACCCTCGTGCGGCTCTACCTGCTCGATCACGGCCGGGCGATCGCCGAACTGCTCACCCACCTCATCGACGCGATCGCGTCGCAGGCGGAGGCGCATCCGGATGCCGCCATGCCCGGTCGCACACACCTGCAGCATGCCCAGCCGGTGCTACTCGCCCATCATCTCCTCGCGCACGCCTGGCCTCTGGTGCGCGACCTCGAACGCGTGCGGGACTGGTCGGTGAGGGCGTCGTTCTCGCCCTACGGTTCTGGCGCTCTCGCGGGGAGTTCCCTCGGACTCGACGGGCAGTTGGTCGCGACAGAGCTCGGACTCACCGGCCCGATGGAGAACTCGATCGATGCGACTGCGAGCCGCGACGTCGTGGCCGAGTTCGCCTTCATCCTCTCCCTCGTCGGCATCAATCTCTCCCGGTTCGCCGAGGAGATCATCCTCTGGAACACCCGCGAATTCGGTTTCGTCACCCTTCACGACTCCTACTCGACCGGGTCGTCGATCATGCCGCAGAAGAAGAATCCGGATATCGCCGAACTCGCCCGGGGCAAATCGGGGCGCCTGATCGGCAACCTCACCGGTCTCCTCGCCACCCTCAAGGGCCTGCCGCTCGCCTACAACCGTGATCTCCAGGAAGACAAGGAGCCGGTGTTCGACTCGGTCGAGACGCTCGAGGTGCTGCTCCCCGCCTTCACGGGGATGGTCGCGACACTCGTGTTCAACACCGATCGCATGGCGCAACTCGCGCCCCAGGGATTCTCGCTCGCGACGGATGTGGCCGAGTGGCTCGTCACCCAGCGCGTTCCATTCCGAGAGGCCCACGAGATCAGCGGCACGCTGGTGAGTTTCTGCGAGCGCCACGGCCTCGAGCTCGACGAACCCTCGGATGCCGACTACCTGGCGATCTCCCCGCATCTCACTGCCGGTGTGCGGAGCGTTCTCACGGTCGCCGGATCGATCGGCAGTCGCACCGGTTCCGGCGGCACCGCCCCCGAGCGTGTCGCGGAGCAGCTCGCAGCGCTCACCCGCCGCGTCCGAACCCTCAAGGAAGCCTGGCAATGACTCTCAGCAAAGACAACCGTCCTCAGAAGCCGGAACAGAATCGCACCCAGAAGATCGTGATGTGGAGCGTCTTCGGGGTGGCCGCCGTGCTCTTCGTGATCGCCGCGATCCTCTTCATCACCAGCGGCGCGAGGCTCTTCTAAGCACCCGGCGATGTTCGACCGGCAGTTCTTCGAAGCCCCGTCCACCGAGGTCGCGCCGCTTCTGCTCGGGGCGATCCTGAGCCACACCACGCTCGAGGGCACCGTCGCGGTGCGCCTCACCGAAGTGGAGGCCTATCTCGGAGAGCGCGATCCTGGATCGCACGCGTATCGCGGCCCGGGCAAGCGCAACGCGGTGATGTATGGAGAACCGGGTCATCTCTACACGTACTTCACCTATGGCATGCACGTGTGCGCCAACGTGACGTGCTCGCCCGCCGGCACGGCGACCGCCGTGCTGATGCGCGGCGGCGAGGTGGTTTGCGGAGTCGAGCTGGCCCGGGCGCGGCGCACGACATCGAAGACGGATGCCGACCTGGCACGCGGGCCCGCCCGACTGGTCGTGGCGCTAGGCATCACCCTCGGCGAAGAGGGAGCGGATCTCGCTGCGCCGCCGTTCGAGTTGAGCCTGCCGCAGCATCCGCTGCCGTTCGCGACCGGTCCGCGCACCGGGGTGTCCGGCGCGGGAGGGTCAGACGACTACCCCTGGCGATTCTGGCTGCCGGGATAGCGCAGCGTTTCGCCGTACAAGGCGCATGTGCCGAAGCGGCGCGGGTGACCCGCTAGAGCACGATGAGCAGGGCGCACGCGCCCGCCCAGACCAGGCTGACCAGGGTGCCGATGATGAACCGCTCACGGATCTCCGGACTGTCGAGCTCGGAGAACCGGCCGAGCCCCTTCACGGCGATCAGCACCGCCACGATCTCGAGGTGGCCGAGCACGATGGCGGCGATGAGCGCCAGACGTTCGAGGTAGCCGATGATCGTGCCTCCCCGCAGCACCTCGGCGCGATGGATCTGCGGCGGGACCCCGTCGTTCACCACGATTCCGCCGTGTTCTCCCGCGACAGCCGGTGCCGAACCCCGGCTGGAGAAGCCGAGCACGGCGATGGTGACCGGGCTCCCGCCGATGATGCCGAGCAACGCGAGCAGAATCCCCGCGACCACGGCCACGGCGTTGCTCGGCGCAGAAACCCCGGCGCGGAGGGCGAGCCCGACGAGCCCCGCGATCACCGGCACCGCAGCGAGAAGCGCGAGGGACGGCAGCCGAAAGCGGATGGCGGCGAGACAGACCGCGAGCGCCGCGGCGATGACGGCGATGGCCAAGACCCACAACACGACCTGCACGATCACGACGTTCTCCCTTCGCCTGCACTGAGGTCTACGGCAGCGAGCCTACGTTCGAGGGGGGACCTCGCCGCGAACTCGACGCGGAGTGCCGCGCTGCGGGCTCGTTTACTCGCGGCCTGGGGCGTGATCCCGAGCTGTTTCGCCGCTTCTGCCTGGCTATTGCCGGCGAGGAGCAGGTCGCAGATCTCCCAACCCTCTGTGCTCCGCCGCCCTCGCAGGTTCAGGAGCAGGTCGACGAAGGCCTCGGCATCCGCGGCCTCAGTCGTCGCGGGACTGCGAAGAGCGAAGCGAGTATCTCGTCTCTTCGCGTCATTCACCGCCTCCCGGGCGGCGACGAACGCGGCCCCGCCGGCTTCACGCGCGTTTTTCGGCAGCGGGATAGTCACGTCGCCGATCCCGCATCCCACGCTCCACTCGCCATCCCGGGTGAGCGCGAGAATCGCGGTGAGGGCGGTGTCGGCTGTGTCGAGAAGCAACTGGATCTCGTCGCCGGCCGTGCGATCCACCGGCAGCACGAGCCCGGCGCCGAGCAGTGATTCGAGTGCGAGCATCGTCGCAGCGGCGATATCCGGTCGGTGCCGACTGTCGACCTGATCCGCGGTGATCGCGAACATCCTCGCCTCTCATGCCCGGGGGGTTGATCCGAACAAATCAACCCTAAGTGGTTGATATCATCAAATCAACCTCAGAAGGGTGATATCGCGCGATGCGATTCCGTTCCTCGGCTAGCCTGAACCGATGAGCGCTGAGGGGGATGCGGGCTTCACGCCGGTCGAGCGCTTCATCGACGCGCGGGCTCGCGACCTTCTTGCCCGGGCGCCGGATAGCCGGCTCTGGCGCGGCGTCGTCGAGTTCCTCGTGTTCGGGCTCAAGCAGGCCTGGGCCTGCATCTTCGGAGCGGCGCTGCTCGCGGTGCTTTTCGCCACCCGCCTCTGGTATCCCGAAGGCGCGGGCCTCGCTCGCAATGACTTCGTGACGATCGCAGCCGTGGTCATCCAGGTGCTCATGATCGCCCTCCGGCTCGAGACCGTGCGGGAGTTGCGTGTCATCATCCTGTTCCATCTCGTCGGCACGGGGATGGAGCTCTTCAAGACCAGTGTCGGATCCTGGATCTACGAGGGGCCGGGCGTGCTGCATCTCTACTCCGTGCCGCTCTACAGCGGGTTCATGTACGCCGCCGTCGGCTCCTACATGGTTCGGGTGTTCCGCCTGTTCGACCTGCGGTTCGACCGCTATCCGCGACGCTGGCTCACCGCAGTGCTCGCGGCTCTCATCTATGCCAACTTCTTCACCCACCATTACATCTGGGACTTCCGCTGGATACTGCTCGTCGTCGTCGGGCTGCTCTTCGGTCGCAGCATCATGCACTTCCGGGTCTTCCGACTTCGGTTGCGGATGCCGACGGTGCTCGCCTTCGTGCTCGTGGCGCTGTTCATCTGGATCGCCGAGAACATCGCGACCTGGGCGAATGCGTGGTCCTACCCGAACCAGTTGCACGGCTGGCAACCGGTCTCGATCACCAAACTCGTGTCGTGGGTGCTGCTGATGATCATCTCCGTCGTGCTGGTGGCGTGGGTCTACCCGCCAAGAGCACTCGAGGCGAGCGAGCCGCAAGCCCGGCCCTGATCGGTGCCCCGCTGGTAATCTGGGGCCGTGCCAGCATCCGAAGTCCTGTCCTCCCAGCGCAATGACGAGTCATTCGATACGGTCTGGGACGAGGTGGTCTGGCGCGGGCTCGTCCATGTCTCCACCGACCAGGCCGAACTGCGGTCGCTGTTGTCGGGAGCGCCGATCACCTACTACTGCGGATTCGATCCCACGGCCGCCAGCCTGCACCTCGGCAACCTGGTGCAGCTGCTGTTGATGCGCCGGTTCCAGCTCGCCGGGCACAGGCCCCTCGGGCTCGTGGGGGGATCCACCGGACTCATCGGCGATCCCCGGCCGACCGCCGAACGCACTCTCAACTCCAAGGAGACGGTTGCCGAGTTCGTCGGCTACCTCCAGGCGCAGGTTTCGAAGTTCCTGAGTTTCGAGGGTGACAACCCGGCCCGGCTCGTCAACAATCTCGACTGGACTGCCCCCCTGAGCGCGATCGATTTCCTTCGGGATGTCGGCAAACACTTCCGGGTCGGCACCATGCTCAAGAAGGATGCCGTCAGCGCGCGCCTCAACAGCGACGCCGGCATCAGTTACACGGAGTTCAGCTACCAGATCCTGCAGGGGATGGACTTCCTCGAGCTCTTCCGCAGTTACGACTGTGTGCTCCAGACCGGGGGGAGTGACCAGTGGGGCAACCTCACCAGCGGCACCGACCTGATCCGAAAGGCGGAAGGGGCTTCGGCCCACGCGATCGGCACGCCCCTCATCACCAATTCCGATGGCACGAAGTTCGGCAAGAGCGAGGGGAATGCGGTGTGGCTCGATCCCGCGCTCACCAGTCCCTACGCGTTCTACCAGTTCTGGCTCAACACCGACGATGCCGATGTGATCGAACGGCTGAAGATCTTCACCTTCAACACCCGGGCCGAAATCGAGCGACTCGCCGGCCTGGTCGCAACGGAACCGTTCCGCCGGGAGGCCCAGCGAGCACTCGCCCGCGAAGTGACGATCCTGGTGCATGGCACGGATGCGACGGAGGCTGCCATTGCGGCATCCGCGGCCCTCTTCGGCCAGGGTGAGTTGCATGAACTCGATCCCGTCACTCTCGAAGCGGCACTTCGAGAGTTGCCCCACACCACCACCACAGCGAACACTCCCGTGGCGCAGTTGCTCGTAGACACGGGCCTCGCCGCCAGTCTCGGGGAATCGCGCCGAGCGGTCGAGCAGGGAGGGGTATACCTCAACAACATGAAGGTGGGGGATGCCTCGCTCACTCTCGAGACGGATGCACTCCCCGGTGGCATGGCGGTGCTTCGGCGAGGCAAGAAGACTCTCGCCGGCATCTTCATCGAATAGGCGCCGTGTTCACCAACCACAGGGCAGGCTTCCCGTCGCAGCGTCGAGAAAACCCCGTACTTCAGGGCGACACGCCCGGGTTGCGGTCGTGATTTGACCGACCCCCGATAGACACGTAATCTTCTTTCTTGTCACCTCAAAGGTTCGGAAAGCGGAAGAGCTTACCGGCTTCAAGAGGGACACAATCTAAGTCAAATAGCGGTCAACCTCTTGTAGGAGATCGTTTTCAGATCTTATGATGAAGAACCCACCTCGTGAGTATATCGAACCGGTTCATCGCGCGCTTTTCAAGCCGCGAAGGTCGATTTGACAAGTACCGCGAAGGTGGTAAGTTAGACAAGTTGCCCGGCGCGAGAGCGAGGGTGACAAACACAAGTTTTACTGCAGTCAAACAGCGTCTTCACGGCGCACTTGCTGCGAATGGTATGGCCCTGGGTAGAAGCCGCGAGGTGAAAACCAGGAGCATCCGATCCTTGAGAACTCAACAGCGTGCACAATGTCAAATGCCAAAAACCCGTATGCGGTGTAAGCGGTTTCTAGCCGTCGAACCGCATCGGATTCCTTTGGAAAAGATATAAAACAACAAAGCAAGTCAGTATTGATTTGTTCTGTCAGTTTCAAACTTGCAACCTGTCCGCCCATTCCGGTGGCTGGTTGCACTAGATGTGCCGTTCGACTTCGGTCGTTCGTGCAATCAAACATTTACGGAGAGTTTGATCCTGGCTCAGGATGAACGCTGGCGGCGTGCTTAACACATGCAAGTCGAACGATGAAAGGGAGCTTGCTCCCTGGATTAGTGGCGAACGGGTGAGTAACACGTGAGTAACCTGCCCTTGACTCTGGGATAAGCACTGGAAACGGTGTCTAATACCGGATACGAACTTCAGCCGCATGGCTAGGAGTTGGAAAGAATTTCGGTCAAGGATGGACTCGCGGCCTATCAGCTAGTTGGTGAGGTAATGGCCCACCAAGGCGACGACGGGTAGCCGGCCTGAGAGGGTGACCGGCCACACTGGGACTGAGACACGGCCCAGACTCCTACGGGAGGCAGCAGTGGGGAATATTGCACAATGGGCGCAAGCCTGATGCAGCAACGCCGCGTGAGGGACGACGGCCTTCGGGTTGTAAACCTCTTTTAGTAGGGAAGAAGCGAAAGTGACGGTACCTGCAGAAAAAGCACCGGCTAACTACGTGCCAGCAGCCGCGGTAATACGTAGGGTGCAAGCGTTATCCGGAATTATTGGGCGTAAAGAGCTCGTAGGCGGTTTGTCGCGTCTGCTGTGAAAACTGGGGGCTCAACCCCCAGCCTGCAGTGGGTACGGGCAGACTAGAGTGCGGTAGGGGAGATTGGAATTCCTGGTGTAGCGGTGGAATGCGCAGATATCAGGAGGAACACCAATGGCGAAGGCAGATCTCTGGGCCGTAACTGACGCTGAGGAGCGAAAGCATGGGGAGCGAACAGGATTAGATACCCTGGTAGTCCATGCCGTAAACGTTGGGAACTAGATGTAGGGTCCATTCCACGGATTCTGTGTCGCAGCTAACGCATTAAGTTCCCCGCCTGGGGAGTACGGCCGCAAGGCTAAAACTCAAAGGAATTGACGGGGGCCCGCACAAGCGGCGGAGCATGCGGATTAATTCGATGCAACGCGAAGAACCTTACCAAGGCTTGACATATACCGGAAACGGCTGGAAACAGTCGCCCCGCAAGGTCGGTATACAGGTGGTGCATGGTTGTCGTCAGCTCGTGTCGTGAGATGTTGGGTTAAGTCCCGCAACGAGCGCAACCCTCGTTCTATGTTGCCAGCACGTAATGGTGGGAACTCATAGGAGACTGCCGGGGTCAACTCGGAGGAAGGTGGGGATGACGTCAAATCATCATGCCCCTTATGTCTTGGGCTTCACGCATGCTACAATGGCCGGTACAAAGGGCTGCAATACCGCAAGGTGGAGCGAATCCCAAAAAGCCGGTCTCAGTTCGGATTGGGGTCTGCAACTCGACCCCATGAAGTCGGAGTCGCTAGTAATCGCAGATCAGCAACGCTGCGGTGAATACGTTCCCGGGCCTTGTACACACCGCCCGTCAAGTCATGAAAGTCGGTAACACCCGAAGCCAGTGGCCTAACCGCAAGGAAGGAGCTGTCGAAGGTGGGATCGGTAATTAGGACTAAGTCGTAACAAGGTAGCCGTACCGGAAGGTGCGGCTGGATCACCTCCTTTCTAAGGAGCACGTGCAGTCCAACTGAAGACGCCCTGTTTACAGGCATCCGCTCGTTGGAACTAACTGCCAAGTCATTTCGGAGGCATACGTTCTCCGGTGACGCTCATGGGTGGAACATTGACATTGTGACCAGGACGAAGATTCGTCAAGCCAGTACAACCTCTGTTTACAGGGGTTAGGAAAACTTCGGATCATCAACCTGGTCTTCTGCACGCTGTTGGGTCCTGAGGGACCGGGCCGGCCTTTCCTTCACGGGTGGGTCGGATACCGACCTCTGGACCCGCTGGAGACTGCCCTTCGGGGGAGTCACCACGGACCTCGGACTTCGATCCCTGGCGAACTACCGGCCCATCATTACTGATGACACGGCAAGCACAGGTAAGACGAAGTACCGCCCGTACTTTGAGAACTACACAGTGGACGCGAGCATCTTAGAGACTGCCCGTCAAAATGGTCACCGGCTTCGGTTGGTATCCGCCTTGATGGGTTGATCTCTTCAATAAAGATCTAGCAAGCAGCGTTGTTTATTCAACGCGATTGCTGGTTCTTTGTGTAATTTTGTCATCAAGTTTCTAAGTGCAAACGGTGAATGCCTTGGCTTCTGGAGCCGAAGAAGGACGTATAAATCTGCGATAAGCCTCGGGGAGCTGATAATAGAGCTTTGATCCGAGGATCTCCGAATGGGGAAACCCCGCCAGGCGTAGCAATACAACCTGATGACTTCCGCCTGAATATATAGGGCGGATAGAGGGAACGTGGGGAAGTGAAACATCTCAGTACCCACAGGAAGAGAAAGCAAAAGCGATTCCGTAAGTAGTGGCGAGCGAAACCGGAAGAGGCCAAACCGATCATGTGTGATAGCCGGCAGGCGTTGCATGGTCGGGGTTGCGGGACTTTTTAGCAGTTACTGCCGTACTGCAACAGTTACAACGCGATATAGACGAATGGCATTGAAAGGCCAGTCACAGAGGGTGCCAACCCCGTAGTCGAAATGTCGCAATGGCTGAAGAAGTATCCCAAGTATCACGGGGCCCGAGAAATCCCGTGTGAATCTGTCAGGACCACCTGATAAGCCTAAATACTCCCAGAAGACCGATAGCGGACAAGTACCGTGAGGGAAAGGTGAAAAGTACCCCGGGAGGGGAGTGAAATAGTACCTGAAACCGTTTGCATACAAACCGTTGGAGCCTCCTTAGTAGGGGTGACAGCGTGCCTTTTGAAGAATGAGCCTGCGAGTTAGTGCTCAGTGGCGAGGTTAACCCGAGTGGGGTAGCCGTAGCGAAAGCGAGTCTGAATAGGGCGAAATAGTCGCTGGGTCTAGACCCGAAGCGAAGTGATCTATCCATGGCCAGGTTGAAGCGACGGTAAGACGTCGTGGAGGACCGAACCCACTTCAGTTGAAAATGGAGGGGATGAGCTGTGGATAGGGGTGAAAGGCCAATCAAACTTCGTGATAGCTGGTTCTCTCCGAAATGCATTTAGGTGCAGCGTTGCGTGTTTCTTGCCGGAGGTAGAGCTACTGGATAGCTGATGGGCCCCAAAAGGTTACTGACGTTAGCCAAACTCCGAATGCCGGTAAGTGAGAGCGCAGCAGTGAGACGGTGGGGGATAAGCTTCATCGTCGAGAGGGAAACAACCCAGACTACCAACTAAGGTCCCAAAGCGTGTGCTAAGTGGGAAAGGATGTGGAGTTGCATAGACAACCAGGAGGTTGGCTTAGAAGCAGCCACCCTTGAAAGAGTGCGTAATAGCTCACTGGTCAAGTGATTCCGCGCCGACAATGTAACGGGGCTCAAGCACACCACCGAAGTTGTAGATTTCGTATAGTAGCCCGGCCCACTTGTGGGTCCAGGCGTACGGAGTGGTAGGAGAGCGTCGTGTGGCGAGTGAAGCGGCGGTGTAAACCAGCCGTGGACGCCACACGAGTGAGAATGCAGGCATGAGTAGCGAAAGACGGGTGAGAAACCCGTCCTCCGAAAGAACAAGGGTTCCAGGGCCAGGCTAATCCGCCCTGGGTAAGTCGGGACCTAAGGCGAGGCCGACAGGCGTAGTCGATGGACAACGGGTTGATATTCCCGTACTGATGAAGAACCGCCCAAGATAATCCAGTAATGCTAAGCATCTGAATCCCCTAGATGGATCCCTTCGGGGTGAAGCGTGGGGCCTAGCGTGCGACCCTATGCTGGTGCGTTTAGCGTATTAACAGGTGTGACGCAGGAAGGTAGCTGAGCCGGGCGATGGTTGTCCCGGTCTAAGGATGTAGGGCGAACGATAGGCAAATCCGTCGTTCACATAGCCTGAGACCCGATGGGTAGTCCTCACGGACGAAATCAGTGATCCTATGCTGCCAAGAAAAGCATCGACGCGAGGTTCAAGTCACCCGTACCCCAAACCGACTCAGGTGTTCAGGTAGAGAATACCAAGGAGATCGAGAGAATCGTGGTTAAGGAACTCGGCAAAATGCCCCCGTAACTTCGGGAGAAGGGGGGCCCGCGGTGTGAAAGGACTTGCTCCTGGAGCACCATACGGCCGCAGAGACCAGTGGGAAGCGACTGTTTACTAAAAACACAGGTCCGTGCCAAGTCGCAAGACGATGTATACGGACTGACGCCTGCCCGGTGCTGGAAGGTTAAGAGGAACGGTTAGCCGCAAGGCGAAGCTGAGAATTTAAGCCCCAGTAAACGGCGGTGGTAACTATAACCATCCTAAGGTAGCGAAATTCCTTGTCGGGTAAGTTCCGACCTGCACGAATGGCGTAACGACTTCCCAGCTGTCTCAACCGCGAACTCGGCGAAATTGCACTACGAGTAAAGATGCTCGTTACGCGCAGAAGGACGGAAAGACCCCGTGACCTTTACTACAGCTTGGTATTGGTGTTCGGAGTGGCTTGTGTAGGATAGGTGGGAGACTTTGAAGCTTGGACGCTAGTTCAGGTGGAGTCATTGTTGAAATACCACTCTGGTCACTTTGGATATCTAACTACGAACCGTAATCCGGTTCTGGGACAGTGCCTGGTGGGTAGTTTAACTGGGGCGGTTGCCTCCTAAAAAGTAACGGAGGCGCCCAAAGGTTCCCTCAATCTGGTTGGCAATCAGATGTCGAGTGTAAGTGCACAAGGGAGCTTGACTGTAAGACTGACAAGTCGAGCAGGGACGAAAGTCGGGACTAGTGATCCGGCAGTGGCTTGTGGAAGCGCTGTCGCTCAACGGATAAAAGGTACCTCGGGGATAACAGGCTGATCTTGCCCAAGAGTCCATATCGACGGCATGGTTTGGCACCTCGATGTCGGCTCGTCGCATCCTGGGGCTGGAGTAGGTCCCAAGGGTTGGGCTGTTCGCCCATTAAAGCGGTACGCGAGCTGGGTTTAGAACGTCGTGAGACAGTTCGGTCCCTATCCTCTGCGCGCGCAGGAAATTTGAGAAGATCTATCCCTAGTACGAGAGGACCGGGATGGACGAACCTCTGGTGTGTCAGTTGTTCCGCCAGGAGCACCGCTGATTAGCTACGTTCGGAATGGATAACCGCTGAAAGCATCTAAGCGGGAAGCCAGCTTCAAGATGAGATTTCCATGACTTAGGTCGAGAGGCTCGCAGCTAGACCACTGCGTTGATAGGCGGGATGTGGAAGTGGGGACTAAAGACCCATGGAGCTGACCCGTACTAATAAGCCGATAACTTGATAACACTTTTCTTCCCATCCTGGGCCCGTAAGGGTACCGGTGGGAATGAGATGCTCTGCGTCCACTGAGTGGTTCCCGATGTACGGTCGGGAATCAGCACAACACCAGTTGTGATGGTCTCTTTCGAGAGGTCTGATCTGCTGAGCTGTTGGCTAATTCGAAACCTATATCCATAGTGTTTCGGCGGCCATAGCGAGAGGGAAACGCCCGGTCACATTCCGAACCCGGAAGCTAAGACTCTCTGCGCCGATGGTACTGCAAGGGGGACCTTGTGGGAGAGTAGGACACCGCCGGACTTCTTTGTAAGATGGCCACCCACCACGTTTAACAGACGCGGTTGGGTGGCCATTTTGCTTTAACGCGCGCGTTGCGAACGCGCGCCGCTATTCCATAACTTCACCAGTGACGACAGATCCAGGGGTAATTCGTGTCCGAATTCCAAGATCGCTCCCAGCGGCCGGGCGACCGTCCCGCCGCCTCACGAGCGGCCGACGGCCGACCCCAGCGTGGCGCTCCGGCGTCGGGCAGGCCGCCTCGTCCCGCCGGCCAGGGGGATCGACCGCAGCGCGGCCGTCCCGACGCAGACCTGTCGAAGAATCCGCGGGAGCGTCGACCCGGCACCGGATACCAGGGGCGTTCCGCCCAGGAGATCGAGGACCGCGATCCCTTCGGCACGAAGTCTGTGCGCTCGCGCCACGACGATCCCGTCATCCCGGACGAAGTGCAGGCCAAGGATCTCGATCGCGTTGCCAGGGCGCAACTGAAGACCCTGAGCAAAGAGAATGCCGACGGTGTCGCCCAGCATCTGGCGATGGTGGCACGGTTGATCGACACCGATCCGGTTCTGGCTCATGCGCACGCGGTCTCCGCCGCCCGCCGGGCCGGCCGGATCGCGGTTGTGCGAGAGACCCTGGCCATCACGGCGTATTCGATCGGCGACTTCGCGCTCGCCCTGCGTGAACTGCGAACCTATCGCCGGATCTCCGGTCGTGACGACCAGCTGCCGCTCATGGTCGACAGCGAGCGCGGCCTTGGGCGACCGGATCGTGCGCTCGAGCTCGGTCGTTCCGTGCCGAGGAGCTCCCTCGCCGTCGAGGTGCAGGTGCTGCTCGCCATCGCGATGTCCGGGGCACGCCTCGACCTGGGGCAGACGGATGCGGCGCTCGACGAACTGCAGATCCCGCAGCTCGATCCGAACACTGCCTTCTCGTGGAGTCCCGCCCTCTTCGATGCCTACGCGGCCGTGCTCGAGGATCTGGGCCGCGAGGCCGAGGCAGAGGAGTGGTGGCAGCGGTCCGATCGTGCGTCCGATGCCATCGAAGCCGGCGACCGCGAGCCGGAGGACGACGTGATCGAGATTGTGGAGGAGGACCAGGACGGTGTTGTTCTCGAAGAAGACCAGCAAGAGCCCGCGGGTGACTGACGGCATGACCGACCGCACACCCCTGGACGGTGTCGACCTCGTGCTCGCCGACCTCGACGGAGTGGTCTACAAGGGCGACGCGGCCATCCCGCACGCTGTCGAGAGCCTCAATGCGGCCAGCGGCAGTGCCGATGGACAGACCCGACGGATCGGGTATCTGACGAACAATGCGTCGCGCACGGCCGCATCCGTCGCCGAACACCTCGCGAGCCTCGGGTTGAGAGCGGTGGAGGACGACGTCGTCACCTCGCCGCAGGCCGCAATCCGGTTGCTCGCCGAGCTCGTCCCCTCGGGAGCGACGGTGCTCGTGGTCGGCGGCGAGGGGCTCACCTCGGTCGTCGAGCAGGCCGGCTTCGTGGTGACCCGGTCGGCGCTCGACCAGCCGGCCGCCGTCATCCAAGGCTTCGCCCCCGATGTGGGCTGGAAGGACCTGGCCGAGGCCTCGTTCGCGCTCAACGACGACCCAGAGCGACCGTGGGTGGCGACCAACACCGACTGGACGATCCCGGTGGCGCGAGGCATCGCTCCCGGCAACGGAACTCTGGTCGGTGCGGTGCACAATGCCGTCGGTCGCCTACCCGTTGTCGCCGGAAAGCCGGAGATCGCCATCTTCGAGGAGGCCGTACGTCGTTTCGGGGGAACGAAGGCGTTGTTCATCGGAGATCGCCTCGACACCGACATCCTGGGTGCTAATCGCGCCGGGATGGACTCGGTGCTCGTGCTCACGGGCATCGACGGGCGGAAGCAGGCCCTCGCGGCCAATGCCAAGTCCCGCCCCACCTACATTCTCGGCGATCTGCGCGAGCTGGCTGAGGAGTATCCGCGGGCCGTGAGCACCACCGATCCCCGCAGCGGCGACACGGTCGTCACCGTGCGCGGCGCCGCCGTGCGTCTCGCCAAGTCCACTGTGACGATCGATCGCGCCGGCGATCGGCCGATCGATCTGCTGCGCGCGGCGACGGCTCTCATCTGGGGATCCGGACTGCCGATCTATGGGCTCGACGTCGCGCCCGAGCTCTATTCGTGACGGTACCGTTGGACTATGACTCCTGAGTCGATCGACGAGACCTCGGCCGCCGCAACCAGCGCTTCCGCCGACGATGCGAGCGCCCTGCTGCCGCGCCTGCGCGTGATCGAGGACCAACCGCTCGAATCTCGGGCTGCCGCCTTCGTGCAGATCCACGACCGCCTGCAGGCAACGCTCGAGGGATCGGTTCGAGACGGGGGCGTCGACACGTCGAACTCGCATGGCTGAAGCGCGATTGGATGCCGCCCTGGCGGAACGGGGGATCGCCCGGTCCCGCACCCATGCCGCACGACTGATCGCCGATGGCTCGGTCACCGTCGACGGGAAAACCGTGATCAAGCCCTCCGCCCGGGTCGGGGACGACCAGGTGCTCGCGCTGACGGCGATAGACCACTACGTGAGTCGTGCCGCCCACAAACTCCTCGCGGCACTCGACGCTTTCGCCGTGCCGGTGACCGGCCGCGACGCCCTGGATGTCGGAGCCTCGACCGGCGGATTCACCCAGGTGCTGCTCGAGCGTGGTGCTCATTCGGTCGTCGCCCTCGATGTGGGACACGGTCAGCTGGATCCGTTCATCGGCAGCAATCGGGCCGTCACTGTGATCGAAGGATTCAACGCGCGCGAGCTCACCGTGCCGACGCTCGATGCCGCGGCCGGCCACGCCGTGCGAGTAAGCATCGTGGTGGCGGACCTGTCTTTCATCTCCCTGACCACAGTGCTGCCGGCCCTGGTCTCCACCGTCGGTACCGAGGCGGACTTTCTCCTGCTGATCAAGCCGCAGTTCGAAGTCGGCCGCACCGGCGTGAAGGAGGGCATCGTGCACGATCCCGGACTTCGTGCCGACGCGATCAGCGACGTGCTCTGGGCAGCGTGGGACCTCGGGCTGCCCACGGCGGGCCTCATCTCCTCACCAATCCTCGGTGCTGCCGGAAACCATGAGTATCTGGTCTGGTTCAGCGCGCTCACGGGCAGCAATCCGACAGAATGGAGAGAGCGCGTGCTCGAGCTCTCTCGACCAAACCCCAGCTGAGGCACAGTCGCACACAGTGAACATGAGCACAGCGGACATCTCGATGGTGAGTGACCCCGACAGTGAGTGACCCCGACAGTGATCCCCAGCCGATGATCACCCGAGAAGCACAAGGAGAACCGGTGTCCGAACGCTTCATGCTCGTGGTCGCCCATACGGGGCGCCAGGACTCCCTCGATGCGGCCGTGACGGTCTCCCGGCAGCTTCTGGCTGCCGGAGTCACTCCCGTCATGAAAAAGGACGAGCACGACGATGTTCTCGACAACGCCCCGGAACTGAGCGCGATCGCGGTGCTCGGCGACAGTGTGACTGTCGCGGATGTCGAGTTGGCCATCGTGCTCGGCGGTGACGGCACGATCCTGCGGGCGGCGGAGCTCACGCGGGGCTGCACGGCCCCACTGCTCGGAGTCAACCTCGGCCACGTCGGTTTCCTCGCGGAGAGCGAACGCGACAACCTCACGGACACGGTGCGACGCGCTCTGAGCCGAGACTACGAGGTCGAAGAGCGCATGACTCTTGCCGTGCGCGTCAAGGTCGACGCCGAGGTGATCTACGAGACCTGGGCTCTCAACGAGGCGACGGTCGAGAAGGCCAGCCGAGAGCGGATGCTCGAGGTCGTGATCGAGGTCGATGGCCGTCCTCTCTCATCATTCGGCTGCGACGGAGTGGTGATGTCGACCCCCACCGGATCAACGGCCTATTCATTCTCAGCGGGCGGACCGATCGTCTGGCCGGAACTCGAGGCGATGCTTCTCGTGCCCCTCAGCCCGCACGCGCTGTTCGGCCGCCCGCTGGTGGTCGGGCGGGAGTCGGTCTTCGCCGTGGAGGTTCTCGCCCGCACGCAGGGCACCGGGGTGCTCTGGTGCGACGGTCGACGCACCCACTACCTGCCGCCCGGCGCGAGGGTGATCGTGCGACGCTCACCGGTGCCGGTGCGACTCGCCCGCCTGCACCGCGGGCCATTCACCGACCGGCTGGTGAACAAATTCCACCTCCCGACCAGCGGCTGGCGTGGGCCGGGCGACGGCGCGATCGCATGATCGAAGAGATCTTCATCCGCGACCTCGGCGTGATCGGCGAAGCGCGACTTCCCCTCGGTCCCGGATTCACGGCGATCACCGGCGAGACCGGTGCGGGAAAGACCATGGTGGTCACCGCTCTCGGTCTTCTCCTCGGGGATCGCTCGGACAGTTCGGTGCTCCGCCAGGGGAGCGGCTCGGCCGTCGTCGAAGGGCGCTGGCTGGTCGACGACGATGGTGCCGTCGCGGAACGGGTGCGTGATGCCGGGGGCGACCTCGACGATGGCGAACTGATCCTCGCCCGCTCGGTCTCGCAGGAGGGACGCAGCCGCGCCACCGTCGGCGGTCGCACAACGCCGGTGAGCGTGCTCGCAGAGCTCGGCGAACAACTGGTCGTCGTGCACGGTCAATCCGACCAGGTGCGCTTGCGCTCGTCGACGGCGCAGCGCGAGGCCCTCGATCGCTTCGCCGGAGCAGCGCTGTCGACGGTTCTCGACGACTACCAGGCCACCTACCGGCGGTGGCAGGCGAACCAGGGCGAACTCGACGTGATCGTGGCGGAGCAGGAGTCCCGGCAGAGCGAAGCCGCAGAACTCCGCCAGGCGATGGCGGAGATCGAGTCCGTCGCGCCGCAGCCCGGTGAGGACGTGGAGCTCGCCGAACGGGCCGACCGATTGACCAATCTCGAGGACCTGCGGCTCGCCGCTTCCGAGGCGCATGAGCTCGTGTCATCCGATGACCTGGTGGAGCCGCGGGACGCGCTCGGGCTGCTCGACTCGGCTCGCCGCCAGCTCGAACGGGTATCCGGCCACGATTCGACCCTCGCCCCGATCGTGGAAGCGCTGGCCAGCGCCAGCTATCTCGTCGCCGACGTGTCCGCACAGCTGTCGAGCTACCTCGGGGGCCTCGACGGCGACAGCGCCCGCGAACTGGAGATCGTGCAGGACCGGCGCTCGGAGCTGGGGGAGATCAGCCGCAAGTTTGGGCCTGCTCTCGACGATGCGATCCGCTATCTCGACAGCGGAAGCTCGAGGCTGCTCGAACTCGACCAGGACTCCGACCGCATCGACAGCCTTCGCGCGGAGGTCGACTCCGATCGTGCGAGGGTGATCGAGCTCGCCGACGAGCTGGGGAGGGTGCGGCGCGACTTCGCGGTGCAACTCGGCGAGAGGGTGAGCGAGGAGCTCGTGGCACTCGCGATGCCCAACGCGCGGTTGACCGTCGAAGTCACGGAGCGGCAGGACTACGGGCTCAGCGGACGCGACGTCGTGGCGATCCTGCTCGCACCGCATCCCGGCGCGGAGCCGCGCGCCCTGGGCCGCGGGGCCTCCGGCGGGGAGCTCTCGCGGGTGATGCTGGCGATCGAGGTGGTGATCGCGGGCAATGATCCCGTGCCCACCTTCATCTTCGACGAGGTGGATGCCGGTGTCGGGGGTGCGTCCGCCATCGAGATCGGCCGGCGCCTGGCCAGGCTCTCCCATTCCGCGCAGGTGATCGTGGTGACCCATCTCGCCCAGGTTGCCGCATTCTCGACCAACCATCTGCGCGTCGTGAAAGACAGCGACGGAGCGGTGACCGCCTCGAGTGTGCAACAGCTCGAGGGCGAGGAGCGGATCGAGGAGATGGCGAGGTTGCTCTCCGGCCTGAGTGGATCAGAGAGCGGACTTCAGCATGCCCGCGAACTCATCGAGACCGCGCGCGGACTCGACAGCGAGTCGCGCTAGCCGGCTGATCCGCCTAACGTCCGAGTTCGACGCGTACACCGCGAGGGGTGTCGGCCAGGATGCCGGTGCCCGCGAAGGCGGCCTCGAGTTGGGGTCGCGTATGGCTGAAGTGGGTCCAGTCTTCGGTGTGGAGGCCGACGACGAGCCGAGCCCCCAGTGACTGCGCCGCGGTGGCGGCATCGCTCGAGTTGAGGGTGAGGTCGGCATCGATCTCGTCGACGCGGGCCGCTCCGGCGAACAGCAGCGCGATATCGACCGGGGCGAACCGATCCGCGATCTGGCGCACGAGCGGGAGGGACGCGTTGTCGCCGCTCACGTAGACCGTCGGCTCCCCCTCGGCTTCGAGCATGAAACCGATGACCGGGCCCACCATCGGCTCCGATCCGGGCGGCCCGTGCAGGGCGGGCATCGCCGTGATCGTCACGGTGCCGAAATCGTAGCTCTCCCAGTTGTCGAGACCGATGACGCTGCCGCCGAAAAGGTCGTCGGCAGCCTGGCGGGTGCTCAGGGTCGGGATGCCCTGCGCGATGAGTTCGAGACCCTCCCAGTCGAGATTGTCCTTGTGGCCGTGGTGCGAAAGCAGCACGAGGTCCACCGGGCCGAGATCCGTCCTGGCGATGGCCGGACCGGCTGTCTTCTCCAGGGTGGTCTCATCCGGATCCTCATAGACCTGGGGAGCATCGAAGGTGGGATCGGTGACGATCCGCAGGCCGGCGTACTCCAGAAGCACGGTGGGGCCGCCGATTAACGTGATGGCTGTCGTAGACACAGTGCGAGCCTACGCTGGAGACATGGCCGATCGACTCGCGGATGCTGTGAGCCCTTATCTTCGCTCCCATGCGGCGAATCCCGTCGACTGGTTCCCCTGGGGTGATGAGCCCTTCGCCGAGGCGCGGCGACGGGATGTGCCGGTGCTGGTGTCGATCGGGTACTCGACCTGCCACTGGTGTCATGTGATGTCGCGTGAGACCTTCAGCGACCCCGTGATCGCCTCCCGCCTTGCCGCGGACTTCGTGGCGGTGAAGGTAGATCGGGAGGAGCATCCCGATGTGGATGCGAGTTACCTCGCCGCCGCCGGAGCCTTCACCGTAAACCTGGGATGGCCCCTCAACGTCTTCGTCACGCCCGAGGGCAAGGCCTTTTATGCGGGCACCTACTGGCCGCCGACAGCGGTGGGAGACACTCCGTCGTTCGGACAGGTGCTCGATGCGGTGGCGGATGCCTGGACCGCTCGACGGCCCCAGGTCGAATCCACGGCGGCCGCGATCGCGGACGCTCTCCGGCAGCCGGCCGATGGCGCTTCCGCCGGCTCGAGCGAGATCGGCACTGGTGCGTTCGATTCGGCGGTCGCGGAATTGCTCGCCTACGAAGACTCCGAATTCGGGGGCTTCGGCGGTGCGCCCAAATTCCCGGTCGCGCCGGTGCTGCTCTTCCTGCTCGAGCGTGGCGCCGACTCTCCACCGGCCCAGGCGCTCGCCTCCCGCTCACTCGCCGCGCTCTCCGGTCGGCACGTCGCCGCCGGCCAGCCCACGGCCGCGCTGAGGGACCGCCTGGAGGGCGGATTCTTCCGGTACGCCACGAAACGGGACTGGCAGGATCCGCACTACGAGCGGATGCTCTACGACAACGCCCAGCTGCTCACCGCGTTCACCCGGCTCGCCCAGCTCGACGCCGAGGCGCGGGACTGGGCCGTGGAGGTCGCGGAGGGCATCACCGTTTTTCTCATCGGGGTCATGCAACAGCCGGACGGGGGATTCGCCTCGGCGCAAGACAGCGAAAGCACCATCGACGGAGTCCGGCGAGAAGGGGCGTACTTCGCCCTCGGCGCTGCAGAGCGTGCGGCAGAGGATCCTCCGCCGATCGATGCCAAGATCCTCACCGGCTGGAACGGGCTGGCGATCGGAGCGTTGGCGACCGCTGGCTACGCTCTCGGTCATGACGAGTGGATCGAGGCCGCCCGACGGGCCGCCGACGCGGTGATCGACGGTCACCTGCGGCACGACGGCACGCTGGTGCGAGCATCGATCGGCGGACGGCTGTCGACGGCGCACGCCGCACTCGAGGACTACGGAATGCTGGCATCGGGGCTGCTCGATCTCGCGACGGCGACCGGAGAGGGACGCTATGCCTCGGTGGCCCGATCGTTGGTGGATCGGGCGCTCGACGCCGCAGGTTCCGGCGTCTTCGGCGTGCCGGGAGGGGCCGACCCCGTGCTGGTGGCGCAGGGCACTGCCATCGAGAACGACCCCTCGGAAGGGGCCTATCCCTCCGGGCTGAGCTCGATGGCGCGGGCCTGCGTCTCGTTGCACCTCCTCGGGGGCGGTCCGCGGTACCGCGACGCCGCCGAGCGGGTGGTCAAGAGCCTGTTGCCTCTCGCCGTGCCGCGCCCGGTGTCGTTCGGGGCGACCCTCGCGGTGGCATCCGCCCTCTCTCAGCCGATCGCGCAGCTCGTTGTGGTGAGTGAAGACCCGAATTCGGATCTGGCCGTCCTTGCCCGGTGCCGCTACCGCAGCGGCCTGCTCAGCGTCGTGGTGACCCCCGCGCAGGCCGCGAGTTTCGCGAACGCCGGCTTTGCGCTGTTCGAGGGACGGGATCGCGAAGCGGCCTACCTCTGCTGGGACTTCGTCTGCCGACTTCCCGTCGTGGACCTGCGGGAACTGGCCGAGGCGCTCGATCTCGTGGGCTGACCCCTCGGTACGCGGGCCTGTGGTGCGCTGGGCCTGTGGTGCGCTGACCCTGTGGTGCGCTGGGCCGTCAGACGGTCGGCACCGCGGTTTCGTCCACGGCCTCGATCAGAGGCCCGCGGTCGCGCGACGCCCGTTCGATCAGCACACAGAGCCACAGCCAGCCGAGTGCGAGACAGAGCTGGCCGATCACCCCCACGGGGAAATAGATGTGTTCCTGAAGGAATAGCACCGCGCCGACGACCACGAGCACCGCGCCGGGGAGGGCGGCCAGGCGGACGCGGGCCATCGCCGTCGCCGCCGCGATCGCGCTTGCCGCGATGAACGACACGCTTCCGACCTCGCCGATGTGGCTGCCGAGACCGAAGACCGTGCCCGTCGCCATGCCCATGCCGTCGAGCTTGAGACCGCCGGCTCCGATGCCCGCGAGCACATCGAGTGCGGTGTAGAAGGCGGCGTAGACGAACCCGAGGACACCGACGATCCACGCCACGAGGGCGCCGGCATGCCGCGCCACCAACCACGGAGCGAAGGCGAGAAGAGGGAACACCGGCAGGATCGCGATGTGGAGGTTGCGCCAGTATTCCGCCGACGTCGCGGTGAGGTGCATCGGGTGGGTGACCCCGACAGCGGCGAGCGCGAGGGGTGGAAGGGCGACGGTGACGTAGGCGAGAACGGAACGCGCGGACATGGCGTCATGCTACGGGACCTTCCTGTGCTGCCCCGCAGCGGATCAGCGCCAGCCGGGCAGCCAGTAGTGGAGTCGCGCGAAGATCTCTGGCACCTGCAGGCCCGTCCAGATCGGGTAGAAGAATGCGCTGACCAGCACGACGAAGAACAGGAACACGGCAACGAGGCCGATTCCGCGCGTTCGGCGATAGGTGGAATCCTGAGGTCGACCGAGGATCAGTCCGATCACGAACACCAGCCCGAGGATCATGTAGGGCTCGAAGACGATCGCATAGAACTGGAAGATGGTGCGGGTGGAGTAGAGCAGCCAGGGAAGGTAGCCGGCGACCATACCCATCAGGATGAGGCCGACACGCCACTCCCGATACCGCACGAGGCGGTAGACGAGGTAGAACAGGGCGGCCGTCGCAGCCCACCAGAGAATGGGGTTGGCGATGGAGGTGATGTATTCCGCGCAACTCGACACGGTGCAACCCCCCTGCCCGGAGGTCTGGCCGACGTAGTAGAAGGCGGTCGGACGCACGAGGAAGAGCCAGGTGAAGGGATTCGCCGAGTAGGGGTGGGAGGTGTGTTCGTTGACATTGAAGTCGTAGACGCTCGCCTGATAGTGCAGAAAGCTCTGCACCGAGTGCGGCACCCCGGCGAACAACCCGGTGGCGGCATTGCCGGGCACTTCTGCCCAGTTGCGGAAGTAGCCGTCTTTCGTGACGAACCATCCGGTCCAGCTGGCGAGATAGGTGGCCGCGGCGAGCGGGATGGTGAGCAGGAAGGTGACGGGGCCCTGCTTGAAGATCGTGCCGCTGATGAAGAAGGGGATGCCCGCGGCCCGCCGGGCCAGCGCGTCGACCACCAGGGTGTAGACGGCGAAAGCGGCGAGGAAGTACAGTCCGCTCCACTTGACGGCGGTGGCCGCTCCGAAGAGGATGCCCGCGGTGAGCAGCCAGGGCCGCCACCAGATCGCGGGCCCCCAGTCGATGCCGCGGCCGGCCCGTGCCCGGCGTGCGAGCCACAGCGACAGGCGGGCGGAGCTCTGGGTGCGATCGAGAAGGACGGCCCCGAATCCCAACAGCGTGAAGATCATGACGAAGTTGTCGAGGAGCGCGGTGCGCGACATCACGATCGCGTGACCGTCGATCGCGAACAGGCCCCCGGCGATGGTGGCGAGCAGGGTGGAGTTGAAGAGCCGGCGGGCCACGATCACCAGCAGGAACACCGCGAGGATGCCGACGACGGCGGTGCTGATGCGCCAGCCGACCGTGTCCTCCGCGCCGAAGACGCGCAGTCCGAGGGCGATCATCCACTTGCCGAGAGGGGGATGGGCGACATAGGAGCCGTCGCTTGTGAAGGTGTTGACATCGCCGGCGTTGAAGGCCTGATCGGCGTTGTTGGGCCAGGACCCTTCGTAGCCGAGGTGGAGGAGCGTCCAGGCATCCTTCACGTAGAAGGTCTCATCGAACACGAGAGACCGGGGGTCGCCCAGGCGCACGAGACGGAGCACGGCCGCGAGCAGGGTGACGGCGATCGGGCCGCCCCAGTACCAGAGCCGTTCCGCTCCCGGCAGGCCGAGAAGTCGACCCCACCACGCGTCGAGGCGGGTGCCGGTCGGTTCGACCGGAGGCGAGGACGGCCCAGAGGCTCGCGGCGCGCCGACCACGGCGTCGAAGTCGGCTCTGGTCACAGGTGCAATGGTAACGAGGGTTCGCTGCAAGGATGGGCAGGTGATCATCCTCGCTGCGACTCCGATCGGCAATCTCGGCGATGCCTCCCGCCGGCTGGTGGAGGCTCTGACCAACGCCGAGGTGATCGCCTCGGAAGACACGCGAGTCACCATCCACCTCATGCGTGCCCTCGGCATCGAGAACCGACCGCGACTGATCGCCCTGCACGAACACAACGAGGTCGAGAAGGCCGCCGAGATCGCCGAACTCGCGCGCGATACGGATGTGCTCGTGCTCACCGATGCGGGCATGCCGGCGATCAGCGACCCCGGGTTCTCCATCGTGACGGCGGCCGCGGCCGCCGGAGTGACCGTCACCGCGCTGCCGGGACCCTCGGCGGTGATCACCGCTCTCGCGCTCTCGGGACTGCCCACCGATCGATTCACCTTCGAGGGCTTCCTGCCGCGCAAAGCTCGTCTCGCCTCCCTTCGCCAGCTCGCCAGGGAACCCCGCACCATGGTGTTCTTCGAGTCGCCGAACCGCCTGGCCGATGCCCTCGGGGATATCGCGACGGCCTTCGGGCCGGATCGTCGGGTCGCGGTCTGCCGCGAGCTGACCAAACTCTACGAGGAAGTGCGTCGGGGGAGCGCCGCAGAACTCGCCGAGTGGGCTGCTCTCGGCGTCAGGGGCGAGATCTGCATCGTGGTCGAGGGCGGGGCTGCGCAAGAGGTCGATCTCGCTGCCGGGATCGCGCAGGTGCAGTCGCTCGTTTCGGCGGGATCGAAGCTCAAGGACGCGGCATCCGAAGTGGCGGATGCCACAGGGCTCGGCAAGCGGGATCTCTACGAGGGAGCCCTCAAGGCGCGCTGAGCATTCCTGGGGTACTGAGCGATCAGGGGCTACTGGGCGATCAGGGGTTACTGAGCGATCAGGGAGTACTGAGTCTGGCCAGCTGTTCGGAGCTCAGCGTCAGCTCCGCCGCACCCGCGGAGTCGGTGATGGTCTCGGGCCGGCTCGCCCCCGGGATCGGGATGACGCAGTGGCCGAGCGATAACTCCCACGCCAGGGCGACGCGCTGCGGGCTCACACCCAGCTCCGCCGCGACCGCGCTGAACGCGCTGCTGTCGTCAAAGACATCGGACCCCCGCCCGATGCCACCGAGCGGGCTCCAGGGCAGGAAGGCGATCTGGTGGGCGACGCAGTAGTCGAACTCGCCGAGGCTCGACCGGTAGGCCGGTGAGAACTGGTTCTGCACCGAGACGAGCCGGCCGCCGAGCACATGATCGGCCAGGGCGATCTGAGTCACTGTGGCATTGGAAATGCCCGCGAGGCGGATGACACCCTCATCGAGAAGTTCGCGCAGCGCTCCGATGGACTCCTCGTACGGCACCGAAGGGTCCGGCCGGTGCAACTGGTAGAGCCCGATCGCGTCGACACCGAGGCGAGCGCGGGACTCCCGCGCGGCCTTCTTGAGGTGCGCCGGGGTACCGTTGCGATCCCACGGTCCGCCGTCGCGAAAGAGCAGTCCGCCCTTCGTGGCGACGAGCACCTCCTCGGTGCGACCGCGCAGGGCCTCCGCGACCAGGAGCTCGTTGTGGCCCTGGCCGTCGGCATCCGTGGTGTACGCATCGGCGGTGTCGATGAGGGTGATGCCCGCATCGAGGGCGGCGTGGATGGTCTCGATCGCCCGGCGCCGATCGGGTCGGCCCGGGAGTGACAGCGGCATCGCGCCGAGCCCGATCGAACTGACGGCGACATCGCCGATCCTGCGGTATTTCATGCGCCCAGCCTAGGTCGAGCGCCTGAATCCGAGCGCGCGCGCAGCATTTTTGCGCTGAATGTAAAATTCCTGTTAACCCCCCTTGTTGGGGTGATCGAGCCGGGTTATCGTCGCGATTGCGCCCTTTTCCGGCGCGGTCATTCTTCATCGGGGAAGGTTTCAGCACGTGGACAATCGCGCACGCCGGAGGGTGTTCTCTCGCTGGACATTCGGCATCGTGGCTACGGCCACCACCGTCATCGCACTTTCACTCACCGGCGTCACGACGGCCTCCGCTGCCGATCGCGCCTCGTTCGCCGGGGCCGTGCCCCGCTGGGCGACCGCGGCGAACGACGCCGGTGTCACCGCCGCCGACGAGACCGTCGAGGGGGAGATCTACCTGCCGCTGCGAGACCAGGCCGGGGCAGAGGCGCTCGCCACCGCAGCATCCACACCCGGGGCCCGCGGATACCGCCAGTTCCTCTCGCCACAGGCGTGGATCCAGCGCTTCGCGCCGACGAAGGCGGATTCGGATGCCGTGGTCGCCTCTCTCACCGCGCAGGGACTGACGATCAGCGCAGTGCCGGCCAGCCGCCAGTACGTGGTCTTCCGCGGAACGGCCGCCCAGATCGGATCGTTGTTCGCCACCACCCTGCACGACTACAACTACTCTGGGCACGTGCTCGCGGCCCCGTCGAGTGCCCCTTCGTTGCCTGCGGCGCTCGCCGGCAAGGTCTCGGGACTCAGCATCGACCAGGCTAAGTTGCTCACCCACACCGACTCCATCAAACAGGGTGACCTTCCGGCCGGGGCGAACGCGCTCAGCCGCCAGGCTCCGAGCCCCTCGGCCATCGCCGCCCAGTGCTCCACCTACACGGGCGAGCACACCGTGACGGCCCCGGCCGCCTATGGCAAGACCACGTTCGACACCTTCAACTGCGGCTATGTCCCAGCGCAGTTGCGCTCCGCCTACGGGCTCGACTCGCTCGCGAGGTCGGGAGTGAACGGTGCGGGCCAGACCGTGGCGATCATCGATGCCTACGCCTCGCCGTCCATCGTGAAAGACGTGAACACCTACTCTGCGGCACTCGGTGAGCCCGGCCTCACGGCGGCGAACTACTCGCAGATCGTGCCGACCCCCGCCCAGTTCGTCGACCAGGAGGCCTGCGGCTTCCCGAGCGGATGGCAGGGGGAGCAGACCCTCGACGTCGAAGCCGTTCACGGCATCGCGACGGGCGCCAAGATCCTCTACGTGGGTGGATTCAACTGCGGCGGCGGACTGGATGTCGCGCTCTCGAAGATCCTCGACAACAAACTCGCAAACATCGTGAGCAACAGCTACGGCAACCTCGGCGAGGCGATCCCGGACGACGCGCTGAAGGGGGCGCAGAACCTGCACATCCAGGCGGCGGGTGAGGGGATCGGGCTCTACTTCTCCAGTGGTGACAGCGGCGACGAGGTGGCCAACCTCGGGTACGCGTCCCCCGACTTCCCCGCATCTTCCCCGTATGTCACCTCGGTGGGAGGCACCAGCCTCGGCATCACCAAGGCCGGCAAGATCGCCTACGAGACCGGATGGGGCACCGCGGGGGACAAGATCGACCCGACGGGCACCAGTTACCTCTCCCCCCTGCCCGGAGACTTCTTCGGGGGAGCGGGCGGTGGCACCAGCGCCGTGTTCACGGCTCCGGCCTACCAGCGGGGAGTGGTTCCCGCCTCTCTCTCCCACGGTTTCCGGGTGTCGCCGGACATCGCGGCCCTCGCGGATCCCTACACCGGGTTCTCGGTCGGCATCCGCCCGATCGTCGATGACAGCACCCTCGCGGTGGGCGACTTCGAGCGGGACACCTACGGCGGTACCTCGCTGGCCGCGCCTCTGACGGCGGCCCAGATCGCGGTAGTGCAGCAGGCGACCCACACGGCCATCGGGTTCGCCAACCCGACGCTCTACGGGCTCGACCGCATCCTGCCGTTCTCGTTCCGCGACGTGCAGCCGCAGAATCCCACCAAGGCTCTCGTCTACACGAGCGCGATTAGCGGCAACAGCTACCTGATCAGTCTCGATCAGGACACCTCGCTGAAGACCACTCGCAGGTACGACACGGTGACCGGCATCGGCGGTGTGACCTTCGGGCTGCTGTCACTGCTGGCGGCCGGGAGGCACTGACCGCACAGTCTCGAATGAACGGCCCCGGCGGGCGATCGCCGGGGCCGTTCCCGTGTTATCGGCAGCGGGGGTGCGCCCACCGCGTAACGAGGACCCCGGAGCATCCGCCGCCAATTAGGATGATCGAATGCCCGCCGCATCCCAGTCCGCCGACTCTTTCTACATCGCGACCCCGATCTTCTATGTGAACGATGTGCCGCACATCGGTCACGCGTACACCGAGGTCGCCGCCGACGTTCTGGCGCGCTGGCATCGCCAGGCCGGCGATGACACGTGGCTGCTCACCGGAACCGACGAGCACGGCCAGAAGATCCTTCGCACGGCCGTGGCCAATGACACCACCCCGAAGCAGTGGGCCGACACGCTCGTCGCGGATGCCTGGCTGCCGCTGCTGAAGACGATCAACATCGCCAACGACGACTTCATCCGCACCACCGACGAGCGCCACGAGAAGGCCGTCACCATCTTCCTGCAGAAGCTGTACGACGACGGTTTCATCTACTCCGGCGAATACGAGGGCTACTACTGCGTGGGCTGCGAGGAGTACAAACAGCTCGACGATCTCATGGAGACCGCGGACGGCGACTTCGCCGGCACGCTGGTCTGCAAGATCCACGGGCGTCCGGTGGAGATCCTCAAGGAGAAGAACTACTTCTTCCGCATGAGCGACTTCCAGCAGAAGCTGCTCGATCTCTACGAGTCGCAGCCCGACTTCATCCAGCCGGAGAGTGTGCGCAACGAGATCATCTCGTTCGTGAAGCAGGGGCTCGACGACCTCAGCATCTCGCGGTCGAGCTTCGACTGGGGCATCCAGATCCCCTGGGACCACAGCCACGTCGTCTACGTCTGGTTCGATGCACTGCTCAACTACATCTCCGCGATCGGCTACGGCACCGACACCGAGAACTTCGAGCGACGCTGGCCGGCAGTGCAGTTGGTCGGCAAGGACATCGCCCGCTTCCACGCCGTCATCTGGCCCGCGATGCTGATGGCTGCGGGACTCCCCGTTCCCCGCCGCGTGTTCGGCCACGGTTGGCTGCTCGTCGGCGGCGAGAAGATGTCCAAGTCGAAGCTCACCGGCATCGCGCCGTCCGAGATCACCGACACCTTCGGCGTCGACGCGTTCCGCTACTACTTCATGCGCGCCATCAGCTTCGGGCAGGACGGCTCTTTCAGCTGGGAGGACCTCTCCGCGCGCTACCAGGCCGAGCTCGCCAACGGCTTCGGCAACCTGGCCTCGCGCGTGATCGCGATGGTCACGCGCTACCGCGGGGGAGTCATCCCCACCGGGGTCGAACTCTCCGACGCCGACCAGGCCATCTTCGCCACCGGCCTCCGCGTGACGGCGGAAGCGGATGCCGCCATCGAGAGACTGGCGATTCACGAGGCTCTCGCTTCGATCTGGACGCTCGTGGACGACCTGAACGGCTACATCACCATCCAGGAACCGTGGGCGCTGTCGAAGGATCCGGCGAATGCCGAACGGCTGGACGCGGTGCTCTTCACCATCGTGCGCGGCCTCGGCACCCTTGCCGTGCTGCTCTCCCCGGTGATCCCGGATGCCGCGGCCACGCTCTGGACGGCGCTCGGCGGCACCGGAGCCGTGGCCGACCAGAACGTGCGCACCGCCTCCGAGTGGGAGGGCGGACCCTCGGTCTCCCCGCTTCCCGCGTCCCTTTTTCCCCGTATCGAACAGCCGGACACCGCAGTCACGACCTGACCCCAAGGAGCACAGCATGCCCAAAGCCGTGAAGTTCAGCAGGTACGGCGGCTCCGAGGTGCTCGAGGTCGTCGAGGTGGATGCCCGGGCGCCGGGCCGGCGCGAGGTGCAGGTCGCGGTCGTGGCCGCCGCCATCAACCCGGGGGAGATCCAGATCCGCGAGGGCCGGATGCACGAGGCCTTCCCGGCCCAGTTCCCCGAAGGCCAGGGCAGCGACTTCGCGGGCGTGGTCACGGCGGTGGGTGAGGGCGTCGACTTCCCGCGCGTCGGTGACGAGGTCATCGGCTTTTCGGATGGGCGCAACGCGCAGGCCGAAGTCGTGACGATCGACGCGAGCCGCGTCATCCCGAAGCCTCATGCGGTCGGCTGGAACGAGGCCGCGAGCCTCTTCGTCGCCGGCACCACCGCGCGAGCCTGCATCGCCGCAGTGGATGTGCGCTCCGGCGACACCGTGGTCGTGGCCGGGGCGGCGGGAGGGGTCGGGATCATCGCCACCCAACTCGCTGTGCTCGCCGGAGCCGCCGTGGTGGCAACCGCGAGTGAGGAGAACCACGCCTTCCTCCGCAGTCTCGGCGCGATCCCGGTGGCGTACGGAAAGGGGCTGGCCGACCGCATCCGCAAGATCGTGCCGGACGGGGTGGATGCCTTCATCGATACGCACGGCGACGGCAACGTTGCGGTCGCGGTCGAGCTGGGTGTTGCGAAGGACCGCATCAACACGATCATCGACTTCGCGGCGAAGAAGAAGTTCCGGGTGAAGACCGACGGCATGTCGACGGTCGAGCCGCGGGAGGTGCTGACCGAGCTCGCCCGCTTGGTCGCGAACGGCGAGTTGACAGTCCCGGTCTATGCGAGCTATCCGCTCGAACGGGTGCGCGCGGCGTATGAGCGTCTCGGAGCGGGACACGGCCTCGGCAAGATCGTTCTCGAGGTGAGCACGGCCGACTCGGTGTGACCCTTCGTGCTCCGCCGCCAGCCGGAGGAGGGCACGCCGGGTAGAATTCGGGGATGTCCGCGCTCGAGGAATCCCACGGCCCGATCCGGCAGCGCGACAGCTCGTCGGAGCAGGGCAAGACCCGCGACCTGAGCTATCCGCCGTTGCCTCCCGCGCTCACTGTGGGCGTCTACGACAATCACACCCACCTCGAGATCGGTGACGGCGAGGAAGCGCTCGACTACCGCGAACAACTCGACCGCGCGTCCAGCGTCGGCGTGCGCGGCGTCGTGCAGGTGGGCGGAGACCTCGAGACCTCGCGCTGGTCTGCAGAGATGGCCGCACGTGAGCCGCGGATGCTCGCCGCCGTGGCCATCCACCCCAACGAGGCTCCCCGCTACGAGGCCGCGGGGGAGCTGGATGCGGCTCTCGCGGAGATCGACGAACTCGCCGGACGGCCGCGGGTGCGCGCCGTGGGGGAGACCGGGCTCGACTTCTTCCGCACGGAGGAGAGTGGGCGCAGCGCGCAGTACCGCTCGTTCGAGGCGCACATCGCCATAGCCAAGAAGCACGAGCTGGCCATGCAGATCCACGACCGGGATGCCCATGCCGAGGTGATCGCGACCCTGCGAAGCAACGGAGCGCCCGAGAAGACCGTGTTCCACTGCTTTTCGGGAGATGCCGACATGGCGAGGCTCTGCGCCGACAACGGCTGGTATCTGTCCTTCGCCGGCACCGTGACATTCAAGAACGCCGGCAACCTCCGCGATGCGCTCAGTGCGATCCCGCGCAGCCAGATCCTCATCGAGACCGACGCGCCCTTCCTCACCCCGGTGCCGTACCGCGGGCGCCCCAACGCTCCGTACCTCATCCCCACCACGCTCCGTTTCATGGCCGACCATCTCGGCACGGACGTCGCGTTGCTCGCCGCCCAGATCACCTCGAACACGGAGCTGGTCTACGGCATGTGGGATGCGGAACCGGTCACCCAGGACCTCGGCTCGCCCTACGACGAGGCCATCGACTCGTCCGACCTCGCGTGAGCCTGCTCGGGCCCGCGGAGATCCGCGACCTCGCCGAGCTGCTCGGCATCCAGCCGACCAAGAAACTCGGCCAGAACTTCGTCATCGACGCCAACACCGTTCGCCGCATCGTCAGGGCCGCGGGCATCGTCTCCGGCCAGAGCGTTGTGGAGGTCGGCCCGGGGCTCGGCTCGCTCACCCTCGGACTGCTCGAGACCGGGGCATCCGTCGTGGCCGTCGAAATCGACACACGTCTCGCGGCACAACTTCCGATCACCGTTGAGCAGTTGCAGCCCGGTGCTCCGTTGACGGTGATCACCCAGGATGCGATGACGATCACCGAGCTGCCCGATCGCCCGACGAGCCTCGTCGCCAACCTGCCGTACAACATCTCCGTTCCGGTGCTCCTGCACTTCCTCGAGCACTTTCCTCACCTGCAGACCGGGCTGGTGATGGTGCAGGCCGAAGTCGGCCAGCGGATCGCCGCGGACCCGGGCTCGAAGATCTACGGCAGCCCCAGCATCAAGGCCGCCTGGTACGGAAAATGGCGCACCGCCGGTCAGGTGAGCCGCCAGGTGTTCTGGCCGGTGCCCAATGTGGACTCGATCCTGGTGCGGTTCGACCGCGGTGAGCTGCCCGGCACGGAGACGGAGCGGCTCGCGACCTTCGCCCTCGTGGATGCCGCGTTCCAGCAGCGACGCAAGATGTTGCGGCAGTCGCTCGCGGTCGTGCTGGGGGACAGCTCCGCGGCGTCCGCCCGGCTGGAGGCCGCGGGGGTGGCACCGACCGCACGCGGGGAAGAGCTGACCGTGGCGGACTTCCTCGCGGTGGCACGCGCCGGTGTTTCCGCCGGTGCGTAAAGAGGGCTCCGAGGCTTCGGCTAGGTTGGAGTAATGACCTCCGCGGCCGCTCCGAAGGTGGTGCACGCACGGGCACCGGGCAAGATAAACGTGTTCCTCAAGGTCGGTGCGCTGCTCGACGACGGATACCACGACGTGGCGACGGCCTATCAGGCCGTGTCGCTCTACGAGGACATCCGCGCCACCGCCGCCGACGACTTCTCCGTCTCGTTTACGGGGCCGATCGACACGTCCGCCCTCGCCACGGACGGGTCCAACCTGGCGATCAGGGCGGCGACACTTCTCGCGCATCGCGCCGGCTATCGGGGAGGCGTGCATCTCGAGATCGAGAAGCACGTGCCGATCGCCGGGGGCATGGGGGGCGGATCGGCGGATGCCGCAGCCACCCTTCTCGCTTGTGACAGCCTGTGGGGCACCGACCTCACCCGCGAAGACCTGCTCGAGCTTGCGACCCAGCTCGGCTCCGACGTGCCGTTCGCGTTCACCGGAGGCACGGCCATCGGAACGGGGCGGGGCGACCAGCTGAGCCCCGCTCTCGCAAAGGGCAGCTTCCAATGGGTTCTGGCGCTCGCGGACTTCGGCCTGAGTACCCCCCTCGTCTACAGCGAACTCGATCGCCACCGTGACCGGCATGCGCAGGACATCTTCCCCGCCTCGACGCAACCACAGGTCGATGCCAACGTGCTCCAGGCCCTGCGCGCGGGGGATCCGCACATGCTGGCGGAGGTGCTGCACAACGACCTCCAGGCGCCCGCACTCCATCTCGAGCCCCGGCTGGCCGCGGTCATCGAGCTCGGCGAGGAGAATGGCGCCCTCGCCGGGATGATCTCCGGATCGGGCCCGACCGTCGCCTTCCTCGCCGCCAACCTCGACGCGGCCCTCGAACTGCAGATCGCCCTCAGCGCCGCTCGCTTGACGGTGGTGCGGGCGACCGGGCCGGTGCACGGCGCCCGGCTCATCGGCTCCTGAACCGCAGCCGTTAGCGCTCGAAGCGCAGCACGTTCACGCCGGTGAACGCGTGTTCCTCGGCGAGGGAGAAGCCCAGGTCCGCGAGCTTCGCGGTGACGCTCGGCCGCCAGTCCTGCTTGTCGCTCGTCACGAGCCAGACGGTGTTCACCCCGGTGAATCGATCGGTGACCTCGTCGAGCGGGTATCGAGTCTCCCACAGTTGCCCCGTCTCGGCCGCGGGGGTCTTGAGCTTCACGTCGATCAGCCCCGAGAAAGCCTCGGGGTAGGAGTAGGCGATCACGCGGGTGGTCGCGGCCTTGTGCTGGCGCACTGGCCCGTAGATCACGGCCTGGGGAACGTCGGCATCGGGTGATCGTTGGGAGGCGATGAAACCGGCCACCTCGCTCCAGGAGGAATTCTGCTTGGCTTCGGGCATCCGCTGGTGAAGGTATTGCGGGGCGGCCAGCGCCGCGCTGAGAACGAGCACGGCGGCGACCAGACGTCGTCGCCGCAGGGTCGAGATCGCAATCGAGATCAGAACGGCGGCGGCGGAAGCGGAGAAGGTGAGGTAGCGCGGTGAGTAGAGGGGCGACACCGTGACCGAGGCCAGTAGCAGTCCGACGGTGGGCACGATCAGCCAGGGCAGGAATACGGATGCCGCGGTCGGGCTGGGCCGGGATGACTCGCCGGCGATCCCGCCATCGCGTCGATGCCGCCACATCGAGAAGCAGGAAACCAGGATGAGCGCCCAGCCGAGAACGGCCAGGAGTGGACTGCCGAGGAACCACTGCGTGACGAAGACGGCGTGGAAAGTGCCGGCGTCGATCGGAGCGATCCAGTCGACCTGTGCCGACTGCCGGGATGCCGCGGACGCGAGCGGCGCGACCACGAGGGCCGCCGCCCCCGCGGAGACGACCCAGCCGATGAGGGAGCGCTGTGCCGGCCGGCCCTCGGCCAGTCGCGTCCAGACGGCAGTGACCCCGTGCGCCGCCACGACGAAGACGAGGTAGAGGAAGGTGGTGCTTGCGAGCACGGCGAGAAGCCCGTAGGCGGCCCACCATGCGATCCGCACGGCAATCGGAGCGGATGCCCGGCGCCAGGCCGAGACGAACAGCAGGGTGAGTACAACCGCGAGTGCGGCGGTGACCGCGTACGAGCGACCTTCGGTACCCGCCCAGGTGACGCGGGGCAGGAGCGCGAAGACCGCTCCCGAGAGCACGGCGACACGGGTAGAGGCGAAGCGCCGCACGAGCACGACGACAAGTGCGGCGGCGGCTCCGATGGCAAGCGCACTGGGAAGCCGAAGAGCGAAGGGCGAATAGCCGACCAGATCGAACCAGAGGTGCATCACCACGTAGTAGAGGCCGTGGACGGCGTCGACGTGCGTGAGCATCCGCGACAGTTCCGGCCAGCCGCGCTGGGTCGCGGAGATGGTGGCCGCTTCATCGAACCAGACCGAGGGCACCCAGGAGAAGGCAACCGACAGCAGAAAGGCTAACCCGCCGATCGCCGCGGGGGCGACGGCCGGATGCCGTCGGATGAGGCGTCCGGAGCGATAGGTCGCGCAGTCGCGAGCGAGAATCGCCATGGGGAAGCCTCCTCTGGAGTGGTCGGGGTGCGGAGCACCGAGTGTGAAACATACGCCGAATGGCCCGCTGCGCGATGCGCAGCGGGCCATTCTTCAGGAGATCGTAATTACTTGGCGATGACCGTGATGGTCGCGATACCGACGAGCAGCTGCGACTTGACGGCGTCCGTGTTGAACGTCTTGTTCAGCAGGCCGGCGGCGTCAGCGGAGATGTGAACCGTGGTGCCGGTGAGGATGGCGTTGTTGCCGTCCATCTGGAGCGGCTTGAGGGTTCCACCGTAGAGGTCGAACAGGTCGACCTGGGTCGCGGCGGAGGTGCCGTTGACCGAGACGTCACCGTACAGGAGGGACTTGCCCGGGTCGATGGTGAAGTTGGTCAGCTCGACCGTGGTGTCACCAGCGGTCAGCGAGAAGCCGGATCCCTCGTGCTTGATGGTGCCCTGGACGTACGGGCGGAGCTTCTTGGCCGGGTCGTAGTAGTCCACGTTTCCACCGGTGATGGGGAAGTGCAGGCTGCCGTCGGTGAGCGTCGCGGTTCCGACGGTTCCGGGGGTGAGGCCGAGGGTGGTGAGCGCCGAAGCGAAGCCCGCGTCGAGGAGCACAGCGGTGTCGACACCGGTGAGGCTCGGGATGGAGGCAAGCGGCTTCTGCACGGCGGGAGCCGAGGAGGCCTTCGGGCTGGAGGAGGTGTCGCTGCTCGTGGTGCTCGAGCAGGCGGCGAGGCCTGCGACGAGGAGTCCGGCGGTGATGATTCCGACTGTGGCCTTCTGGAATTTACGCATGATGTGATCCTTAGGTTTTCGCTTGCCCTTGGTGACAAGCGGTTCTGGGTATTGGTTCGGCCCCCCTCGCCAAAGGGTTTGGAAATGACCCCGGCTGTTATCTTTCCGTTATATTTCCCAGCAAACGTCCAGGCAAAAAGCCCGGAATCCCGGGGTTTTCACCAAATCCCATCGAGACCATTCCGCCGAACACCGTCGAAGAAACTCGGCACTCGAACTCGTATCCGGCCCTCTGGAGGGACCGAACCCGCCGGAGGAGTTACGAGCGGGATGCCCCACGCAGCAGCCTCACGGGGTGGCGGAGTCGCGCACGCCCCTCGAGGCCGGTGCGGTAGAGCGCCATCGCCACGATCACGACGATGGCCGTGGCGATCGCCACTTGGGAGACCCCGTGGTTGGGGATGAGCAGCCTCACGGTGAGAGCAAGAGGCACGGCGAACCATTCCCAGCGGCCGCTCAAGGCGATGAACGGCACGAGCAAGAGGGCGTACCAGGGGTACCGCGGCGACACGATGAGCAGTGTGGTGCCGATCATGATGAGCTGCCCGAGCCACGGAGCATCCGGATTCGTCTTCCACCACACCAGCACCGCGGTGATCAGCAGCAGCACGGCCGCCACAGCGAGAGAGGCCGTCTTCGGCACGAAGAGGGTGAGCAGGGTGAAGCGGCTGCCGTTGTTGTAGCCCTCCTCAGAGAGGTACCCCGGCAGGTAGCCGAGCACGGCGATGCCGGTCGAGAGCACGTAGGGGATGTAGAGCACCGCGAAGGTGACGATGGAGGCGACGATCACCTTCCATGGCTGACGGCGGAGCAGAGCGGGGGCGGCGATCACGGGGATGAGTTTGACCGCGATCGCGGCGCCGAGCGCGATCCCCCCACGGAAGCGCAGGCCCCGGGCCACCAGCAGGGTGGCGACAAGGGCGAGGAGGGTGCCGAGGATGTCGATGTGCGAGTTGGTGATGGCCTCGGTCGCGACGATCGGGCTCCATCCCCAGAGTGCCGCCCACCGGGGGTCGAGGTTGCGCCGACGCAGCGCAACGATGAGCATCGCCGTGATCGCGATGCTCATGAGCAGGCCGGTGAGCTGCAGGGGCCAGTATTCGGCCGAGGGCCCGGTGACGAAGCGAACGCCGGCGAAGAACATCTCTGCGGCTGCCGGATAGATGGTGGGCACCTTCGAGCGGTTGAGCGCCGTGCAGAGGGGGATGCCGCTCGGCACTGACGAGGTCTTGTGGGTGCGCGGTTCGATGCAGCGATGGGTGCCGTCCGCGTTCTCGAGCGGTGCCGGGAACAACCATTCCGGGCGCAGGTCGCCGAGTGCATCGTCCACCGGCACGTAGCGGTACGGCGAGATGCCGGCGTTCTGCACGATTCCATCCCAGGCGTACCGGGCCGAGTCGGTGCTCGTGTTCGGCGGGCCGGCCATCGCGGCCCCACCGATGAGCGCAGAGCCGATGAGCACGATCGCGATCGCCGGCCGGGTCGGCACGCGGCGAAGCGCGAGGATCGCGAGGGCGAAGAGCGCCCAGAGGCCGACAGTGCAGAGCACCAGAGCGGTGGGATGGGCGCTGTCGAAGTATCCGAGAACCGTCACCGAATACGCCGTCAATGCGGCCAGTGCCGCGGCGGCGACGCAGGCCAGCACTGTGGAGACGAGGGCGGAGCGGGGAGGGGCAGCGATCTTCATCGCCCCTCATCCTGCCCGAACCGGGCACCGGATCCATGCGGCCCGGCCGGTGCCGTTTCAGAACCGTAAGGTTTGATCGGCGCGGCGGAGGGCATCCGGATGCTCAAATAAGGGAATGCGCCGTCTCCTGCTCGAACTCCGGCGGGCTCTCTCGACGCCGTCGAGGAACCCACGCATGGCCGTCGTGCTCGGACGCCTGCTCGGAATCGCCTTCCTCGTCTGTTTCGGCACCGGGCTCTACAGCCACTTTCTGCAGGAGCCGCTGCCGTGGATGGTGTTCCCCACTCGGCCGCAGACGCTCTACCAACTGAGCCAGGGCATCCACATCACCGCGGGCATCGCCTGCTTCCCGCTCATCCTCGCCAAGCTCTACGTCGTCTTCCCCGAGTTGTTCCAGACGCCGCCGATCAAGAACTTCGTCGGGTTCCTCGAGCGGGCGTCGATCGCCATCTTCGTCGCATCGTCCCTCGTGCAGATCGTGACCGGCCTGCTGAACACCTACCAGTGGTACCCGTTCCCGTTCCCGTTCAAGCAGACCCACTTTGCCCTTTCGTTCGTGATCATCGGCTCGCTCGCCCTCCACATCGCGGTGAAGCTGCCGGTGATCTCCCGGTACTGGACCCGTTCCCGCAGTTTCGATTCCGAGGGGAACCTGCTGCTCGACGACGAGGACCTGCCGCTCACGCCCGCGGATGTCGCTGCCGAACTCGCGGACACGACTGCGGAACCCGTCGGCCCGATCTCTCGCCGCGTCGACGGTCTCACCGGCCGGCTGTTCGACTGGATCGACAGCGCACCTCCCCGGGTCGACACTCCGAAGCAGGCGCGGGTCTCCCGCCGCGGATTCGTGGCCACGGTCGGCGTGGCCACCGCAGCTGTCGTCGCGCTGACGGCCGGCCAGTCGTTCCGGGTGCTCGATGCGATCAACGTCTTCGGCCCGCGAAAGAATTTCGTCGGCCCGAACGATCTGCCGATCAACCGCACCGCCAAGGCGGCCCAGGTGACGGATGCCGACACCGGCGCAGACTGGGCGCTCTCGGTGAGTCGCGGCTCGGTCGTCAAGACCTACACCCGCGCGGATCTCGAGTCCATGACGCTGCACAGTGTCGACCTTCCGATCGCCTGTGTCGAAGGCTGGAGCCAGATGGCCTCCTGGCGCGGAGTGCGCCTCCGCGACCTGCTCGACGCGGTCGGCGCGCATCCCGATGAAGACCTGCGGCTCACCAGCCTCGAAAAGGCGGGCGGATATCGGGTCACCGAGATGGGCCATGAATTCGCGCAGGACGAACTCACCCTCGTCGCGCTGGAGCTCAACGGGGATCCCCTGAACATGGATCACGGCTACCCGGCCCGCATGATCGCTCCCGGCCGCCCCGGGGTGCTTCAGACCAAGTGGCTGTCGAAACTCGAGGTGATCTGATGCGGGAAGATCTGGCGCAAACCGGTTCGATGAGGGCGTGGCGCACCGGGCTGGTGGTGATCGGGGTGTTGCTGCTGTTGCTCGGCGCCTTCGTGTTGATCGACACCGTGAAGCCGGTGAAGATCGCCGGCGTAGCCCTGTGGTTCGTCCTCGCCCTGATCGTGCACGACGGCATCATCGCGTTCGTCACCTTCGGAGTCGCGTTCCTGTTGCGCAAGGCCGGTCGGGCGCTGCCGATCGCCGCGCTCGCGATCGTCCAGGCCGGACTGGTGATCTGCTCGGTCTTCGCGATCATCGTGCTGCCGGCGGCGTACAAGAAGTCCATCGGTTCGAAGAACCCCACGGTGCTGCCGCTCGACTACGGGCCATCGCTCGTGATCCTCTGGGCCGTCATCGTGGTGCTCACGGCTCTCGCCGTGATCGGCTACACCGCGTTGGCGAGACGGCAGAAGAACCGGCCGTCGGTCTCCCAGGCCTGATCGAGGCGCAGCCCGATCCGCTGGGCGCGCTGCACCAGCGCGGTCACCCCGATCTCGGCCCACGGGAATGCATCGCTCTGGTGGCCGCTGATGTCGACGACAGTGCCGTCGTACATGTGGTCGCGAGTGGGCTCGGCGTGCACCTCGACAACGATCACGCCATTCGCGCAGATCAGCTCTGCACAGCGTTGCAGGAGTGCGGAGGGGTCTCCGCCGATACCGATATTGCCGTCGACGAGCAGGGCGGCGCCCCACATCCCCTCCCGGGGAAGGCGTTCGAACACCGAGCGGTTGAGCACCATCAGACCGGATTCGCGGGCGATCTCCACCGCGGTCTCAGAGACGTCGATGCCGAGGGCGGTGAGCCCCCGGTGCATGGCGGCGCGCACCATACGGCCCGGTCCGCAGCCGATATCGAGCACGGCACCGTGGATACCGTCGAGGAGGCCGAGGTCCGCGGCATCAGCAGCGTCGTTCCAGCGCGAGACATCCATGGCCCGTGAGGGGGTGAGCGAGTCGGAGTCGACGTCGCGGAGATAGAGCACCTGGTCGTCCAGTCGAAGGGCTCGAGCGTAAGGCTCGGCACCGCCGGATCCGAAGGTGGCGAAGGCCGCGTCGCTCATCGGACCGCTCCCGTCTCTGTGGTGCTGTTCTCGAAGGAGGCCAGCGTGCGGGCGAATTCGGTGTGCGGGGCGAGGCCGGCGACGAGGCGGGCGTCGTCGATGGTGTCCACGTCGACGAGCTCCGGCAACATCCGCACCCTCAGCCCCGCCTGCGTGAGGCGGTCGAGCTGCAGCGTCCCCGTGTCGTCTCGCGACATCGGGACGCCTCGGATGAGCGAGCCGTCTGGGTCGGCCATCGCGATGGTCCAGAAGCCGCCGTCATTGGCGAACCCGAGGTAGGCGTCGGTATCGGCGGGCCATTCGTCGAAGAGCGGCTCGAGCATCGAGCCATCCAGCTGGGGTGTGTCCATGCCGACGAGGACCGTCGGGCCCTCGCATTCATCGAAAATCGCTCCGAGACGCATATCCAGATCCCCGCTCACTTGATGTATCACGTCGTATGGTTCGGAGCCGAGGGGCAATAGGTTGCCATCGAAGAGCAGAATTCGTCGGGAGGCATCCAGAGTGCTCACCGCCCGGACGGTGTCGGCGAGGCTTGCCGAGGCGAGAGTGGCGGCCTGTTCGAGGCTGAGAGGGGGATGCAGACGTGTTTTCACCCGACCCGGAATGCACTCTTTCGCGATGATGATCAGTGTTGTCAACGGTTGTTCGCCCTCAGCAGTCGGGACATGTCGGTGATCGCCACGACAGTGCCGCGGATGGTACCGGTGACTTTAGAGCGCCCGATGCGTGGGGAATAGGGGGTTGCTTTCTCGACGATCGTCCATCCCGCGCGCGAGGCCTTCAGTACCATCTCGAGCGGGTAGCCGCTGCGTCGGTCGATCAGGTCGAGGGAGAGCAGCGCCTCCCGGTTGGCGGCCCGCATCGGGCCGAGGTCATGCAGCGGCACGCCGGTGGCCCGACGCATCAGCCAGGCGAGCCCGAGATTGGCGAAGCGCGCGTGGATCGGCCAGGCACCGCGGGTGGTCGGGCGTCGACGGCCGAGCGCGAGATCGGCGCTGCCCCCGGTGACGAGGGCGACAAGGGGCTCGAGATCGCGGGGATCCATCGAGGCGTCCGAATCGCAGAAGGTGACGATCGGCGCCGTCGCCGCGAGCAGCCCGGCGTGGGCTGCCGACCCGAATCCGCGGCGCGGCTCGTGAACCACCAGGGCGCCGGCGGCTTCGGCGATCTCGGCCGAACGGTCGGTGGAGCCGTTGTCGACCACGATCGCACGGTAGCCCTCCGGCAGGCGGGAGAGCACCCACGGCAGGGCGCCCTCTTCGTTCAGGCAGGGCAGAACGATGTCGACGAGCGGAGTTGTCACACTGGCAAGCGTAAGAGGCGCGGGTCCACCCGCCGCTCGCAAAGCCTTACGAAATACTGACCGATGCCCGTGCTGCCCCCGCAGGGCAGGGGATTCCCGGATTGCAGACTTATTCTGAACGGGTGAGCACGTCATCCACAGCAGATCCCGCCACGGCGGGCACGCCAGGCCTGCTCACGCCCGCCGATCAGCTGCGCGATCGCCTCATCCTGGTGGTGGATGACGATGCCACAGTCTCCGAGGTCGTCTGCAGCTACCTCCGGTCGGCCGGTTTCCAGGTGGAGAGCGTCGCCGACGGGGGCAGTGCCGTGGAGACGGCCGCCCGAATCCGCCCGGATCTCGTCGTGCTCGACCGCATGCTCCCCGGAATCGACGGGGTCGAGGTGTGCCGCCGCATCCGTGCCGAACGGGCGGTGCCGGTGATCATGCTCACCGCCCTCCGCGAGGAGGAGGATCGCATCGACGGGCTCGAGGCCGGCGCCGACGACTATCTCGCCAAGCCGTTCTCTCCCCGCGAGCTCGTGCTGCGGGTGAAATCCGTGCTGCGCCGCAGCCTCACCGAATTCTCACCGGAGGCACCGATCGACGCGGGAGACTTCCACCTGGACGTCTCCTCCCGCCAGTTGACCCTGCGTGGGGAAGCGATCGGGCTCACCATCCGGGAGTTCGACCTGATCGCCTTCCTCCTGCGGCATCCCCGCCAGGTGTTCAGTCGCGAAGAATTGCTGCGTGCGGTCTGGGGCTGGGAGTTCGGAGACCTCTCCACGGTCACCGTGCACGTGCGACGGCTACGGGAGAAGATCGAGCGGGATGCCGCGCATCCCACCGTTCTCAGCACGGTGTGGGGCGTGGGCTACCGCTTCGACGTCGAACCGGCGGTGGTCGAATGAGCATGAACGACCTGCTGGTGGTCTCCCTTCTCGCCCTCGGCTGCGCTGTGGTCGTGGGGGTGGTTTCCCTCGTGGTGCTGCGCTTCATGACCCGCTACTCGCTGGTCCTTCAGCTCTGTGTCGTGGCTCTCGCTGCGGTGCTGTCGATCGCCGGAGGCGTGTGGCTCGCGGCCTCCGTGATGCTGGTCACCCCGCACGACCTCACTGTGCTGCTCTCCGTTGCCGCGATCGCGGGCGTCGTCTCCCTCGCGCTCGCCGCGGTACTCGGCCGGTCCCTGGTGCGCAACAGCCGACAACTGATCGCCGCGACGCGGCGCATCGGCACAGAGGAGGCGATGGGAGAGCAGGTGCGGCACTCGAGCAACGAGTTCGCGGCCCTCGCGCTCGAACTCACCGCCACGAACAGCCGGCTCGCCGAGTCGCGCGCGAGAGAGGCGCTCGCCGAGAATTCTCGCCGGGAACTCGTGGCGTGGATCTCGCACGACCTCCGCACGCCGCTCGCCGGCATCCGCGCCATGGCCGAAGCCCTCGAAGACGGGATGGTCGACGAGCCGGAGCGGTATTACGTGAAGGTGCGCAGCCAGGTCGATCGGATGAGCGGAATGGTGGACGATCTCAACGAGCTGACCCGCATCCACTCCGGGTCGCTGCGGCTGTCGATGCAGAAGGTGTCGCTCTACGACCTGATCAGCGACGTGGTGGCCGAACTCGGCCCCTTCGCCGAATCCCGTTCCATCTCACTCATCGGCGATGGCGCCCGCGAGCTCACGATCCTCGCCGATCCGCGGGAACTCTCCCGGGTGGTCGGCAACCTGGTCATGAACTCGATCCAGCATTCGCCGGCGGGCAGTCCCATCACCGTGAGTGCGCGCCAGAGCGACGACGGGCTCGCGGTGATCTCTGTCATCGACGCCGCCGGCGGCATCCCGGAGAAGGACCTGGGGAGGGTCTTCGAAGCCGGATGGCGCGCAAGCAACTCCCGCACCCCGGAGACCGCGACGACGCGGTCCGGCGGCGCCGGGCTGGGTCTTGCGATCGTGCAGGGCATCGTGCAGGCCCACCGCGGCCGCGTGGTCGTGCAGAACGTGCCGGGCGGATGCCGCTTCGATGTGTTCCTTCCCCCGAGCCCCACTGACGGCTCACCCACCCTCGCCGGGGCGACCGCGTGAGCGTCGACACCCGGCCAGCGACCGGTCTCAGCCGACGGGCCGTCACGGCCTTGGCGGCATTCGCCGGGGTCGTGTCGGCCGCCGTCGTGCTGGGCGTCGCCGAAGTCGTCTCGTTGTTCGTCGGCGCCGCGGGCAGCCCGCTCTTCGCGGTCGGATCTCTCGTGATCGACCTGGCGCCCGCCGGCGTCAAGGAATTCATGATTGCCGTCTTCGGCACCGGCGACAAGGCGGCGCTCCTGGCGCTGATGGGCATCCTCATCGTCGTGATCTCGGCGGCGGCGGGAGTGCTCGAACTCCGCCGTGCGCCATTCGGGGTGATCCTGCTCGGCATCGGCGGAGTCGTCGCTGTCGTCGCCGTGGTGACCCGCGCCGGAGCCACCGGGTTCAACGGCATCGCCGCGGTCGTGGGCGGGGTCACCGGCGTGGTGGTGCTGAGGCTCGCCATCGACAGACTCCGCCTCTGGCAGCGGGCGGCCGAGCGGAGTGCCACCGCGGTCCGCGTGCCGGGACGCACCCCGGCCGCACCGCAGTTCGACCGGCGGCGATTCCTGACGCTCGCGGTGGTCGCGGGTGCGGCATCCGTCGTTGCGGGCACCGGCGCCCGGCTCATGAACGCGACGTCGACGAAGGTCGCCGCCATCCGCACAAAGCTCACCCTGCCGAAGGCCGCCGTGCCCGCGGAGCCGGTGCCGGCCGCGGCCATGATCGACGTGGAGGGCATCTCGCCGTTCGTCACGCCGACCGCCGACTTCTACCGCATCGACACGGCGCTGCAGGTGCCGTCGATCGATCCGGACAAGTGGATGCTCACCATCACCGGCATGGTCGAGAACGAGGTGACCCTGAGCTTCGCCGAGCTGCTCACGCTGCCTCTCGAGGAGCATCTCGCCACGCTCACCTGCGTGTCGAACGATGTGGGCGGCGACCTCATCGGCAACGCGCTCTGGCTGGGGTACCCGATCCGCGCCCTGCTGGCCCAGGCGAAGCCGAAGGCGGGAGCGGACATGGTGTTGTCCACCAGCATCGACGGATTCACCGCCGGAACGCCACTGTCGGTGCTTCAGGACGACGGCACGAATGCCCTGCTCGCGGTGGGCATGAACGGCACGCCACTGCCGCTCGAACACGGCTTCCCGGTGCGGATGGTCGTGCCCGGCCTCTACGGCTACGTCTCCGCCACCAAGTGGGTAGTAGAGCTCAAGGTGACGAAGTTCTCGGAAGACCAGGGCTACTGGACCCCGCGCGGCTGGGACGCGAAGGGCCCCATCAAGCTGGCCTCCCGCATCGACACACCGCTCGCGGGAGCCGCGATCTCGGCGGGTACCGTCGCCATCGCCGGAGTGGCCTGGGAGCAGCACGTCGGCGTGAAATCCGTCGAGGTGCAGGTGGACGATGGACCGTGGGTCGAGGCAACACTCGCCGACTCGATCTCCGCCGACACCTGGCGCCAGTGGGTCTACCGCTGGCCAGCCTCAGCGGGCTCGCACCGCATACAGGTGCGGGCGACCGACGCCAACGGCAAGACCCAGGGCCAGACCTACCAGTCGCCGGCCCCGAATGGGTCAGAGGGCTGGCACTCGATCACGGTCAGCGTCAGCTGACCGCTGCCCGCAGCGGCGCGCTGGCGAATTCGGCCATTCCCTCGTCGAAGCTCACGCCGGGCCGCCAGCCCAGTTCCGACTTCAGGCGCTCGGACGACGCAGTGATATGCCGCACGTCACCGAGGCGGTACTCACCGGTGGTCACCGGCTCCGGACCGCCGGAATAGCGGCTGAGGGCGGAGGCGAGGTCGCCGATCGTGTGCACGATTCCGCTTCCGACGTTGAATGCGCGAAACTGCTCACCCTCGGCGGCGAGCGATTCGATCGCGGCGAGATTGGCGGATGCGACATCACGCACATGCACGAAGTCCCGCCGCTGCGCGCCGTCCTCGAACACGCGGGGTGCTTCACCGCGCTCGAGTGCCGAGCGGAAGAGCGAGGCGACTCCGGCATAGGGCGTGTTCTGGGGCATCCCCGGGCCGTAGACGTTGTGGTATCTCAGGGCTACGGCGCGGCCGCCGGTGGAGCGCGCCCAGGCCGCGGCCAGGTGTTCCTGCGCGAGCTTCGAGGCCGCGTAGACGTTGCGCGGGTCGAGAGGGGCGTCTTCGGAGATGAGCTCGGGCAGCAGCGGGCCACCGCGCTCATCCAACGGGTCGAAGTGCCCGGCATCGAGATCCTCGACCCGTCGAGCGGCGGGCCGGGTCGATCGCCCGGAACTGTCGCGGTAATTCCCTTCGCCGTAGACCACCATGGAGGATGCCACCACCAGTCGGTCCACGCCGGACTGCGCCATCGCGGCGAGCAGCACAGCCGTGCCGAGGTCGTTGCTGCCGATGTAGTCGGGCGCGTCGTTGAAGGACACTCCCAGGCCCACCTTCGCGGCCTGGTGGCAGACCACATCCACTCCGAAGAGGGCGACGGCCAGGGCATCGGTGTCGCGCACATCGGCCCGCACGAATTCGACCCGCGGGTGCGGGTGGTATTCCCCGCCGTGCACGTCCGGGCGGAGCGAGTCGAGAACGCGAACGCGCCACCCCTTGTCGAGAGCCGCCTCGACGATCGCGGAGCCGATGAATCCGGCGCCGCCCGTGATCAATACCGTGGTCATCGTGCTTCTCCCGCCTCGAGTACCGGCCTGGCCAGCACCGCTGCGACCTCGGTCGGATCGATGTTCTGCCGGGGAGCGTAGTCCGCGGGAAGCGCGCGGATGATCGTCTCGATCGCCGCGACGATGCGGGGCTGGGCCGCGGCGAGGCGCTTCAGAACGAGCTCGTGGCTCACGGCATCCGGATCCACCTCGCGGGGTCGAGGCGAAAGTCCGGCGTCGCTGTCGGTGACGTAAGAGAGGTTGACCGTGTCGATGTTGAGCTCTGCGGCGAGCGGCACCTCCGGGTACATGGTCATGTTGACCGTGTGTGCTCCGGCTGCGGCGAACCAGAGTGACTCTGCGCGGGTCGAGAACCGCGGTCCCTGGATCACGACGACGGTGCCCGAGGTGGCGATGGTCTCACCGGCCAGAGCGTGCACTGCGATCTCGTGGAGTTCGGGGGCGAAGGGATCCGCCGCTGCGAGGTGCTGGACGGAGCCCTGATCGTAGAAGGTGTCGGGTCGCCCGCTGGTGCGGTCGATGAACTGGTCGGTGAGCACGAGCGTTCCCGGCGGGTACTCGGCGGTCACGCCCCCGACGGCAGAGGAGGAGAGGATGACCCGCACCCCGAGACTCGCGAGCGCCCAGATGTTCGCCCGGTAGTTGATGAGGTGCGGCGCCACCGAATGGTGCACTCCATGACGGGTGAGGAAGGCCGCGCGACGCCCGCCGAGCTCGCCGAGGGTGACCTCGGTGGGGCCGTAGGGGGTCTCCACGCGGCGCTTCTCACTCTCGTCCGGGTCGAAGAGCGAGTAGAGGCCGGAGCCTCCGATGACAGCGACGGTGACCTCGTGCGTGAGTGGGGGAGTCATCCTCCCATTCTCCCAGCGCTCCGGCCGATTGCGCCGCAGACGAGGAAAGGGCTCCTGATGGTCTCAACGGCGCGCACCTGGACCCAGCCGGCGGCTGTGCTTCGGCGCGATGAGCTCGTGATCGCGGGCTCCGATCCGGCGAGCCGAGCCGCCCCGCGGTTGCGCCGAGAGCGAGACCGAACCCCGGGCGACGCTCTACCGGCTACAGTCATTCAGTGGCACATCTCCTGGGCGCCGAGTCCCTTCACCTCGAATATCCCACCCGTGTCATCTTCGACAAGGTCACCATCGGCCTCGATGAGGGCAATCGCATCGGCGTCGTCGGGCGCAACGGCGACGGCAAGTCGACCCTCCTCCGCCTGCTGAGCGGACGCATCGAGCCGGATGCCGGGCGCGTCACGCGCCGCAACGGCGTCACGCTCGGGATGCTCGACCAGGCCGACCTGCTGCCGGAAGACCTCGTGGTCAAGGACGCCATCGTCGGCGACAAGGACGACTACGAATGGGCCGGGGACGCCCGCATCCGCGACGTGATCGACGGCCTGCTGCTCGACGTGCCGTGGGAGGCCACGATCGGCGCCCTGAGCGGAGGTCAAAGAAGACGCGTGGCCCTCGCCAAACTTCTCGTGGGCGACTGGGACGTCATCTTCCTCGACGAGCCCACCAACCACCTCGATGTCGAGGGCATCGCCTGGCTCGCCGGCCACCTCAACAAGCGCTGGTCACCCAACCAGGGCGGGCTCATCGTCGTGACCCACGATCGGTGGTTCCTCGACGAGGTCTCCACCGACACGTGGGAGGTCCACGACCAGATCATCGAGCCGTTCGAGGGCGGATACGCCGCGTACATCCTGCAGCGCGTCGAGCGCGACGAGCTCGCCGCGACCATGGAATCCAAGCGACAGAACCTCGCGCGCAAGGAGCTCGCCTGGCTGCGCCGCGGAGCTCCGGCCCGCAGCACCAAGCCCAAGTTCCGGATGGATGCCGCGTACGAGCTGATCTCGAACGAACCGCCTCCCCGCGACACGGTCGCCCTCAGCCAGCTCGCCACCGCGCGGCTCGGCAAGGACGTCGTCGACCTGCTCGACGTGGGAGTCACCTACGGCGGTACGAAGGATGCGGACGGCCACGTCACCGGCGGCGTCGAGATCCTCAAGGACATCGAGTGGCGCGTCGCCCCCGGTGAGCGCACCGGCATCCTCGGGGTCAATGGCGCAGGCAAGTCCACCCTGCTCAGCCTCATCGCCGGCACCCTGCTGCCCACCAGCGGCCGGGTGAAGCGGGGCAAGACGATCCGCGTCGCCATCCTGAGCCAGCAGCTCGGAGAGCTCGCCGACATCCTCGAAGACCGGGTGATGGATGTCATCGCCCGCCAGAAGAGCTCCTACGTCACCGGCGGCAAGGAACTCACCCCGGGCCAGCTGCTCGAGCGGATGGGGTTCATGTCTGCCCAGCTGAGCACCAAGGTGAAGGACCTGTCCGGTGGTCAGCGACGGCGACTGCAGTTGCTGCTCATCCTGCTCGGCGAGCCCAACGTGCTGATCCTCGATGAGCCGACCAACGATCTCGACACCGACATCCTCGCCGCCATCGAAGACCTGCTCGACTCCTGGCCGGGCACGCTGCTCGTGGTCAGTCACGACCGTTACCTGCTCGAACGCGTCACCGACAACCAGTACGCCATCCTGGACAAGCGGATGCGGCATCTGCCCGGCGGCGTCGACCAGTACCTGCAGCTGCGGTCGCAGCAGACCACCAAGGGGCTCACCGTCACCGAGACCCACAAGGCCGAAGGGGCGTCGCCGGAGAAGAAGGCGACTGTCAACTCGAAGGGGCGCACCAAGCTCACCGGCGCCGAGTTGCGAAACGCGCAGAAAGAGCTCGGATCGGTCAGCCGCAAGCTCGAGAAGGTCACCACCCAGATCTCGTCGATCCACGATCGCTTCGCCAGCCATGACCAGGGGGACTTCACCGGGCTCGCCGCGCTGCAGGGGGAGCTCAAGTCCCTGGAGGACTCGATGGCGGAGCTCGAGCTGCGGTGGCTCGAACTCAGCGAGGTGCTCGAGGCGTAAACCGCAACGCGCTCGTCGCGCGGGTCGGCCCCGGAGGATCGGCACAACTAGTGTCGTACCGTGCACACCTCCCGTTCTCGCGTTGCCGGGCTCGGTGTCTACCTTCCCGAAATCACCCGATCGACCGCGCAGACCGAGGCGGATCTCCGTCGCCACAACCCGAAGCTGAAGCTGGCGACGGGCATGATCGGCCGCATCACCGGGGTCAAGAGCGTGCACCTCCGGCCGCCGGGCTGGCAGACCTCCGACCTCGCCGTCGCTGCGGCCCGGAAAGCCCTCGCCGATGCGCCGGGCCCGATCGACCTCCTCCTCTTCGCCAGCGCCAGCCAGGACCTGATCGAGCCGGCAACGAGCCACATCGTCGCGTCCAAGCTGGGACTCGATTGCCCCGTGATGGACATCAAGAACGCCTGCAACAGCGTGCTCAACGCGATGCAGGTGGCGGATGCGCTCATCACGAGCGGCCAGTACGAGCGGGTGCTCATCGCGAGCGGCGAGCAGCCCTCGCATGCCGTGCGGTGGCGCCTCGACAGCAAAGACCAGTTTCTGCGCTCATTCCCCGGGTACACGATGAGCGACGGGGGAGCGGCCGTCATCCTGGAGCGCAGTGGCGACCTTTCCGGCATCCTCGGCTCCACCTTCGTCGCGGTCTCGAGCCACTGGCAGATCGGCACGCTCGGCACCGGTGGATCGATGGACCCGCATGCCGACAACGGAAGCCACTTCGACATGGATGGCCCCGCGCTGCAGCAGGCCTTCCTCGATCTCGGGCCCGATGCCGTGCTTGCGACCCTGCAGAAGCTCGATCTGCACTGGGGCGACTTCGACCTCGTGGCCATTCATCAGGTGGCACTGCCCTACCTCCCCCCGATCTTCGAACGGCTGGGGGTGGCCGACGACAAGACCATCATCACGATCGAGGATCACGGCAACCTCGCCTCGGTCACCCTCCCCCTCCAATTGCTGCTCGCGCGGGATGCCGGGCGCATCGGGGAGGGCAGCCTCGTCGCGCTCATCGGGTTGGCCGGCGGCATCAGCCTCGGCGTGATGGTGCTGCGCCTGTGAACGCCTCGCCTCCCCGGCTCGCGGTGGTCGTGCCGGTCTTCAACGAAACCGGCTGGATCCGCCCGACGCTCGCCGCCCTCGCCGCGCAGGTCGACCAGGACTTCGACGTCGTGTTCGTCGACAACGGTTCCACGGACGATTCGGTGGCCATCATCGAAGAGTTCGCGGCCGATCGCCCGCGGTGGCGAGTGATCCATGAACCGCAGAAGGGCACGGGAGCCGCGGCGGACACCGGGATGCGCGCCGCCATCGCCGGCGGGGCCGCACTCCTCGCCCGCACGGACGCAGACTGCCTTCCCCGGAGCGACTGGACGGCGGGCATGCGTCGGGCGCTCACGACCGAAGGCCTTCAGCTGGTCGGTGGGGAGCTCGTGCCCCGCACCGACGAGGGACTCTCCTGGTTCACGCGCATGGGACTGCGCGGCGCCGTGCATCTCGCCGAAGCGTTCGGCCGGGTGCGCAAGGACAATCGTTCGCCGCAGTATCTCGGCCCGTACATGATGGCCGCCGGGTGCAATGTGGGCATCACTGCCGAGCTCTACCGGCAGAGTGGCGGATTCCCCCGCACCCGCATCGAGGACCTCCATGAGGATCGTGCCCTGGTGAACGCCGTGCGCCGCATCACGCCGCGCTATGCCCGCCGGGGAGACATCGTGGTCTTCGGATCGAGCCGTCGGGTGACCGCGTGGGGCCTGAAGAACACCCTGCTCTGGTACAAGGATCACCGGTACCGGCCAGAGCATGTGGACATCCGATGACCAGCCTCGCCACCAGCCGGGCGATGCGGTGGGAGGAGCGGGTGATGCGTTCGGCGCATCCGATCGCCTATCCCGCCCTGCGGATGGCCCGGGGCCCCGTTCTCCGGGTGCCGGGCCTCGGAATCCTCGTGCGAGACGCGGCACTGCTGCGGAGCGTTCTTCTCAACACCGCGAGCTTCACCAAGACCGGCCCGGGCTCTCCTTCGGATCTCTGGACCGGTGTGCTCGGACCCAGCGTGCTCCTCAACATGGAGGGCGCGGACCACCAGGCCCTTCGGCGCAGACTCGCCCCGATCTTCGCGCCCTCCTCCGTCGAGCCACTGGTGGCCGAGAGCCTCGGCGAGCCCCTCGCCCGGCTCGCGCGGCGACTATCGGAGGGAGAGCCCGTCGACCTCGTCGAGGAGGTGCGGCGCTATTCCAGCATTGCGATCGGCCGCCTGGTGGGGCTGGATTCCGCGGAGCTGACAGCGGAGCTGTTCCACAAGGTCTCCTCCATCACTTCGATGGTGCGACTCACGAGAAGCACCCTCACGCCCACAGAGGTCGCGAAGGCCAGGGTGGTGATGGCGGAGCTCGGCCTGCATGCCCAGCGCGCCTACCACTCGGGCGACGAGCAGACGGTTCCGGGACGGATGCGCGCGCTCGGCCTCACCGAGGCCGAAGCGCTGGGTGCCGTCGGCGCCTTCGTGCTCACGGGCACGGAGACTCTCGTCTCTTATATTCCCCGACTGGTATGTCTGCTCGTCGATACTTCTTGGCTGCCGCTCGTCGCGGCCGATCGAAGTCTCGTCGAGCCGGCGATCGCCGAGGGTCTGCGGGTGACCACGCCCTCCCCGGTCATGCTCCGTTCCGTGGTGGCGGCCGACTCGATCGGTCCCGTCGCCGTGCGACCGGGAGACCGGGTGATCCTCGCGACATTCGCGGCCAATCGCGCCCTCGGCCCCTTCGATCCCGCGGCCAATACCGCCGCGACGCTTCGCCAGCTGTGGTTCGGTGCCGGCTCGCACTTCTGTCTCGGCGCCCCTCTCGCCCTGGCCCAGATCCGCTCCGTTGTGGATTCGCTGCTCGACGCCGTCCCGGACGGCAGCCTCCGAGTGCTCTCCCGTCGTCCCGCGCGCGGTGTGCTGATTCCCGGCTACGCGAAGGTCGTGATCGGCAGATGAGCGTCGACCTGCTCGATGCCATGCTGAAGGCGTGCCGCGAGCATCCGGATGCCCCGGCCATCAGCCAAGGGCGGCGCACTCTCACCTACCGCGAACTCGACGACCGTATCGCCTCGGTCGCGGCGGCGCTCGGGGCAGCGGGACTGCGGTCGGGCGATCGCGTGCTCTTCTCGGTGCGTCCCAGCCTGGACGGCATCTGTCTCGCCCTCGGGGTGATCGCCGCGGGCGGCACCGTGGTCTTCGCCGACTCCGGCGCGGGGGAGGAGATGTTCCGGGCCCGCGCTGCGCTCGCGGCACCCCGCTGGGTTGCGGCCGAATCGCTGCTCTATTTCGCGTCATCCGGGCCACTGAGACCCCTTGCGCGACGCCGGGGGCTTGAGCTGCCGCCCTACTCGGCGGTGGTGCCGGATGCCCGCCACATCTACGCCGGATCATGGCTGCCGGGCGTGCCGCGCGGGTCGCTGCGGCTGCGCTCCCTGCTCGCCGCAACTGGAGAGTCCACTGCCAGTGGCCGGGTGGCGAGGGCCGCTGGTCGAGTGAAGAACGCCACCGACCGAATCGAGACCCGGTCGGAGGCCCTCATCATCTTCACCAGCGGCACCACCGCGCATCCCCGGGCCGTGGTCCACTCGCGCACCTCCCTCGGCACCGGACTCGCCGGTTTCGCCGCGCACGTGCGCTTCGCTCCCGGGCAGCGCCTGCTCACCGATCAGCTGATGATCGGCATCCCGGGCCTCATCGCCGGAGCGCACTGGCGCCTGCCTGCCTTTGGTGCCGACCCGGGCGCCAGGCCCGCCCACTACCTGGACGTGCTGCCCGGAACCGATGCTCTCTTCCTGGTGCCGGCAGCTCTCGCAGCCCTGCTCACGCTGCTCGAGGAACATCCGGAGAGAGCTCCCGAGCTCAGCACCCTGCTGATCGGGGGGGCCCCGGTGCTGCGGCCACTCCTCGAGCGGGCAAAGCGGTGCTGGCCCAAAGCACGCATCTGCGCGATCTATGGCATGACGGAGATCCTGCCGGTGGCGATCGCGGATGGTGATGAGAAGCTCGCGTTCACGGGGCCGGGCGACTACGTCGGCACGGTGCTCCCCACCGTCCACGCCCGCATCGAGACAAACGCGGCGGGTGACGGAGAGCTGGTGCTCGCGGGGGAGGGCCTCGCGCTCGGCTATCTGGCCGATCTCCCCGAGCATCCGCTCGTCTCGCTGAGCACCGGTGATCTCGCGGAGCTGCACGGCGACAGGCTGGTATTGCGCGGCCGGAGCAAGGACATGTTCATCCGAGGCTCGACCAACGTCTATCCGGGGCTCTACGAACCGGTGATAGCGGGCATCGCCGGAGTCGCGGACGCGGCGATGGTGGGAGTCGCGGATGAGATCGGCGACGACCTGATCGTGCTGGTGATCGTGCCCCGCGAGGGCGTTCCCCGCGGGTTCGGCGTGACGCACCCGGTGATCACCGCCGTGCGCGCCGCGCTGCCCGGACTCGTGGATGCCGCGGTGCTGCCCGACCTCGTGCTCATCGCCGCAGATCTGCCGCGCGCGGGACGCAGCAGCAAGCTGGACCGCGCGGCCCTACGCGACGCCGTTTCCCGCCATCTGAAGTCAGGGAGCTGACATGCGGATCGCGGTCACCGGCGCGAGCGGTTTCATCGGCGGCGTCATCGCGTCGGCCCTCGCGATGCCCGAGCTCGATCACGAGGTGATCGGGTATGGGCGCACGCCCGGCGGCTGGTCGTATCGCAGCCACGTGGCCAACGCCAGCCACTACCGCATCTGGGACGTCGCCCGAGGGCGGCTGACGACCGACATGCACGTGGATGCCGTCGTGCACTGCGCGGCCCTCGCCGACGACTGGGCGCCACTGGAAACGGCGATGCGGGCGAACAGTGAGGGAACGCGCAATGTCGTGCGCAGTTTCCCCGGGGCCCGCATCGTGCATCTGTCCACCTCGAGCGTGTACGACGCCTTCGGGCCGACCGTCAACGCGGTCGAGGCGGAGGCGCCGGCGACGCGATTCCTCAGCTCGTACTCGCAGTCGAAAGCGGCCGCGGAGGCCCAGCTTGTCGGCACCGAGGCCGTGATCCTGCGTCCGCACGCGGTCTACGGTGCCGGAGACACGACCCTCCTGCCCCGGCTGCTCGCGGGTATCCGCCGTGGCCGCCTCTCGTTGCCGGAGGGCGCCGCCGTCGAGCACAGCCTCACCCACATCGACAACCTCGTCGCTGCGGTGATGCTGGCGCTCGAGCCGGGGGCGCCAACCGGCGTCTTCAACATCGGGGACGATGCCCCCGTGCTTCTGAGCGAGGTGCTCACCGAGCTGCTCGCCAAGAAGGGGCGTTCGGATGTCACCCTCCACCGCATCCCCTACGCCGCAGCCTTCGCGTTCGCGTCGGCCGTCGAGCTCGGTCATCGCATGAGCGGGCGCGGTCGGCCCAGGGTCACCCGCTATGCGGTGAGCCAGCTGGGTCTCGAGCGAACGCTCGACCTGACCGCGGCCCGGCAGCAGCTCGGCTACCGCCCGCGTTCCACGAGCCTCGCCGGCGCCGAGCGCTGGTAGCGGGGCGGGTCTCGATACGCTCACTGACGCTCGCTACTCGACCACCGGGTGCTGGTCGAGTAGGGCGCTCAGCGCCCGTATCGAGACCCGGCCTTCTGCACCACGAGGGACCGATAGGCCGGAATCAGCACCCGCTTGCCGTACTCTCGCGAGACGACCCGGAACGGCGTGCCGTCGCCCACCAGCAGCTGCACCATCGCCGTGAGTTCCGCCCGGGCGAGCGGACCGCCGAGGCACAGGTGCCGCCCGGCCCCGAACCAGAGCTGGCGGTTCTGCGGGATGTACGCGCGATCGACACGGTACTCACCGGCGAGGTTGTTGGCGGTCCAGGTGAGCACGACGATGCGTTCCCCTGCCCTGAGGGTGCGACCGCCGATCTCGAGGTCGGCGAGAACGGACCGGCCGATGATTGGGGCGGGCGATGTCACTCGCAACGCCTCCCGCACGGCTCCCTCGGTGAACTCCGGATGCTCGATCAGCCGGTGCTGTTCTCCGGTGTCGAAGAGCAGGGCGGCGGTGCGCGCCATGGCGGATGCCGCGGTCTCGGTGCCCGCGACCATCAACAGCGTCGAGAGACCCTTCGTCTCCCGCACCGAGAGCCCGAGATCGCGGCATCGGCCGATCACGGACGAGGAGGGTGCGGTGGCGAAAGACGCGTCGATGTGGCCGGTGAGCCTCTCCACGATCTGCCGGGCCTTCGCGATCTTCTCGGCGGGGAGCACGGTGTCGGAGGTCGTGCCGAGCGCGATAGCGGCGAGATCCTCACCGGTTTCGAAGATCGAGCGATAGGTCTCGTCCGTGGCATCCGGAACGTTCATGCCGAGCAGGGTGACCACCATCTGGCCGACGAGGATGCGGCTGAGGTCGGCCACGTCGAGCGGCTCACCGGCCTCGAAGGAGGCCCGGGCACGCGTCATCCGATCACCCCAGGCGGTCGCCACGAACGAGACACTTGTCTTCTCGGTGAAGAGTTCGCGGCTGCGGGTTCGGAGGTCGTAGTGCCCGGCGCCGTCGAAGAGGTCGTAGACCCAGTCACCGAGGATCTGCGCCCAGAGGTGCCCGACCCCGCCCTCGCTCAGCAGGGTGAAGTGCTCCGGGTCGTTGAGCACCGCTCGCGCGGTGAGCGGATCCGCCGTGATCCAGCCGAGCCTCGGCACCCGGAGCAGTGGCTTGGCGAAGGTGCCGACCCAGTTGAGCCAGGGGAGTGCGGGCCGCGCGGCCGTGAGCAGCCGGTGCTCGTGGGCGGCGGCTCCGGCGCCGCGTCCGTCCCGCCACGGCGCCAGTCGGCGTTCGTGGACGGGGGCGGTGAGGTCCTCAGCAACGGGCACGTGCTCAACCTATCCGGTGCGGGCAGAGCCGATCGCTAGTCTGAGGGCCATGGGAGAAACGAACCGGGCCTATGACCGTGTGCTCCGTTATGGCTCGAACTCCGACCGAGTTCAGTTCTTCAGCGATGCGGTGTTCGCCATCGCCATGACACTCCTGGTGATCGATATCACCGTGCCTGTGATCGCCAATGGGCCGTCGGTGACCCAGGCCACGCTGGATCCGAAGCTCTGGAAGGCACTCGGCGACGAGTTCCCGCAGTTCCTGGCCTACGGGCTCAGCTTCGCGGTGATCGGAGCAAGTTGGGCAGGGCACCACCGCATGTTCGCCTTGATGCGCCGATTCGACGGCTCGCTCGTCTCGATGAATCTTCTGCTGCTCTTCTTCATCGCATTCGTGCCATTCCCGACCAGTCTGCTCAGCGAATACGGAAGCACGATGCCGGCGGTGGTGCTCTATGCGGGCAATGTCGTCGTGATCAGCCTGTTGCAATTCGCACTCCTGGCCTACGCCCATCGGCGCGGCTATCTCGACGAGAGGGTGGATGTCGGAATGTATCGCTACATCCGCCGCAACCTCCTGACGGCCCCGGTGATCTTCCTGCTCTCGATCCCCCTCGGTTTCATTTTCGGAGCGGTCTGGGCCCTCTATTTCTGGATCGCACTGTTGCCCGTCAACATCATCGTCGGCCGCTTTGAGCCCCGTGTGATACCCAAGAAACCGCTTGCACTTTAAGAAGTTCATCCATATGAAGGTCAAACTCCTGTTGTTCATCTTCACGCAGGTTGCTGGCCACGTCCCTGAGGGCAGGCGTTCAAGCACCGAATATTGAATCCTCTCGTGCCCACCCCGGGTGCTTACCCGAGCACGAAGGAATCCGAACCATGACGGTCGGTTCTCGCATAGTTTTTATGCGCTTTGCAACGGCGCGGAGCCCGAAACTCCAGCTGTGGATCGATCACTTCGATCGTGTTGTCGGCCATGGTCCGCGCGTGGTCAACTCCGTCGCTTCAGGGCTCGATGAATGCATCGTGGTCTGGCACCTGGTCTCCGCGAACAACCGGATGCTCGCCCGTAGTGCCAACCTCTACGAGCGCTTCGAAGACGCCCAAAAGGATGCTCTCGCCGCCAGCGGATCGACGGCGTCGCGCGAAATCGTTCTCACCAGCCACCAGCGTCGGGGTGAATACGGCTGGTACTCCACTCTCGACGGCGAGGTAGAGATGATCTGCGCCCGCTGGTACGGCACCGAGCGTGATCGGCGAAACGCCATCGAGCTCGCGGAGCTCTCCCTGTTCAGCTCTCAGTTAGGGGCCGGTGCGCGCCCGATCGACCCCGAAGTTCACCGAGGACATCACGAACATGTCACCCAGTGACCCCGTGACCGACCTGAAGGACCGCCTCGCGGAGGTCGATGCCACGGAGGCACTCCCTCTGGTGCCCGCCGACAAGCCACGCACCCTCCGATCCGCCACTGACATTCCCGATCGGATTTTCCGGGTGGTGGCGAGCGGAAGCGGAACGATCGTGCTGATCGTCATGGGGCTCGTCGGTCTGTTCCTCGCTATTCGTGGTTATCAGGCTCTCTCCGTGGCCGGGCCGAAATTTCTCACGGAGCCGTCCTGGAATCCGAACTCCGGCACCTTCGGAATCGCCGCGGTGCTGAGCGGCACTTTCTTCATCGCGCTGACCGCGCTCGTGACCGCCGTCCCACTCGCGCTGGGAACCGCGCTCTATATCAGCGAATACGCACCGGGTCGGATTCGTGGCGTGCTGGTGAGCATCGTCGACCTCATGGCGGCGGTGCCTAGCGTCGTCTACGGACTGTGGGGAGTGTTCTTCCTCAGCCCGGCGATCCTGCCGCTCTCGCAGTGGATCAGCACCTACTTCGGTTGGATTCCGATCTTCGCCGTTTCGGGCTTCGACCCGAACGACCCGCTCTCGAGCCCGACGGTGTTCAGCGCATCGACCTTCATCGCGGGCATCGTGGTCGGCCTGATGGTCGCCCCTATCGCCAGCTCGATCATGCGGGAGGTCTTCACCCAGGCACCGATCGGGGAGCGCGAGGGGGCCCTCGCTCTCGGCTCCACCAGGTGGGGCATGATCCGCAGCGTGGTTCTGCCCTTCGGACGCGGTGGCATCATCGGCGGCACGATGCTCGGACTCGGACGGGCGCTCGGCGAGACCATCGCGGTCTATCTGATCATCTCGCCGGTGTTCGTCATCCAGCCCCACATTCTCGAGAAGGGGACCAACTCCATCGCCGCCCTCATCGCGCTTCGCTACAACGAGGCATCCGCCTTCGAGATCTCGGCGCTGATGGCAGCCGGTCTCACCCTCTTTCTGGTGACCCTCGTCGTGAATTTCGGCGCTTCGACGATCATCGCCCGCAGCCGATCAGGGAGCCAGAGCGACTGATGACGAACCTTCTCGAAGCATCCACCGATTCCCCCCTGGCCAGCGCCCGAACCTGGACCCATCCGGAGCCGACCAATGACTCCGCCTCGGGCAAGCGCGAGGTGCGGAGGTCTACGGGCACCATCCGAGTCGTCGATGTCATCCGCGCGGTGGGTTGCGCGGCAGCAGCCGTCGGGCTTACCGGGTGGTTGTTCGTCTTCGCGCTCCCGCTTCAGGGAGCCCTCGGCTTCGTCGTACTCGCGTACCTGATTTTCTTGGCGCTTTTCACAGTGCTGACGGCATTCGACGAAAACGGTCCTGCGGTTCGCGACCGCGTGATCAGTGTGATCGTGCAGTCACTCGCATTCCTCATGCTTCTGGCGCTCGCTGTGGTGGTGATCTACACCGTCAGCAGAGGCCTCGTGGCGCTGCCTCACCTCAACTTCTTCACCCAAGACATGAGCAACGCGGGCCCGCTCGACCCGGTCACCCGCGGAGGCGTGCTCCACGCTGTCGCCGGAACGCTGATCATGATCACGATCGCCCTGACAATCAGCATTCCGCTGGGGGTGACGACCGCGGTCTTTCTCAGCGAGTTCCCCGGGCGCTACTCACGGTTCGTTCGCACGGTCGTCGAGGCGATGACGGCACTGCCCTCGATCGTGGCCGGCCTTTTCATCTATGCGACGGTGATCGTCTTCCTCGGCTTCAATCGTTCGGGATTCGCGGCCTCTCTTGCCATCACAGTGATGATGCTCCCCATCATCATCAGGTCGGCGGATGTCGTGTTGCGTCTCGTTCCCGGCAACCTCAAAGAGGCATCTAGGGCGCTCGGTGCCTCCACCTGGCGCACCGTCTGGCATGTCACTCTGCCCACCGCGAGATCGGGCCTCACGACCGCGGTGATTCTCGGAACGGCCCGCGGCATCGGCGAGACCTCACCGGTTCTGCTGACCGCGGGCGCGACAACATACCTCAACCTCAACCCCCTCGTCGGTCCGATGACGTCGCTTCCCCTCACCGCATTCACCTTCGTCAAGTCCCCGGAGCCGAGCATGATCGCGCGCGGCTTCGGCACGGCAGCTGTGCTCATGGCGCTAGTCGTCATCCTGTTCGCGATTGCGCGACTCATAGGGGGGCGCGGCCCGGGCCAGCTGACCAGCCGCCAGCGTCGCACCCGTGCCCGCAAATCCCAGGAGGACAGCTATCGGTATCTCAGCCGTGACGCACGAGCCACGACTGCGATGCGGAAAACCAGCTCACCCCAGCTCCCGCCGGTACCCCCGTCCCGCTAGCTCGTCTCCCGAACTCTTCCCGAAGCCCTCCCGAACTCCCGAAGGACCCACAGTGAGCCCCCATACCTCCCGACGGCGTGTGCTGCGCGCCTTGCGCGTGACGACTGCTGTCACCGTCGCTTTCGCGATGCTGGCCATCCCGGTGGTCTCCGCCCCCGCGCCCGCCCAGGCCGTCGGCTCGACCTACTACCCGGTGTCCGGTGCCGGCTCAACCTGGTCGGCGAATGCCCTGCAGCAGTGGATCCGCAACGTGTTCGACAACTACCGCTGGAAGGTCACCTTCGACGACTCCGGGTCCTCGGCCGGCCGGCAGCTGTTCGGCCAAGGCACGGTCGACTTCGCCGTCTCCGAGATCCCCTACGCGCTGTCGGGCAGCGACAGCACCGACCCCCGTCCGTCCCGCCAGTTCGCGTACATGCCGATCGTCGCCGGAGGCACGTCGTTCATGTACAACCTCGTCATCGGGGGCAAGCGTGTCACCAACCTCCGGCTCTCCGGTGACAGCGTCGCGAAGATCTTCACCGGCGTGATCACCAAGTGGAACGACCCGGCAATCGCGGCCGACAACCCGAAGCTCGCCCTGCCGGGCACCCCGATCGTGCCGGTCGTGCGATCCGACGGCTCGGGCACCACCGCCCAGTTCACCTCGTGGATGCGGTCGCAGTACCCCTCGATCTGGAGCGCGTACTGCGCCAAAGCGGGTCGAAGCAACTGCGGCATCACGTCCAACTATCCGACGGTCGCCGGCTCGTCCTTCGTGGCGCAGTCGGGCTCCAACGGCGTCGCCGGCTACACGGCCCAGACCCAGTCGGCAGGAGCGATCACCTACGTCGAATACTCCTACGCGCTCAACTCCGGATTCCCGGTGGCGAAGATCCTCAACTCGGCCGGCTACTACACCGAGCCGACCGCCTCGAACGTCGCGGTCGCCCTTCTGTCCGCAGTGATCAACGAGGATCCGACCTCGCCGGACTACCTGACCTCCCAGCTCAAGGCGGTCTATACGAGCGCAGATCCGCGCACCTATCCGCTGTCGTCGTATTCGTACATGATCATCCCCACCGCCCTTCAGAACGGCTTCACCGAAGACAAAGGCCTGACCCTCGCCGACTTCGCGTCGTACTTCCTCTGCGAGGGCCAGCAGCAGGCCGAGGTGCTCGGCTACTCACCCCTCCCCATCAACCTTGCCCAGGCCGGCTTGAAGCAGGTGTTGAAGATCCCCGGGGGCAACCCGAAGAACAAGGACACCAGCGGATGCAACAACCCCACCTTCTCCGCGGATGGCACCAACAAGCTCGCCGCGACAGCACCGCAGCCCCAGGCCTGTGACAAGAAGGGCGCCGACCAGTGCCTCACGGGCACGGGCGGGAGCAAGGGTTCGACGGCAGCCAGCGCTGGCACGGGGGGTGCCTCTGGCGGCAAGGCCGGAGCGGCTGCGCCCACTGCGGGCGGTGCCGCTGGCGCCGCGGGCGCGTCGGGTGGTGGTGCTGCAACGGTGGATAAGAACGGCAGCGCGGTGATCGACCTCACCAGCTCTGCCTCGCGAATCGTCGCCGGTTCGCCCGTCGAGCTGCCAGGCCAGGCACTGGGGATGCCGGCGATACTCCTGATGAGCGGAGCGGGCCTCCTGCTCCTTCTCCTGATGCTGCTACCGCCACTCATCGGCCGACGACGGGCGGCGATGGCTGGCGCCCCACGAGGTCCGACGAAGGCCTCACGTCCGCGAAAGCAGGCGAAGCCAATTGTTCACCTTCCGGCCCGTTTTACGTCACGCGGCCGTGCCGATGCTTCACCTTCGGACTCATAACGTGAGCGCCATGTCGAGCCCCCGCCCCCGCGTGAGATTCTCGCGCGCCGGCGTGGTGCGCGCTGTCTCCCTCGCCATCGTGGCGCTCGCCGTAGCCGGACTCGTCTCGCTGGATTCGATCGGCCGCCAGAGTGCGGATGCCGCGGCAGCGACATCCTCGGCCCTGACCGCGAAATGGCTCGCCGACGATTCGAGTGCCGCGGCAGAGCAGCCGGCACGGGACGCGTCGAGCGGACACTACGGCGAGATGAAGAACCTCTCGATCTCGGTCTCCCAGACCTCGGGTCTCATCGACCAGGCGATCAGCGTCTCGGTCACGGGCTTCGCCACCGGGGTGGGCACGCGTGACTCCACCCGGGTCAACGGGTCCTCGGTCTTCGCTTCCAACGCCCAGAACTTCCTCCAGGCGATGCAGTGCTGGGGCGACCCGAAGGCCGACAACTTCCGGCAGACCTGCCAGTGGGGCGGCCGGTACACGCCGTCCGGCAACAACGGACTCGGCTCCTCCGCTTTCCCCGACACCACCCTGCGGGTCGGCACCATCGATATCGACCCGAACAACACCAACGCCGTCGATAACCCCTTCGTCACGGTGCAGGGCAAGTCCGTGGCAGGCAAACCGGTCGCGGGCGGCTACGCCATCCTCGACTACTTCAACCCGGCCACCTCCAATGAGGTGACCACAGCCCGTGTCGGCACCGACGGCACCGGGTCGTTCGACTTCGAACCCCAGACAGCAGACACCGCGCCCCAGTTGGGCTGCGGAACGGACGGCCACCTGCGGTGCTGGCTGGTCGTGGTACCGCGCGGCACCGTCTTCGGCGGCGACAACAAGTGCAGCCAGTTCCCGGATCCCGCGGGCGACGGAAGCACGACCTATACGAAGTGGCAGAAGAACGCTCTCCAGGCCGGCAGCCCCGTCAATCCGAACTGCGACTACTGGGACAACCGGGTCGTCGTCCCGCTGGACTTCGCACCTGTCGGATCGCGCTGCGCCGTGGGAAGTGCGGAGCAGCGGGTGATCGGCTCGCAGCTGATGGTGGGGGTGATGAGCTCCTGGCAGCCGGATCTCTGCTCCAAGCAGAAGACCACCTACAGCTTCTCGACCAATCCCGACTCGATCGCACGCCACCAGTTGCTCGAGGGACAGGCCGCTGTGGCTTACTCGAGCCAGCCATTGAGTCCCGGCGAGCAGACCACCAACGAGGCTCGCCAGACTCTCGCCACCACGAAGCTCAGCTATGCCCCGGTGGCGGTCTCGGGGGTGGCGATCGCCTTCCTCGCCGAGTTCGACGAAGGTCGACAGACTCAGCTCAACCTCTCGCCCCGCCTTGTGGCGAAACTCCTGACCCAGTCCTATGGCTTTCAGGTGCCGGTCTCCACGAGCGACGACCCCTCCAAGCCGGTCGCGCACTTGACCGTGCCGAAGAACACCAGCCGGCCCTACCGCCTGCTCAGCGACGACCCAGAATTCCAGAAGCTCAACCCCGACACCGCTCGCTTCTTCCAGCAGAACCCGAGCATCGTGCTTCCCGGACCGTCGGGATCGGATGCGGTGCGCCAGGTTTGGAAATGGCTCGAGGCCGATAAAGATGCCGCAGCGTTCCTAGCGGGTACTCCGGACGAATGGGGCATGGGCATCAACCCCTACTACCTCCCATTCGGCGATGCTCGGGCCCTGGTGCCGAGCTTCGATGCGAAGGGCGACTACGTACTCGCCGGCGATGCGCGCGCCCTCTCTCCGGTTGGGCTGAAGAACATCGACGATTCGCCGCTCTCACTTTCGACCGTGCCGCTTGACACCTTCATCAAGGCCGACCTCACGAAGTCGCCGCTCGTCCTCGTCAACGGGCAGGTGCGGCCGTTCGACTCGATCCAGTTCGCCCCCTACGTCGACAACCTGCTCAGTGCGGCACGGACGGCGTTCCGCGCGGATCCGAACTCCAAAACCATCTGGGATCCGACCAAGTTCAACCCGGCCGGTGAGAAGGGCGACTGGGTCTCTAGCGGAGCCCAGGTGCCGGGTCAGAAGTTCATGATCGCGATCACGGACACTCCGTCTGCGGCGCGGTATGGACTGAACATTGCCTCGATCCGGGCCGCGAACAGCACGACGCTGACCGACCCGACCAAGGAGGGGCTCGCCGCCGCGCTCGCGGCGCTCCGCCCGACAAGCGACGAACGGGTCACCCAGGTGGACCCGGCCGCGGTGACCGCCCCCGGCTATCCGCTCACCGTCGTCACCTACGCCGACGTGAACCTCACGCTCAGCACGGCCGCGAACCGCAAGTCGATCTCGAGCCTGATCGCACAGATCACCACGACGGGGCAGGTGCCCGGTACCGAGCCGGGCGAGCTGCCCGCGGGCTACCTGCCGATCACCAGCGCGATGGCCGCCCAGGCCGCCCAGAGCGTCACGGCGATTCGAGCCTTCATCCCGGCGAACGCGGTCGACTCGACCTCCGACAGCTCCACCCCGGAGACCGGCGACTACGCGGGAGGAAACATCTCAAGCTTCGACGAAAGCGGGGCCATCGCCGGGGGAGCGGCCGGAGCCGATCCCTCGCTGACGGCCCCTGCGGTCCGTGACGACGGGAATGCACGCACGGCATCCGCGTCCGACAACGTGATCGCGCGTTCGGGCCTCGCTCTTTCACTCGGCATGGGAGCCGCGGGCGTGCTCTTCGCGCCGATGCTCTTCAAGAGGAGAGGGTTCCTCTAGCCACCCACAGCTTCTTTCGGTCCGCTTTGCCCCGGAACGAAAGGATGCCCCTCACCGAACCGCAAAGCCAGTGAGGGGCACGTCCAAATCGGACGGAACTACCCGGGCACCATATCAAAAAAGATTGGTATCTCAATGTTGAAGAAGAACAAGCTGCGCCTCGGCGTGGTTGCCACGCTCGCGCTCGCGGGCCTGGCATTCGGTACGGTCGCGGCCTCGGCCGACCCGAACCCGGCCGGGTTCAAGGCGCTGAACGGTGTCGGTTCCGATACCATCCAGGACGTCATGAACGGTCTGTCGACGGTCATCCCGAGCATCGGATCGTATGACGCTCAGGGCACCGCGACCATCCAGACCACCGCGGGCGGTAACGCCTTCAAGCGTCCGGATGGCTCGGGCGCCGGCCAGCAGGCGCTCAGTGCCTCGGCCGACACCACCGGTGGCCACCTCTGGAACGGCGTCAACATCGTCGGCCAGGTCGACTTCGCCCGCAGCTCCAGCGGGCCGGACAGCGCCCTCCCGGGCACCGACCTCACCTTCATCCCGTTCGCCAAGGACGCGGTGACCTTCGCCGTGAACTCGGCGAGCGACTTCCCCCGCGACATCGCGGTCGGCTCCGCTGCGCAGGATTCGGCGGCCATCAAGCCGTTCACTCTCCGCAACATCTACCGCTGCGCCGTGACCTCCTACCTGGACGGCAACGGCGACCCGGTGACCATCACGCCGCTGCTTCCGCAGGCCGGATCCGGTACGCGCAAGTTCTTCCTGTCGACCATCGGTCTCACCGAGACCCAGGTCGCCGGCTGCGCCACCGACACCGTCGGAGGGGTGAGCGTCCAGGAGCACGATGGCAACCTCATCCGTGGCGCCGGTGCGATCGTGCCATTCTCGGTCGCCCAGTACCTCTCGCAGAGCAACTACAAGACGCTGCCGACGACCGTCGACGAGCGTCGCGGCGTGATCGACCTCGGTCGCATCTCGAGCGTCAAGCCCATCGTTCTGTCGAACGGCGTGAACGTGCTGAACACCAGCTTCCCGGTCACGCGGTCTGTCTACAACGTGGTTCAGACCTCGCGCCTGGCCGAGCCGGCCATCGCGGCCGCGTTCGTCGGTTCGACCTCTGCGGTGTGTGCCAACCCGACCATCATCCGTAACTACGGATTCGCCCCCCTCACCGGCGCGGCCTGTGGCACCACCACGGCCAAGCAGGGCTTCAAGTACTAATTCCGATTCCCACACGAACCCCCCAAAGGAAAAAGTCGAATCATGAATAAATCCCTCAAGAAGATCGCGTCCCTCGCGGTCGTCGGCGCCCTTGTGACGGGTGGCCTCGCGTTCTCCGCGCAGGCCGCCTCGGCCGACCAGCTGACCAATGGCACCATCACCATCACCCCCACCACCGGAAACTCGGCCGATGTGGACTTCCTCAACAGCATCGACGTCTCGACGGGTTGCCCGGTGGGCTACCGCGACACGAGCGACACGCAGATCTTCCAGGGCACCACCCGCCTCGGATCTGTTTCGCTCACCCGCAACTCGGCGAGCCCATACGGCGACTGGGGCTTCACGGGCAACGCGATCCACGGCGACCGCCTGATCGCGCCGACCAACGGCTACCTCTCCAACCGTTCGCTCAATGCCACCACGCAGGGAACGATCGTCAACGGTGTCGGCACAACGGATGCGAATTTCGAACTGCGCGTCTACTGCTACGCGGACAACTTCAACCGCAACTACACGACGGACAAGTATTTCTCCCTCGCCATGTCGATCAACGCCAACGGTGACTGGAAGGTCGGCTCCTCTGTCGTCGTTCCCGTCCCCGCGCAAGCCACCACGGTCTCGCTGACCGGTGCGCTCGCCGGTGCCAACACGGCGGCCCTCACGGCCACCGTGAAGGACTCGACGAACGCCACCGCCACCGCCGCTCCTGGAGCCGTCCAGTTCCTCGAGGGCACGACGGTGCTCGGTACGGCTCCGGTCGCTGCCGGAGTCGCATCGTTCACCTCTGGCGCGCTGTCCGTCGGCTCCCACGCGATCACGGCCAAGTACCTCAGCAGCGACACCGTCGGATGGGCCAACTCGGCTCTCTCCGGTGTTGCAACTGTCGTCGTGCCGCCGGTCGCCGCCGCACCAGGCCAGACCGTCATCGACGTGACCGTTCCGACCGGAACCGGAGTGCTCTCGTACGCGGGCCTCCAGAGCACCATCTCGCTCGGACAGGCGGTCCTCACCGGCGGACTGTTCAAGGCCTCGGGTGACCTCGGCCCGATCACCATCACGGACACCCGCCAGCTCGGATCCTCGAGCTGGAGCCTCACCGGAGTCGCCACCGACTTCACCTCCGGCACGAAGGTCATCGATGGCAAGTACCTGGGTTGGAAGCCGGCTCTCGTCGGCACCTCCAATGCGGGAGTCGCCGGCGCCGAGGTGCTGCCAGCTCCCGGTTCGGCCAACGGGCTGAAGACCGCGAGTGCCCTCTCCACTGGCTCGGTCGTCGACGGCATCACCAGCACCGTCGTCGGAGCCAAGCTCAACCTCGCCGCGCCGGGCAACACGCCCGGTGGGCTCTACACGGCAACCCTCACGCTGACGCTCCTCTAAGTCAGCACATCTCCACCGGAGGGGGCCGGGTCCACAACCGATGGCCCCAGCCCCCTCCACCCCTTCCACCCTCCCTCGATTGGTGATCATGCGTTCCTCCGCCCCGCTCTCCGTCTTCGCCGCACTCCTGCTGGCGCTTGCGCCGTTCGCGGCCGTACCAGCCCTCGCCGCGTCTCCGGCGCCCGGCGCCTCGGCGGCAGCCGCCGACCCGATCACCTGGAGCGTAAAGCCGTCCGATGACTCGAAGGGCGCGCGCGCCGCGTTCGGCTACGCAACCGACCCGGGGACGCAAGTGAACGACACCGTGGTCGTGATCAACTCCGGGAAAGTGTCCGCCGACTTCGCCGTCTACGCGGCGGATGCGATCAACGACCGCGAGACCGGTGACCTCAGTCTCGTGGCACGGGCTACGAAGTCCTCCGACCTCGGTGCCTGGATCACCCTGGATGTCGCCACCCTGCACCTCGAACCGGGTACCCAGGCCACCATCCCGTTCACCATGCTCGTGCCGTCCGACGCCAGCCCCGGGGACCATTCGGCAGGGATCGTCGCCTCGAGCACCACCACCGGCACCAGCAAGGGCCAGACCGTTCTTGTCGACCAGCGCGTCGGCGCGCGGATCAACCTCCGGGTCTCGGGAGCGGTCTCGCCACGGGTGACCGCGACAGGATTCGTCACCTCGTTCACCCCCTCCCTCAATCCCTTCGCCCCCGGTACGGTCGACGTCGACTACTCGGTCGCGAATCGCGGAAACATCCGTCTCGACATCGGTCAGAAGCTGAATGTCGTCGGACCCTTCGGAATCCCCCTCGGTGAGGTGTCGCCGCCCACCGTGCATAACCTGCTCCCCGGGCAGTCGGCGCACATCGTCAGCCGGATGTCGGGAGTAGGGGCGCTGCTCCTCGCTTGGTCGACGGTGACGCTCAGCCCGGGCCCGGCGGGCATCGTGCCCGCGAAGACGACGAGCCCCTCCACGACAGCGACGGATGAGACGATCGACCCGAACGCCGACGTGAAGTTCACCACGGTCTCGGCCACCACGCTCTCCGTCGCCGTGACCTGGACCCTGCTCGCCATCGTGGTACTCCTTGGGGTGCTCGTCTTCCTCGCTGCTCGGTACGTGCGCACCACCCGCGCCCAGTTCTACGCCGCCGTCGACCAGGCCGCCGCCGAAGCCCGGGAGAGCGCGGCGCAGGCTGCCGAACTCACCGAGACGGTGCCGACCCGATGAGAGCTGCTGCGCTCGCAACCGTGCTGGCGGCGGTCGTGGTCTTCGGTTGCCTTGCCGCAGGGGGAGCGGCCGTTGCGGCTTGCTCGACGCCGACGCCGAACCCGAGCCAGACCTCGTCCGGTATCGAGTTGCAGATCGGGGATCCGACCCCGACTCCCACCGATACCTGCGCGCCGAGCGCGGCACCCTCCTTCTCGAGCGGGTCGGGATCCGGGCTCGTGAGCACGTCCGGCGGAGGCCGGCCGAGCCGAGGCACCGCGCCCGCTGCAGCGATCACCCCTCAGACGGCAGCCGCCGGTGCCGCCGGTGCGCCCGTGCCGGGGGCCCAGCCGGTGCCCAAGGCGGATCCGCTCACCCTGACTCCGGCGCGGGTCAGAGCGGGAGACAAAGTGCAGGCCACCGGCAAGGGATACATGCCGGGGGAACAGGTGCAGTTCGTGCTGTATCCCACCCCGGTGATCATCGGCAGCTACACGGCCGACGCGAACGGCGTGATCAGCACGACCTTCTCGGTGCCTGTCGACACGAAGACCGGACCGCACACGATCGAGGCGACCGGCTGGGTCTCCCACCATGCGTCGAACGGCGTTCTTGTGGTCGTGACCGCGGTCGCGGCGATCGGGCCGATCTCGTCCACCTGGTGGCTCATTGGCATCGGAATACTGCTGTTGCTGCTCCTGATCGTTTCGCTGGTCGCCTTCCGATCCAGCATCGCTCGCCTCTTCGGCCAGGCAGGTCTCCCGGAGGTCGCATCATGACAGTGCTCGCTGCTCCGGCACCCGTCGCGCCACCCGGGTCCCCGCCGCCGAAGCTTCCGTTCTGGCTGCGGAAGCCTCCGAAGAAACCCCGCGCAAAGGCCCCGGCGCCGGGGCCGACCCAGATCCGCTGGTGGATCGGTGTCGTCTGGTTCGTCGTGGCCGGGTTGCTGCTCGGGTTCGTCGGTCACGTCACCGGTGTCGGAGTACTCCAACACCTGCGTTCCCAGCACCTTCTCTACGAAGAGCTGCGTACGAGCCTCGCCAAGGCGGAGACGCCCCTGGGGCAACTGGACTTCGATGAGAAGCTCGTGCCCTTCGGCACCCCGATCGGCACCATCACCATTCCGAGCATCGGTGTCTCGGAGGTGATCGTGCAGGGAACTCGCCCGAGTGACCTTACCAGTGGACCGGGGCACCGCCGTGACTCCGTCTTCCCCGGCCAGGCCGGCACCAGTGTGATCATGGGGCGTCAGACCACCTACGGCGGACCTTTCGGCACCCTCAGGGATCTCGCGCCCGGCGACAAGATCTCCGTGGTCACCGGGCAGGGAAAGCAAAAGTTCACAGTCTTCGGCATCCGAAGGGATGGCGACCCGCTTCCGGAGGCTCTCGCGCCGGAAAAGGGCCGCCTCGAGCTGGTGACGGCGGATGGGTTGCCACTCACTCCGTCCGGCGCGCTGCACATCGACGCCGCCCTCGATTCGAAGGTGCAGGATACGCCCTCTCCCGTCTTCACGAAGGAGGTGCTCGATCCCTCAGAACTGGCGCTCGCCGATGATTCGAGTTCCTGGTTCGCCACATTCTTCTGGATGCAATGGCTCATCGTGGGAGCGATCGCTCTGCGCTGGGCGCGCGCTCGCTGGGGAGTCTGGCAGACCTGGATCGTCGGCATCCCGCTGATGCTCGCCCTCGGAGCGGCCACCGCCGACTCTGCAATATCGACCCTTGCAAACCTACTGTGACCACCATGGAGAACCCGATGCCTGACAGCACGCTCACCCTCGACGCCCGACTCGACGCTGAATCCGCGCGGATGCGCGCGGATGCCGCCACGGCAGCGGGGGGCCGAGAACTGACCATGTTGGAGGCTCGATCGATCTCGGCGTGGTTCGGCGACCACAAAGTGCTGGATCGGGTGTCCCTCACCATGAAGGCAGGAAAGATCACCGCGCTGATCGGGCCGTCCGGTTGCGGCAAGTCGACCTTCCTTCGCATCCTCAACCGCATGCACGAGATGATCCCCTCTGCCTCGCTCGCGGGCGAGGTGCTGCTCGACGGCGAGGACATCTATGCAGCAAAGCGCCGTCTCACCGACGCACGTCGCGATATCGGAATGGTCTTCCAAAAGCCCAACCCGTTCCCCGCGATGTCGATCTATGACAACGTGGTGGCCGGACTCAAGCTCACCGGTATCCGGGCGGGGCGCGACTCCAAGGACGCACTCGTCGAACAGAGCCTCATCAAGGCCGGCCTCTGGAAAGAGGTGCGCGATCGTCTGCGTCAGCCCGGCGGCGGTCTCTCCGGCGGCCAGCAGCAACGGCTCTGCATCGCCCGGTCGCTCGCCGTGCGGCCGAAGGTGCTCCTGATGGACGAACCGTGCTCGGCACTCGACCCCACGTCCACCCGCGTGATCGAGGAGACCATGCTCGAGCTCGCGCACGAGGTCACGATCGTCATCGTCACCCACAACATGCAGCAGGCCCAGCGGGTGTCGGATAATTGCGCATTCTTCCTCGCGGCGCAGGGTACGCCCGGAGGCATCGTCGAGCACGGTGACACCGAAGTGATGTTCAGCAGCCCGACCGATTCGCGCACTTTCGACTACGTCAACGGCCGGTTCGGATAGCGGGAGTGTCGTCGTCGCGAGGTGCACTCGTGGTTTTGCAGTGCATTGCACTCCTGGCCCTCGTGGGCTGGGGTGCCGCTGTGTGGTCGTCCTCCGTGCACCAACGACCGGCGACGGAACGTTACGCTCGGGAGGATGTCGCGCCTGAGCCGACCGCGTCGCCAGAGCCCCCGGTCGCCACACCCGCCGTCCCGCCGGCACTCCCCATCAGCGCCCGCATCGACCCAACCTGGCTCGACACGGTATCGCTGCGGACCGGCATCCCGCGCACCGCTCTCGCCGCCTACGCGGGGGCGGCATCCGTGCTGGCCGAGCAATCGCCGGGCTGTCACCTCGGCTGGAACACGCTCGCGGCCATCGGCCACCTCGAGTCGGATGACGGGCGCGACGGCGGTGCGGTGCTGAGCGACGACGGCTACCCGAGCGTGCCGATCCTCGGGCCGGCGCTCGACGGAGGTGCGTTTGCGGGCATCCACGACTCCGACGGGGGAGCGTGGGACGGCGACACCGTCTGGGACCACGCCGTCGGTCCGTTCCAGTTCATCCCCGAGACGTGGCGCAGGTGGGGCGCCGACGGCAACGGGGACGGCAAGCAAGATCCCAACCAGATCGCGGATGCCGCTCTCGCCGCCGCGCACTACCTATGCCACGCCGGCGACCTGTCGACAGTCGACGGCTGGCGTCGGGCTGTGCTGTCGTACAACCACTCGGAGCGCTACGTCGACGACGTGGCGCGGGCGGCCAACTCCCTCTAGTCGAAGTCGAGGCTGAGCTTGCGCAGGAGCGCAGCAAGCCGTTCCTGGTCCCCGGCAGAGAGCCCGTCGAGAAGCTCATTCTCCGAGACGAGCAGCGTACTGATGGCAGTGTCAACACGCTGACGTCCATCGGCGGTCATGGTGACGAGGATGCCGCGACCGTCGTGCGGGTCGGTGCGGCGCTCCACGAGCGCCCGGGTCACGAGCCGGTCGATGCGGTTCGTCATCGTGCCACTCGAAACGAGGGTCTGTTGCAGCAACGCCTTGGGGCTCAACTGGTACGGGGAACCCGCTCGGCGAAGGGCCGAGAGCACGTCGAACTCCCATGATTCGAGACCGGATGCCGTGAAGGCGGTGCGGCGCGCCCGGTCGAGGTGGCGCGCCAGCCGGCCAACGCGGGAGAGTACCTGGAGGGGCGCGAAGTCGAGGTCGGGACGTTCGCGCACCCACGCGCCCACGATTCGGTCGACTTCGTCGTGTTCGGGCATCCGTCCATTATCGCGGTCGGGGCAATCGGCCGCGCGGCCCACCGGATCGAGCGCGACGGAGGGGGCCTCCGGCGCGAGTTCTCGCACCGGGGATACCGAAGCCACGACGGGAGCATGGGGCAGGCGAGGGCCAGCGACACGGAAGCGGGGGAGCATCTGGCAGAATTGTCGCGGTCGGCCGTTCAGCGGTGCGATCGGAATTCCGCCTTAGTGTAACGGCAGCACGACAGCCTTTGGAGCTGTTCGGTCCAGGTTCGAATCCTGGAGGCGGAGCGGTCTCGATACGCGCGAGAGCGCGCTGCTCGACCACCGCCAAGCGAGGGAGCCCCACCATGTCCGACATCGCGATCATCATCCTCGCAGCGGGGCAGGGCACCCGAATGAAGTCCTCACTGCCGAAGGTGCTGCACCCGCTCGCCGGAATCCCGATGGTCTCCCACGTGCTCGCGACGGCCGAGGAGCTCGGGGCAGCCCACATCGTCGCCGTCGTGCGGCACGAGCGGGATGCCGTCGCGGCCGTGATCACCGAGCACGTTCCGCAGGCGATCATCGTCGACCAGGACGAAGCGCCAGGCACCGGCCGTGCCGTGGAGCTCGGGCTCGCCGGACTCCCCTCGGACTTCGTCGGCTCGGTCGTCGTTCTGAGTGCCGACGTCCCCCTGCTCGATGCGGCTACCGTTCACGCGCTCATCGAGACCCACGCCCTCGCTGGAAACGCGCTCACGCTGCTCAGTGCCTACTTCGCCGACCCGACCGGCGCCGGGCGCATTGTGCGGGATGGCGAGGGGGCATTCGAGTCCATCGTCGAGCAGAAGGATGCCACCGAGCAACAGCGGGAGATCACCGAGGTCAACGCCGGCGTGTACGTCTTCGACGCCTCCGCGCTGCGGGATGCCCTGGCGCGCATCGGCACGGACAACGCCCAGAACGAGAAGTACCTCACGGATGCCGCAGCCGGCATCCGCGCAACCGGCGGCCGCATCGAAGCGGTTCCGGTCACCGACCACTGGCTGGTCGCCGGCATCAACGATCGCGCCCAGCTCGGCGCCGCCGCGGCAGAGCTGAATGCCCGCATCGTCCGGGGGTGGCAGTTGAGCGGGGTGACCATCCAGGATCCCGCGACCACCTGGATCGACCTGGCCACGAGCATCGCAGAGGACGTGGAGATCCTGCCCGGCACTCAGCTCAAGGGCGCGACGGCTATCGAGCGCGGCGCGATCATCGGACCGGACACCACCCTCGTCGACTGCGAGGTCGGGGAGAACGCGGTGGTGAAGCGGGCGGATGCCACCCTCGCGGTGATCGGAGCGGACGCGACAGTCGGCCCTTTCGCCTATCTGCGACCGGGTACCTACCTTGGTGAGCGCGGCAAGATCGGCACCTTCGTCGAGACGAAGAACTCGACGATCGGCCGGGGTTCGAAGGTGCCCCACCTGAGCTACGTCGGCGACACGACGATCGGCGAAGGCACCAATCTCGGGGCCGGTGCCATCACGGCCAACTACGACGATCTGGTCAAGCACCGCACCGAGATCGGGTCCCACGTGCATTCCGGCTCGCACAACGTCTTCGTCGCCCCGGTTAGAATCGGTGACGGGGCCAAGACCGGAGCGGGAACGATCGTGCGCAAGGATGTGCCGGCCGGAGCTCTCGCGATGACCGTGGCTCCCCAGCGCAATGTAGAACGCTGGGTCGAGCAGAATCGGGCAGGCACGGCGGCCGCAAAAGCGGCTGCGGAGGCCGACTCCGAGGTCTGATCGCGTCGATATCGGCACCGCGTCACAGAAGTCAATTCAACGAGAGAGCAGGATCCGTGGCCGAGATCACCGCCAGTGGCAAGAAGCGATTGGTCCTCGTGACGGGGCGGGCGCATCCGCAGCTCGCGATCGACGTCGCCGCGGAGCTGGAGACCGAACTCGTGCACACCGATGCCCGCACCTTCGCCAACGGCGAGATCTATGCACGCTACGACGAGAGCGTACGCGGATGCGATGCCTTCGTCATCCAGTCCCACACCTATCCGATCAACGAGTGGCTCATGGAGCAGCTCATCATGGTGGACGCGCTGAAGCGGGCCTCTGCCAAGCGCATCACCGTCGTCGCGCCCTTCTATCCCTACGCCCGGCAGGACAAGAAGGGCCGCGGTCGCGAGCCGATCTCCGCCCGACTGGTCGCCGATCTGTTCAAGGCCGCGGGCGCCGACCGCATCATGAGTGTCGACCTTCATGCCGCCCAGATCCAGGGCTTCTTCGACGGCCCGGTCGACCACCTCTTCGCCATGCCGGTGCTGCTCAAGTACTTCCAGGAACGCCTCGACCCCGCCACCCTCACCGTCGTCTCGCCCGACATGGGCCGCGTGCGGGTCGCCGACATCTGGAGTGACAAGCTCGGAGCGCCGCTGGCCATCATCCACAAGCGTCGCGATCCCTTGGTGCCCAACAAGGTGACGGTTCACGAGATCGTCGGATACGTCAACGGCCGTACCTGCCTGATCGTGGACGACATGATCGACACCGGCGGCACGATCGTGAAGGCCGCGGAGGCGCTCAAGCTCGCCGGCGCGACCAATGTCGTCGTCGCTGCGACGCATGCGGTGTTCTCGCCCCCGGCGTCCGAGATCCTGCAGAGCGATTTCATCGACTCCGTCGTCGTCACCGACACCCTGCCGATTCCAGAGGAGAAGCGCTTCCCCACCCTCACCGTCCTGCCGATTGCGCCGCTCATCGCGAGCGCGATCCACGAGGTATTCAGCGACGGATCGGTCACCTCGATGTTCGACGGCGCGGCCTGACCCCAGCCCGTGCCGGAGGACGGACCGACGACATCCGGGCGGCCTGATCACTTCCGTCGGCTCTCGTAGAGTTGAGCCCATGACGATCACCACCCCGCGACCGTGGCTCTCCAGTTATGCCGAAGGCGTTCCTCACGAGATCGAGCTGCCGACCGGGTCGCTGTTCGACCTCGTCGAAGCCTCGGTGAGCGAGTTCGGCGACAACATCGCCCTGGAGTTCTTCGGCGCGACCACGACCTATGCGGAGCTCGGCGAACAGATCCTGCGTGCCGCGGAGGGCCTTCGCCTGCTCGGGGTGCAGAAGGGCGACACGGTCGCGCTGGTTCTGCCCAACTGCCCGCAACACGTCGTGGCCTTCTACGCGGTTCTGCGCCTCGGCGCGATCGTCGTGGAACACAACCCGCTGTACACCCCTCGTGAGCTGCGGCACCAGTTCGAAGACCACGGCGCAAAGGTCGCCATCGTGTGGAACAACGTCGTCGAGACCGTGCAGCAGTTTCCGGCGGATGTCGCGGTCGAGTCGATCGTGTCGATCGACGTCACCCGGGCGATGCCCTTCGGCACGCGCGCGTTGCTGAGGCTGCCGATCGCGCGGGCCCGCGCATCGCGCGCCGCGCTGACCACCACGGTTCGAGGCACCGTGCCGTGGCACAAGCTCCTCGATCACCCGACGGTCGACGGCCACATCTTCCGGCCGACGGCCGTGGATGTCGCGCTCATCCAGTACACGAGCGGCACGACCGGCTCGCCGAAGGGGGCCACCCTCACCCATCTCAATCTCGCGACCAACGCCGCCCAGTCCCGCGCCTGGGTGCCGACGGTCCACCGCGGAACCGCGGTCGTCTACGCGGTGCTCCCCATGTTCCACGCCTACGGGCTCACCCTCTGCCTCACCTTCGCGATGAGCATGGGGTCGAGACTGGTGCTCTTTCCCAAGTTCGATCCGGAGCTGGTGCTCGCGGTCGTGAAGAAGCACCCGGCCACGTTCCTTCCCGCGGTCCCTCCGATCTACGAGCGGCTCACCGCCGCGGCGGACGAGGCGGGAGTGTCGCTGAAGGGGATCGAGATCGCGATCTCCGGTGCCATGCCGCTCTCTGCATCCGTCGTCGAGCCGTGGGAGAAGCGCACCGGGGGATACCTCGTCGAGGGCTACGGGCTTTCCGAGACGAGCCCGGTGCTCATGGCCAACCCGGTGGGCCCGACCCGCCGCGCGGGCACGGTCGGACTGCCGCTGCCGAACACGGAGGTGAGGGTCGTCGATCCCGAGAACCCCGCGGTGGACCGGGCCGCTGGCGATGAGGGCGAGCTGATCGTGCGCGGACCGCAGGTGTTCTCCGGCTACTGGAAGAGGGCCGAGGAGACCGCGGAGGTCTTCGTGCCCGCAGCTGACGGTGACGAGGCCGGCCCGTGGTTCCGTACCGGTGACATCGTCACGATCGATGCGGACGGCTTCGTGAGCATCGTCGATCGCATCAAGGAGCTCATCATCACCGGGGGTTTCAACGTGGCGCCGAGCGAGGTCGAAGACGCCCTGCGGTCGCATCCCTCGGTCGCGGATGTCGCTGTGGTCGGCCTGCCGAGCGACCACAGCGGCGAGGAGGTGGTGGCCGCTGTCGTACTCGCGCCGGGCGCCGAACTCGACGAGCAGGGCCTGCGCGACTTCGTGCGACCGAACCTCGCCGGGTACAAAGTGCCCCGACGTGTCGTCGCGGTCGAGGAACTGCCGAAGTCCCTGATCGGCAAGGTGATCCGGCGCGAAGTGCGCGAGCGGTTGCAGGCGCGATAGGGGCGCTCCGGTAGACCGGTCGTGGTTCGGCGCCTCGTTCCGACGGGATATGGTGCTGGGATGGCCGGATCACACAGGGCGTCGTCATGGGGGACAACCCATGTGCCCACCATCCTCCGTTCGCTCGAGCCGCGGCTCCATCCCGGCGAGTTCGTGTTCGTCTCGGTGCAACCGGATCGCGCCTCGCGGTTGAACGCCATGGCGACGATCGTCGAACTGGAAGGAACCACCGTGGTGCTGCGGCGCCGCGATGCCGACGCGGAGTTCCTGCCGTACGACTTCGTTGCGCGCTGGATCACCCTCACCGCCCACTCCTCGCTCGAGACCGTGGGGCTCACGGCCACCATCTCGGTGGCGCTCGCCGAGGCGGGCATCAGCAACAATGTGCTCGCCGGATTCCACCACGACCACCTGCTCGTGCCCGGTCACCAGGCGGAACAGGCGATGGTCGTGCTGCGCGAGCTCTCCCGCGAGGAAGACTAGGCGTTCTTGCCGGGAAGGGGCACCGGCGACATCTTCGGCGAGATCGGGATCAGCCCCAGCGAGGCGACATTCTTCTCTCCGCCGAAGGCTCCGACCGTGTAACACTGCCAGCCGGGTCCGCCGGTGCCGAAGAATTCGAAGCGGGCGGATGCCCCGGTCGCCTCGGGTGCCTCGTAGGCGACCCAGGCGTTGCAGGCCTCCTGTGCGGTGGCGGCGGCTACGGACATCGTCGTCAGCATTCCGGGCAGCACGAGGCAGGCGATGCCCACCACGACCACGATGCGCAGCACGAACCGCATCCTCCGCAGGCGCGGAGTACCCTCGGTCGGCACGTAGCCGGCCAGTTCGGGCTCGTCGTCGTAGTTCATGGCGGTTCGATCTTGTCACGCTCCCGGTCGATTGCGGAGCCCGCGCGGTATCGTGCATCGACCCCGCAGACCGAATTGGAGACCCGTCGATGCCGACACCATCCTCATCGTCGGAGCCCGGGCGACTCGGCGATCCCGACAGCACCCTCGCCACCGACCCTCGCTCAGACCCGCGGATGCTCGCTGCCATGGCGCCGTTCCGGCTCGGCGAACGCACCTCCCCACCGCGCGTCTCGCCGGAGGATCCGCTCGAAGCCCGTCTCGCCTTCAGCCGACGGGCGGAGTCACGCCTCGAGTCCCTGTTCGATGCGCTCCTGGCCCAGCTCCCGCCCGTCACAGGGGTCGTTCGCTCGACCCGGGTCATCCCGGGCCCTCAGGGAGGAGAGATCGTTCTTTCGCAGCATCGGCCCGCGGAGGCCTCCGGGCCGCTGCCCGGCATCCTTCATGTCCACGGCGGCGGCATGGTGATGCTCAGTGGGGGCAACTCCGTGTACACGCGGTGGCGCGACGAGCTCGCGGCCGCCGGCCTCGTCGTGGTGGGAGTCGGGTTCCGGAACGCGGCGGATGAGACCGGGCACCATCCCTTCCCCGCTGGCCTCGACGACGTCGCGGCCGCGGCGCACTGGGTGTCGGCCCATCGTGCAGAGCTCGGAATCTCGTCGCTGGTGCTCCAGGGTGACTCGGGTGGGGCGAATCTGGCCCTCGCCGCCTGCATCCGCGCCGGTCGAGAGGGGGCCAGGGTCGTCGATGGTGTCTACGCCTCGGTGCCGTATATCTCGGGGCTCTATGAATGGCTCGGGGAAGACAATCCCGCCGAGCTGCCGTCGCTCACCGAGAACGACGGCTATTTCATGAGCAACGCCCTCAACAGCATCCTGAGGGATCTCTACGACCCCGGGCGGGCGAACCGTCACAACCCGCCCGCCTGGCCGTATTTCGCGACAGTCTCCGACCTGCGGGGACTGCCACCGCACGCGATCTCGGTCAATGAACTCGACCCGTGCCGCGACGAGGGGCTTGCCTACGCGCGCACTCTTCGCGAGGCGGGGGTCACCGTGGTGGAGCGCACCGTTGCCGGTGTGTGCCACTTCGGCGACGGGCTCTTCCGGGCGGCGCTTCCGGATGTCTACGCGCAGTCGGTCGCGCACGTCCGCGACTTCGCGCACAGCCTGTAGCCGCCGACCCCCACCGCAGCGTCGACGGCGCGGGCTCGCACCGCCGACCTGCCGCCCGACCTAGTGCGCGCTGCCTTCCGACTCGATCTCGGAGCGGTCGCCGCTCCACAGCGTGTGGAAGGTTCCCTCCTTGTCGACGCGCTTGTAGGTGTGTGCGCCGAAGAAGTCCCGCTGGCCCTGGGTGAGGGCGGCCGGGAGTCGGTCGGCGCGCAGGCTGTCGTAGTACGCGAGGGAGGAGGCGAACACGGGCGCGGGGATGCCCGCGTGCGCGGCATCCGCCACGACGTTGCGCCAGGAGTCCTGCGCCTTCGCCACCACATCGGTGAAGAACGGTGCGGTCACCAGCGAGACCAGCGTCGGATCTTCGGCGTAGGCCTCCGTGATGCGGTTGAGGAAGCGGGCGCGGATGATGCAGCCGCCGCGCCAGATCTTGGCGATCTCGCCCTTCTTGATGTCCCAGTCGTACTGCTCCGCACCGGCGACGATCGCATCGAAACCCTGGCTGTAGGCGATCACCTTCGAGGCGTAGAGCGCCTGCCGAACTCCCTCGATGAAGCCGTCGACGTCTTCGACGGGGGATGCCGTCGGTCCGGGCAGCTCCGCGGCCGCGGCACGCTGGGCCGGCTTAGACGAGACGGATCGGGCGAAGACGGCTTCGGCGATGCCGGAGACGGGGATACCGAGGTCGAGCGCGGTCTGCACGGTCCAGACGCCGGTGCCCTTCGATCCGGCCTGGTCGAGGATCACGTCGACGAGGGGCTTGCCGGTCTCGGCATCCACCTGGCGAAGCACCTCGGCGGTGATCTCGATGAGGTAGCTCTCGAGCTCTCCGGTGTTCCACTCGGCGAAGATGTCGGCGATCTCGGCCGGGGTCTTGCCGGTGCCGCGGCGGATGAGGTCGTAGGCCTCGCCGATGAGCTGCATGTCGGCGTATTCGATGCCGTTGTGGATCATCTTGACGAAGTGTCCGGCTCCGTCGTGGCCCACGTGCGTGACGCAGGGCTCGCCGTCGACGACGGCGGCGATCGACTCGAGGATCGGGCCGAGGGTCACCCAGGACTCGTCGGACCCGCCGGGCATGATCGAGGGGCCGAGAAGGGCGCCCTCTTCGCCGCCCGAGATCCCGGCGCCCACGAAGTTGATGCCCGTCTCGCGCACGGCCTTCTCGCGGCGGATGGTGTCGGTGAAGAGCGAGTTGCCTCCGTCGACGATGATGTCGCCGGGTTCGAAGACCTTGACGAGTTCGTCGATGACCGCATCCGTGCCCTTACCCGCCTGCACCATCACGATGGCGGCGCGGGGCTTGGAGAGGGCGGCCGCGAACTCGGCGTAGTTCGTGGTGCCGATGAAGTTCGCCTCGGGATGCTCGGAGAGCAGAGTGTCGGTCTTCTCGTGACTGCGATTGAAGACGGCGACGGTGTTGCCCTCGCGGCTCGCGAGGTTGCGGGCGAGGTTGCTGCCCATGACGGCGAGCCCGACGACTCCGATGTTTGCGGCTGAATTCTCTGGCACGGGCTCTCTCCTTGCGAAAAACGAACAGTTAGCTCAACAGTAGCTTTCAGTCGCGGGGCAGCGACTGGACGTAACGGTGCATGACCGCGAGATCGAGATCCCCCAGACCGGCAGATACCAGCCCATCGAAGGATCCCCGCAGCACGTCGAGAACGGGAGTCATCGTGCCAGTCGCTGACGCTGCCGCCGCGGCGAACCCGAGGTCTTTGACCATGTAGCGAGCGATGCCCGTCGGTCTGTAGTCGCCGTCGATGATCAATTGCTTCTTCGCCTCGAGCACTCGACTTCCGGCGTATCCACCCTCGAGGAGGGAGAGCAGCGCAGCGATATCCAGGCCGGACCGCTCTGCGATGACACTGGCCTCTGCGATGGCCGAGATAGTCGCCGCGACGATCAACTGGTTGCATGCCTTGGCGATGTCGCCGGAGCCGAGAGGCCCGAGATGCACGGGCGTGCCAAAGGTCGAGAGTACCGGGCGCACCTGATCAAAACTGTGACTGTCACCCCCGACCATGATCGAGAGGGTTGCGGCGATGGCGCCCTCCGTGCCGCCGGATACCGGTGCGTCGACGATCTTCATCCGTCCGCTCGAGGCAACGGACAAGCGCTCTGCCACCTCGCGGATTCCCATGGGCGACACCGACGAACAAACCACGACGGTGGCGCTCGATTCGGAGCTCGATACCGCGTCCCGGCCGAACAGGAGTTCTTCTACCTGAGGCATGTCGGGCACCATGATGATGATGATCGAGCAGGCGTCGGCGAGTTGCCGGGGGGTCGCTACCCACTCTGCTCCCGCCTCGAGGGCATCGGCGGCGCGATATCGAGACCGCCCGGTGACGCGGAGGGATCGGGACTGCCCCCGGTTTGGTTGACTCTTGACCTGTGGAGATTCGTCTCCGCTGGAAGGATGTCACCATGCCCAAGCCCTACCCGCCCGAGTTCCGCCGCGATGTTGTCGCGGTCGCTCGCAAGCACGAAGCCCCGCTGAACCAGATCGCGAAGGACTTCGGAATTTCGGAGTCGTGTCTGGCGTACTGGCTGAAGAAAGCCGACGTCGAAGAGGGGGTGAAGCCTGGCGTGACGGAGAAGGAGTCGGCTGAGCTGCGGGAGGCGCGGAAACGGATCCGGCTGCTGGAGCAGGAAGCCGAGGTAATGCGCCGCGCCGTCGCCTACCTCTCCCGGGATGTCAACCCAAAATGATGTACCCGCTGGTCCGCGAACTGGCCGTCGACGGAGTCCCCGTCACGGTGACCTGCCGGGTATTGCGCTTCTCCAAACAAGCCTTCTATCAGTGGCTCCGAAACCCCGTCTCGCAACGTGATTGGGACGACGCTCACCTGACCAACGCGGCGTGGGACGCCCACCGGGACGACCCCGCGTTCGGCTACCGGTTCATCAGCGACGAACTCAACCAGGCTGGCCTGAAGGCGGGCGAGAACCGGGTTTGGCGGCTCTGCTCCCAGCAGCGGCTCTGGTCCGTGTTCGCGAAGAAACGCGGCCTGAGGGGCAAAGCCGGCCCGCCCGTGCATGACGACCATGTCCAGCGGAACTTCACCGCGACACGCCCTAACCAGCTGTGGTTGACGGACATCACCGAGCATCGCACCGACGAAGGCAAAATCTACCTCTGCGCGATCAAGGACGTGTGGTCGAACAAGATCGTCGGCTACTCCATCGACTCCCGAATGAAAGCATCCCTGGCGGTCGCTGCGGCCCGCAACGCAATCGGGCAACGCGACATCGCCGGCACGATTCTGCACTCCGACCGCGGCTCTCAATTCCGCTCCAACGCCTTCGTGCGGGTGTTGAAGAACAACGCCATCACCGGGTCGATGGGCCGCGTCGGCGCATGCGGCGACAACGCCGCGATGGAGTCCTTCTTCGCCCTCCTGCAAAAGAACGTCCTCGACCGGCAACGATGGGCCACGAGGGAAGAGCTACGCCTCGCGATCGTGGTCTGGATCGAGCGAACCTACCATCGCAAGCGTCGGCAACGCCGCCTCGGCAAACTCACCCCGATCGAGTTTGAGACAATAAACATGGCCCTCAACGCCGCGTGAAACCACTAACCCACCGAGTCAACTGAACTCGGGGCAGTCCCATCCGATGTCGGCCTTCAGGTAGTTCAACGCCATCGGCAGCCCCATCTTGCCGAGGCCGATAAATCCCACGGACTGCTCAGCTCGGACGGACTTTCCAGGCACCTGAGTCATGAAAACAGCATACAGAACACTGTTCATCAGAATGGATACATCGCTAAGATTAACCCGAATCCTCATGACAGAGGGCGTGATTCATTGAGGGGAAGAGCGGCGATGCGGGAGGCGGAGGAGAAGGGTGCACTGGCACCGGCCGTGCAGAAAGCCATCCGGATTCTGGATCTGCTCGCAGCCTCCCCGGGGCGCCCGAAGCCTCTGAGCGACATCGCCCGCGAACTCGGGATCGCGAAGTCGTCCACCTCCAATCTCTGCGCCTCCCTCGAGGAGGGCGGCCTCATCCGTCGCACGGCGGGAGGGTTCCTGCTCGGTCGTCGCTCTGTCGAACTCGGCAGTGCCTATCTCGCCGGCTTCGACCAGATACGCGAGTTCTATCGCATCTGCGAGGAGTCCGAGGTGTTGAGTCGCCAGCTCGTTCAGATAGCCATGCTCGATGGGGTGCGCTCGCTCTATCTCGCCGTGTATGAGGGCAGAGAGCGATTTCCGCTCTCCGCCAGCGTCGGCGACCGTTACCCGGCATCGGCGACTGCCGTGGGAACGGCGTTGCTGGCCGAGCTCTCACCCGCGCGGATCGAGGCGCTCTTTCGCGAGCCGAGCCATCTCGTCAGTCTGACGAACCGGTCGACCTCTGACCTGGCTTCCCTGCAGGCGAAGCTGGAAATCACCCGCCGAAACGGGTACGCGGTCGACGATGGCGAAGTTCACCCCAGCGTCTTCGCCCTGGCCACTCTCGTGCCCTCGACCCGTGCCGATGAGCCGTCGTTCGCGATCGGAGTCTCCCTCGTGCATCCGAGTGACACGCTCGGGGAGCGAGAGAGGGTGCTCCGGGCGCTGCAGCAGGCATCCGCCGAACTTTCGCGTCCCGTGCTCGTCCACCCCCGGCACGAGGATGACCTGACCAGCGCAGATCGAACTACCACCGAGGAGTTCCAATGACCGCACTATTCGACCTGACCGGCCGTATCGCCCTCGTCACGGGATCCAGCCGCGGCATCGGTCTGACTCTCGCTCGCGGACTCGCGAGATCGGGAGCCCGCGTCGTGCTGCACGGGCGCGACCAACAGGCTCTGGACGCCGCCAGGGAGACGGTGCTGGCGGAATCGGGGGGAGAGGTCGCGACTGCCCGTTTCGATGTGACCGATGCCGCCGCCGTAGATGGTGGAATCAGCGAGATCGAATCCTCGGTCGGGTCTGTGCAAATCTTGGTGAACAACGCCGGAATCCAGCGCCGCGCGCCGTTCACCGAGTTCGCGCTGAGCGACTGGAACGAACTTGTCGCATCGAACCTGACGAGTGCGTTCCTTGTCGGCCAAAGGATCGCTCGAGGTATGGTCGACGCCGGATCGGGCAAGATCATCAATATCGGATCGGTGCAATCACAGCTCGGCCGCCCGGGAATCGCCGCCTATGCCGCGACAAAAGGGGGCATCGCGATGCTCACCAAGGGGATGTGCGCCGACCTCGGGCCACGCGGCATCCAGGTGAATGCGATCGCGCCAGGGTATTTCGCCACCGAATTGACCAAGTCCCTCGTCGACGACGAGACCTTCAGTCAGTGGGTGCGCACGCGCACTCCAGCCGGACGGTGGGGCGATACCGAAGATCTGGTCGGCGCGGTCGTGTTTCTCGCGTCCGGAGCATCAGATTTCGTCAACGGCCAGGTCCTCTATGTCGACGGCGGCATGACCGCAGTGGTCTGAGTTGCCATCCCCTATTCGCGCCAGACCCATATCGAGAGAGAGAACATGACGACGGACCTTCCAGAAACCGCCCTCGGCGTGGTCGCCCACGCGAAAGACGAGCTTCGGATCGAGCCTGTTGCGTTGAAACGGCCCGAAGCGCATCAGGCGGTGGTAGACATCGCCTACGGCGGCATCTGTGGATCGGATCTGCACTACTGGACGCACGGGGCAGCGGGGGAGTCCATCCTGAAGGCCCCCATGGTTCTCGGCCACGAGGTCGTGGGCACCGTGCGAGTCGCCGCGGCCGACGGATCCGGACCACGGATCGGAGCCTCCGTCGCGGTCCACCCGGCCACCCCCGGACCCGGCGACGGCGGCCGTTACCCCGAGAACAGACCCAATCTCTCCCCGGGGTGCACCTATCTGGGCAGTGCCGCCCGATTTCCGCACACCGACGGCGCGTTCGCGCGGACCGTCGTGCTCGACAGTCGGATGCTGCGAGAGCTGCCCACGGGCCTGTCCCTGCGAGACGCCGCACTCGTGGAGCCGGCGAGTGTGGCCTGGCATGCTGTGTCGCGCGCGGGTGAGGTGAAGGGAAAGCGCGTGCTCGTGACCGGAAGCGGTCCGATTGGACTGCTGATCATCGCGGTGCTGCGCAGAGCAGAGGCCGCGGAGGTCATCGCCACCGACATGTTCGAAACCCCACTCGCGATCGCGACGGCTGTCGGCGCGACACGCACACTTCTTGCAACGGACGCTGACGCGATTGCCGCCGTGGACGCCGACATCGCGATCGAATCGTCCGGCAGTTTTCGGGGACTCGCGAGCGCCATGCGTGGCACGACCCGCGGCGGCCGGGTCGTCATGGTGGGGCTGTTGCCCTCGGGGGAGCAGCCCGCACTCATCTCACTCGCGATCACCCGGGAGCTCGACCTGGTCGGATCCTTCCGTTTCAATGACGAGATCGACGAGGTGATCGCGGCGATCGCCGATGGATCTCTCGACGTCGCATCCGTCGTCACACACGAGTTCCCGGTCGAGGAGTCCCTTGAGGCCTTCACGATCGCGAACCAGCCAGCGGTCTCGGGCAAGGTGCTGTTGAGATTCTGAGTCGCGGCCCCGCGCTCGGCCCGCGACCAGGCCGTCAGCCCGCGACAGCCGGATCGATCACCCCGAGAAGGGGCTCTCCCAGGTTCGCCCGGCGCACGTTTTCTTCCACACGCTTCGCGAGGGTGCGCCAGTAGGCGTCCTCCGGGTTGGCCGAGTGCGGTGTTATCAACGCGTTTGGCAGCCGCCACAAGGGATGATCGGAGGGCAACGGCTCTGGATCGGTGACGTCGAGAGCCGCTCCTGCGATCTCGCCAGCGCCAAGCGCCGCAACGAGTTCGTCGGTGACCACGAGATCTCCTCGCGCGACGTTGATGAGCCAGGCGCCCGATTTCATCGCTGCCAGCTCGGCGGCGCCGATCATTCCTCGCGTCTCCGATGTCGATGGAGCGGTCAGTACGACGTAGTCGGCATCGGGCAGCACTTCCCGGTACCGGTCGCGCGGAACCGTGCGTTCCGCGCCAGGGAACGGGCCCGAATTCGATACCGCGATGATCACGCAGTCAAATGGTTTCAGTAGGGTGACGAGCGCCTGACCGATGCCCCCCGCTCCGATGATGGCGACAGTGCTCCCCGCCAAAGACCGGGTGTTCTTCGACGTCCATTCGGTCGCACGAGCAAGGATGTGTAGGCCCTTTGCCCCGAGAAGCATGAGGGCGAGCACATGTTCGGCCACCTGTGGCGAGTAAGCGCCGGCGGCACTCGTCCAGACCGGCTCTGCCGTGATGTATCCCGGTTGGGTCCAACGCTCGACTCCGGCGTGCGGCAGCTGGATCCAGAGGATCCGTTCGCTGATCATGTCGACGACTTCGCGGGCATCGTCTGATCCGTGATAGACGATCGCATTCGCTTCCGCGAGTGGCACGACCCGGCCGCCGCCTCGAACCACAGCCTCCTCGAGATCGGGCAGCTGATTCGGTCCGACATAGACCCTGACGTCGTCGATTGCTTTCATCACTGCTCTTCCCGTTCGTCGTTCCGCAACTCGTCCACGAGGCGACGAAGATATTCGGCGCTCCGCTCCTGCATCCACAGGGCGTCTCCGCCATAGTGCTCCACCACCATCGGTCCGCTGTAGCCCGCCGCCAGTGCTTCTGTGACCGCGAGTCGATAGTCGATGGTGCCGTCCCCCAGCGCCGTCGGTGCGACCGCGAAGGGACCACCCGGCGCCAGCGTGGACCGAGTGTAATTCTTGAGGTGCCAGTAGGTCATGTGAGGCAGGCATCCCCGAAGGGTATCGAGCCAGGATTCGCGGAGTGGGGTGACGGATCGCACGAGATTTCCGAGGTCGGGGTTCACCCCGAAATTCGGGCGATCCACGGCGGCCATCAGCCGAGCCACATCCTCGGAAGTGCACAGCAGTGAGTCTTCGTAGAGTTCGATGTTCAGGTCGATCTCGAGCTCCGCGGCCGCATCACAGACCACCGCCACACGCCGGGCCGCAACATCCCAGTTCTCCTCGGTGCGGTCATCCGCCCGGCCCGCGTGTTCCCAGAATTGCGCGGACTGTCGTTGCGCGTCGACGAGAGCGGGATGAAATCCCACGCCCACCCTTCGGAGCCCGAGCCGGTGTGCGACCTCCAAGATTTTCAGGGTGTACTCGAGGTTCTCTTCGCCGAACTCCGGATCGATGAGACTTCGGCGAGAGGTGCCCAAGCAGGGCGCCGTGAGGCCAAGATCCACCAGGATGCTTCCGAGATCATCGACCTCGCTGGCCGTCAAGTTCACGAAGGGGAGCCAGTTATCCAGCAGATCCACCCGGCTGAAACCGCTGCGTTTCAGTCGTCGGAGTTCGCTGCGCCAACTCATCGGCCCGGCGCCGCGCCGGGCACCGGGGGTCTGGGTGCACAGCGCGAGTACGCTGCCCACGATCGACTCATCCACAGCTGTCATAGATCCCTGGCTCCCTTACCCGAGTGGTGCTGTGTCGCGCTCGTTTTACCAACGCGACCGCCAGAACTCTATGGAACATTCCGGTTCCATCATTGGCATTTGTTCAACAGACTGAACTCTGAGCGGAAAATTCCCCATTCTCTCGGCCCTGCGTTCAGCCAGTTGAACGTAAGTCTTGTTTGCCGTTGCCGCGAGTGTTTGAGTGACTGCCGACAGTAAAGACATGGGGAACCCGATGGAGAGTTTCAGATGAGCGCCAGCGTAGGTGGCGATGTGATGATCGCGTCGCTTCTCGCACCCAGAGCGACGCTCGAGAAATTGGCGAGCGGATGCGTCTGGGCGGAAGGTCCTGCCTGGATCGCCGGTGACCAGAGCGTGCGGTGGAGCGACATCCCCAACGACCGAATCATGCAATTCCATCCGGGCACCAACACCACGAGCGTCTATCGTGCGGGTGTCGGTTTCACCAACGGGCGAACGACCGATGCAACCGGGGCAGTCGTGCAGTGCTCGCATGGCGCGCGGGCGATCGAACGCGACGACGGTCACACCGTCACCACGATCGCCGCAGCCTGGGCGGGGCGCCGATTCAACAGCCCGAATGACGTGGTCGTTCATTCCGACGGCTCGATCTGGTTCACCGATCCGCCTTATGGAATACAGGTGAGCGGAGAGGGTCATCCAGGGGAGCGCGAGTACGGCGACAACTTCGTCTTCCGGATCGATCCCAGCGACACCTCAGTGACTGTCGTGATTGCGGATATCGAAGAACCCAACGGCCTTGCCTTCTCGCCGGATGAGTCGATTCTCTACGTGTCAGACACTTCTGCCGCCCGCGCGAGCGGCGGAGGTGGAAATCGTCACATTCGCGCCTACGACACCATCGACGGTCTGACCTGCAAAAACGGCCGGACCATCGTGAGTCTGCAATCGGGTCTTCCCGACGGATTTCGCGTCGACGAGCACGGGCGAGTCTGGACTTCCTCCGACTCGGGAGTGCAGATCTTCTCCCCGGCGGGCGATCACCTCGCAACCATCGACGTGCCAGAGGTCGTCAGCAATCTGTGTTTCGGCGGCGCCGACGGCTCGGATCTCTACATCACCGCCACCACGAGCCTGTACCGGATTCGTACTCGCACCACAGACGCATCCGCACTCTGGCGACGAAAGTAGGGCCCGATGACCTTGACCCCCGCGCGACCCGCAGTCGCCACCGATACCGCCTCCAGCACCCCGTCACCCGCCGCATTTCGAGCTGGCCTGATCCTCTCCCACATGGGCGACCGGCGAGTGCCGTTGACGATCAGCGACATCGCGCTTCACCTGGATCTTGCGAAATCCTCCGTCTTCAACCTGCTTGTCAGTCTCGAAGCCTCCCACATGGTCAGGAGAGGGGAGCACGGCTGGGTGCTGAGCTACCGGATGCTGGAGCTGAGCCGCTCGATGCTCGCCTCGAGCACGATGGTGGCCGAGTTCGGTCACATCCCGCGGGCGCTGACAACGCTCCACAGCGAAACCACTCTCCTCGCCGTACTCGACGGCACGGATGTGATCTACCTCGCTCGCAACGGCGGTACTCAGCCGGTTCGATTCTTGGCGGCCGTCGGAAGTCGGGCTCCCGCCGGCGTCACGGGTCTCGGTAAGGCGATGCTGGCGAGCCTTTCGGATCTCGAACTCGATACCCGACTCGCCACCATCGGCGAGCTCCCGCGACCTACTGTCCGTTCGCATCGGAGTGTCGACTCGTTGCACGCCGATCTGATGCAAATCAGGGAGCGAGGGTACGCGATAGATGACGAGCAAGGGGTGGTGGGCGTCACCTGTGTGGCGGTCGCATTCGTCTCAGAAGGCATGCCCGCTGCGGTGAGCGCCACACTGCTCGCTCCCCGGGCCACCGGAGACATGCGCTCACGACTGGCATCCGAACTTTCCATCCTCGCCCGCGGGCTGAGCGATCAGGAGCAACTATGAGTACCTCACTTCTCAGCGTGGAAAATCTCAACAAGACCTTCTTCGCGACACGCGCCGCTCGAGACGTGTCGTTCACCGTAGAACAGGGCGAAATCGTCTCCCTACTCGGTGAAAATGGTGCCGGCAAATCGACGGTGATCAAGATGTTGGCGGGGGTGTACAAACCCGATAGCGGGCGGATGCTCCTTTCGGGCAGTGACCTGTCGACTCCCGGCACGAGGTCGAAGATGTCTTTCATCCACCAGAATCTCGGTCTCATCGACTGGATGACTGTGGCCGAGAACATGGCCATCACCCTGGGGTACCCGCGCCGATTCGGTCTCGTTGACATGAAAGAGCTCCGCCGCCGATCGCGCGAAATCCTTGACCTCGTGGGGGGAGGGATCGACCCCGACGCTCGTGTTTTCGATCTGCCGCGCACCGAGCGCAGCCTGCTCACCATCGCGCGAGGTCTCGTTTCGAACCCGAAGCTGCTGGTGCTCGACGAGCCGACCGCATCCCTTCCCGCGGCGGATGTCGAGCGCCTCTTCACAGTTCTTCGAAGGCTGCGAGACACCGGCGTCGGCATGATCTATGTCTCGCACCGCCTCGACGAGGTGTATGAGATTTCAACGCGAACCGTGGTGATGAGAAGTGGCGCTGTCGTCGCCGAGCGATCAGTTCATGGACTGTCTCACACCGAACTCGTGGAGCTGATCGTCGGCCATGAGGTATCGACAATCACTTTCGAAGAGCCCGGCGTTGAGCCCCGGCTCGAACTCGCCGATGTGCGGGTGAATGATGTCGGTCCCATGAACCTTGTCGCGCCACGCGGAGAAGTCATCTCGATCTGCGGACTACGTGGCGCGGGCCAGGACGAGATCGGTCGTGCCATTGCGGGGGCGATAAAGATCGACTCGGGCGCGCTGTCGATCGATGGAACACCCGCGCGGTTCGGCAGCCCTTACGGCGCGGTCAAAGCGGGCATCGGTTTTGCCACGTCCAACCGAGAGACCGAATCTGTGGCGTCCGGCCTGACCGTGCGCGAGAACCTCTTCCTTAACCCTTCCATCTGGGGGCGAAAAGCACTCTCGTTCTTCTGGCCGGGGACCGAACGAAAAGAGGCGCTCGAGCAGATTCGCGCGTTCGGGGTCCGCCCTGCCGATACCGAACTGTCACTGGACACCTTTTCCGGCGGCAACCAACAAAAAGTGATCCTCGCGCGCTGGTTGAGTGCCGGACGCAAGATCCTGGTTCTCGAAGAACCCACCATGGGCGTGGATATCGGAGCGAAGTCGGACATCTACGGCCTCTTGCGTGATGCCGCGAGAGCCGGAACAACGGTTGTCGTCGTCTCCACCGACATGGAGGAGGTCGCCAAGATCAGCCACCGCGCGATCGTGATGGAGCGTGGCCAGCCCACAGCGAGCCTCAGCGGCGCAGACCTGACCATAGCCAATCTCGTCGCCGCAGCATCGGGCCTTGAATTCCACACACTCACCGAGGAGCACACATCATGACGATGAATACGTCCGTCCGTTCGACGGCGCTCGAACCGCCGCGCGGCACACCGTGGTACCGGCAGTTGACCACCACCTACGGGCTCGTCGTGCTCACTGCCATCCTCTTCGTGATCTTCGCGATTCTGAGGCCCAACACCTTTGCCACGCTGCTGAATTTCCAGCTGCTCGCGTCATCTCAGTCGATTCTCCTGATCCTGGCCCTTGCCGTGACGATTCCGATGATCGCGGGAAAGATCGACCTTTCCATCGGCTATGGAGCGGGCCTCTGGCAGGTCATGGCGTTGAATTTGCAACTCCTGGGCGTCGATTACCGCCTGTCGATACTCCTCTGTCTCGTTGGCGGAGCGCTGATCGGACTGCTGAACGCGCTGCTGGTCGAACTTGCACAGGTAGACGCGTTCATCGCCACCCTGGCGACCGGGCAGGTAATCTTCGCGATCACGTTCTGGATCACCGGGGGCCGTCAGATCACCGATTCGGCCGGCCAGCGGGCCGCTGCGTTCGACAAGCTCGCCGCGTGGTCGGCGGGACCGCTGCCGGGGACCTTCGTTATCGCACTGGTACTGGGTCTCGTGATCTTCGTGCTGCTCGAATACTTCCCGATCGGACGCTACCTGTATGCGATCGGCGCGAACCCCCGCGCAGCAGAGCTGACCGGCGTTCCGCGCCGTAAGTATGTTGTCGGAGCGATGGTCTCCTCTGGCGTGATGGTTGCGATCGCGGGAGTACTCATCGCCTCCCGCTCCAACGGCGTGGTGCAGTCCAACATCGGACCCGAGTTCCTTCTCCCCGCTCTCACGGCAGCCTTCCTCGGGTCGACCACGATTCGCCCGGGGCGGATGAACGCGCTCGGCACGATCATCGGCGTCACGATCGCGACCATCGGTATCTCGGGACTGCAGCAACTCATCCCCGGACAGTTCTACCTCGAACCCCTCTTCAACGGCCTGACGCTTGTCGCCGCGATCACAATCGCGTCGGTGACGAGCCGGAGGAGGGTAGCGCGAGCTGAGGCCACACCGCCCAACAAAAAACCGGTGGCTGGCGATCCGTCGCCAGCAACCTCGGTCGGTACCGCCGTCTCGCCGCCACCCCTGTGAGCCCGTACCGGTAACACAGCGCAGAACTTCACTCCCTCCGGCCGCAGCAGCGGGTCGGGGCACCATCAAGAGACAGGAAAGCAATGAAGCTGAAAAATAGGCGGTTCTCTATCGCCGTCGCCGTAGTAACCCTTGTGCCGATGCTCGCACTCGCAGGTTGCTCGAGTGCGAGTGTGTCGAGTCAGAATTCGGCATCGCCGTCGGCGAGCGGTGGATCCAGCGCCGGCAAATTCGACTCCATCCTCCCCAAGGGTGACCCGGTCGCATTCTCGAAGGCGCTCGTAGAAAAGAGCCTCACTGCATCGGAGGGGTTCACGCCTCCCTCCACAGGCCCGAAGGCTCAAAAGCCGGGCGCGAAAATCGCGTACGTCGCGGGTGACCTTGCCAACGGCGGTCACAACGCGATGGGTAAGTCAGTGCAGGAAGCCGCCGCGAAGATCGGCTGGACCGTGAGCGTGTACGACGGCCACGGAACCCCGCAGGGCAACACCGATGCGATGAACCAGGCGATCACGTCCAAGCCGGACGCGATCATCCTCGGTGGTCTCGACCCGACGGAGCAGGCTCCCGCCATCACCACTGCCACTTCGGAAAAAATCCCCGTGATCGGATGGCACGCCGGCGTTCTCACCGGGCCGGGCAACGGGCTCGTCACGAACGTGGGAACCGACCCGCTCGTCGTCGCACAACTCGCTGCTGCCTATGCGGTCGCGAACTCGAACGGCAAGGCGGGGGTCGCGGTATTCACGGACGGCCAGTACGAGCTCGCCGTCACCAAAGCCCGCGCGATGGAGGCATATATCAAGGCGTGTAAAGGATGCAGCGTCCTTTCGTTCCAGGACTCCCCGATCGCGACCGCTGACCAGCGTATGCCCGGAATCGTCTCGAACCTCTTGCAGCAAAATGGTAAGAAGCTCACGTACCTGCTCGCTGTAAACGGTAACTACTTCAGTGGGGCGTCCCGTGCTCTGAAAGACGCAGGAATCGCCGCCGCTGGACCCCCGCAGTCCATCGGCGCTGGCGACGGTGACGCCGCAGACATGCAGCGTATCCGCAGCGACAGCTACCAAGCCGCAACTGTCGCCGAGCCCATTCCGCTGCAGGGGTGGCAGCTCATCGACGAGGTGAACCGCGCTTTTGCCGGCGAGAAGCCCTCGACATTTGTGGCGGCGCCCGGTCTGATCACGAAACAGAACGTACCCTCGGGTGACGTGTTCGATCCCGCCAGTGGGTTCCGTGACGTGTACTTGAAGGTCTGGGGCAAGTAGTCCTGTGCGAATGGCCCGTCTCGCTCTGCGAAGACGGGCCATTCTGTGCGGTCACACGGGAGTGGCGACCGACGATGGACGTGAAAGAAACTCCGTCTACCAGAACGAACAGAAGGCGGCGTGGAACGTACCGTGCGCAATAGGGTCGACCCATGAACTCGTCACCGCTTATCGTCGTCATGGGGGTAAGCGGATCCGGAAAATCGACAATCGGGGAGGCTCTCGCTGCCCGGCTCGGCGTCCGGTTCGACGACGCGGACGCGCTGCATCCGGCCTCCAACGTGGCGAAGATGGCGTCGGGTATGGCTCTCACCGACGACGACCGTATGCCCTGGCTCGCCCTTGTCGGCGCAGAGCTTGCTGCCGCAACCGGTGGTCTCGTCATCGCGTGCTCCGCGCTCAAGCGGGTTTACCGGGAGGCGATCCTCGCCGCGGCGCCCTCCACCCGGTTTGTTTTCCTCGACGGGTCGCGGACGCTGCTTGAATCGCGCGTGCGGCATCGGGAGGGTCACTTCATGCCCGCATCTCTTCTCGACTCGCAACTCGCAACGCTCGAACCTCTCACGCCGCACGAGCCGGGCGTGCGGGTCTCGCTCGACGATCACCCCACGGTGGAGTCGGTCGTGCGAACACTGGTTGCTCTGCTGACCCCGCAGGTCGAGTAGGTCGCCCCGCGACCGTATCGAGACCCGACGCGATCCGTGTAAACTCTCAAGCTGTACTTCGGCGAGGGATGCCATGCATCCGTTATCGACGCGGTGGATCGGGCACGTGGCTGCTTTCAGCCCCAAGTCTTTCCTCACGCTGATGCGTTCGAGTGGAAACCAATAGACGCGGCCACTGTGCTGAACCACAGAAGGTCCGCCAAGGAGAAAAATGTCTGAGAAAAAGGCTCACAAAGAGCTCACCAACAAGATTTCGGCGGAATCCCGCACCACCTTCGGCAAAGGCGTTGCTCGCAAGCTTCGCGCTGCCGGCAAGGTGCCCGCGGTCGTCTACGGTCACGGCACCGAGCCGCAGCACGTGAGCCTTCCGGCCCACGAGGTCGCGCTCCTGCTGCGCAAGGCGAACGCCATCCTGGACCTTCAGCTCGACGGTGGAGCCAACCAGCTCGCCCTCGTCAAGGACGTGCAGAAGGACCCGCTTCGCCAGATCATCGAGCACATCGACCTGATCGTGCTGCGCAAGGGCGAGCGCGTCGAGGTAGACGTCGCCGTGCACGTCTCGGGCGAGCCGGCCTCCGGAACCTCCGTCGACCTGGACGCCAAGTCGATCACGATCGAGGCGCTAGCCACCAACATCCCCCAGAACGTCGTCGTCGACGTCGAGGGACTCGAAGCCGGCACGCAGATCTTCGCGAAGGACGTCGCGCTGCCCGAGGGCTCGGTGCTCGTCACCGACCCCGAGGTGCTCGTCGTCGCGATCAGCATCCCGGTCGAGCAGGACCTGGGCGAGACCCCCGAGGTCGAAGAGACCGAGGAAGCTCCCGCCGAGGAAGCTGCCGCAGAGTAGTAAAACTCACCACCACCCTGCAGTAGCGGTCCATGGACTCCACTCAGTGGCTCGTAGTCGGGCTCGGCAACCCCGGGCCCGACTACGCCAGCAATCGACACAATGTCGGCCAGATGGTTCTGGCCGAGCTCGCGGACCGTGCCTCGGCATCCTTCCGCTCGCACAAGACCAACTCGACCGTCGCCGAGGGGCGTACCGGGCTCGAGGGCCCGCGGCTGGTGCTCGCCAAGCCCAACAGCTTCATGAATCTCTCCGGCGGTCCGGTCGCGTCTCTGCTCAATTTCTACAAGATCGAGCCGGCGCAACTCATCGTCGTTCATGACGAACTCGACATCCCGTTCGACAAGCTCAAGATCAAGTTCGGTGGCGGACATGGCGGCCACAACGGCATCCGCGACATCATCTCGGCTATCGGCACCGGCGATTTCACGCGAGTGCGGGTCGGCATCGGTCGTCCGCCGGGTCGGCAGTCCGCGGCCGACTTCGTGCTGCGCGACTTCGGATCCACCGAGCGCGCCGTGCTTCCGAACCTTCTGACGGATGCCGCGGACGCCGTCGAGTCGATCGCGCGCGACGGCCTCATCGCGGCCCAGCTGCGCTTCCACACGGCCCCGCCGGTCGAGTAGGTCGCCCCGGGCGGTCGTATCGAGATCCCGTCATCAGGCTCCCGGTGCCGCGGTAGCCCCCGGCTGTTTTCCGGCACCGCGCTGAGCAACAACCCGCACTGCGCTCTTACTGCCATCGCTCGACTTCTCCACGACGACGACTGCTGTGCCGACGACGAAGTCTGAGGCCGTGGCCGGCACTTTGGGCGTGCCGTAGTGGGTCGCAGATCCCACGGTGACGTGCTGTGTCGCGCCGGCACGGGTGGTGATCGTCCAGCTGGAGCCCGCGATCCCCGCGATCTCTCCCCGAATGATCGTGTGGCCGGCCACTTTTCGTGCCCCAGCCACGGGGCGGTGGGATGCTGTCGGCGCCACCACCGCGGATCCCACGGTCTGGTACGAGGCGGCGACCGCCCTACCGACTCCCCAGGCTGTGAGCCCGGCGACGACCACGACGGCGAGCGCCGCGGCGGTGATGCCCAACGCGAGCGGATGACGCCCCAAGAACGACCGGGCGGTCATCCCTGAAACTCCCGGGTCGTCACCGGGGGAGCGTGGCTCGGTCACGCCAAGCGGCTGGGTGGCCTCCGGGTAGGGCTGCGCAGAGGTAAATGGCTGGGTATCAGCGAGGTCTATCGTCTCGGGATACGGTGCCGTGTCGGCGGGCTGAGATGGCGCGTCATTGTCGCCAGGGCTGGACTGGTTGGGGGAGGGCTTCTTCGATGTGACCATGACGTCACCTCACCACTGCAACGTTGGCGCGGAGTACGGGCCGTGTTTGGGCGGTGTAAGGGTCGAATATTGTGGCGCTGTCCGATCAAGCGGCACGAGACCCGCGTCCGCCGGTCAGTATCGGTCGCCGGTGCTCTTCTCGGCGACATCTTGCGCCGGATGGGCCCGGGGTTGGGAGGGCTTCAGCGTCGAAGCTGCGTCCGCCCGTCACTATCGGTCGCCTGCACCTTCAGTGGTGACACTATGCGCCGGATCGGCCCGGGTCGGGAGGGCTTCACCGTCGAAGCTGCGTCCGCCCGTCAGTATCGGTCGCCGACGCTCTCCTCGGCGAGATCTTGCGCCGGATGGGTCCGGGGTCGGGAGGGCTTCACCGCCGAAGCTGCATCCGCCCGCCTCCAACACGCTCCCGGGACGACGCAAAGTGAAGGATGACTCCCCACCCACCCGCATGTCAGCCCCCACGCGTACACTTGCCCGAGTGATCCTTTCGGGCTTGAATACTGCGCTTTTGCGCGCCCACACGTTCGAAAATGCCGTCTCCTGGGGCTCCCGCAGCGCAGATTTCTCTCTGGTCGACGGGCTTCGCGCCCCTCTGCTCGCCTCGCTGTTGAAGGCTCGAACCGTCAAGGCGAAGGCGCCACAGGCGCTGCTCGCCATCGTGGCGACCGGTCGCGATTCCGAGTCGCTCCGCTCGGCGCTCGCCAGCGTGATGCCGGACGCCCAGGTCGTCGAGTTCCCCGCTTGGGAGACCTTGCCGCATGAGCGCTTGAGCCCCAGCGCCGAGACCGTCGGCAAGCGCATCCACGCCCTGCGCACCATGCAGCGCTGGCAGGATGCCCCGCAGCGCGACCTGGTCATCGTCGCGAGTGTGCGTGCGGCGCTCCAACCTCTCGCCGACAACCTCACCAGCATCGAGCCGCTCGCCCTCTCTGCCGGTGGACGCGGTTACAACCTGGCGGGCATCAGCCGTCAGCTCGTCGACCTGGCATATTCCCGGGTCGACATGGTCACCCGCCGCGGCGAATTCGCGGTGCGCGGCGGTATTCTCGACGTCTTCGCTCCGGTGGCCGAGCATCCGTGGCGCGTGGAGTTCTTCGGTGACGAGGTCGAGCAAATCCGCCAGTTCTCGGTCGCCGACCAGCGTTCGATGGACGAGCCGATTCCCACGGTCGAACTCCCACCCAGCCGCGAGCTGCTGCTCAGCGAGGCCGTGAAACAGCGGGCCCGGGAGATGCAGCACGAGTTCCCGAGCCTCAGTCAGATGCTCGCCAAGATCAGCGAGGGAATTCCCGTCGACGGCATGGAGTCGCTGGCGCCCGCGCTCGCCGACAGGCTTGTTCCGCTCACGCACTACCTGCCGAAGGATGCCGCGATCGCGGTGCTCGCGCCGGAACGGGTCGCGAGCCGCGCCGTCAGCCTGGTCGAGACGAACCGCGAGTTCCTCAGCGCCGCGTGGAACGCCGCGACCGCGGGGGCCGAGGCGCCGATCGATCTCGATTCCGGCGACTTCCTCAGCATCAGCGCGCTGAGGGATGCCGCGGGCGCGCGTAACTGGTGGACGCTGAGCTCCTTCGACAGTGGTGCGGCAGAACCCGAGACCGTCACCACCGCGACCTCCGAGCTCCGTGACGGTGACCACTACATCCGGATCGATGCCACGACGGTTCCCACCTTCCAGGGCCAGGCCGACGGGGCGATCGACTACGTCGGCGACAAGCTGAAGGACGGCTGGACCGTCGCGGTTGTCGCGGCCGGCCACGGCCTGGTCGAGCGTGCAGCGGAGGCCCTCGGCGAGCACGGTTTCGCCGCCCGCATGGTGGAGGAGTTCCCGGCCGAGACCGAGACGGGCGTCGCGTACCTGCTCTGCGCATCCGTCGAGCACGGCTTCGAGTTGCCGGAGACCAAGTTCGCTCTGCTCAGCGAGAGCGAGTTCTACGGCCGCGCCGCCGGCTACGACACCCGCCAGGTGAAGAAACTCGCCAGCCGGCGCAAGAACGTGGTCGACCCGCTGCAGCTCAAGGCCGGCGACTTCGTCGTGCACGAGACGCATGGCATCGGCCGATTCGCGGAGCTGGTGCAGCGCACCGTCTCCACCGGCGGACGCAACGCCGTCAAAAACAACCGCGAGTACCTCCTGGTCGAGTACGCACCGTCGAAGCGCGGCTACCCCAACGACAAGCTCTACGTTCCCACCGACCAACTCGACCTGCTCACCCGCTATGTCGGGGGAGAAGCGCCCGCGCTCAGCAAGATGGGCGGATCCGAGTGGGCGGCGCAGAAAGGACGGGCACGCAAGGCGGTGCGAGACATCGCCGTCGAACTCGTGAAGCTCTACTCGGCCCGTATGGCGAGCCGCGGGCACGCCTTCCCGCCCGACACCCCGTGGCAGCGCGAGCTCGAGGAGGCTTTCCCCTTTGCGGAGACCCCCGATCAGCTCACCACCATCGACGAGGTCAAGGCCGACATGGAGCGGCCGATCCCGATGGACCGTCTCATCTCCGGCGACGTGGGCTATGGCAAGACCGAGGTCGCCATCCGCGCCGCCTTCAAGGCCGTGCAAGACGGCAAGCAGGTCGTCATGCTCGTGCCAACCACCCTGCTCGTGAAGCAGCACATGGAGACCTTCGCCGAGCGCTTCGCCGGCTTCCCCGTGCACCTGCGCGCGCTCAGCCGGTTCCAGACCGACAAGGAGTCCAAGGAGACGATCGAGGGCATGGCGGATGGCACTGTAGATGTCGTCATCGGCACCCACCGCCTGCTCAGCCCCAGCATCGTGCTCAAGGATCTCGGGCTCGTGATCATCGACGAGGAGCAGCGGTTCGGTGTCGAGCACAAGGACGCGCTGAAGAAGCTCAAGACCAACGTCGACATCCTCGCGATGAGCGCGACGCCCATCCCGCGCACGCTCGAGATGGCGGTGACCGGCATCCGTGAGATGTCGACTCTCGCGACACCGCCGGAGGACCGGCATCCGATCCTCACGTTCGTCGGACCCTACAACGACAAGCAGGTCGGGGCCGCCATCCGTCGCGAACTGCTGCGCGAGGGTCAGGTCTTCTTCGTTCACAACCGCGTCTCGTCGATCAGCCGGGTCGCCTCCCAACTGGCCGAGCTCGTGCCGGAGGCCCGCATCGCGGTGGCCCACGGACAGCTGCCCGAGCACGTGCTCGAGCAGGTGATGGTCGACTTCTGGGAGCGCAAGTTCGACGTGCTGGTCTCCACGACCATCATCGAGACCGGGCTCGACATCGCCAACGCGAACACCCTCATCATCGACCGCGCCGACAAGTACGGCCTCAGCCAGCTTCACCAGTTGCGTGGACGGGTCGGTCGTGGAAGGGAGCGCGCCTATGCCTACTTCCTCTACGACGCCGACAAGCCGCTCGGGGAGGTCGCGCACGACCGTCTAGCGACGATCGCCGCGAACAACGAACTCGGCGCGGGAATGCAGGTGGCGCTGAAAGATCTCGAGATCCGCGGGGCCGGCAACCTGCTCGGTGGCGAGCAGTCGGGCCACATCGCCGGAGTCGGCTTTGACCTCTACCTCCGCATGATCGGCGAGGCCGTGTCGACCTTCCGCGGCGAGGTCGCGGAGGGCCAGACCGAACTGCGCCTCGAACTGCCGGTGGATGCCCACATCCCCGAGGAATACGTGGAGAGCGAGCGTCTGCGCCTCGAGGCGTACCAGAAGCTGTCGACCGCATCCTCGCCCGCGGCATCTCCGGATTCGATCGATCGGGTGCTCGAGGAGCTCACCGACCGCTACGGCGAACCGCCCGTGCAGGTGCTCAACCTCATCGCCGTCTCCCGGCTGCGGCGGATGGCGCAGAAGGCCGGTCTCTCCGAGGTCGTCACGGCGGGCGGCAACCTTCGCGTGGCATCCATGGAGCTGCTGGACTCGATCCAGATCCGGCTGCAGCGGATGTTCCCGGGAGCCCGCTACTTCGCCCAGACCCACTCGGTCTCGGTTCCGCTCCCCGTGCGCCAGGGCATCCCGCTGGCCGACGCGGACCTCATCGAGTGGACCGGCCAACTGCTGGTCGCCATCTTCGGCGCCGAGCTGAAGGTGGATGCTCCGCTGGTCGAGTAGGTTGCCGGTCGAGTAGGTCGCCGGTCGAGTAGGTCGCTCAGCGACCGTATCGAAACCCGCCGTACAATCCGACAATGACCACTCCCGAACCCCGAGCCGTCGAACACACCGACGCCCTCCCGCCGAGCCCGCCCTGCGACACCTGCGGCTCTCCGCGCGAGCTCGTCATGCTCGAGCGCTTCACCGGCTGGTGGTGTCGCGAGTGCGCCGTCGCAACAGCATCGTGATGCTCACGCCGATGGCGGCCCCGACCGAATTCGCGAGAAGGTCGATCCAACTCGCATAACGCGCCGGGAGCAACAACGCCTGGCCAAGCTCGATGACCCCCGACAGCGCGACGCAGGTGCTGAGCGCGATCCACCACTGCCGCGCATTCAGTTGCGCTGCAACCAGCGCCCCCAATGGCACGAACAGCAACACATTCGCTGTGCGTTCGACGAAGCTGTAGTCCACGACATCCGGAACCCCGACGGAGTGCAGATACGCGAGCACGTGTAAGAGCGAATAGTCGATGGGTCGGTCGACGGGAGACGGCCAGAATCCGATCACGAGGCACGCCGCGACATAGCCCACTCCGAGAAGGGCGAGCAGTCGTCGGGTTCGTGCTCGCAGCATGGGGGAAGCCTAGTGAGGGTGGCTTGTGGACTGCCGGGTTGTCGTGCAGGTCGATCGAGCGGTCGTGTCGAGACTCAAATCGTTGCGTGGTACGCAACGCCCGTGATTGTGCGTCGAATCACCATCACGGCTTTCCTCGTCAGCGGTAGACCCCGCTGTTGACCTCGCCGATAAAGCGGGCAGGTCTGAACGTCGCAAAAAACGATCTCCTCAACGAGTTCCGGACGTCTAGTGATCCGATCGAGTACCGGTGATCTCTCGTCATCATCAGCGGCTTCCAACCCGAACCTGGGCTGTTCCGGCGCCGGTACCCCCTCTCCTCCACAACTGTCGTTTCGCTGGGTTCCCCACAGAAATACCTGGTCCGCGGCTATATTACGTCTACAAATGTCGGTGGCCACTGCGACCATGTCCTCATGACCACCCCGACTGCGACGCATCCCGACACTGTTGTTGAGGGCTCCCTCGATGCCGCATCTCTCACCGATGCCGCACTGCTCGACGCGCTCGAGCGCGGGTTCGAACAGCGGCACGCCGCGGACTCCCGGCTGGTGCGGCTGGCGGCCGAGGTAGTGCAACGGTCCCGGTCCAGCCTGGGGCCGGACGGCTTCGCCTCACGTCTCGGCAGCACCAGCGCGGCTGTGCTGCTTGCCGACGTGGGTCGTATCACGGCGGCCGAGGGGCAGCGGCTGTGCCGGGTCGCCGAGGCGACTTCAGATCGTGTGACGCTGCTCGGCGAGCGGATGCCACCCGCGTTCCCGATCGTCGCCGACGCGGTCTGTGCCGCGATCATCCCCCTCGATTCCGCCAATCACATCGTCGCGGCGCTCACCCAGGCGTCGCCGCGTGCGCAACAGGACGATCGCGTCGCCGCCGAGCTGGCACTCGTCAAGTTCGCGCTGGAGTCGCCGGCGGACCTGGTGCGCGCGGTCGCCGCTCGCTGGCGCGACGCGCTCGACGTGGACGGCATCGAACAGCGGGAGGGTGACCTTGTCGAACGGCGCTCCCTGCGCCGCAGCATCCTCGCAAACGGAATGAAGCGCTATCGACTCGATCTCGACCCCGCGGGATCCGCCTTCCTCGACGCCGCCATCGACGCGCAGGTCGGCCAGGTCATCCGTGCTCCGCGGTTTCACGAGTCTGATCTCGGTGCTCCGAATGCCGACCCACCCGACCCCGATCCGGTGCCCGATTCGCGCACTCTTGCCCAGATCGCGGCGGATGCCATCGTCGAGCTGGCCCGTCATGCCATCTCCTGTGACGGCACCTCCGTACCGCTGCCGTCTGCCACGATCGTGGTGCGGATGCCCCTCGATTCCCTGCTCAGCGGGGTCGGCGAGGCTCAGATCGACGGTATCGAGCAACCGATCTCCGCTGGCACCGCCCGACACCTCGCGGCCGACGCGCACCTCATCCCGGCCGTGCTGAACGGAGTGGGCGAGGTGCTCGACTTCGGGGTATCGCGCCGACTCTTCAGCAAGGCCCAGCGGCTGGCACTCGCCGAACGCGACGGTGGATGCGCCGTGGCCGGTTGCTCCCGTCCGCCGAGCCATACCGAGGCTCATCACCTGCGCTGGTGGTCGCGCGGCGGGGCAACCGATCTGGCCAACGGAATCCTGCTCTGTATCAAGCACCACCACACCGTGCATCGCGACGGCTGGGGCATCGAGGTGATCGACAACGTGCCGTGGTTCACGCCGCCGTCATCGGTGGATGTTCGCCGTCGTCCACGCCGGGGTGGGCGCCCACCGGTGCCGACCGTGCGGCGGGAGTGATGATGCAAGACCCGCCTGCACTCGCGAATCTACAACCCTGACGCCACGAGTCGCCCCGCCGTCCTACTTCCGTCCACCGCCAGTGCTCACCGCCACGTGCATCCGCTCGCCCTGCTTGCTGAAGAGCGTCAGGTATTCGACCCGACCCTGGTCGGCACTGCCGAACCAGTGCGGCACCCGGGTGTCGAACTCCGCTACCTCGCCGGGCACCAGGACGAGATCGTGGGGACCGAGCACGAGCCGCAACTTTCCGCTGAGCACGTAGAGCCACTCATAGCCATCGTGCACGCCCGGGGTGGGATGTCGCACCTCCTTCGACGCGGCGATCACCTGTTTGAAGGCGGCAATCGCGGACGGCTCGCGACTCAACGGAAAGGTGGTGACACCGGAACGGTGGGATCCGCGGGTGCGCACCCGCGGATCGGCAACCGGATGCGGCGTCACGAGATCGTCGAGGCTGACCTGGTGAGCGCGGGAGATCGGCAGCAGGAGTTCGAGCGTCGCTTTGCGCTGACCGGATTCGAGACGGGACAGGGTGCTCACCGAGATGCCCGTGGTCTCGGACAGGTCCGCGAGGGTGAGGCCCCGTTCCGCTCGCAGGGCGCGGAGGTGCGGGCCGATGTCATCGAGGACTGTGGAATCGGACATTCATCAAGTATCACATTCATTGCCGGAATGGCAATCTCGTTTGCCTTCATGGCAGCCAGCGCTGGATGCTCGAGGAATGAACATCCCTGAACTCCACAGCCCGGACCTCGCCGCCGCCCATTTCGACTTCGACTCGATCGTCATCGGCGGTGGAGCCGCGGGGCTGGCCGCCTCGATGGTGCTCGCCCGCGCACGCCGTCGGGTGCTGCTCATCGACGCGGGCGCCCAGAACAACCTGCGCACCACTCATGCCGGCGGGGTGTTCCTTCATGACGGGGAGGCACCCGCATCTCTCTACGCGCGAGCGCTGGAACAGCTGGCGGTCTATCCGACCTTCAAGCGGAGGCAGGCGCTGGTGACCTCCGCGGGGGCCGTCGACGGTGGCTTTCGGCTGGTGAGCGAGCCAGAGGGTCTCCCGCCGGAGGTGCTCACTGCAAAGACGATAGTGCTCGCCCAGGGGGTGCAGTTCTCGCCCTCAAAGATTCCGGGCGCGGATGCGCTGTGGGGCACGAGCGTCGTGAACTGTCCGTTCTGTGACGGCTACGAGTCACGGGATCTGCACGTGCTGGTCGCCGGCACGAGTGACTATCTCACGCACATGGCCGCGATGCTCCCCGCCTGGATCGACGACCTGAGTTACGCCGAGGGCACCGAGATCGCGGGGATGAAACGGGGCACCGAGGGGCTCGAGGTGCGCTTCACCGATGGCCGCAGCGAGACCTTCGGCCGTGCATTCGTGCAGCAGGAGTGGACCCAGCGCACCGCGCTCGCGGATGCCCTGGGCTGCGCGCGTCTTGACGACGGGCTTCTCCAGCTCGACGGCTTCGGCCAGACCACCGTCGCAGGAGTTTTCGCGGCGGGCGATCAGAGCGCCAACGCGATGCAGGTCAACCTCGCGGTCGGCTCCGGCCACGCTGCCGGCACGGGAGCCGTGTTCGCGCTCGTGATCGAGCCAGACTAAAACGCCTCGGCTACAGCTTCGCCAGCCGTGCCCGGGCGAAGCAGTACAGCCCGTAGGCGATGACACCCAGGCCGACGACCACGAGGATCACCACGCCGAACGGCAATCCGAGCAGGGCCTTCAGCGCGCCATCCAGTCCGGTGGCCTGCGAGGTGTTCGTGGTCGCGGCGGCGACGATGAAGAGGATGCCCACGACCCCCACGGCGATTCCCTTCGCCACATAGCCCGCGACGCCGAGCCCGACCACGGCCTTTCCGGCGGTGCCGGCCGGCACCCGGATGTGCTCCGTGAACGACTTCCGCACGCCCCGCACCACGAAGACCACTCCGATGGCAAGAACACCGAGACCGAGCACCACAAGCAGGAACACCCCACCCGGGCTGGCCAGAAGCGTGGCGCTGAAACTGGAGGTGCTCGATGCGGAATTGCTGCTCCCCCCTCGGGCGAAGGTGAAGGCGGTGACAGCGATAGCGAGATAGGCCACCGCTTTGCCCAGTTCGCCGGCGACATGGGCGGCGCGCTTGGTGGCATCCGGCTCACGCACCAGAGCGGCCGAGAGCAACTGCCAGATGCCGAGCGCGGCGAGACCCACGAACACGACCCAGAGCACGAACACTCCACCGGGGGCCGAGGCGAGCGCGCCGAGCGCACCCGACTGGTCGGCCTCACCACCGGAGCCAGCACCCGCCCCCGATGCGACACCGATGGCGATCCCGCCGATCAGGAGGTGCAGGATGCCGTTGACCGCATATCCGGTGCGGGCGAGCATCGAGAGGATCGGGCTGTTCTTCGCCTGGCTGGCAATGCTCGAGGCGGAGGAGCGAGAGAGGGGGGAGGGTGACATGCCGCCGAGTGTACGCCGCCGGGAATGAAGCGCGTGATCGGTCGCTTACAGAGTTAATGACTTCTCCGCCCCAGACCCTCGACGTGGGATTCCGTTCCGAGCGCGGTCCGATCCTCATCGCGCTGATGGTGACGACCGGCCTCGTGGCGATCGACTCCACGATTCTCGCGACCGCAGTCCCTTCGATCGTCGGAGACATCGGCGGCTTCTCCGCCTTCCCGTGGCTGTTCTCGATCTACCTGCTCGCGCAGGCGGTCTCGGTGCCGGTGTACGCGAAACTCTCCGATACGCTCGGCCGCAAGCCGATCATCCTCATCGGCATCGCTCTGTTCCTCGTGGGCTCGATCCTCTGCGGATTCGCCTGGAGCATGCCGGCCCTCATCGCGTTCCGCGCCATCCAGGGACTGGGTGCGGGAGCCGTGCAGCCCATGGCCATCACGATCGCGGGAGACATCTACACGGTCGCCGAACGCGCGAAGACGCAGGGCTACCTCGCGAGCGTCTGGGCCGTGTCGTCCGTCGTCGGACCGACCCTCGGCGGTGTGTTCTCCCAGTTCCTCTCCTGGCGCTGGATCTTCTTTGTCAACGTGCCACTGTGCATCCTCGCGATGGTGCTGCTGGTGCGAGTGTTCCACGAGAAGATCGAGCGCACGCGACACCGGGTCGACTACCTGGGAGCCATCCTGCTCACGGCATCGCTCAGTCTGATCATCCTGGCTGTGCTCGAGGGCGGCCAGGCCTGGGCATGGAATGCGCCGCAGAGCATCGGTGCCTTCGCGCTCGGAGCGGTTCTGCTCGCCGGATTCGTGATCGCGGAGAAATACGCTGCCGAACCGGTGCTGCCACTGTGGGTCTTCTCTCGCAGGCTCCTCCTCACCACCGCATTCATCTCGTTGGGCGTCGGCGCGGTACTCATCGGGCTCACCTCGTATGTGCCCACCTATCTCGAGCGTTCGGTCGGAGCACCGCCCCTCGTCGCGGGGCTCGCCCTCGCCGCGCTTACCATCGGATGGCCCATCGCGGCCTCGCAGTCCGGCAAGCTGTACCTGCGCATCGGTTTTCGCAACACCGTGCTCATCGGCATGGCCGTGGCGGTGACCGGCACGCTGATTCTCGCTCTCACCAGCCAGACCCCGAGCATCGCCGTCGTCGCCTCGAGTTGCTTCGTGGTGGGTCTGGGCATGGGGCTCGTCGCCACACCGAGCCTCATCGCCGCCCAGGCGAGCGTTCAGTGGAACGAACGCGGAGTCGTCACCGGCACCAACCTCTTCTCCCGTTCGATCGGCAGCGCCCTCGGCGTCGCGATCTTCGGGGCGATCGCCAACGGCATCTTCCAGTCGATCGGGGGGAGCGAGAAGATTCCGTCGAGCGTGGAGGCGGCATCCGGTGCCGTGTTCATCGCCGTGGCGATCGCCGCGGTCGCGACGGTCGCGGCGGCCGTTGCGATGCCGCGCACCCCGGTTGCGCAGGAAGAGAGCCGTGCGGGTGACGCCGAGCAGACCCCGGGCTAAGCGCGCACCCGCTGCACCCCGAACACCAGTACAGGGATCAGCACGAGAGACCGAAGGTCGATGAGGGCGTGCGCCACGATCGCCACGAGAATGCTTCCGGTGGCGAGGTACAGCACCATCAGCAGTGCTCCGATCACGGTGTTTCCCACGATGCCTGGCCAGCCCTGGTAGAAGTGCAACGCACCGAAGAGCAGCACGCTGCCGATGAAGGCCACCGGGGCGCTGCCGGTTGCGCCGAAGACGAGGGCAGGGACTGCGAGACGGAACAGCAACTCCTCGACGACTCCCGCATTCACCGAGAGAACCGCACCGAGCACCAATTCCGGACGATTGCGGGGCAGGAGCGCTCCGATATCACCGATCGTCGGCACGGACTCGGATCGCCGTGCAAGCGCGACCGCGGCGATGGTGCCACCCACGAGCGCGACCGCGAGCCCCGTCGCGAAGCCGGGAACGAGACCTCCCGTGTCGGCGAGCAGGGAACGCCACCAGAGTCCGATGGGCCAGCCGTCCACCTGCCGCTGGAAGAGCGGCACGAACTGCCCGGCGAGCAGCAGGATGATCACGGCTGCGCCCCCGAACACGGTCAAAGAGTCGAGAAACCACTTGCGCATCATCCGCTGGCGGTTGCGCGTGCGTTCGAAACGCTTGAAGCGCTGGAACTCGTTGCGATCCTTGCGCACGGCGCGATACACCAGCAGCGCCACCAAGCCGGCGAGCAGCACCAGCAGGATGGCCCGGGTCGTCGGGTCTGCGGGGGAGAGCACAGTTCATTCTGGCCGGTGACCCCCGGCCGAAGCTGGGCGCGGCAGGATGGACCCATGAGTGAACCCCTCGCCCCTCCCCACCCGAAGCTCGACGAGCTGATCGCCGTGCTCGCCCGCCTGCGGGCACCGGGCGGATGCGCGTGGGACCGCGAGCAGACGCACGAGTCTCTCGTGCAGTACCTCATCGAGGAGACCTACGAACTGGTCGACGCCATCGAGAGCGAGCCGGCTTCTCCGACGCGGCGGGAGGATCTCATCGAGGAGCTCGGTGACGTGCTCTACCAGGTGATCTTCCACTCCGACCTCGCAGCGGAGGCCGGTGAATTCACCATCGAGGATGTCGCCGCGCATATGACGGAGAAGATGATCGGGCGGCATCCGCACGTCTTCGGCGATGCGAGTGCCGACACTTCGGACGAGGTCGTCGCCCTCTGGGATGTGCGCAAGGCGGAGGAGAAACCGCACCGCACAAGCGTGCTCGACGGCATCCCGCACGGCATGCCCTCGCTCGCGCTCGCCGACAAGCTCATCGGTCGCGCCCACCGGGTGGGGCTGGAGGTGGATGCCGCGGCTGCAGTGTTCGATACCCCACAGCCCGACGAGCAACAGCTCGGCGCCCTGCTGCTGTCCATCGTCTCCGCGGCGAAGGCCAGGGGATTGGATGCCGAGCGCGCACTCCGGGGCGCGTTGCGCGAGCTCCAGGAAGACATCCGCCGGGCCGAAAAGTAAGCCGAGCGAGAAGAGACACCGGCAGCGAAATGAAATGGTGCCCCCCTCAACCCGAATGAGAGGGGCACCTCAGTCCGAAGCAGCTGGTTTCACTGGGAATTCCGCAGTGGAAAGCCGCTTCGGGCACAGGCCGACGAATTACCCGATCCGACGGCCCTGCTTGTGGGCACCGCACCTCGCCGATGGATCTCATGGGGAGATCTCTGAGCGGTTGGGCGGTGGGGTTGTGAGAGGAAAGCAAGCGCCGGATTTCCATCGACGGCACCGGCATCTGCATGCCTCGACACATCATAGTCGCTCTGGCGCGATTCTTCAAACGTACGTTATGTTAATCGCGTGGCGCGCCCCAAGGACCTCGATCGCAAGCCCGCGCTGCTCGCGGAAATCGTCGACTACCTGCTCGACAAGCCACTCTCCGGGCTGAGCTTCCGCACCCTTGCCGAGGCCCTCGCCGTGAGTACCTACACGCTCGTCTACCATTTCGGCTCGCGCGCCCAACTGGTTCGCGAGGTCATGCTTGCGGTGTCCGAGCGCCAGAACTATGTGGTCGGCGCCGTCGACGAAGAGACCGGACTGCTCGACCAGCACCTCGAGAACCTGCACAACTCCTGGCGACTGTCGCTCGATGAGCGCAGCCTGCAGCTGCAGCGTCTCGAGTTCGAGGCGGCGATGCTCGAGTCCCGCGACCTTCTCCCCGATCGCATCACCCTTGCCTCCTTCGAACGGTGGCACCGCGCCGGTGTCGAGGCACTCGTGAAGCTGGGGGTTCCGCGGCCCGACGCCGAGCTCGAGGTGCGCATCATCGTGGTCACGATGTACGGACTGCACTACGACCTCATCGTCACCAGGGATGTGGAGCGCAGCACCGCCGCGTTCGAGCGGGCTCTCGACCACTACGGCCGTCGCATCCGGGACCTTGCCGTCGTGGAACAATCGAGGAATGGCTAGCCCGATAAATCCCTCGCGCGGAATGCGTGACTTCCTGCCCGCCGACAAGGCGCGGCGTGAACGCGTACTCGCGGTCATCCGATCGGTCTTCTCAGCCCACGGCTTCGACGAGATCGAGACGCCGGTGATGGAGGATTCCGCCCGCCTGCACGCCGGACTCGGCGGCGACAACGAGAAGCTCGCCTACGGGGTGCTCAAGCGCGGCCTCACCGCGGCCGACATCGCCGCGGCGACGGACCCCCTCGACCTCGCCGACCTCGGGCTGCGTTTCGACCTCACGGTGCCCCTCGCCCGGTTCTACGCGAGCCACCGAGCGGAGCTGCCCACCGTGTTCCGCGCCATCCAGGCGGCCCCGGTCTGGCGTGCGGAGCGACCGCAGAAGGGCCGCTACCGACAGTTCGTGCAGTGCGACATCGACATCATCGGAGAGGCCGGCCCGCTCGCCGAGATCGAGCTGCTCACGGCCACCGCCGATACTCTGTCGGCTCTCGGCCTCGTCGGGTGCACCATCCGCATCAATGACCGTCGTCTGCTGATCGGCATGCTGACGACTCTCGGCTTTGCCGCCGACTCGCACGACCAGGTGCTCATCACCATCGACAAGCTCGACAAGGTGGGCCAGGACGGCGTGATCGCAGAGCTGCGGGAACGCGGCGTGGACGCCGCGGCGGTCGACGCGCTCGAGACCTTCTTCCGCCGCCCGCAGACGATGGAGTTCCTCAGCTTCGGCGAGCGTGCCATCCGCAAGGCGCTCCCCGAGGGCGCGGATGACGCGGTGGTGGCCGAGCTCGTGGCCATCGGGCAGGCGGTCGGCGGTGCCGGCGATCGAGGCGCTGACGCGGCGGCGTCGAGACCCACCATCGAGTTCGATCCTTTCCTCGTGCGGGGCATGGGCTACTACACCGGCGCCATCTTCGAGGTCGTGCACCCCGAGCTGCCCTATTCGCTCGGGGGCGGCGGAAGGTACGACGGCATGATCGGTCGCTTCCTCGGCGTGGATGTGCCGGCCGCAGGCTTCTCGATCGGTTTCGAACGCATCGTGGATCTCGCGCGGCTGCAGGACGGCGAAGGCACGGGAGGCGTCGCCCTCGTGTATGACAGCGAGGTGACATCCGACATCCTGATGCGGCTGAAGAGCGAGCTCATCGAGAGTGGGCGGCGCGTGCGGCTGGAGCGCGCACCGCGCAACCTGAAGCCGCTGCTGGCGCAGCTTGCGGCATCCGGGTTCGTCGAGATGGCGACGGTGTCGGCCACGACGACGACCGTCGGCGACCTGCGGATGCGCGCCCTCACTACCGAGTAGGAGCACGGCCGCCGAGTGGGGGAACGGGCCGCCGAGTAAGATGGCGAACGCAAATCCCCCAACGTTAAGGAGTCCCGTCGTGGCTTTGATCGAAGCAGTAGGCGCCCGCGAAATCCTCGATTCCCGAGGAAACCCGACAGTCGAGGTCGAGGTGCTTCTCGAAGACGGCATCGTCGCCCGCGCATCAGTTCCCTCCGGGGCGTCCACCGGAGCGTTCGAGGCCTACGAGCTGCGCGACGGCGACAAGAAACGCTACGGCGGCAAGGGCGTGCAGAAGGCCGTGGCGGCCGTCATCGACACGATCGGACCGGCCCTCGAGGGCTTCGACGCCACCGACCAGCGCCTCATCGACCAGGCCATGATCCAGCTCGACGGCACTGACAACAAGAAGAAGCTCGGCGCCAACGCCATCCTCGGTGTCTCACTCGCCGTCGCGAAGGCCGCAGCAGACTCGGCCGACCTGCCGCTGTTCCGTTACGTCGGCGGACCGAACGCGCACACCCTTCCCGTGCCGCTCCTCAACATCATCAATGGCGGCTCTCACGCCGACAACGACATCGATGTGCAGGAATTCATGATCGTGCCGCTCGGCGCCTCGACGTTCAGCGAGGCACTGCGGTGGGGCGTGGAGACCTACCACTCTCTCAAGTCGCTGCTGCAGTCGAAGGGACTCTCCACCGGACTCGGCGACGAGGGCGGCTTCGCCCCGAACCTGTCGAGCAACCGCGAGGCTCTCGACCTCATCGCCACGGCGATCGAGCAGGCCGGCTTCACGCTCGGCCACGACATCGCCCTTGCGACGGATGTCGCCGCCACCGAGTTCTACAAGGACGGCTCCTACCACTTCGAGAACAAGCAGCTCTCCGCGCTCGAGCTCACCGCCTACTTCGCCGACCTCGCCGCGAACTACCCGCTCGTGTCGATCGAAGACCCGCTGCAGGAAGACGACTGGGAGGGCTACCAGCACTTCACCGCCGAGCTCGGCGGCAAGGTGCAGATCGTGGGCGACGACCTGTTCGTCACCAACCCGACCCGCCTGCAGAAGGGCCTCGACCTCGGTGCGGCCAACTCCATCCTCATCAAGGTGAACCAGATCGGTACTCTCACCGAGACCCTGGATGCGGTCTCCCTCGCCCAGCGCGCCGGCTATACGGCGATGCTCTCGCACCGCTCAGGCGAGACCGAGGACACCACGATCGCCGACCTCGCGGTCGCGACGGACTCCGGGCAGATCAAGACGGGAGCGCCGGCACGAAGCGAGCGCGTCGCCAAGTACAACCAGCTGCTGCGCATCGAGGAGGAGCTCGCCGAGGCAGCCGTCTACGCCGGGCGCAGCGCCTTCCCGCGCTTCAAGGGCTGACGCTCCCTCACCGAGTGGGAGCGCCAGCGACGTGTCGAGAGGCCGGGCGGATTCGCGCGGTTAGGCTCGAGGCATGACCAAGGACAGCCGCACCCGGCGCACGCGCAGCTCTTCGCGGCGTGTGCCGGTGCAGCGTGTTCCCGTGCAGATGCCCGCGGAGGCGCCTTCCGGACAGTGGCTGCGCAGCATCCGTCTGTCCGGGTTCGCGATCACGGCACTCGTGCTCATCGTGATGTTCATCGTCGTGCTCGCACCGTCGCTGCGCATCCTGGTGGAACAGCGCCAGCAGATCGCCACCCTGCAGGCCGAGGTCGCTGCGTCGAAGAATGCGGTCGAGGACCTCAAGGGACAGAAGGCGCGCTGGAGCGATCCCAAGTACATCGAAGCTCTCGCTCGTGAACGTCTCGACTACGTCTTCCCCGGTGAGTACAGCTACCTGATCACGGATGCCGCCGCTGCCACCCCGACGACAGCCAACGGCCAGCCCATCAGTGACAAGCTGCAGACCACCCAGGTGGACTGGGTCAAATCCATGCTCTCCTCGGTATTCACCGCCGGACTCACGGATGCGCCGGCAAACAAGATCGTCGCGCCGGTCATCTCCGGCCAGTCGAAGTAACAGGCAGTCGATACAGACATGACCACTCCACCCTTCGCGGCTCCGACCGCGGCCGACATCGACGCGGTGTCCCGTCAGCTCGGACGACCCGCCCGCAACGTGATCGGCATCGCCGCACGCTGCGTCTGCGGCAACCCCACTGTGGTGGCCACCCGTCCGCGTCTCGACGATGGCACGCCATTCCCCACGCTGTACTACCTCTCCCACCCCGCCGCCACCGCCGCTATCTCCACCCTCGAAGCCAACGGTGTGATGGCGCAGTTGCAGCAGCTGCTCGCCGACGAGACCGTCGGAGCGCACTACCTCGACGCCCACCGCGCCTACCTCGCCGACCGGGAGGGCCTGGAATTCGTCGAGGAGATCGCGGGCATCTCGGCCGGGGGCATGCCCCTCCGGGTCAAGTGCCTCCATGCCCTCGCCGGCCACTCACTCGCCGCGGGACCCGGGGTGAACCCCATCGGCGATCTCGCGCTCGAGCAGGCGGACTGGTCGCCGCTGGTCTGCCAGTGTGACTAGGAGCACCGTGACGGGCGGCACCGTGACTGGCGGCACCGTGAGACGGGCCCGCGTCGGGGTGGCAGCCGCCCTCGTACTGGCGATCGCGGCGACCGTGTTTCTGGCCTCCCCCGCATCGGCGGACAACATCCGAGACCGTGAGTACTGGCTCGCCGACTACGGCGTGCAGAAGGCGTGGGCCACGACCAAGGGCGCGGGCGTCACGATCGCGGTGATCGATACCGGTGTCGACGGATCGCATCCCGACCTCACCGGCACGGTGATCGGGGGAACCGATGTCTCGGGGGTGGGCTCCGCGAACGGACAGACTCCTATCGGCTCCGACAGCCAGCACGGCACGATGGTGGCCTCCCTGCTCGCCGGGCACGGTCACGGAACCGGCCTCGGCATCCTCGGGGTGGCCCCGGAGGCCAAGATCCTCTCTGTGTCGGTGGGCTTCGGCGTCGGCAGCGTCGGCTCCGACGACCAGATCGCGCAAGCCGTGCGCTGGTCCGTGGATCATGGCGCGGACATCATCAACATGTCGCTCACTCGCAACACTCTCGACTGGCCGACGAGCTGGGATGATGCCTTCCTCTACGCCATGGAGAAGGGGGTGATCGTGGTCGCCGCCGCCGGCAACCGGGGCAGCGGCACCGCGGAAGTCGGCGCTCCGGCCACCATGCCGGGGGTCGTTGTCGTCGCCGGCGTCGACCAGAACGGCACCGCGAGCTTCGACGCCTCGTCGCAGGGCATCACCCTCTCGGTGTCCGCCCCGAGCGAAGGGCTCGTCGGAGCGGCTCCGGGCGGGGGGTACTACAGCTGGGCGGGCACGAGTGGCGCCACTCCGCTCGTGGCAGGCGTGCTTGCCCTGATCAAGGCCTCGCATCCCGGTCTCAGCGCCGGCAATGTGATCAACCGGCTCACGGCCACCGCCCGTTCCCAGGGCAACCCCATCGTCTACGGCAGTGGCCTGTTCGATGCATCCGCCGCCGTGAGCGCCACAGTGGCGAGCGTCTCAGCGGATCCGGCGGACGATCTGAAGAACTGGATCCGTCTGAATCGGCGGGCTGTTGCGACCACCGAGCCGGCTCCGACGAGTTCGGCGCCCCCGTCGGCAAGCCCGGCCCCGAGGGCGGTCGCGGGGCCGCTGAGCCCCTTCGGCCGGGTGTTGCCCGCGGTCGGCGATCTGAGAGACATCGGTATACCGGTTCTGGTCTACGCTGTGTTTGCGACGTTGCTGATTCTTGTGCTGCGGAGCATTTTCCGCGAGGCGATTCGACTACGAGAGTCCAAGGGTCCGCGGCGCAGGCCATAGACTTACCGACGTGCCTAAAATCCTGATTGTCGGCGGCGGCTACGCCGGTTTCTACACTGCTCTCAAGCTGGAGGGCTCACTGCGGCCGGGTGAGGCCGAGGTCACTATTGTTGATCCGCTTCCCTACATGACCTACCAGCCCTTCCTTCCGGAGGTCGCGGCCGGGTCGATCGAGCCGCGTCACGCGGTGGTCTCCCACCGTCGTCATCTCGAGAAGACCACGATCATCACGGCCAAGGTCACCGCCATCAGCCACGCGAACAAGACCGCCACGATCACGCCGGACATCGGCGACCCGTGGGAGTTCGAGTACGACATCATCGTGGTCACCGCGGGATCCGTTTCGCGTACCTTCCCGATTCCGGGAGTCGCCGACCAGGCCATCGGCCTCAAGACCATCGAAGAGGCCGCCGCGATCCGCGACCGCGTGCTCACCAACTTCGACAAGGCCGCCCTTCTTCCCGCCGGCCCCGAGCGCGACCGCCTGCTCACCTTCACGGTGGTCGGTGGCGGTTTCGCCGGCATCGAGATCTTCGGCGAACTGCGCAGTCTCGCCAGCGCCCTGCTGCGCTACTACCCCACCATCACCTTCGATGACACCCACTTCCACCTCATCGAGGCGATGGGGCGCATCATGCCGGAGGTGTCGCTCAAGACGAGCCTCTGGGTCATCAAGAACTACGCCCAGCGCGGCGCCCAGATCCACCTCGAGACTCAGCTGACCTCGGCGGTCGACGGTGTGATCGAGCTCTCCACCGGAGAGACCTTCGAAACCGACCTCATCGTCTGGACGGCAGGCGTCATGGCCAGCCCCATGCTGCGCAACACCGACCTTCCCATCGAAGAGCGCGGTCGCCTTCGCGTGCAGCCCGACCTCCGGGTCATCAACGACGACGGTGTGGTGGCGGATGCCTGGGGCGCCGGCGATGTCTCGGCCGTTCCTGACCTCACGGGTGCCGGCGTCGGTGGCTACTGTGTTCCCAACGCGCAGCACGCCGTTCGCCAGGGCAAGCTGATGTCGAAGAACATCATCGCGACCCTTCGCGGGGACCTGCCGAAGGACTACTTCCACAAGAACCTCGGAGCCGTCGCCGGCCTCGGACTCGGTGAGGGCGCGTTCCAGTCGGGCAAGATCGGCATCACGGGCATCCCCGCCTGGTTCATGCACCGCGGATACCACGTGCTCGCGATCCCCACGTGGGAGCGCAAGATCCGTGTCTTCAGCGGCTGGGTCGACAACTTCGTGCTGCGACGTGACGTCGTGTCGATCGAAGCCCGCGAGACCCCTCGCGAGGCCTTCGAGACCTTCGCGTCGCGACCGAAGGCGTAGCCGCACGCTCATCGCTCCGGTCGACCGGGCGGATGGACTGGCAGACTGGTGCTGCTCGCCCCCATAGCCCAATCGGCAGAGGCAGACGACTTAAAATCGTCCCAGTCAGGGTTCGAATCCCTGTGGGGGCACCCGCTGTGATCGTCTGCCGCGCCGGGCGGAAGTCTCACTGCGCGCGCAGAAGCTCCAGGAATTCATCGGCCATCGCCAGCTGCTGCTCGAGCTTGGCCCGCCGTTCGACGGCCTGGGCGATGAAGCTGTCGAGTTTCGCGCGCTCCACGGGATTGTGCGTCTGCACTGGACTGTGCGACTCCCCGGGATCGTCGGATCCCGCCCGGTCGCTGCCGAACGAATCGATGATCCGCAACAGCTCGGTCATCTCCTCGAGGGTGAAGCCGAGCGGCTTCATGCGGCGGATCAGCATCAGGCGACCGAAGTCGTCGTGCGTGTAGAGTCGGAATCCCCCCACCGTACGGCCGGTGGGTTCGAGGAGCCCCACTTCGTCGTAGTGCCGGATCGTGCGGAGGGACAGGCCGGTCCTCTCCGCGAGTTCGCCGATGTGCATCGTCGCTTCAGCTCGCTCCATGTCGTGCCTCCTCACAAGTAACCCTTACGTTAGAGTAGTGTTGCAGCGCTGGTCGATATTCTCCTGAGCCTCTGCTCGATCTCAGTCTCTGGTCGATCTCAGTCTCTGCTCGAACCCAGCGCCAGCTCGAACTCACCCCGTAGTCGAACACGACTGTGCTGGGACTGCGCACCGATGCGCTCACCGCTCTTACTCACCGGCTCTCACGAGAGAGCCCCCTGTCCGGAGGCCACCTTGGCAATCACCAGAAGATCGACACGTCCCACAACACAGCGATACCGGGCGGAGCCGACGGTGTCGACCGCGCTTCGATCGCCTCGCATCCTCACCCGTGAGGTGCTCGCGGGCCTCGTCGTCGCGATGGCACTGATCCCGGAGGCGATCTCATTCTCGATCATCGCCGGGGTGGACCCGCGCGTCGGGCTGTTCTCGTCGTTCGTGATGGCGGTGTCTATCGCGTTCATTGGTGGGCGGCCCGCCATGATCACGGCTGCGACGGGCGCGATCGCGCTTGTCGTCGCCCCTCTCGTGCGGGACCACGGTCTCGACTACCTCATCGTCGCCGTCATTCTGGCAGGGGTGTTCCAGATCGTTCTCGGGCTGCTCGGAGTCGCCAAGCTGATGCGATTCATCCCCCGGAGCGTCATGGTCGGCTTCGTCAATGCATTGGCGATCCTGATCTTCTCGGCCCAACTGCCGAACCTGATCGGTGTACCCTGGCTGGTGTATCCGCTTGTCGTAGCCGGGATCGCCATCATGGTCGTGATGCCGCGGCTCACCAGGGTCGTGCCGGCTCCCCTCGTCGCCATCGTCCTGATCACTCTCGCGGTCGTTGTCACCGCAATCAGGGTGCCGACAGTCGGCGACGAGGGAGCGCTGCCGAAGAGCCTGCCGCAGTTGTTCATCGTGCATGTTCCGATCGCGTGGGAGACCCTCGCGATCATCGCCCCCTTCTCGCTGGCGATGGCGCTGGTCGGACTGATGGAGTCCCTCATGACGGCCAAGCTCGTGGATGACATCACCGACACCCGATCCAACAAGACCCGCGAGACTCTCGGCCAGGGAGCCGCGAATATCCTGTCCGGGCTCTTCGGTGGAATGGGCGGCTGCGCCATGATCGGCCAGACGATGATCAATGTGAAGGCCTCCGGCGCCCGCACCCGCATCTCCACCTTCCTCGCCGGAGTGTTCCTGCTGATCCTCGTCGTCGGCCTCGGTGACGTGGTTGCGACCATACCGATGGCGGCGCTGGTGGCCGTGATGATCATGGTGTCCGTGGGCACCTTCGACTGGCACAGCGTGCGCTGGTCCACGCTGAAGCGGATGCCGAGAAGCGAGACGATCGTGATGGTGGCGACGGTGATCGTCGTGGTTCTCACCAACAACCTCGCGATCGGCGTGGTGGTCGGAGTGGTCGTCGCGACTGTCGCATTCGCCCGACGGGTCGCGCACCTCGTGACCGTCGAACGGACGCTCACGACAGAGGACGGCGTCGCCACCGCACGGTACGCCGTGAATGGAGAGCTCTTCTTCGCCTCGAGCAACGACCTCACCACCCAGTTCGACTATGCGGACGATCCCGCACGGGTGGTCATCGATATGTCTGAGTCGCACGTCTGGGACGCGTCCACCGTCGCGGCTCTCGATGGCATCACCGACAAGTACGAACGACACGGCAAGACCGTGAGCATCACGGGGATGAACCTCGCCAGCACCGCGATGCACGCGCGCCTCGCGGGCAACCTCGGCGGAGATCACTGACCGCGGTCGACGCTGCGGCGCTGAACCCAAGAGTTCACCTCGCCCTTGGCTGACAGACACCCGAAAGCAGGTCGCTGACTACGGGCGGATGGCAGCGTCGAAGCATGAGGATCGCGATTGTCGCTGAGACCTACCTTCCCCTCGTCAACGGGGTCACGCACTCGCTGCAGCGTGTTCTCGAGCATCTCGTGAGTCGGGGCGACGAAGTGCTGGTGATCGCCCCGTCGGCGATCGACGCGAACGACGTCGATCGCGGAGACGGCGTGCGGGTCGTGCGGCTGCCATCCGTCTCCGTCGCCGGATATTCCGATGTGCGCCTCGCCGTCGGTGGCGTCTCCAGGGTCCGGCGCATCCTCGCGAGCTTCGCTCCGGACGTGGTCCATCTCGCCTCGCCATTCGAACTCGGGCGACGCGCCGCGAAGGCGGCCGACCAACTCGGCCTGCCGACGGTCGCCGTCTACCAGACCGACGTGCCGGGATATCTCGGAAAGTACGGTCTTCCGTTCCTCGAAGCGTTGGCCTGGCAGCGCGTGACCGCGATCCACCAGCTGGCGACCCGCACTCTTGCTCCCTCCCTGTCCGCGGCTCGGCAACTCGAGCAGCACGGTATTCCGCGAGTAGAGCTGTGGGGGCGCGGGGTCGACACGACCCGCTTCCACCCCGGCAAGCGCAGCGCCGCGTTCCGCGCGAAGGCAGCGCCGAACGGCGAGACCCTCATCGGCTTCGTGGGGCGACTCGCGGTCGAGAAGCAGGTGGAAGATCTCGCCGCTCTCGCCGGAATCGAGGGCACTCGACTGGTGATCGTCGGTGACGGCCCGGAGAGGGGAACGCTCGAAGCCCTGCTTCCGACGGCGTATTTCACCGGATTCCTGGGCGGCGAGGAGCTGGCGACGGCCCTGGCCAGCGTCGACCTGTTCGTGCATCCGGGTGAGTTCGAGACCTTCTGTCAGACCATCCAGGAGGCGATGGCATCCGGAGTGCCGGTAGTGGCGACGGGTCGCGGCGGCCCGGTCGACCTGGTGGATTCGTCGCGCACCGGGTGGCTGTACACCCCGGGCGACCTTGGCCAACTGCGCCGTCGGGTGCTGGACCTCGTGGGCGACGATGCCAAGCGCGCGGCCTTCGGCGAGGCCGCTTTCGATAGCGTCCAGGGCCGTACCTGGCCCGTGGTCTGCGAACTGCTGATCCATCACTTCGAACTCGCGATCGCCCAGCACGCGCTCCTGTTGCGACGGTGACCAGAACGGACAGGGCATCGCGAGCGGGCGAGGATGTCACCCCGGTGCGACTCTTCGTCGCGTTGGGAGACTCGTTCACCGAGGGCGTCGGGGATCCGGATGCGCGACTGCCGAACGGCGTGCGCGGCTGGGCCGATCGCGTCGCCGAGAAGCTGGCGAAAGCCGAACCCGGCTGGCAGTACGCCAACCTCGCGGTGCGGAGCAAGAGAATCCGCGAAATCGTCACCGATCAACTGGACGCCGCCGTCAGGCTCCATCCGAGCCTCGTCACCCTCTACGCTGGAGGCAACGACGTGCTCGACCCGGGCACGGAGATCCGATCCATCCTCGAGGACTACGAGAGACTCGTGAAGGCGCTGTCCGAGACCGGAGCGACGCTCCTGCTGTTCACGGGATACGACGTTCCGCTGTACCCGGTCGTCTGGTTGTTCCGCCGTCGCAATCACGCCTACAACGAGGGCGTGCGCCGGATCGCGCAGAAGTACGGGGCGACGCTCGTGGACTATTGGACCTTCGACGGCTACCGGGACCCGCGGATGTGGTCGCCCGACCGCCTGCACCTGTCTAAGTTCGGGCACAAACTGCTCGCCGCCCGGGTGCTCGACCTGCTCGCCGTGCGGCACTCCATCACGCCGAAGCAGTTCGACGCGCTCGAATCCCGATCGACCTCCCGATGGCTGGCCGACCAGGGCCAGTGGCTGCGCGACTGGGTGGTGCCGCTGCTCCATCGCAAGATCCGACGGGTCACCCTCGGCGACTGGACGGAGCCGCGCTGGCCGCATCCCGTGGCGGTGCCGCCCAAGGGGGGACTCCGCCGATTGGTGAGGGAGCGGGCGGAGGGCGCTCGTGAATGAATTCGCCGATGTAGTCTTCGCCGTCGCCAGTTCGCCCTGGGCACTCGTGGTCCTCGTGGCGCTGCTCGTCATCGACGGCTTCTTCCCGCTGGTGCCGGGCGAGACGATGGTGGTCACGCTCGCGGCTCTCGGAGCCTCCGGGCACGGACCCGCCCCGCTCGTGGTCATGCAGGTGGCGACCGCGGCGACGATGGTGGGAGACGGTATCGCGTTCCTGATCGGCCGCTCCATCCATCCGAGGAGGTGGGTCTGGATGCGGGGCGCGCGAGCACAGCGCGGCCTCGAGTGGGCATCCGCCCGCATCGAGCACAGCCCCGGAGTCATCCTCGTCGGAGCGAAATTCCTGCCCTTCGTGCGCGTCGCGGTCACCATGACGGCGGGCGCGACCGAGCTGCCGGTGCGGCGATATCTCGTCTTCTCATTTCTCGCCGCGACGATCTACACGGCCTATCATGTCGGCGTCGCGGTGACCGCGGGCGAGCTCTTCGTCTCCAATCCCTTCCTCGGTCTTGCGGCTTCGATCACCTTCGGCGTGGTGTCCGCGGCGGCGATCGGCGGCATCCACCGGCTGGTCACGCTCAGCAGGGAGCGGGCCTCGTGGTGACCAGTGTCCTAGGCTGGTAGTCGGTCTCGCGACCACCGACAGCCCAGGGATACCCATGTACAGAACCACCTACGCCTCCTCGCTCCAGCGATCGGATGCCGGCAACGAAGTCACACTCTCCGGCTGGGTGGCGCGAATCCGCAACCACGGTGGCGTGGCGTTCATCGACCTCCGGGATTCTTCGGGCATCGCGCAGGTGACCTTCCGCGACGCCCAGGTCGCCACTGCCGACAGCCTGCGGGTCGAATCCTGCGTGAAGATCGTTGGCATCGTGCGCGAGCGCCCCGAGGGCAACGTGAACACGGCGATCTCCTCCGGAGAGGTCGAGGTCGAAGCGACCAGCCTCACCGTGCTCGCGGCGAGCGACGTGCTTCCCTTCCAGCTCGATGACGAACCGGGCGAAGAGACCCGACTGGCCTACCGCTACCTCGACCTGCGGCGGGAGTCCGCGGCCTATCCGCTCAAGCTGCGGTCGAAGGTCTCGGCGGCGGTGCGCAACGTGCTCGTCGATCGAGACTTCGTCGAGGTGGAGACGCCAACCCTCACCCACTCCACCCCGGAGGGCGCCCGCGACTTCCTGGTGCCCGCCCGCCTCAAGCCGGGCTCGTTCTACGCGCTTCCGCAGAGTCCGCAGCTCTTCAAGCAACTGCTCATGGTCGGCGGCTTCGAGCGGTACTTCCAGATCGCCCGCTGCTACCGCGACGAAGACTTCCGCGCCGACCGCCAGCCGGAGTTCACGCAGCTGGATGTCGAGATGAGCTTCGTCGAACAGGACGACGTGATCGCCCTCGCCGAAGAGGTGCTCTCCGCGATGTGGGGCACCATCGGCGTGACCCTGACCACCCCGATCGCCCGGATGACCTACGCCGAAGCGATGCGCCGCTACGGATCCGATAAGCCGGACCTGCGCTTCGAGCTCGAGCTCGTCGAGTGCACCGAGTACTTCGCCGACACCGAATTCGGTGTATTCCGGGCGCCGTATGTTGGGGCAGTCGTCATGCCCGGCGGCGCAGACCAGCCCCGCCGTACCCTCGATGCCTGGCAGGAATGGGCCAAGCAGCGCGGTGCGAAGGGGCTCGCCTACGTGCTGGTCGGTGAGGACGGCGAGCTGCGCGGTCCCGTCGGCAAGAACCTCTCCGAGGCGGAGCGCGACGGACTCGCGGCCCACACCGGGGCGAAGCCGGGCGACTGTATCTTCTTCGCTGCCGGTGCGGTGAAGGCCTCTCGCGGACTGCTCGGAGCCCTTCGCGGCGAGATCGCGGCGCGCCTCGACCTGATCGATCCCGCGGCCTGGGCGTTCACCTGGATCGTGGATGCTCCGCTCTTCGAGCCCGCCGGTGACGCGGTCGCCAGCGGCGATGTCGCGGTCGGCGCGGGCGCCTGGACCGCGGTGCACCACGCCTTCACCTCGCCGAAGGACGAGTTCCTCGACAGCTTCGACACTGACCCGGAGTCCGCGCTGTCCTGGGCCTACGACATCGTCTGCAACGGCAACGAGATCGGCGGTGGCAGCATCCGCATCAACACGCGCGAGCTGCAGGAGCGCGTCTTCCAGGTCATGGGCATCTCCCACGAGGAGGCACAGGAGAAGTTCGGATTCCTGCTGCAGGCCTTCGCGTTCGGGGCGCCCCCGCACGGTGGATTCGCCATGGGCTTCGACCGTGTCGTCTCTCTCCTCGCCGGCACGGACTCGATCCGCGACGTGATCGCGTTCCCCAAGTCCGGCGGCGGCAACGACCCGCTCACCGGCGCGCCGGCCGAACTCGAGCCTGCTCAGCTGACCGAGCTGTACCGCACGCTCGGCGTGCGTGCGGTGCCCCGGGGCTGAGCCGTGAGCGAGGTCGGCGTCAACTGGGCGGGCAACTACCGGTTCGGTGCAGCGGAACTGCGCAGGCCAGAGAGCGTCGAAGAGTTGCAGGCGCTGGTGATCGCTTCTCCCCGCATCCGGGCCCTCGGCACCCGTCATTCCTTCAATGACCTGGCCGACACCACGGGAACTCTCGTGTCGCTGGTGGAGCGCGAGCCGGAACCGCGACTGGACACCGATCGGATGACCGTGTCGGTCGCCGCCGGCACCCGGTACGGGGTGCTCGCGAGCTGGCTGGCCGATCGGGGTTTCGCCCTGCACAACATGGGCTCGCTCCCTCACATCTCCGTGGCCGGTGCGATCGCGACCGGCACCCACGGCTCAGGCAACGCCCTCGGCAATCTGTCGACCGCGGTCGCGGGGCTGCAGTCGGTGACCGGGGAGGGCACGCTGCTCGAGGTCGACCGCAGCGATCCGCAGTTCGACGGGATGGTCGTCTCCCTCGGCGCGCTCGGCATCGTCACCCGCGTGACCCTCGACATCCAGCCGAGCTTCGATGTTCGTCAGGACGTGTACACCGGTCTGCCCTGGGATAATGTGCTTGCCGAGTTCGAGCAGATCACCGCGGCGGCGTACAGCGTGAGCCTCTTCACCGACTGGCGGGGTGACAGCCTGCAGAGCGCGTGGTTCAAGACACGACTGGCGCCCGGGGAATCCGGCTCGATGCCACCGACGCTGTTCGGGACTGTCGCGTCGACGGCGGAGGTCTCACTGGTCGAGGGAGAGAGCAACACGACGGTGCAGGGAGGCATCCCCGGCCCGTGGTCGGAGCGGCTGCCGCACTTCCGGCTCGATTCGACGCCGAGCAATGGCGACGAACTGCAGACCGAGTACTTTGTGGATCGCCGCACGGCGCCCGAGGCTCTGGCCGCCGTGCGCGCGCTCGGTGAGTCCATCGCGCCGCACCTGCTGATCACGGAGTTGCGCACCATTGCAGCGGATGATCTCTGGCTGAGCACGGCGAACGGGCGTCCCAGCCTCGCCATCCACTTCACCTGGAAGAACGAACCGGAGGCGGTCGCCCGGTTGGTGCCTCAGATCCAGGCCGCACTCGCGCCGTTCGGGGCCCGCCCCCACTGGGGCAAGGTCAACACGATGGCCGTGGCGGATCTCGCTGCGCTCTATCCGAGGCTGGCAGAATTCACGTCGCTCGCCGAGCGCCTCGACCCGCAGCATCGCTTCCGCAATGCCTATCTCGAACGGGTGCTCGGCCTCACCGACTGAAGGGCGCGGTCGCGCTACGAGTCGAGCGTCGGGATCGCCTCGGTGATGAGACCGGTGATCGTGCCGAGCAGGGAGTCGACGGTGAAGCTCGACGTCGGCGCATCGTGCACGACCCTTCCGAGGCGCAGCACCACGACGCGGTCCGTGACCTCGAGGATGTGCGGAAGCGTGTGCGAGATGAAGATCACTCCGAGCCCCTTGGCCTTGGCCGCGCGGATGACCTCGAGCACCTCTTTGGCCTGACGCGCCCCGAGGTGGTTGGTCGGCTCGTCGAGGATGATCACCTTGCGAGCCCACGACACGGCACGTCCGATGGCCACGGCCTGACGCTGTCCACCGGAGAGCTGCGCCACCGGGCGGTTGGAGGCCGGCACCGCGATGCCGACGCGCTCGAGGTCCGCGTGGGCGACGGAGTCCATCTTCTTCTGGGCCAGGAAACCGAGTTTGCCGAGGATGCCGGGAGCGGTGAGCTCGCGACCGAGGAACACGTTGGACGACACGGAGAGGTGTGAAGCCAGGCTCGAGTCCTGATAGAGGGTCTCGATTCCCGATTCGAGCGCGTCGTGTGGGCTCTTCCACCGACGGGCGACGCCGTCGAGCAGGATCTCTCCCGTGTCCGGGAGGTGAGCCCCGGAGAGCGCCTTGACCAGGGTGGACTTACCGGCGCCGTTGTCTCCGACGAGGCCGAGCACCTCTCCGGCGCGCACCTGCAGGCTCACATTCTCGAGGGCGACGACACTGCCGTAACTCTTCGAGATGTTGCGGACTTCGTAGAGCGGGCTGTCGGTCATGAGGTTCTTCCCTTCGAACGAAGTGCCTGGAGCGAAACGGCGGCGGCAATGAGGATGGCCACCACAACCTGCTTCCAGTTCGGCTCGACGCCGATGATGATGAGACCGCTGGTGACGGTGGCGAGGATCAGGGAGCCGAGCACTGTACCGGTCATGCGACCGATTCCGCCGGAGAGGGCGACACCACCGATGACGACCGCGGCGATCGCATCGAGCTCGTTGCCGGCTCCAGAGGTCGGGGCGCCCGACCCGAGCCGCAGGTAGAGGTACATGCCGGCGAGGCCGGAGAGAAAGCCCGAGAGCGCGTAGATCTTGGTGATCTGGCGCTTCACGTTGATTCCGGCCGCGAGGGCAGCGAAGGGGTTGGAGCCGACGGCGAAGGTGTAACGCCCGAAGCGGGACTTGTGCAGGTAGAGGCCGGTGATCACGACGATGACTATCACGACGATCCCCGGCCAGGAGAGCGGTCCGAGCCACGGCACGCTGAGGGAGATGGCGGAGGGCGGGCCATTGCCGATCGGCGCTCCGCCGGTGAGCACGATGGACATGCCGCCCGCGGCACCCAGGGTGGCGAGCGTGGCGATGAACGGCACGAGGTGAGCGCGGTTGATGAGGAGCGAGTTGATCAGACCGACACCGATGCCGACCGCCGCGGCCACGAGGGTGCCGAAGAAGATGGCGAGGCCGTCAGGGAGACCCGCTCCGGTCATCGCCTGCATCGCATAGGCGGCGATGACTCCGGCGAATCCGAGGGTGGCGCCAACGGAGAGATCGATTCCGCCCGAGATGACGACGAATGTCTCTGCGACGGCGATGAGGGCGATCGGTCCCCAGTCGAGCAGGATGTTGCCGAAGACATCCGTCGTGAAGAACACGGGGTTCAGCACCGAGAAGAGGATGATCATGCCCACGAGCACCAGCAGCAGGATCGTCTGCTGGTTCGAGAGGATGCGGCCGATCCGCCCGGTCAGCGGGCCGGCTGGGGCGCCCGTCGCTGCCACTGGAGACTCTGCCGTTTTTTGATTGGTTGGCACGATCGGCCCTTCGCTTCGTTGCGTGTAATGCACTGTACAGAGTGGGGGAGTGGTCCGGTGCCGCGGACGAAAGAGTCTCGCGGCACCGGACGAGAGGTGCTGCCTACTTACTGGACGTAGGTGTACTTCTTGAGGTCGGCTGCCGACGTGGACTTGTCGAGCAGGATGTTCGGCAGGGTCACTGCGGCGGTGATGCCGTCTTTCGACTTGGTCTCGATGTACTTGACGCAGGTGTCGACGGCCTGGCGGGCTTCCTCGGCCGGGTCCTGGGCGATGAGCGCGGTGAAGACGCCCTTGCCGATCAGGTCGACGTTGGTCTGGTACGCGTCGTAGCCGATGAGGGCGACCTTGCCGGTGAGGCCCTTCGCCTGAAGGGCGGAGGCCGCGCCGGTGGCGTTGGTGCCATCGATCGCGAAGATGCCGCTCAGGTTCGGGTACTTGGTGAGCCAGTTGCTCACGTTGCTGTTGGCCGTGGCGGCCTGCGACTGCGAGTACGCGGTGTCGACGAGGTCGATGCCCGGGTACTTGGAGGCGAGCTGCGACTTGAAGCCCTCGAGGCGGTCGACGTTGGTGGTGGCGGTGGCGGAGGTGAGTCCGGCGACGACCTGGTACTTCTGGCCGTCGGTGTACTTGATCGCCTTGGCCATCGCGTCTGCGGCAGCCTCGCCACCCTGCTTGTTGTCTCCGGTGATGAAGGAGACGACATCGCTGAGGTCCTCGACGTGAGTGTCGACGTTGACGACCGGGATGCCCGCGGCCTTCGCCTTGGTGACCGAGGCCTGCAGCGCCTTGGGGTCGGTGGGGATGAGCACCAGGCAGCTGGGCTTCTGCGCCAGCACCTGGTCGACGATGGGGATCTGGGTCGCGGGGGAGTAGACCGAGGGATCGCCCTGCCAGACCAGTTTCGCCTTCTTGGCGGTGGTCTCGGCTTCGGCGCCGACCTTCATCGCCTTGAAGAAGGGATCCGCCTCCGCACCCATCACGAACGCGATGGTCAGGGACTTGGATGCACCGCTCGAGCTGGTGGTTCCGGAGGTGGAGCTGCACGCGACTGCGCCGAGCAAGAGGGTCGTCGCGACCCCGAACACAGCCCCAGTTTTGACGATTCGGTTCATTGTTGGTAACTCTCCTTTGAGTGCATGGTCGCGGATCGCTTATGCCATTCCGCGACATCAATTCGTCTGACCGTGGGGGACCGGCACGTGGCCGGGCTGTGAAGTTCGACGAGGGGGTGAGATCGATCTCAGAAGTTTTATGAGATCGATCTCGCTGATGTGGGTATGATCATCACACCGTTCAACGCCGCTGTCAAACGCACAGGAATTCCTTCATGAAACAATCGGGTAACGAAGCCCCCCTCACGATCAGGGATGTCGCCCTGCACGCGGGTGTCTCTCGTGCCACCGCCTCCCGCGCCCTCTCCGACTACGGTGTCGTCAACTCCGAGACCCGGGACAAGGTGCGTCGATCCGCGGAGACTCTGGGGTACGTGCCGAACGTTCTCGCTCGCTCGATGCGGGCCGGCAAGACCCAGACGATCGGCCTCATCATCACCGAGGTCGGGCTGAGCGTCTTCGACCTCGCGATGCGTGCGGTGATCGAGGCCGCGCACCGCAAGGGCTACCAGGTGCTCGTCTCCAACACCAACGAAGACCTCTCGGCAGAGCGCGACTCGATGCGGGTGATGCTGGAGAAACAGGTCGACGGCGTCATCCTGGTTCCGAGTGCGGTGCACGACCTGCGATTCATCAGTCCCGACGCGCTCAAGGGCAAGCCGGTGACGCTCCTCGACCGCACTCTGGATTCCCTCGACCTTCCGAGCATCTCGGCAGACAACCGTGCCGGGGCGCGAGATGCGCTGGACCACTTCCGGGCCAGGGGCCACACCCGTATCGGCCTCGTGGTGGTGACCGCGAACATCCACGGCCAGACCTCCGTGCGGCCGGATGGCCTCGTCTCCACCTTGCACGACCGCACCGAGGGGTATCTCGAGGGCATGGCTGCCGCGGGCTTGCCGGTGGGCGACGATTGGGTGTGGTTCGCCGCGGACGGCGGAGAGACGGCTCGGCAGGCTGTTCGGAGCATCCTCGATTCTGCAAACCCGCCGACGGCCATCCTCGGTTCGAATGCGAACGTGTCTCTCGCGATGCTGAGTGTGGCCAAGGAACGCGGTCTCACCGTCGGTGTCGATATCTCCTACATCGGGTTCGACGATGCGCCCTTGGCGCCGGTGCTCACCCCCGGGCTCACGGTCGTCGACCTTCCCATCGAGGCGATGGCAGAAGCCGCCGTCGAGAACCTCGTGGCGCAGATCGCCTCGGACGCCGTCCACGCCGACACCGGTAGTGCCACGGCTCTTCGATCGGTCGTGTTGCCGATGAAACTCGTCGTTCGCGGCTCGGTCGGTCCCGTTTCCGGCACAGTGGCGACGGGCACCGCGACCACATGACGATCGCGCTGTACGCCGAATTCACCGCCACCGCAGGCAACCACGCTCTCGTCTCCGACCTCATCGCGGAGTTCGCACAGCAGGTGCGAGCCGAGCCGGGCAACATGGTGTTCGATCCGCACCACCGCGTCGATTCGCCCGATACGGTATTCGTCTATGAGACCTATCGTGACCAGGCCGCATTCGATGAGCACCTCGCGAGCAGCCACGGACACGACTTCAACCTGAGGCTGGGAGGACTGGTCGTGGGAGGCGGATCCCGGCTCACGATGCTGTCCCCGATCACCGTCGGCACTGGACCTGCCCCGAAAGCACTGGACCTGCCGTGAAAGCTCTGGCCCTGCCACGAAAGGATGAACCGCATGACCCGTGAAGCCCCCTCTCCCTCGGCGGGAGTGCTCGTGATCGGCGAATCGCTCATGGATGTCGTCGCCTCGCCGGGCGGCCACGACGAGCATGCGGGCGGATCGCCGATGAACGTGTCCGTCGGTCTCGCCAGGCTGGGCAGCCCGGTGCAGCTGTTGACGAACCTCGGCACGGACGCGCGCGGTGTCGTCATCGCCGACTACCTCGCCTCCGCGGGGGTTCCACTCGTGCCGGGCTCGATCGTCGACGGGCGCACCTCCACCGCGACCGCCACCCTCGATGACAGCGGATCGGCGAGCTACGAGTTTCTGATCGACTGGTCCCTGGGTTTCGTTGCCGACCTGCCCGACAGCTCGATAGTCCACCAGAGCGCGCTAGTGCATACCGGCTCGATCGCCGCCTTCCTCGAGCCGGGGGCATCCCAACTCGAAGCCATGCTCGAGGCCGCTGCGGAGCGTCGGGCGATCATCACCTTCGACCCCAACATCCGCCCCTCGATCATCGGGTCGAAGCCCGACTCGCTTGCCGTCGTCCAGCGGCTCTCCGCGCTGTCCACCGTGGTCAAGGTGAGCGATGAAGACGCCCTCTGGCTCTTCGGCGAGCTGACTCCCGACGGGGTCGTCGACCGTCTCCTGGCGATGGGTGCCACGCTCGCAATCGTCACTCTCGGGGCATCCGGAGCGCTGCTGGCGACAGCGACTGATCGTGTGAGCGTGGCGGGCCGGCGAGTCACGGTGGCCGACACCATCGGTGCGGGGGATTCCTTCATGAGTGCGGTCGTGCACAAACTACAGGCTCTCCTGCTTTCGGGAGTGGATGCGGCCGCGCTCGCCGGCGGCGACGCTCTCGACCAGACCGTGCTGGCCGACATCGGCGAGTTCGCCGTCTCCTGCGCCGCAGTCACGGTCTCGCGCCCCGGTTCGAACCCTCCCACTCTTGCGGAGGCGCTAGCTTAGTCGTGCAGCTCGACCGCGCCGGGTTCGACGAAGCGCAACCAACCCCACACGGCCACGCTGAGGGCGGCGAAGGCGCCGGCGCAGACGATCGCGCCGATCACAGGGAAGGATGCGTCGCCGCCGCCGAGCACCACGACGGAGGCGAACAGCGCGGCAACCGTGATCGTCGCCAGCCAGGCCGGTCGAGACCACTCGAATACCGCTCGCCCGGGCAGGGAGGCGATCGGGAGGATGAGCACCACTACCGATCCGAGTCCGGCGAGCGCGATGGTGGCGAGGGACTCTGCGGCCAACAGCGCCCAGAATCCCGATGCGGCTCCGAACAGGCCGTGAAGCAGCCAGGCGCCGGCGGCGAGCACGGTGACCGATCCGATCTCCACCAGGCTCACGATCGCGCGCGCTCGAGCGGCGACTGTGCTCGAAAACCCCACCCCGATGAGCACGCCGGCGATCACCGGGGGATGGATGCCCGCTACCCGCGACAGCACCGCGGCCACAACCGCGGCGAAGAGCAACAGTGGCACGAACCGCAGCCGGCCGCTGACGCGCTGCGCGAATGAGCCGCATCGGGTCGCAACGGCCACCCCGACCACGTTGAGCACGGCAAGACCGATCACCACCGCGAGGCTGAGTCTCAGGTAACGCACCTGGTCGTCGACCCCGCCGGCGATGACGATCAGCGCCGCCGCTGCCGCCAGCGGAATCGCTCCGACGACCCAGGGGTTCAACGGTGCCGATTCGATGACGGGCACGGACGCCGAAGGCCGAGCGTGATTGCGGCCGGTGAACTGCAGCGACGGCATTCGGATGCGTCCGCGAAGCGCCCCGGCCAGCAGGCGCAGCGGCAACGCGATGAGCAGCACGAATGCGATCGCGAGGAGCGGGGCGAGTGCGAGATTGCCCGACGTCACGCTGCTCGACAGGGTGGGAAGCATCGCACCGAAGGTCGTCGGAGTTCCCCAGTTGTCGATGGAGCCTCCCGGAGGCAGGGGGGTGACAGAAGGCGGTGCGCTGGGAGTCGTGCTCGGCGGGGCGGCGCTCGGCGGCGTACTCGGAACGGCGGGGGAGCCTGGCGGTCGTGGTATCGCCGGGGGAGCGGGAGCCGCGGCGCCGCGCGAACCGAAGGTGACGGTGATCGGCGCACTCGGAGCGCTGTAATTGCCCGCGGCATCCCGCTGGATCACCAGAAGGCTGTGGGGACCTTTCGAAACTCCGCCGACAATACAGCTGAAGGTGCCGCCGACGATTGCCGACTGGCAGGCGGGAAGGTTGTCGAGGTACACGTCTGCCGTGCCGGAGAGTCCGGCGGGCGCGGCCTCTCCGGTTCCCGAGACGGCGACCTGGGTGCCGGCCACCTGGCTGCCTGGTGCCGGTGATGTGATCACCGCGCTCGCCGGGGAATCCCGGTCCACGACGAGGGAGAGGGAGCCGGACAGCGACGACGATGCCCCACCGCCGAGGTCGGCGCGCGACTGCTTCGCCCGAATCACATAGGGTCCGGAGGGCACGGTGAGTACACAGGACCAGTAGCCGGCGTCGGTCGCGACGGACGAGCATCCGGCCGCCCCGCCGTCCACGACCGCGGTCACGGTGCTGCCCGCGAAGCCATAGCCGGAGATGATGCCGGTCGTCAGAGATTCGGGCGCACCGTCGATGGTGGGCGCTCCGAGCACGTCCACAGTGGCGGACAGAGGGGCGGATGCCACCCCGGCGAGCGTCTGCACCGCGATGAGGCTGATCGCGGCGCCGCTCGCCACGGCCGCGGTGCAGTCGAATTCGGTGTCATCGGAGGCCGGGATGGTGCAGAAGGGGCTGCCCGTGGCCGAGCGGGGGGAGATCACGACGCTGCTTCCCGCGTCCTTGGTGCCGCTCAGCCGCACGGCATTCGTGGGAGAGAAGTCGGGCGCGCTGAAGCTGAAGTTCGAGGGCATCGCAGACGGCGTGGGGGAGGGGCTCGGCGTGGGGGTTGCGGTCGCGGCAGTCGCCGAATCCGGCACTTCTGTCGAATCCGCCGCGCTCGGCGAGTCGGGCGGGACCGCGGCGGCTCCCAGGACCAGGACGGACTGCAACGCGAAGCCGGCGACGGCGAGCACCGTCAGGAGGCGTCGGCGGGATGCGCTCGCTCCGCGATCGCGAAACGGACGTGGGGGGACGCTCGAGCGTGAGGGCTGCACCGTGAGTCCATTCAGCACGGCATCGTGACCGATGTCAATTATCTGTGCGTGGTAATGGAAGTGAGTAATCATCCGCTCAACCGATCGAGAGGGAGGGCACCGGAGTCGATCGGCATATTGACGCGGCCGATGATCCCCGCCATGATTCAAGTCACGCGACTGGGACGAGTGACCCACAGAGAGGAGCCGGTATGGCCCGGGTAAGTTCCACAGAACGACGAGCCGCACTGGTGAGGGCCGCCCTTCGGGTCATCGACCGCGACGGCGTGCACGGCGCAACCACCCGGGCGATCGTCGCCGAGGCTGAGATGTCGCTCGCGAGCTTCCACTACGCGTTCCGGTCGCGCGACGAGATGATCCGCGAACTCATCGCCTTCGTGGTGCAGGACGAGCAGCGCGTCACTCTCGAGGCCCTCGACCGGGATGCGGACATCCGCTCGGCCGTCAGAGCCGGGCTTCAGGCATACTTCGACCTGCTGAGAGCCCATCCGTCGCGGGAGCAGGCGATGCAGGAGCTCGTGCAGTACGCGCTGCGGACCCCGGGCCTCGAGGAGTTGCCCCGGGCGCAGTATGCGAGCTATTTCCACACCGCCCGCGTCCTTCTCGAGCGCGGTGCCGAGCTCACCGCGGTGGAGTGGACCCTGCCGATCGAACAGCTCGCGCGCATTCTCATCGCGATCACCGACGGGCTCACGATCGCCTGGCTCGCCGACCGCGACGACGTCGCCGCGGGGCGCCTGATGGACTTCGCCGCGGACACGATCGGCGCGCTCGCTGTGGAGCTGCCGCTCGTCGCCGGCAATGTGGACGTCCGATGACGACCCCCGCCCTCGACCGTTCGACCACCGACTCGGTGGGGCAGGTGTTCGGCGAGCCGAAACGGCCCGTCTCCGGCGGATGGATCGCGCTCTTCGCCATTGCCTGGCTCGGAGTCTGGATGGCCCAGCTCACGCCGATCCAGCTGCTGTTGCCCGCCCAGGTCGAGGCGCAGCTCAGCGCTACCTACTGGGTCGACAAGGTGGTCGCGTTCGGCATCGTGTCGGGGATCGCCGGCGTGTTCGCGCTCATCGCCTTTCCGCTCACGGGCGCACTGTCCGACCGCACGACGTCGAGGCTCGGCCGCCGCCGGCCCTGGATTCTCGGGGGCGCGCTGGTGTTCGCCACCGCGCTCGTGTTGCTCGGCGTGCAGCAGTCGCTTCTGGGTATCGGCATCTTCTGGTCCCTGGCCCTCATCGGATTCTGCGTGCTCACCGCCGCGCTCACCGCGGTGATCTCCGACCAGGTGCCGGTGCAGCAGCGAGGATTCGTCTCGGGATGGATCTCCGCCCCCCAGGCGATCGGCACCATCCTCGGCGTGCTGCTCGTGGTGGTTCTCGTGCTCAGCCAGGTGGTGGGTTACACCGTGGTCGCGGTGCTGCTGGTGGTGCTGGTGCTGCCCTTCGTGCTGCGGATCCCGGATGCCGTGCTCCCCAGGTCCGCGAGATCGCCCCTCACCCTTCGCGGCCTCGTCGCGGGCTTCTGGATCAGCCCGCGGCAGTATCCGGACTTCGGGTGGACCCTCACCAGCCGCATCCTCGTCAACTTCGGCAACGCCTTCGGCACCTCCCTCTTGCTCTACTTTCTGCAGGACGGCCTGAAAGTAGAGCACGCCGACGATGTGCTGCTCGTGCTGATCCTCATCTACATGGTGTTCGTGGTGCTCGCCTCTCTGGTGCTCGGACGGCTCTCCGACCGGCTCGGTCGGCGCAAGGCATTCGTCTTCGCCGCCGCCGCACTCCAGGGCGTCGCGGCCCTGATGCTCGCCTTCGTGCCCGTGCTCGGTGTCGCGATGGTGGCAGCCGGAATTCTCGGTCTCGGCTACGGATGTTTCCTGTCCGTCGACCAGGCGCTGGCGACACAGGTGCTGCCCGATGCCCACACCCGCGGCAAGGATCTCGGAATCATGAATATCGCCACGGCCGTGCCCCAGGCGATCGCGCCGCTGATCGGAGCATTCGTGGTCGCCGCACTCGCGGGCTTCCAGGGGCTGTTCGTCCTCTCCGCGCTAGCAGCCCTGCTCGGTGCACTCGCCGTTCTGCCGATCCGATCGGTGCGCTGATGCCGCTGTCTCTCCTGCCGCCCGCGGACTCCCCCTGGCTCCGTCCGGCCGAATACTGGACGTCGCTCCAGGGCGCAACGGCCGAATTCGACCCCCCGTTCGGCGTGATCTCGGTGCCCGCCCTCGCCCACAATGCCTTCGACATGCTGCGGAGAGCGAGAGGCACGACCATCCGGGTCGCATCGAAATCGGTGCGGGTGCGCAGCGTGATCGATGCGGTCCTCGCTCTTCCCGGCTATTCCGGGGTGCTCGCCTACACCCTTCCCGAGGCGCTCTGGCTCGCGGAGGGCGATGATCGGCACGAGGGCATCACCGACGTCGTCGTGGGCTACCCGAGCGTCGACCGGGCGGCGATCCGGCGACTCGGGCTAGACCCGTTGCTCGCCGCGAGGGTGACGCTGATGGTCGACAGCGTCGAACAGCTCGACTACATCGACGCCGTGATCTCCCCCCAAAACCGTGAACGCATCCGAGTCTGTCTCGAGCTCGACGCCTCCTGGAATCCGAAGGTACTCGGCCATCTCGGCACCTACCGTTCCCCGGTCTTCACCGCACAGGATGCCCGGGCTCTCGCCGAACGAATCGTCGCCCGCCCCGGATTCGCGTTGGTCGGGCTGATGGCCTACGAGGGCCAGATCGCCGGGCTCGTGAACGAGCCGGCGAGCGCAGCCCGGGGCGCGGCAGTGCGCTGGATCCAGAAGAATTCGGCCAACGAGCTTGCCGCGCGACGGGCGCAGGCCGTCGCGGCGGTGCGTTCACTCGCCGACCTCGAGTTCGTCAACGGAGGCGGCACCGGTTCGCTCGAGTCGACCAGTGCGGAGGAGGCGGTGACCGAGGTCGCTGCGGGCAGCGGGTTGTTCGGCCCTCATCTCTTCGACCACTACCGCCACTTCCTCCCGGCTCCCGCCGCCTCTTTCGTGCTTTCGGTGGTGCGCAAACCCTCGGCGCAGATGGCGACGTTACTCGGCGGCGGGTGGGTCGCATCCGGTCCGCCCGGGGTCGATCGGCTTCCCGTCGTGGCCTGGCCGGAGGGCACCAAGATGGTCCCCAACGAGATGGCCGGAGAGGTGCAGACCCCACTCACCGGCGAGGCGGCTGCCCGGCTGCAGGTCGGTGACCGCGTGTGGCTCCGGCACACGAAGGCCGGCGAGCTGAGCGAGCACCTCGATGCTTTCGTACTGGTGGACGGAGATCGCGTCGTCGAATCGGCACCGACCTACCGCGGCGAAGGCAAGGTCTTCCTGTGACAGATTCGAAACGCGCTCGCAGTAGAGTCTCGCTGAGGAGTGAATGGTGACAGTCGAAACAGCGATCGCGGGCATCACCCCGGGCACGACCTGGCGCAACTGGGGTCGTTCGGAGTCGGTGCGTCCGCTCCTGATGGCGTGCCCGTCGAGCGTCGACGAAGTGGCGGCGATCGTGCGTTTCGCCCGCGAGCGCGAGTTCACCGTGAAGACCGTCGGCGCCGGTCACAGCTTCACCGCCATCGCCCGCGCGCAGGATGTGCAGCTCGACGTGTCACGCCTCGAGGGACTGCTCGGAGTCGACCTGCCGCGAAACCGAGTCACCCTTGCGGCAGGAACCAAGCTGCACCGACTGCCCGCACTGCTCGGCCCCTACGGGCTCGCTCTGCCGAATATGGGAGACATCGACCGGCAGACCATCGCCGGAGCGACCTCCACCGGCACCCACGGCACCGGTGCGCGCTACCCCGGTCTCGCCGCTCAGATCGTCGCGGTGACGATGGTGACGGCGGATGGCTCGATCATGCGCATCAGCGAGACCGAGAACCCCGAGCTCTTGCCCGCTGCACGCCTCGGACTCGGTGCGCTCGGCATCCTCGTCGATCTCACTCTGCAGTGCGTGCCGGCCTTCCTGCTGCACGCCGTCGAACGCCCCGGGGGCTTCGACGAGGTGCTCGACGGGCTGGACCAGCGCGTGGCCGCCGTCGATCACTTCGAGTTCTACTGGTGGCCGCACACCGACGGTGTGATGACGAAGTCCAACACGCGGCTGCCCGTGGATGCCGAGCGGCACCCCGTCGGCCCGGTGGCCGCGTTCCTGGAAGACCGAGTGCTGTCGAATGCCGTGCTCGCCATGCTCTGCAACGTGGGCCGGGTGGCACCGGCGCTCACGCCGGGGATCAACCGTCTCGCCACCCGCGTCTACGGCAACCGCACCTACACCGATCACTCCTACGAGGTCTTCGTCAGCCCGCGCACCACCCGGTTTCGCGAGATGGAGTACGCGATCCCGCGGGCGGCGATTCCGGATGCGCTGCGGGACATCCGATCGCTCATCGATTCGCGCGGCTGGCGGATCTCCTTCCCGGTGGAGGTGCGCGTCGCGGCCGCGGACGAGAACTGGCTATCGACCGCGTCACAGCGCGACAGCGGCTACATCGCTGTGCACCGCTACTTCCGCGACGACCCGGAGGAGTATTTCCGGGGCGTCGAGCAGATCATGCGGGGCTACCAGGGGCGGCCGCACTGGGGCAAGATCCACTACCAGGACGCAGAGTCACTCGCGGCGGTCTATCCGCATCACGCCGACTTCGTGGCCGCGCGTGATCGACTCGACCCGGACCGGGCGTTCACCAATGCGTACCTGGATCGCGTGCTCGGCGTCTGAGTGCGTGCTCGCCGGCTCAACTCGCGTGCACTCCGGGTCGACGCTTCGGGTCCTTCTCCGATTCACGAAGCACCTCGCGGGTCACCGGTGCGACATCGCCGACCCCGGTCACGAGGAATTTGAACATGTTGGAGATCGGGTTTCCCGAACTCCACTCGAAGTAGATCGTCGGCACCATTCCGGTCTCGTCGCGGATCTGCAGCAGCACCGCGGCGATGGTGTTCGGGATGTTGCCGCTGTTCACCTCGAGCACCCGGTAGCCGTGCTTCTCGATGCCGCGCACGAGCAGGTCCTCCTCGAAGTCGGAGGAATCAGCCGGGTGCACCTCGAGGAAGATGATCTTCGACTTCTGGGGGATGTGGCTGAAGCGGCGCTCGTCGGAGTTCTTCTTCTGGTATTCCGACTTGCTGCCGTCATCCGGTTCGTTCGCGATGATGCGGATGTGACCGTGGGCGGCATCGGCGGTCACGAACTCGAGGGCGGTGGCGTCCAGCTCGACCGAGGTCGCCCGCAACTGCAGCGATCGCTGCACCCGCGACACTATCGAGATCACCAGGATGCCGATGATGAAGAGCGCGGCGATACGGATGCCGTCCGGCCGTTCCCGGATGTTCTGGATGGTCGTGTAGAGGAACACCAGGGCGATGAAGGCGAACCCGACGGTGCGCTTGCGCTGCTTCTTATGCAAGGCGGAGAGCGTCACCGCGACCGACGCCGAAGTGATCAGCACCAGCACGCCCGTGGCGTAGGCGCCTCCCTGGGCATCCACGTTGGCCTGGAAGACGATGGTGATGAGGAACGCGATGGCGGTGAAGACGAGCACGAGAGGCCGGACGGCGCGCGCCCAGTTCGGCGCCATCCCGTACTTGGGCAGGTAGCGCGGCACGAGGTTCAACAGCCCGGCCATGGCGGATGCCCCCGCGAACCAGAGGATGCAGATCGTCGAGAGGTCGTAGAGGGTGCCGAAGAACGGTCCGAGGTATTCATGTGCGAGGTAGGCGAGCGCCCGCCCGTTGGCCGGTCCACCAGACTGGAACGCCTTCTGCGGGATGAGGATCGTCGTGACGAGGCTCGACGTGATGAGGAACGCGCTCATGATGATGGCCGCACTCGTGAGCAGCCGATGGGCCCCGCGGATGCGCCCGGCCGGCTTCGCATCGGTGTCGCTCGCGTCGCCGGTGATCTGCGGCATCACCGCGACCCCGGTCTCGAAGCCGGAGAGTCCCAGGGCGAGCTTCGGGAACACGACGAGAGCGATTCCCACGATCACCAGCGGATTGCCGTGCTGCGTGTTGACCGCGCTCCACCAGTTGGTCACATCGATCGGATGCGCGAAGATCTGGCCGATCGAGACCAGGATGACCACCACGTTGAGAGCGAGATACACCGCGACGAGCACCACGGCGATGCCGATCGCCTCCCGGAATCCGCGAAGGAAGACGCCTCCGAGCAGCGCGACGAGCACGAGGGTGATCAGTACCTCGTTGCCGTGGAACCACCCGGGAGCGAAGGGGTTCTCGATGGCGTGAGCCGAGGCATCCGCCGCGGAGAGGGTGATGGTGATCATGAAGTCGGTGGCGGCGAACCCGAGCAGCACCAGCACGAAGAGCTTGCCTGCCCACCACGGCAGCAGTCGCTCGAGCATGGCGATCGATCCGGATCCACGGAAGCTCTCACTCGCCACCCGACGATAGACGGGCAGGGCGCCGAACAGGGTGAGAGCGAGGAGCACGATGGTCGCGAAGGGGGAGAGGAGCCCCGCGGCCACTGCGGCGATCGCGGGTTGGTAGCCCAGCGTGGAGAAGTAGTCGACACCCGTGAGGCACATGACCCTCCACCACGAGTGCGTCTTCTCGGCTACCTGAGCGTGCGGCCCTTGATGCGACCCGGAGCGCTCGGTCAGCCCCTGCAACATCCAGCGGCGGAATGCCCCCGTGGTGCGAGTCGATTCGGAGCTGCGCTGCTGCGGCGGCAGGGAAGACATGAGTGCCCCTCTCTCGGAGGTCGAACCTCACTCGCCAAGAATATCGCTCAGATGGTGAGCAGTGAATTCACCCGACGATCAGGAAGCTTGTCGGTTCCGTGCAGCTCTCCGAGCTCGAGCACGACGCTGATTCCGGCGACGCGCCAGCCGGCGCGTTCGACGAGTCGACAACTGGCGGCAAGGGTGCCCCCGGTGGCCAGCACATCATCGAGCAACAACACTCGAGTGCCCGGCTCGAGTTCGTCGGGGTGCACTTCTAGCGTGCCCGTTCCGTATTCGAGCGTGTATTCCTCGGTGATGACGGCGCGGGGAAGCTTGCCCGGCTTGCGGATCATCACGCAGCCGAGCCCCGTCGCGTAGGCGGCACCGGCGGCGAGCACGAAGCCGCGTGCCTCCATTCCGGCCAGGGCGTCGAATTTTCCGGCAAAGGGCGCGAGAAGCGCGTCGATCACGGAGGTATAGGCCGGTCCATCGGCGAAAACCGGACTGAGGTCACGAAAGACGATTCCCGGCGAGGGGAAGTCGACGACCTTCCTGCTGAGGCGTTCGATCGCTTCGCGGGCGTCCTGTGACATCCGTGCTCCTTGAGGTTTCCCGTGGCCGTGCTGACAGTAGAGCCTGTCACGACTCGGCGTTCGCTCCGAGTGTGCTCCAAAAAAGCGGGGTCGGAATGGGTCGCGGATATAGTTGTCTCGTCCTGCGGTTCGCCGCTTCGCAGCATCCAGTTCCGAGAGAATGGTCATGGATACCCTCATCGTCGTCGGCGTCATCGTCGTACTCGTCGTCATCATCGGCATCTACCTGTGGTCGACCTACAACGGGCTCGTGCGTCTCAACGTGCGCGTCGACGAAGCCTGGAGCGACATCTCGGTGCAGCTCAAGCGCCGCGCCGACCTGCTGCCGAACCTCATCGAGACCGTCAAGGGCTACGCGGCTCACGAGTCCGGCGTGTTCGAGGCCGTGACCAAGGCTCGTGCCGAGTCGATCAGTGCGTCGACCCCGGCGGATGCGGCAGCGGCCGAGAACCACGTGCAGAGCGCCCTGAAGAGCATCTTCGCCGTCGCGGAGGCGTATCCGCAGCTTCAGGCCAGCCAGAACTACCTGCAGCTGCAGGGCGAACTCGTCGACACCGAAGACAAGATCCAGGCCTCTCGGCGTTTCTACAACGGGGGAGTGCGCGAGCTCAACACCAAGATCAAGACCTTCCCCAACACGCTCTTCGTGCGCGGTCTCGGCTTCACCGAGCGCGACTTCTTCGAGGTGGTGGACTCCGCGGCCATCGCGGAGCCGCCTCGCGTCCAGTTCTAGCTAGAGCTCCATGTATCGCGCTATAGCGAAGAACAAACGCAACACAGTCTTCATCATCCTGCTGTTCCTGCTGATCATCGGCGCCCTCGGAGCGCTTGCCGCGTATGTCTACAACAGCCCGTCGATCGCGATCACGGTGATCGTCATCGCGGTGGGGTACGCCGCGATCCAGTACTTCGCGGCCTCTCGGCTGGCGATCTCGATCTCGGGCGGCCAGGAGATCCAGAAGTCCGACAATCCGCGCCTGTACCGCATCGTGGAGAACCTGTCGATCACCGACGGCCTTCCCATGCCGAAGGTCTACATCATCAACGATCCGGCGCCGAACGCGTTCGCCACCGGCCGCGACCCCGAGCACGCGTATGTCGCCGCGACCACCGGACTGCTCGATCTGATGGACGACTCGGAGCTCGAGGGTGTGATGGCCCATGAGATGGGCCACGTACAGAACTACGACACCCGGGTGTCGATGATCGTCTTCGGCCTAGTCGTGGCGGTCGGGTTCATCGCAGACCTGTTCCTGCGCTTCGCCTTCTTCGGTGGCGGGCGCGGCAACGACCGCAATGGCGGTGGGGGCGGCGGCAACCCCATCGTGCTCGTGTTCGGCCTCGCCGCGATGATCGTCGCGCCTCTCGTCGCGGCCGGCGTGCAGGCGGCGATCTCACGCCAGCGCGAGTACCTCGCCGACGCGACAAGCGCGATGACGACGCGAAATCCGGATGCCCTGGCCAGTGCGCTCCAGAAGCTCGGTGAATACGGACGCCCGATGCGCAAACAGAACTCCTCCATGGCGCACCTGTGGATCTCCGACCCGACCAAGCCGGGCTTCATGAGCCGGCTGTTCAGCACGCATCCGCCGATCGAGGACCGGGTCGCCCGGCTCCACAAGATCGGTGGCGAGTTCTAGACACGGCCCTCGAGCACCCGGGATGGGGTGGCGTGAGCTATTCGGCCATCGGCAGGGCCTGCACGCCGAGCTCCGCGGCCAACGCGGGAGAGAGGTCACCCCTGGCCACGACCTCGATGCGCTCGAGCCCCTGCCAGGAGGCGGTCTCGCGCAGCAGGATCGCGAGCCTCGCCGCCGTCGCGGGCGGGGCATCCGGCTCGGTCCAGGCCGATTGCACGCGCAGCACGCGGTTCTGTCGATCGTTTTTGAGGTCGACCCTGCCCGCCAGTCGGTCATCGATCAGCAGCGGCAGCGTGTAGTAGCCGAACACTCTCTTGTGGGCGGGCGTGTAGATCTCGATGCGGTAGTGGAAACCGAACATCCGCTCGGCCCGCGCGCGCTCCCAGACCACAGGATCGAAGGGAGACAGCAGGGCCGTCGCGTCGATGCGCCGTGGAATGCGCGCCTCACGATGCAGGAAGGCCGGCCGGTTCCAGCCCCGCACCGTCACCAGCACCAGCTCCCCGGCATCCACCAGGTCGTTCACGGCCGCTCGTGCCGGTTCGTTCTTGATGCGGTAGTAGTCGGCGAGATCGGAGAGCGTGCCGATGCCGTGCGCGCGAGCAGACAGTCGAAGCAGCTCGCGGATGGCCTCAGCCTGAGGCACTTCCCGCTCGAACACAGCAGTCGGAAGGGCTTCCGACGCGAGTGCATAGCGACGCTCGAACCGGGAGCGCCCGGCCGAGACCGCCTCGCCGAAACGGAAGAGCCACTCGAGTCCGGTCTTGACTTCGGACCAGCCCCACCAGCCCCCCTCTCCCTTGCCGGTATCGTGCTCGATCTCGCTCGCGGCCACCGCGCCACGTGAGACGAGCTCCGCGCGCAACCAGTCGAGCATCGGACCGTTCTCGGCCACCCAGCTGCCGGGCGTCGAATACCGCGCCCGGTTCGCCTCCATGCGCCAGCGGTAGAGCGGCCAGGTCTCGACCGGGATGATCGCGGCCTCGTGTGCCCAGTATTCGACGAACCTGCTCTTCCGCCCGAAGGTGAGGCGGTCGAGATCGGCCTTGTCGTAGGCGCCGATCCGGGCGAACATCGGCAGATAGTGGCTGCGCTCGAACACGTTCACCGAGTCGAGTTGCAGCAGCCCCAGCCTGTCGATCGTGGAATTGAGCTGGCGGATGCCCGGATCGGCCGGACGTGGCCGCCCGAATCCCTGCGCGGCGAGCGCGATTCGGCGGGCCTGGGCGGCGGAGATCTCGCGGTCGCTCACTTCTCGGCACAATCTGGCACGCCTCGACACTATCGAGGCGCGGAGACCTTTCGCCGCCCCGTTTGGGTGCCGTAGGGTCGTCGTTAGCCTCCCGTTCACCGACGGGACCCATGGCGGACAGTGTCGTTGCCTAGCCTCCACAGAGGTCGTGACGGTACCCACTGTCTGCTCACAGCGCAGGCGGCCGAGCGGCCCAATGGAGGAAAAGTGTTCAACAGGCGCACCATCGTCGGAATCGCAGCAGTCGCCGCGATCACCATCTCACTCAGCGCGTGCTCCAGCACGCCGACCCCCGCAGCATCCGGCGCCGCGGACGCCAAGACCGCAACGAGCGTCTCCGCATTCGGTGACATGGCCGGCCTGGTGAAGGCAGCCAACAAGGAGGGCGCACTCAACGTGATCGCCCTGCCCGACAACTGGGCGAACTACGGCAAGATCATCGCCGCGTTCAAGAAGAAGTACCCCAAGATCACCGTCAACTCCGCGAACCCCGACGGCTCGAGCGCCGAGGAGATCAAGGCTGCCGACGACCTCGCCGGCCAGGACACGGCTCCGGATGTCTTCGACATCGGCCCCGCCGTCGCCCTCGCCAGCACCGCGAAATTCGCCCCGTACAAGGTCTCCACCTGGGCCGACGTTCCCGAGGCCAATAAGGAGAAGACCGGTCTCTGGGTCAACGACTACACCGGACTGATGTCGGTCGGCTACGACTCCAAGGTGATCAAGACGGCACCGAAGAAGCTCTCAGACCTGCTGGGAAGCGCCTATAAGGGCAAGGTCGCCATCAACGGAGACCCGACCCAGGCCGGTGCGGCCTTCGCTGCGGTCGGACTCGCGGCCATCCAGAACGGTGGCACCGCCGACGACTTCCAGCCGGGCATCGACTTCTTCCAGAAGCTCAGCAAGGCGGGCAACTTCCTCACGCTCGACCCGACCCCGGCGACGATCGCCTCCGGCGAGACCCCGGTCGTCTTCGACTGGAGCTACAACAACCTCGCGCAGGCCGCGACCACCCCGAACTGGAAGACCGTCGTCTTCCCGGGCAGCGCCTACGGCAGCTACTACAACCAGGCGATCAACAAGGACGCTCCGCACCCCGCGGCCGCCCGCCTCTGGGAGGAGTTCGTCTACAGCCCCGCCGTGCAGAACCTCTATCTGGCCGCCGGCGCGTTCCCGGTGCAGATCGCCGCGATGGACAAGGCCGGCACGACAGACAAGAGCGCCCAGGCCGTCGCCGGCAAGATGCCGTCCGAGTTCGTCTCTCCGACGGATGCCCAGACCACCAGCGCGGGCGCACTGCTCACCGCGAAGTGGGCTGCGGCAGTAGCCCAGTAGCACCATCTCAACCGGAAAGTCCCACCTCGATGACCACCCCATCGCTGTGACCGTCGAGACGAGTCCGCCGCGCACCGCGCGGCGGCTCGTCTCCGTGTCGCCTTCCGTGCTCGGCCTCACGCCGTTCGCTCTGTATGTGTTGCTCTTCCTCGCGATCCCCACGGTGCTCGCCGTGCTCTCCGGGCTGTTCGACGCGCAGGGGCACTTCACCCTTGCCAACGTCGCCGCGCTGTTCGCCCCGGACATCCTCAAGACCTTCGCCAGTTCGTTCTGGGTCTCGGCCGTCACCGCGGTGGTCGGCGCTGTCGTGGGCGCACTCGTCTGCTACGCCCTGCTCGGCATGAATCCGCAGGGCGCGCTCCGGTCGATGGTCGACTCCGCCGCGAGTGTGCTCGCGCAATTCGGCGGGGTGATGCTTGCCTTCGCATTCATCGCGACCATCGGCATCCAGGGCTTCGTGACCGTGTTTCTACGCGGACTCGGGATCGACATCTTCTCGAACGGGGTCTGGCTGTACCAAGTGCCTGGACTGCTGCTGCCCTACATCTACTTTCAGGTGCCGCTCATGATCATCACCTTCATGCCGGCGCTCGAGGGGCTGAAGCCGCAGTGGGCCGAGGCGAACGCCACGCTCGGCGGAACTCGCCTCACCTATTGGGTGCGTATCGCCGGACCGGTGCTCGCACCGTCGTTCCTCGGCAGCCTTCTGCTTCTCTTCGCCAACGCGTTCTCGTCGTACGCCACGGCGGCGGCACTCATCAGCCAGGGGGCGCAGATCGTGCCGCTGCAGATCCGCGCGGCCCTCATCAGCGAGACCGTGCTCGGGCGAAGCAACATGGCCGGTGCGCTCGCACTCGGGATGATCGTGATCATGGTGGTGCTGATGTGGGGCTACTCCGCCCTGCAGTCGCGCACGACCCGGTGGCAGCAGTGAGCGGCGTGCGCCCCGTGGGGGCGGCGCCCGGGCGGGTCGCCCGCACCGTGATTCTCGGCGTTGTCGGCGTCGTGTTCGCTATCCCCATCATCGCGATGCTCGAATTCAGTTTTCGCAATCTTGCGGGCGGCTACACCCTCACCCACTGGGCCGGTGTCTTCTCCCCGACGGCGACGGTCACCTACGCCGCGATCTTCACCGGCCTCGGCAACTCGCTTCTGCTCGCGGTGGTGACCGTCGTGATCATCCTCGTGATCCTGCTGCCCACGATGATCCTGGTGCAGCTGCAGTTTCCGCGACTGCGGCGCGTGCTCGAGTTCGTGTGCATCATCCCGATCACGGTGCCCGCCATCGTGATGGTCGTGGGTCTCGCTCCCGTGTATTCGGTGGTGGCCCGACTGGCGGGTTCCTCGATCTGGACGCTGGCCTTCGCCTACGGCGTCACCGTGCTGCCCTACGCCTACCGGGCGATCCAGTCCAACCTGAGTGCCGTGGATGTCGTGACGCTGTCCGAGGCTGCGCGTTCGCTCGGTGCCGGCTGGGGGAGCGTGTTGTGGCGGGTCATCCTGCCCAACCTTCGCCGCGGCATCCTGGCGGCCTCGTTCATCACCGTGGCGGTGGTGCTCGGGGAGTTCACCATCGCCTCGCTGCTCAACCGTGTGAACCTGCAGACGGCTCTCGTGCAGGTCTCCAAGAGCGACCCCTTCGTCGCCGTGATCTTTTCATTGCTGGCGCTCGCGTTCGCATTCGTCCTGCTCCTGCTCATCGGCCGCCTCGCATCCGACCGCCGTACCCGTTCCGTGAAGAAGGCCTCATGACTTCCGCTTCCCCCTCAGCCTCGACCGGCGGCGCAACAGTCGAGCTCATCGACGTCGTCAAGGACTATGCCGGCCACCGCGCCCTCACCGGAGTGAACCTCTCGGTACGACCGGGCGAGTTCGTTGCCCTGCTCGGGCCTTCGGGGTGTGGCAAGACGACCGCGCTTCGCGCCCTCTCCGGCCTGGAGCAGGTGAACGGGGGCAGCATCCTCATCGACGGCGTCGATGTGGTGGATGTGCCGGTGAACAAGCGCGACATAGGGATGGTGTTCCAGTCCTACTCGCTCTTCCCTCACCTCACCGCCGTCGAGAACGTGGAGTTCGGGCTGCGCATGCGCAAGGTCGCGGCCGGCGACCGTCGCGCTCGTGCGGCCGAGAGCCTCGAGCTCGTCGGCCTCGGCCACCTCGCGGCCCGCTACGCTCACCAGCTCTCCGGCGGACAGCAGCAGCGCATCGCGCTGGCCCGAGCGCTGGTGACCCGGCCGCGCGTGCTTCTGCTCGACGAACCGCTCTCTGCCCTCGATGCCAAGGTGCGGGTGCAGTTGCGCGACGAGATCCGTCGCATCCAGACCGACCTGGGAATCACCACGCTGTTCGTGACGCACGACCAGGAAGAGGCCCTCGCGGTGGCCGACCGGGTCGCCGTGATGCGCGACGGCAACATCGAGCAGATCGGCACCCCTGAGGAGCTCTACACGACCCCGTCGACACCCTTCGTCGCGGCTTTCGTCGGCCTCAGCAACCGGATGCCCGCCACCCTGTCGAACGGACGGGTCAGCTTGTACGGCGAGACGCTCGACGTACTCGGGTCGCCCGCGCTGAGCGGGCCGGTGCTCGCCCTCGTGCGGCCTGAGGACCTGCTGCTCGTCGCTCCGACGACACCCGGCAGCTTCGCGGCGAGAGTCGTCGCATCGAGCTTCCTCGGCTCCCTCCGACGCACTCAGCTGAGCCTCTCCGACGGCACCCTGGTCTCGGTGCAACACGACGTGTCCGAGCATCCGCAGCCGGGAGAGAGCGTCGCAGTGCGGTTGCGCGGCAACGCCGTCTCGGTGAGCGGCACCGACGGCTGAAACGCATACTAATTTCCGCATGTACACCGGCATAGACTGACTCGATGACGTTCGGTCCCCGCAAACGCACCCCGACACTCATCGCGTCGGCAGAGGCGAACACGGCACGAGACCAGGCAGAGGCGACACTGCCGGCCGGCATCCGGATCGCCGGATCGTGGTCCTGGCGCCTGCTCGCGATCGCCGCCGTGATCGCCCTGTTCATCTACCTGGTGATCACGCTGCGCGAAATAGTCGTGCCCTTCATGATCGCGATCCTGCTCGCGGCACTTCTCGTGCCGCTCGTCAGCTTCCTGGTGCGGCATCGCTGGCCCAAGTGGCTGGCCGTCGCTCTCGCGGAAATCGGTCTGATCGCCGTGGTGGCCGGCCTCGTCGTGCTCGTCGTACTGCAGGTGCGCAGCGGATTCCCCGACCTGCAGAAGCAGAGCGTTCAGGCCTACGACGATTTCAAGCAGTATCTTCTGGCGTCGCCGTTGCATCTCACCAACTCCGATATCAACGGCTACCTCGGGCAGGCCTGGACCGCGATCCAGAAAGACAGCCAGGCGCTCGTCTCCGGTGCGGTCAGCTTCGGCACTACCGCGGGCCACGTCCTGGCGGGAATGCTCCTCACTCTCTTCGCGACACTCTTCATGTTGATCGACGGGAAGGGCATCTGGGCCTGGGTGGTGCGCCTGTTCCCGCGCAAGGCTCGTCCCGCCGTGGACGGTTCTGGCAAGGCCGGATGGGTCACCCTCACCAATTTCGTGCGCGTGCAGATCTTCGTCGCCTTCGTCGATGCCGTCGGTATCGGACTCGGAGCCTGGATCATCGGCCTCTTCTTCGGGGGTTTCCCCCTCGTGATCCCGATCACGATCGCGGTGTTCCTGGGATCCTTCATCCCGGTGATCGGTGCGCTGTTCTCCGGGGTGCTGGCCATCTTCATCGCGCTGGTCTACCTCAACCCCTTCGCGGCACTTCTCATGCTCGCTGTGGTGATCGCCGTGCAGCAGATCGAAGGCCACGTGCTGCAGCCATTCATCATGGGCACAGCGGTCAAGGTGCATCCCCTCGCCGTGGTGTTCGCCGTCGCGGCCGGGGGATTCCTCGCCGGCATCCCCGGCGCCCTGTTCGCCGTGCCGGTGATCGCGACCCTCAACGTGATGGTCAACTTCGTGGCGAGCGGGCAGTGGCGGACGACCCCGGATCCGACCCTCGGCCAGGCCGTGAAGAATGCCTGAGCTCACTCTCGCGGGACCGAATCTCGCGGACTTCGAATCGGCACGGACCGTCGTCTCCCGGGTGGCGGAGATCACCCCGATGGAGAGCTCACGCTTCCTCGGCGATCTGCTGGGATCTCCCGTGTACCTCAAGTGCGAGAATCTGCAGCGCACCGGTTCCTACAAGATCCGCGGCGCATACAACCGCATCTCTCGGCTCTCGGATGAGGAGAAGTCCCATGGGGTCGTCGCCGCCTCGGCGGGCAACCATGCCCAGGGCGTCGCCTTCGCCGCGCGGGAGCTCGGCATCTCCGCGACCATCTTCATGCCGGTCGGGGTGGCGCTCCCGAAGCTCCAGGCCACCCGCAACTACGGTGCCGAGGTCGTGCTCCGCGGCCACGCCGTAGACGAGGCTCTGCGCACGGCGGCGGAATTCGCGGCGAACACCGGAGCCGTTTTTATCCCGCCGTTCGACCACCCGGATGTCGTGGCGGGCCAGGGCACGCTCGGTCTCGAGATGCTCGACCAGGTTCCCGACCTCCAGACGGTGATCGTGCCCATCGGCGGAGGCGGGCTCATCTCGGGGGTCGCCAGCGCCCTCAAGCAGAAGTTCGCGCTCCAGGGTCGCACCGTGCGCATCATCGGCGTGCAGGCCGAGAACGCCGCGCCCTACCCGCTGTCGATCCTCAACGGCGTCTCCACGGCCATCAAGATCCTGCCGACCATCGCGGACGGCATCGCGGTGAACAAGCCGGGCATCCTCAACTTCGAGATCATCAAGGATGCCGTCGACGAGATCGTCACCGTGTCGGACGACGACATCGCGCGCGCCATGCTCGTGCTCCTCGAACGGGCGAAACTCGTGGTCGAGCCCGCCGGCGCGGTCGCCGTGGCCGCGATCATGACCGGCCAGGTGAAGGATGCCGGGGTCACCGTCGCGATCCTCAGCGGCGGCAACATCGACCCGCTCGTGATGGAGCGGGTGATCTCCCGCGGGCTCGCGGCATCCGACCGGTATCTCAAGCTGCGACTGATGCTGCCCGACCGGCCGGGCCAACTCGCCCGGATCGCCGAACTGATCTCGGAGGCGAATGCCAACGTCGTGGAGGTGCTTCACACCCGGCACGGGCGTAACGCACTCATCAGCGACGTGGAGATCGAGCTGAGCATAGAGACCCGGGGGCCGGAGCACGTGCAACGGGTGCTCGGTCATCTCATCGAGGCCGGCTACGAGCCTCGCGTCGACTTCTGAGGCCTCGGCCCGCGACGTCCGCGGGTATCGAGACCCGGCGGCGCGTATCGAGACCTAGGGCTGGTAGGTCTCGACCTTGTCGATCTGCACGGTGATCTCCTTGCCATTCGGCGCCGTGTACGACACGGTCTCACCGACCGAATGGCCGAGGATCGCGGCGCCGAGCGGGCTTCCCTCGCTGTAGACGTCGAGGTCGCTGTCTTCGCCGACGATCTCGCGACTGCCGAGGAGGAAGGTGCTCTCGTCGCCGAGGATTCGCGCGCTCACTACCGTGCCGGACTGCACGATCCCGTTGCTCGTCGGGGCCGCGCCGACCTTGGCGTGGCGGATCAGTTCGGTGAGGACGCGGATGCGGGCTTCCATCTTGCCCTGCTCTTCTTTGGCGGCGTGATATCCGCCGTTCTCTTTGAGGTCGCCCTCTTCTCGCGCGGCCTCGATCTTCTTGGCGATATCGATGCGACCGGTCGTCGACAGCTGTTCCAGTTCGGCGCTGCGGCGGTCGAATGCTTCCTGGGTCAGCCAGGTCTCAGTGGTCTCGGTAGACACGATGTGCTCCCTAAAAAACGCAAATGAGACCGGCCGTGGGGCCGGTCTCTGGTCAGTAACGCTCAGTTTAGGTCAGCCAGCACCGGTAGATCAAGCCGGTGACGCCCTGCTCTGAACTCAAAACGGTGTCGGTATAGGAGGTGGTGTACCGCGTGGATGCCGGAACCTTCACGATGCGCCAGCCGACGATCCCGTGGGCTTCGTTCTGCACCTGGAGGGCGCAACTCGCGGTCTGACCGACCGGCATCGAGACCTGGTAGCTGATGCTCACGGTGCGGTCGTTGACGATGGTCGAACCCTTGTCCTCCGCGTCGAGGGTGCTGCCGGCCTGGTCGAGTCCCGCCCAGACGACCCACGCGATCACGACGATCGCCGCCAGGGCACCGGCGACCAGATAGATGAGGCGCTCCCGGCGCTTCTTCGCTGGCGTGCGCCCGTAGCGAGCGGCAAGGCCGGCGGATTCGGGCAGCGCAGACGGGCGTACCTCGAGCGCGTCCTCGTCTATCGCAGTCATGTCACATCCCCGCACGCCTATTCTTGTAGTCCAAGGGTATCCGCCCATCCCTGCGTATTCCCTACCCGCGCCTTCCCCCAAAAAACAAGGAGTTCGGTGACTCAGCGCCTGCTTGCCGTTCACGCCCACCCCGACGACGAGTCGAGCAAGGGCGCCGCGACCTATGCCCACTACCGCAGCATCGGCACTGAGGTGCTCGTGGTCAGCTGCACCGGCGGCGAGCGCGGCGACATCCAGAACGAAGCCCTCGAGTCCACGGCGATGGCGAACCGCGACATGGCCGGCCTGCGTCGTATCGAGATGGCCAACGCCCAGGCAGCGATCGGCTTCGAACACCGCTGGCTGGGCTACCAGGACTCCGGGCTGCCCGAGAACGACGAGCCGGTTCCCGCAAACTCCTTCGCGCTCATCCCGCTCGAGATCTCTGCCGAGCCTCTCGTGAAGATCATCCGCGAGTTCCGGCCGCAGGTGCTCGTGACCTACGACGAGACGGGCGGCTACCCTCACCCCGACCACATCCGCACGCACGACATCTCGCTGTATGCCTACGAGGCCGCGGCGGATGCGTCGCGGTACCCGGATGCCGGCGAACCGTGGCAGATCTCCAAGGTCTACTTCGACCGTATCTTCAACGCGCCGCGCATCGAGGCGATGTACCAGTTCCTGCTCGTGAATGCCCCGGAGACGCCGCAGCTCGCCCAGATGCAGGAGTTTCGGGAGCGGATGAAGGATCGCCCCGTCCTCACGACCACCCAGGTGCCCGTCGGCGACTTCTTCGACGCACGGGACACGGCGTTGCGTGCCCACGCCAGCCAGGTCGCCCCCGACAGCGCGTTCTTCTTCTGGCCCAACGACCTGCAGCGGCAGGCGTGGCCGTTCGAAGACTTCCAGCTCGCTCTGTCGCTCGTGGAATCCCCGCTGCCCGAGACCGACCTGTTCGCCGGGATCCCCGCCGAGGAGGCCGGCGCATGAACGGCGTGTACACCGCGATCGTGATGCTCGCATCGACACCGACTCCACAGCCGAACTTCGACGAGAATTCGGTCACCCCGACCTGGGTCGGCTTCGCCGCGACGTTTCTCGTCGCCGCCGCAGTGGTGGCCCTCTGCATCGACATGGTGCGCCGCGTGCGCCGGGTGCGCTACCGCGGCGAGATCCGCGAGCAGCTCGAGGCCGAGCGGGATGCCGCCGCGTCGGAGCAGCCTCCCACCAGCTCCTGAAGATCGCCAGCTTCTTCAGGGGCCGGCATCTGGACCCAGCCCAACCGCTCTAGAAGACCGGCGGGTTCGTGGCCACCAGGAAGATGGCGGTCCAGTGGCAGAGGTACGCGAGCAGTGTGAGCGCGTGGAAGATCTCATGGAATCCGAAGACTCCGGGCACGGGGTTCGGACGCTTGAAGCCGTAGATCACCGCGCCGATCGTGTAGAAGACACCGCCGAGCAGGATGAGGGTCATCATCACGGCGTTGGCCTGGAAGAAGTCGACGATGAAGGCGAGCGCGGCGTAGCCGAGCAACAGATAGAGCGGCACGTAGAGCCAGCGCGGTGCGCCGATCCAGAAGATGCGGAATCCGATTCCGAGGCCGGCACCGATCCAGACCAGCCAGAGCAAGAGCACCGACTTGTCGTGGGGGAGGGCCAGCACGGTGATCGGGGTATACGACCCGGCGATCAGCAGGAAGATGTTGGCGTGGTCCATGCGCTTGAGCAGCCGTTTCTTGCGGTCACTCCAATTGATGCGGTGATAGAGCGCGGAGACCCCGAACAGCAGCAGCGACGACAGCACGAAGACGGAGCTCGACACCTTGGCCGGCACGCCGTCGGCCCGCACGATCAGCACCACACCGAGCACGATCGCGACCGGGAAAGTGGCCGTGTGGATCCACCCCCGCCAGGTGGGCTTGCGCTCGAGCAGCGCCGCGCGATTTGTGAGCGCATCGTCCAAGAGAGGGATGTTGGGAAGGTCGGGCCCGTCGTCTTCGGCATCCACCGCAGAGTCGAAAGGTCCCTGATCCGATTCCGTTGCCATGAGGCCACAGTTTAGTGACGCCCGATGCCCGCGAGATGGGAGGAGTCGCATGCTCGTGCACTAGCGTATTGGTGTGGCACAGCGGGAAGTTCCCCTCGGACGAGGCATCCTCTACGGCCTTTACCAGAACCGGATCCGACGCTTCCTCGCCACCCAGGAACGGCCGAAGCACATCGCGATGATCCTCGACGGCAACCGGCGGTGGGCGCGCCAACGGTTGCTCGAGACCGCGGCCCACGGGCACCGTGCCGGAGCCGCGAAGTTCCGTGAGTTCCTGGTGTGGTGTGATGACCTCGGAATCGCCACGGCGACCCTCTACCTGCTGTCCACCGACAATCTCACCGGCCGGACTACCGCCGAACTGGATGAGCTGCTGCAGATCATCGCGGACCTGGCAGAAGACCTCTCGCACTTCCGTGACTGGAGGGTGCAGCACGTGGGGTCCGCCGACGGCCTTCCGCAGCACCTCATCGAGGCACTGAAGAATGCCGAGGCCCGCACCGCATCGAACACCGGCATGCACATCAACCTCGCGGTCGGCTACGGCGGTCGCCGGGAGATCGCGGATGCGATGCGCAGCATCGTGACCAAGCATGAGGAAGACGGCGGCACCCTCGATGCCCTCGCGGAGATCCTCACTCCGGAGCTCATCGGCGACCACCTGTACACCGGCGGCCAGCCCGATCCGGACCTCGTCATCCGCACCTCGGGGGAACAGCGTCTCAGCGACTTCATGCTCTGGCAGAGCGCCCACAGCGAGTTCTATTTCGTGGAGGCGCTCGGGCCCGACCTGCGCGAGGTCGACTTCTTGCGGGCCCTCCGCGACTACGCCCGACGCCAGCGCCGCTTCGGCAGTTAGTGATCCCCGATGACCATCGATGACTTCGTCTCCGGTTTCACCGAAGAGCCCGGCTACTTCAATTTCGCCTCGGTCGGGCCCCTCGGCCGTGCAGCGATCGAAGAAGAGCAGGCCCAGGTCGAGCTGCTGCGCCGGTCGCGCTTCGGCAGCCTGGCGAGCCTCGAGGACCAGGACCGGCGCGTGCGCGAGGCGGTCGGACAGCTGATCGGTTTCTCCTCCGACCAGGTCGTCTTCCAACCCAATACCAGCTCGGGTCTGATGCACGCGATGTTCGGGATCACCGGGGGAGTGTTGCTCTCGCCGGCGGAATTCCCGTCCCTCCCGTTCGCTGCGGTGCGCGCGGCCGACTCGCTCTCGGTGCTCGCGCCGCACTGGCTCGATACCGCCGGCGGTCCGGTGACCCCGGGCGTGATCCGGGACAGGCTCACCCCGGGCATCGTCGCGGTCGCGGTGAGCCTGGTCGACTTCCGCACCGGCTATCTCGCGGACATCGAGGGCATTCGACAGGTGATCGGCGATCGCCTGCTCATCGTGGACGCGATGCAGGGATTCAGCGTGGTCGACGCGCCCTACGAGGTGGCGGATGTGATCGCCAGCGGCGGTCAGAAATGGGCGCGGGCAGGGTGGGGCACCGGCTTCCTCGCGCTGAGCGAGCGTGCCCTCGACAGGCTGACGCCCGTCTTCAGCGGCTTCAGCGCCACGGATTCGCCGGATCTCCCGCTCGACGGCGTCCTTCCGCCCGCAGGGGGAGCGGGTGCCTACAGTGTCAGCAACCCGAGCCCGATCGACCAGGCCCGTTTCGCCGCGGCGCTGGAGGAGATCGGGGCGGTGGGAGTGCCGGCGATCAGGGCGCGCCTGGCAGAGAAGGTCTCCCGCGTCATCGACCTCGCCGACGAGTACGCGGTGCCGGTGGCATCCTCCCGCGCCGAGAACGAGCGGGCGGGGATCGTCGTTCTCGAACCGGCAGCAGACCAGCTCACCATGCTCACGGCATCCCTGTTCAACCACGGGATCTCGGTGACCGTGCGGGGCGGCACGGTGCGCCTCAGCCCACACGTATCGACCGACGAAGACAGTTTCGACGCGCTTCGCGGGGCCTTCACCAGCTATGCCTCGGCCATCACCGTCTGACGGCTTTCGGCGGTTCGGCAAACGTTAATCTTCGCGTAACACGTCGCCGGGCGTGTCGCTCGGCTCAGCCGCAGGCGGCGCCCGTAGCGTACGAGCTATCAGGTATGGCGCCTGATCGAGACGGCCACGCAAGTTCGTCTCGAAACGTGTAGTGGCCGTCACGAGGACTAGTTCCGGGTGCTGATGAGCATCCGGGGATGGAGCTCACGTGGCCGCTTTCGACAAGACCAGCCCCGCACGCCGTTCTCAGAGTGACGGAGCGACAGGCACCAGCGCCAAGCAGGCCGAGCGCACCTATGTGCTCGACACTTCGGTGTTGCTTTCTGATCCGAAGGCCATCTTCCGCTTCTCAGAACACGCGGTGGTGCTTCCGGTCGTCGTGATCTCCGAGCTCGAAGGAAAGCGCAACGACCCGGAGATCGGGTACTTCGCACGCCAGGCCCTGCGCAATCTCGACGAGCTTCGCGTGCAGCACGAACGCCTCGACTTTCCCATCGCCGTCGGTGACGGGGGATCGCTTCGCGTCGAGCTCAATCACTCGAACATGTCGGTGCTCCCGTCCGGCCTGCAGCTCAACGACAACGACTCGCGCATCCTCGCTGTCGCTCTCAACCTCTCCAACGACGGACTGGATGTCACGGTCGTCTCGAAGGACCTGCCGCTGCGCGTGAAGGCAGCGTCGATCGGGCTTGCCGCGGAGGAGTACCGCGCGGAACTTGCCGTCGACTCCGGCTGGACCGGCATGGAAGACGTCACCCTGGGGTCCGACCAGATGGCGAAGCTCTACGACACGGAGAAACTCACCACCCGGCAGATCGGTGACACGCCGATCAACACGGGCCTCGTGATCCACTCCGATCGAGGATCGGCGCTCGGTCGCGTCACCGCGCGAGGGGAGATGCGTCTCGTGAGAGGCGATCGCGACATCTTCGGTCTTCACGGACGGTCCGCCGAACAGCGGCTGGCCATCGACATGCTCCTCGACCCGGAGATCGGGATCGTCTCTCTCGGGGGTCGGGCCGGCACCGGCAAATCCGCCCTCGCGCTCTGCGCCGGTCTCGAGGCCGTGCTCGAGAAGCAGCAGCACAAGAAGATCATGGTATTCCGGCCGCTGTATGCGGTCGGCGGCCAGGAGTTGGGCTTCCTCCCCGGGGATGCCTCGGAGAAGATGAACCCGTGGGCCCAGGCGGTCTTCGACACGCTCGGTTCGGTCGTCTCCCAGAATGTTCTCGACGAGGTCGTGGAGCGCGGCATGCTCGAGGTGCTGCCGCTCACCCACATCCGCGGCCGCTCACTGCATGATGCCTTCGTGATCGTGGACGAGGCGCAGTCCCTCGAGCGCAACGTGCTCCTCACCGTCCTCAGTCGCATCGGCCAGAACTCGCGTGTCGTTCTCACCCACGATGTCGCCCAGCGCGACAACCTCCGGGTCGGCCGGCACGACGGTGTCGCCTCGGTGATCGAGACGCTCAAGGGACACTCCCTGTTCGGGCACATCACCCTGACGAGGTCGGAGCGATCCGCGATCGCAGCCCTCGTCACCGAGATGCTCGAATCGAACGAATTGGCCTGAACGGAGGGCGCGATTCACAGCGGCCGGCACGACGACGCGGGGTAGACAGCTTAGGCTCTAAGGGTGAACCTGCCTCTCGTCGTCGTGCTCGGCGGGCTCACGATTCTCACGCTCTGGGGATTCGTGGCCCCGCGCTCGCAATGGCGCGCCCTCACCGGCTGGAGTCACCGTGAACTGACCGGTGGCGAGCCCGGGCCGGTGATCATCGGCATCCATCGTCTCGCTGCGGGAGCCGCTCTCGCGGCCCTCGCCATCGGCGGAGCATCACTGGCGGCCGGGCTCTTCGATCCGAGCAGGCAAGTGAGTGTGCGCACCATCACGGACCCCGTTCGTGTGCTCTGGGGCACCCCGGATCCGACCGTGGTGAACCGGGTGTTCGTGCCGGTGAACACGCCTCCCGCCGGGCTCACCCGGGTTCCCGCGCTGCGCTACCAGGCCGTGAACGGCAAGAACCGCAGCCCTTCCTCCCTCTTCGGCCTCGACACCTACGCGCGGCCGCACGCGAGTGACTCCGACGGATACATCGGTGCCTACCCTGCCGTCGGGCTCACCGCCCTCGACTCGGCGGACATCGTGGTGCAGGTGCGCGCGGACAGCCGCTGCACTCCGCAGCAGGTGCTCGTCGTCGAATCGAGCACGTCGGTCGCGCTTGCGGTGTATTACGGCCGCCCGGTGGGCGAGTCACTCGACGCCACGGCGCTCGCCACGCCCTGCGACCTGAAAGCGACGGGAGACAAGTCCTCCTCGGTGCTCATCCCGATCGATCTCGGGGGCCCCGTCGGAAAGCGCGCGGTGCTGAACCTCGAGGGCACGTCGATCTCGAAGGCCGACACCCCGTAGCTCCCTCGGGGCCGCCAGACCCAGGTCTCTCAGGACCGCGCGGGCGGGCGGGTCATCGAGAGCACGTCGAGGGCGCTGTCGAGAAGTTCCAACGAGACCTCACCACGTTCGACGAAGCCGAGGTCGATCACCGACTCACGCACCGTGATCGATTTTGCGACCGCATTCTTCGCGACCTTCGCCGCGGCCTCGTAGCCGATCACCCGGTTGAGCGGGGTGACGATCGATGGAGAGGACTCCGCGAGGGCCCTGGCGTGTTCCACGTTGGCGACGAGGCCGGCGACGGTCTTGTCGGCGAGGGCGACGCTGGAGTTGGCGAGCAGACGGATCGACTCGAGCAGCGCAGTACCCATCACCGGGATGGCGACATTCAGCTCGAAGGATCCCGATGCCCCTGCCCAGGCGATCGTCGCATCGTTGCCGATGACCCGGGCGGCCACCATCAGCACGGCCTCCGGAATCACCGGGTTCACCTTGCCCGGCATGATCGACGAACCGGGCTGGAGGTCGGGGATGTTGAGCTCGCCGAGTCCGGTGTTCGGGCCTGAGCCCATCCAGCGCAGGTCGTTGCAGATCTTGGTGAGGCTCACGGCGATCACCCGGAGTGCCCCGGACGCCTCGACCAGACCATCCCGGGCGCCCTGCGCCTCGAAGTGGTCGCGCGCTTCGGTGAGCGGAAGACCGGAGTCGGTCGCCAGCAGCGCGATGACCTTCTGCGAAAAGCCCGCCGGGGTGTTGATGCCCGTGCCGACGGCGGTGCCGCCGAGGGGCACCTCCGCCACGCGCACGATCGTCGATTGCACCCGCTCGATTCCGTAGCGCACCTGCGCCGCGTAGCCGGCGAACTCCTGGCCCAGCGTCACCGGGGTGGCATCCATCAGGTGGGTACGACCGGACTTGACCACGGTCTTCCACAGTTGCGCCTTCGCCTCTAACGCCGTGGCGAGGTGGTCGAGGGCGGGCACGAGGTCGCCGAGGAGAGCGCCAGTCACGGCGACGTGCACGGAGGTGGGGAAGACGTCGTTGGAGGACTGCGAAGCGTTCACATGGTCGTTGGGGTGTACCGGAGCTCCCGCGAACTTCGTGGCGAGGGTGGCCAGCACCTCGTTGATGTTCATGTTCGACGAGGTGCCGCTGCCGGTCTGGTACGTGTCGACCGGAAATTGGTCGTGGTGACGGCCGGCGATCAGTTCGTCGGCGGCGAGCACCACGGCCTGGGAGACCGGCGCCTCGAGGATGCCGAGCTCGAGGTTCACGATCGCGGCGGCGCGTTTGATCCGTGCGAGTGCCACGATCTGTGCCGGCTCCAGTCCGCTCCCAGAGATGGGGAAGTTCTCGACGGCGCGCTGGGTCTGGGCTCCGTAGAGGGCAGCCACCGGAACGCGGACTTCGCCCATCGTGTCGTGCTCGATGCGGTACTCGGATTCAGTCACGGCGTTGTGCGTCCCTTGCTTCGGTGTGCGGTGGTCGGTCGGGCCCTAGACGGCGCCGACGATGACGTCGGGTACGGCCATGCCCTGGAGCAGTCGGTAGTTGGCACCGACGATAGCCAGCGTACCGGCGGCGATCGCGTCGCTGATCAACTCGGAGGTCTGCAGGAGCTCGGCGACGGTGTCGCGCAGGTGCTCTCGCCCCACCTCGGTCGAATCGGGGGTCGCGGAAGGATCGTCGCTGGCGGCGGCCACCCGCTTGACGGCGGGAACGATCTTCTCGACCAGCTGGTGGATGTGCGGAGGCAGGGCCGCGGCATCCGGCGCCTGGGAGTCGATGGCGGCCCGCACTGCGCCGCATTCGTCGTGCCCGAGCACCACGATCAGAGGCACATGGAGCACGGCCACAGCGTATTCGAGCGAGCCCACCACGGAATCGGAGATGATCTGGCCGGCGTTTCGCACCACGAACAGGTCGCCGAGGCCCTTGTCGAAGATGATCTCGGCGGCGAGCCGGGAGTCACTGCAGCCGAAGAGAGCGGCGTGCGGGGTCTGGGCGCCCAGCAGTTGCTCGCGACGCTCCACATCCTGACGCGGATGACTCGGCTCGCCTTCGACGAAACGTTTGTTGCCGCGCGTCATCTCGGCCCAGGCCTGGGTGGGGGTGCGGGGCTGATCGGCGCTGTTCATCGGGTTCCTTCGTCGAGTTGGGCGGCGACCGCCGTGGCGAGGGTGGTGAATTCCGTGGTGGGCGCGGTGCCGTGCAGCACGACGCTGCTCGACCCGATCACCGTGCTGAGCGAATAGGCGTAGTTTCCCGGATCCTGGTCGGTGCGGCGGTCGTACACTGTCCAGTCGTGACCTCCGAGGGAGGTGGACCCCGTGGAACGGACGTTGGCGAGTTCGTTCGCCACCCAGGTGGGGTTGGCGTCGATGCCCTGCACGAGGCCGATGTACTGGTCGGACGGCGTGATGAACCCGACCTTCCAGGCGAGGACCGAATCGGAGCCGGTCGTGAGCCCGTCGTCGTTCGCGCTCCACCGGGCGGGTAGCACCGGCGCGGCGAGCACCTGCCCGGCCTGGGGCTCGGATGCCGCGGCGTCGGCCCGGTAGTCGACCGCCGCGCGCGGTGCGCCATCGGGACGCACGACGACGAGCACGAGCACGAACACGACCGCAAGGGAGGCCAGAAGGGCGAGAACCAGGTTGCGCAGGGTCTGGTTAGCGCGGTGTTTGCGCGAATTCTCCGCCTTGCGGGCGGCGGTCTCTTCCGGGGTCTCCGGTCGACCGAGTTCCGCCACGATGCGGGGAGGACGATTCAGTTCTGCGGCCATCGGGTCAGCCCTTGGTGGCGTCAGGCAGCTGTGCGGAGCGGGCGGCATCCAGTCGCGCCTTCGCGCCGATGAGCCACTCTTCGCAACGGCGGGCGAGCGCCTCGCCGCGCTCCCACAGGGCCAGCGACTGCTCGAGGGTGGATGAACCCTGTTCGAGTTCGTTCACCACCCGGATCAGCTCATCGCGCGCCTGCTCGTAAGATAGCTCGGCCACCCCGTCGGAAGCGGGTGAAGGGGAAGCGGGGGTGGAGGGGGTGGATGCCACGGGTCGATTCTAACCGGCCTCGCCGGGAGCGTCCGGTGGGGGAGTGACGGTCGCGGAAGCCGAGCCGTCGGCGAGGGTGAGAAGGAGGGGAGTGCCGGGAGCGGCATCCGCAGAACTCCTCAGTACCGCGCCTCCGGGGAGCTGGGCGATGGCATATCCCCGGTCGAGGGTGCGCTGGGGGGAGAGCGCCCGCAGCTGGGAGCGCAGATCGAGCACGGTGCTGTGCGAGCGCTCAAGCTGTCGTTCGATGAGTTCGGCGCTTCGCCCGATGTAGCGACCGAGTTCTTCGGCGCGGGAGTCGACGATCCAGGAGGATGCGGCGAGCGCCGGTCGTGACCTCAGCTGTTCGAGACGGTCGATCTCCGTGCGCACCTGCGAGGTCATGCGGTTGCCGATGCGGGCGCGGGCCTGCTGCACGCGAGCCAGTTCGTCAGCGACATCCGGCACTACTCGCTTTGCCGCGTCCGTGGGGGTGGATGCCCGCAGGTCGGCGATGTCGTCGAGCAGGGGGCGGTCGGCCTCATGTCCGATCGCGCTGACGATCGGCGTGACACAGGCCGCGGCGGTGCGCACGAGGGTCTCGTCGCTGAAGACGAGGAGGTTCTGGAAGTCGCCTCCCCCGCGCGCCACGATGATCACGTCGACATCGGGATCCGCATCCAGCGTGCGCAGCGCCGCCGTGACTTCGGCGGGGGCACGGTCTCCCTGCACCGCCGTGTGCACCACGCGGAACTCGACGGCCGGCCAGCGCAACTGCGCGTTACGCAAGACATCCTTCTCGGCATCCGAGTCCTTGCCGGTGATGAGCCCGACGCAGCCGGGGAGGAAGGGAAGCGGTTTCTTGCGATCGAGGTCGAAGAGCCCCTCGGCATGCAGCGCTTGGCGGAGCCGTTCGAGGCGCTCGAGCAGGTCGCCGAGGCCGACATGGCGCATCTCGATCACCTGCATGGTGAGCGAGCCGCCCTTGACCCAGTAGTTCGGCTTGACCAGGGTCACCACCCGGTCGCCCTGCTTCAGGTCGGTCGGCAGCTTTGCCTTCACCGACGACCAGACGGTGAACCCGACGGTCGCGTCGGCATCGAGGTCTTTGAGTTTGCCGTAGACGTTGCCTCCTGAAAGGCCCCACTGGGTGATCTCGCCCTCGACCCAGACGGCCCCGAGTCGATCTATCCAGCCCTTGATCTTCGCGGAGAGCAGGGCGACCGGCCACGGGGTGTCGACGGTGGATGGCCCCGGATCGATAGTCACGAGCAGCCCTCCCAGTGCCTCGCCAGCGCACCCCACGTAGAATCTGAAGGGTGAGCACCATTACCAACGGCGAGGCCGTCAGCCTGAATATGCCGCGCGTTCCCGCGGTACGCAACAGGCTACGGGACATCCCTGTCACGGGAGAGAAGCGGGTGCTGCTCGCGGCACCGCGCGGCTACTGTGCAGGAGTGGACAGGGCGGTCATCGCCGTGGAGAAAGCACTCGAACATTACGGGTCACCGGTCTACGTGCGCAAACAGATCGTGCACAACATCCACGTGGTCTCCACCCTCGAGAAGCAGGGCGCGATCTTCGTCGACGAGGTCGATGAGGTGCCGGAGGGTGCACACATCGTCTTCTCCGCGCACGGTGTTTCACCGGCTGTCGTCGCGGCCGCGGCGGAGCGCAATCTCGAGGCGATCGACGCCACCTGCCCCCTGGTGACCAAGGTGCATCGCGAGGCCGTGCGTTTCGCCCGCGACGACTTCCACATCCTGCTGATCGGTCATGCCGGGCACGAAGAGGTCGAGGGCACCATGGGGCATGCCCCGGAGCGCACCACACTGGTCAACAGCCCCGCGGATGTCGCGACCCTCGAGGTCGCCGACCCCGACAACCTCGTCTGGCTCAGCCAGACCACCCTGAGCGTCGACGAGACGATGGAGACCGTCCGCCTGTTGCGAGAGCGCTTCCCCCGGCTGCACAATCCACCGAGCGATGACATCTGCTACGCCACCCAGAACCGCCAGGTCGCGATCAAGAAGGTCGCCGAATCGGCCGAACTCGTGATCGTGGTCGGCTCTGCCAACAGCTCCAACACCGTGAGACTGGTGGACGTCGCGCTGGAGAACGGCGCGAAGGCCGCCTACCGCGTGGACTACGCGAGCGAGATCCAGCAGGAGTGGCTCGACGGTATCGCGACCGTCGGCGTGACGTCCGGGGCATCCGTTCCGGAAGTTCTCGTGCAGGAAGTGCTCGACGATCTCGCCGATGCGGGCTACGGATCGGTGAGCCAGGTCGTCACCGCGGAGGAGGACCTCATGTTCTCGCTGCCCAAGGAGTTGCGCAAAGACGCGAACGGCCAGGATGACGCGCGGGGGCTCGGAGGCCGCATCCGCCAGCTCGATTGGCAACAGAAATGACCGAGCAGCCCGGAGCAGAGCCGCCGAAATACGGCGAGCGTCGTCCGCGGCCGCAATACGGCGAATACGCCACCCCCCAGGAGCAGGCGAAGATCATCGCCCAATCTCTGCCCGCGGTGTCTCCACTCCTCGTTCCCCCGGTAGACGGTCGGCCCTCCGCCGCCGGTGCGCCGCAGCCGCCGGATGCGACGACTCGCGTCATCGGCCCTGTGCCCGCCGCGGGCCGACGCCCGCGCCGCTGGGACATCGTCCTCACCGCCGTGCTGCTCGGCTACGCCACCATCAACGTGATCGCGCAGCTGCTCACCAAAGACACCCTCGCGACGATCGTCACCCAGTTCTTCATCTCCCAGAACATCGGCCAGTACGTGCCGACCGCGCTCACCGCGAGTCTGGGGGAGACCCTCAACGTCATCACGCTCGGGCTGTTCGTGCTCACCGTGCTCGTGACCACCTGGATGCTGCGTCGTAGACGCGTCGCGTTCTGGGTGCCGATCGCCGGAGGGGTCACCGCGACAGTCGTTGCGCTCGTGTTCGTCGTGATCCTGCTGCAGTCCGACCCGGCATTCATCGCTTACATGGATCGCTCGGGAAAGTAACCTGAACCGGCGCGACTAGCCCTTGGTGTGGCCGGCCGACCCCAGCTGCTTCGTCGCTTCGACCACCCGGGCGGCGAGGGCGGACTCCGCGAGCTTTCCCCAGGAGCGCGGGTCGTAGACCTTCTTGTTGCCGACCTCGCCGTCGACCTTGAGGAATCCGTCGTAGTTCTTCAGCACGGTGTCGGCGACCGAGCGGCTGTAGGCGTACTGGGTGTCGGTGTCGATGTTCATCTTGATGACGCCGTTCGCCACGGCGAGGGCGATCTCGTCGTCGGTCGAGCCGGATCCGCCGTGGAAGACGAGGTCGAGGGGCTTGGCTCCCGTGCCGTACTTCGACTGGATGCCGGCCTGGATCTCGCCGAGCAGCTCCGGGCGCAGCTTCACGTTGCCGGGCTTGTAGACGCCATGCACGTTGCCGAAGGTGAGGGCGGCGATGTAGCGGCCCTGCTCGCCGAGGCCGAGTGCCTCGACCGTCGCGATGGCGTCATCCAGCGTCGTGTAGAGGTGCTCGTTGATGTCGTGGCTGACGCCGTCTTCCTCGCCGCCGACGACTCCGATCTCCACCTCGAGGATCGAGTTGATCGCCTTCATGCGCGGCAGGATCTGCTGAGCGACCCGCAGGTTCTCGTCGAGCGGCACGGCCGATCCGTCCCACATGTGGGACTGGAAGATCGGACCGCGACCGGCGGCGACCTCGGCCTCGGAGGCGGCGATCAGCGGCAGCAGGAAGTCGTCGAGCGCGTTAGTGGGGCAGTGATCGGTGTGCAGCGCGACCGTGATCGGGTAGTTCTTCGCCACCTCGGTGACGAACGCGGCGAAGGCGAGGGCTCCGGATGCGCGGGCCTTCACGCTCTGGCCGGCGAAGAAGTCCGCGCCGCCGGTGGTGACCTGGATGATGCCGTCGGAGCCGGCCTCGGTGAGTCCCTGGAGGATGCCGTTGATGGTCGACGACGACGAGGCATTGATCGCCGGGTAGGCGAAGCCGCCGGCCTTCGCCCGGTCGAGCATGTCGGCGTACTGTTCGGGGGTCGCGATGGGCATGGAGATCTCCTTCGTGCGCGCGGTGCGTGTGGGTCTGGTGTGACCCTGAGTCTATTGAACTAAAGAACCCGCGTTCTTTCGACGACTCCGCCCGACGACGGCCAGCGCCGCTCGATAGCCTTGACGGGTGAACACTGACACCGGATCGATCTTCCTGCACCCCGACCGCAACCTGGGAATGGAGCTGGTGAGAGCGACGGAAGCAGCCGCGATCCGGGCCGTGCCGTTCATCGGGCGAGGCGACAAGAATGCCGCCGACGGCGCCGCGGTCGATGCCATGCGCAAATTCCTCGGCACCGTCGACTTCGACGGGCTCGTGGTGATCGGCGAGGGCGAGAAGGATGACGCCCCGATGCTCTACAACGGCGAGCACGTCGGCACCGGCCAGGGCCAGGCCTGCGACATCGCGGTGGACCCCATCGATGGCACCTCCCTCACGGCCGCCGGCCGGCAGAATGCGCTGTCGATGATCGCGGTGGCCGATCGCGGCAGCATGTACGACCCCTCCGCCGTCTTCTACATGGACAAGATCGTCACCGGCCATGAGGGGCACGGGGTCGTCGACCTCCGCAAACCGATCGGGGAGAACATCCGCGCCCTCGCGAAGGCGATGAACAAGGACGTCGCGGATCTCGTGGTCGCGGTGCTCGACCGCCCGCGTCACGCGCAGCTCATCGAGGACATCCGCGAGGCCGGCGCCGGCACGCGACTGCTGCTCGACGGGGATGTCGCCGGTGGCATCAACGCCGCACGCTACGACGCCCGCATCGACATGTGCGTCGGCCGCGGCGGCACCCCGGAGGGGATCATCACCGCCTGTGCGTTGAAGGGACTCGGCGGGTTCATCCAGGCAAGGCTCGCCCCGCAGAACGACGATGAGCGCCAGAGGGCGATCGACGCCGGGCATGACTTGGAGCGCATCCTCGAGATCGATGATCTCGTCACCAGCGACAACACCTACTTCGTGGCGACCGGCGTCACCGACGGCCAGCTCGTCGGCGGCGTGCGGAAGAAGGGTCCGATCATCCGCACCGAGAGCATCGTGCTGCGCGGCCGCTCGGGCACGATCCGTCGAGTCGTCGCCGACCACCTCGCGGAGAAGTGGTTGTAACGCCGCTTCAGTCAGAGCTCGGGCGCGCCTCCAGAGCACTCACGATCTCGAGCTCTGTGACGAGCTCGAACGCGGTCAGGTCGCGGGGCAGTTCCTCGATCTCGGCGTGGGTGCCCAACACCTTCGACTCGTCGAGGACATTGAGTTTTCGGGCGGACGGCAGCACCTGGCGTTCGAGCGAACCGACGAAACCGTTGTAGTTCTTCACGGTGCTCTCGATCGAGCGCCCGAGTTTCTCGATGTGGCCGGCGAGGGTCGCGAGGCGCCCATAGAGCTCGCGGCTGGTCTCGAAGAGCATCTTCGCCTCCTGCGTCACGACATCCTGCTGCCAGCTGAAGGCCACGGTCTTGAGCACAGACCAGAGGGTGACGGGGGAGGAGAGCGCGACGCGCTTCGAGAACGCGTAGTCCATGATCCCGGGGTCGGCCTCCATGGCGGAGGCGACGAGGGATTCGCTCGGGATGAAGGCGATCACGAGCTCGGGAGAGGCGTCTAGCCCGGCCCAGTAGGCCTTACTGCCCAGGGTGTCGATGTGGGCCCGCACCGCTCGGACATGTTGCTTGATGAAGGCTTCGCGTCGCGCTCCATCCTCGCCCGTGGCGGTGACGGCGATCTGGCTCGCCTCGAGGTACGCGGTGAAGGGTACCTTCGCATCCACGGCGATGTTCTTGCCCCCGGGCAGGTGGATGACCATGTCCGGTCGGCCGGATCCGGCATCCGACGAGATGCTCGACTGCACATCGAAGTCGACGCGCTCGATGAGGCCGGCCGCCTGCACCACGTTGCGTAACTGGGTCTCCCCCCACACCCCGCGGGTGGCGTTGTTGCGCAGCGCGGAGGCGAGAGACTCCGCGGTACTGCGCAAGCGCTCCTCCGATTCGGTGGCGTTGCGGAGCTGCTGCGTCAGCTGGCCGTGCTGGAGACTGCGCTGGGTCTCGAGCTCTGTCACCTTCAGCTGCATGCTGCGCAGGGACTCCTGCACCGGGGTCAGGGCCTGGAGCACCGCGCTCTCCCGCTTCTGCCGGTCTGCTTCCGCGGACTGCTCTCTCCGCTGGCGGTCCACCAGTTCGCGATACTGCTCCTGCTGGGCGGCGACCTGCTCCTTCAGCGCGATCGCCGTGGCTTGGATCGCGGCGAGCTCCGAGCCGAGCTGGGACCTCGCGGTCGCCTCCTCCGCCCGCACGGCTCCGAGGGCGAGTTCGTGCTGGGAGGCGAGGAGTGCGGGATCGACGCCGACCGGAACATCCGCGGTGCGGGTGCGCGCGAACAGCAGCCCGATGACCGCGCCGAGCACGACTCCGACGATCAGGCCGATGATGAGGGCTGCGATGGGATCCATGCGGCAAGTCTGTCAGCCGGCCCCGACAATGGCGGGGTGCCGCGGTGTCAGGCCCGGAACATGGGGGTCGAATCCTCCGCGAGCGCCCCGATCGCACCGATGCGGCACCCGGTGATCCGGGCGAGCTCCTCTATCGATGACGCGTCATGCCGATTCGCGGCGTGCACGATGATCGCGGCGCAGGCCTCGGAGTCGGCGAGGGCGTCGTGGTGGGCGAAGTCCTCGAAGCCGGCGGCCATGGCGGCCATCGGCAGGCGGTAGGAGTCGAGGGTGTAGGTCTTTCGCGCGACCTGGAGGCTGCAGAGGTAGCGGAAGTCGGGGATGTCGACGAAGCTCGCCCGGCACGCTCCGGAGATGACTCCCATGTCGAAGCCGGCGTTGTGGGCGACGAGGAAGTCGCCGTCGGCGAAGGCCACGAGGTCGGCCAACTGCTCGCTCCAGAGCTTGGCGTCCGCGACATCCGGAGCCATGATGCCGTGGATGCGGGTGTTCCACTCGTTGAAGTGGTCGAACCCGGCCGGGGGGCGGATGAACCAGGCCACCCTGTCGACGACCATGCCGTCGCGCACCTTGACCAGTCCCACCGAGCAGGCCGAGGCGTTCGAGGAATTGGCGGTCTCGAAGTCGATCGCGGTGAAGTCAAGTGGCATGGTCGCATCGTCTCACGCTCCTCCGACCCCGCCCCGGGAGCGACGGCGGCGATCCGCGCGACTGGGGGTCGGCGTCGCTGCGCTGCCGGGGGCGAACCGCGCTGCCTAGGATGAACGGATGTCCGATGTGCGCGACCCCACCGAGCTCGAGCGCACCATCGTGCTCGCCCAATCCGGTCGCGCGACCACTGCCGAGGTGCTGGAGTCGCTCGCGGTGAGCCCGGTGATCGTGCCGAGCGCGACCGAGATCGTCGACAACCTCGACCAGTTGCAGCCGGTGCTGTTCGACATCGGCGGAGTCTCGATGCTCGCCGTGTTCACGCACGACGACCAGATCGCCGAATTCGGGCGACTTGCCGCGTTCGGGGTCTCGATCGTCGGCCGCTCGCTGCTCGCATCCATCCCGCCCGGCGCGGGCATCGTCGTCAATCCGAGCCGTTCGATCGGCTTCGAGCTGCTGCCGGAGGGGATCGGCCTGTTCCTGGCTGAACTCCGCAGCCGTCGCGACTAGCCTCGACCGATGGACGAGAACCGCACCCCGGAGCAGGCCAACTCCTTCGGCCGGGCGGCCGGGTCGTACGACAGTGCCCGCCCCGGCTATCCGGACGCCGCGGTCGACTGGCTCGTGCCGGCGCACGCCCGGACCGTGCTCGACGTCGGGGCGGGAACGGGCAAGTTCACCCGCTCTCTCGTGCTGCGCGGATTCGCCACGATCGCCGTCGAACCCGATCCGCTGATGCGGCAGAAGCTCGTCGAATCGCTCCCGACGGTGCAGGCGCTCGGCGGCACGGCCGAGGCGATCCCGCTCCCGGACGACTGCGTGGATGCCGTGACGGTCGCGCAGGCCTGGCATTGGGTGGATGTCCCGGCGGCGACCGCGGAGATCGCGCGCGTGCTGCGACCGGGCGGCACGCTGGGTCTCGTGTGGAACATCCGGGATGAGTCGGTGCCCTGGGTGAAGCGTCTCGGCGACATCATGGGATCGAGCGATGCGGAACGGTTCATCGCGGGAGCCATCTCGGTCGGGGAGCCCTTCGGCGCCCTGGAGGAGGCACAGTTCGAGTGGGCGAACAGCATCGGGGTCGACTCGCTCGTGAACCTGGTCGCCTCCCGCAGCTACATCATCACGGCTACGGACGAGGCGCGCGCAGAGGTACTCTCCGCGGTGCGCGGCCTCGCGACATCCGATCCCGCCCTCGCGGGCAGGGAGAGCTTCGAGCTGCCGTACCGCACGCACTGCTTCCGCGCGGTGCTGGGATGACGCACCGGTACCATTGAGCCTCGTGGCTCTCACTATCGCAATCGTCGGACTGCCCAATGTCGGCAAGTCCACCCTGTTCAACGCACTCACCAAGAATCAGGTGCTGGCGGCGAACTATCCCTTCGCCACCATCGAGCCCAACGTCGGCGTCGTGACGCTGCCGGATCCCCGGCTCGACGCGCTCGCCGAGCTGTTCGGCAGCGAGCGCATCCTCGCGGCTCCCGTCTCCTTCGTAGACATCGCCGGCATCGTGAAGGGCGCCTCCGTCGGTGAAGGTCTCGGCAACAAGTTCCTTGCCAACATCCGCGAGGCCGATGCCATCGCGCAGGTCATCCGCGGGTTCGCCGACCCTGATGTCGTGCACGTGGACGGCAAGGTGGACGCAGCCTCCGACATGGAGACCATCAACACCGAGCTCATCCTCGCCGATTTGCAGACGCTCGAAAAGGCGGTTCCCCGGTACGAGAAGGAAGTCAAGACCAAGCGCACCGAGCCGGCAGTGCTCGCCGCGGCGATCGAGGCGCAGGCCTTCTTCGACTCCGGAAAACCGCTCTCGTCGTCCAGCATCGATCTCTCGCTCATCCAAGAGCTCGGCCTTCTCACCACCAAGCCGTTCATCTACGTGTTCAACGTGGACGAAGACGTGCTGCAGGATGCCGCGGCGCTGGCGAAGCTCGCGGCTCTCGTTGCTCCAGCCAAGGCGATCTTCCTCGACGCGAAGCTCGAATCCGAACTCATCGACCTCGAGCCGGCGGATGCCGCGGAGCTCCTCGCCTCCACCGGCCAGGAGGAGAGCGGGCTCACCCAGCTCGCCCGCGTCGGCTTCGACACCCTCGGTCTGCAGACCTACCTCACGGCCGGTCCGAAAGAGGCCCGGGCCTGGACCATCCCGAAGGGTGCCAAGGCCCCGCAGGCGGCCGGTGTCATCCACACCGACTTCGAGAAGGGCTTCATCAAGGCGGAGGTCATCGGCTTCCAGGACCTGGTGGACACCGGTTCGATCGCCGAGGCGCGCGCCAAAGGCAAGGCCCGCATCGAGGGCAAGGAATACGTGATGCAGGACGGCGACGTCGTGGAGTTCCGCCACAGTTAGGTATTATGCATTTTCAAGGTTTGCCGGTAGCCCCAGGTGGCCAAGGCCTCGGGGCGCTTGGCACCCAGGTCTCAGTGAGACGCTCTGAGCTCTCGCACACGGACCCAGCAGCCTGTCCCGGCCCACTTACCCGCCCCGGGAGGCCCAACGCGGCAGGAGGCCGCGGGCGGCACCACGCCGCAACACGCCGGGGCGCTAGACCAATTATTAGTGGTCTGACCGGGGATTTATGTGCGCAGGGCTCGAAACTGATGCGCGGGGCAGCCCTGCGGGAGTGTACTGTACGTTGCATGAGCAAACAGGTCAAGCCGCGGCTCGTCGGCACTGACGCGGGACCCGACGTGGTTGTCCGTGGCAAGTGCAGGTGTTCGCTGGTGCATGCCTCGCTCACTGAGGATGGATGGCTGCTGGTTCCAGTCGTGACGCGCGGGTTCAGGCCCGAAGCGATCACGATGACTCGCCAGTACGACTCCATCTTGGAGGAACGCAAGGTTGACGCCTGGGAAAACCCCAGCCCGCTCAGCGTGTGGTGCCGTCATGGTGTGAGCACACCGAACGTCGCCGAAGCTGTGCAGAGCTGGCGTCCTCGCATGCGCGTCGCTGCCTGACGTATCATCGAACCGCAGTAACTCAATATCACTCGTTAGCGCTGTAGAGCCAACTAATCTCGCAAGGTCATGTCGAGAAGAGCCCGAAGGGGTATCTTCACCATGTCCAAACTCCAGTCTTCATCGAGTGCAATTGCACGGGCACGCGCAGCGGGTGATCCCGACGCTGAGGCCGATGCCCGACGCGACCACGCAGCAGCGCGCATCGAGGTCACGATTGATCGTGCGCTAGCTGTCGCGTCGCCACTGACTCCCGACCAGATCAAGCACATCAGTGCTCTCCTGCGTGCCGGGGCCCAGAAATGAACGCCGGGAACCCCGGCTCCACGGAGACCTGGCCCGTGGCGCAGCAGGCTGCCCTTGCGCAGACTACCCCCGCCGTCTTCATCGGTGACCTGCCTGGGGCGTATGCCTACGCTGTCATCCCGCACGACGGCGAGATCGCTATTCAGGGTTTCTCTGACCGGGAAAGTTTGCACCGGGCGCTGGCCGACGCCTTCACCCACAAGGGCAAGTGGAAGTGGCCACAGAGCTGGGACCGAGTGTTCCTTTTCGGACCGGATGAGCCTCCGCGGTGCTACATGAAGATCGAGGACGAAGATAGCGACGGGGGTGTCGCATGAGCGGCGCGCCGCAGTACCCCGGCAGGCCGAACGGGCTGTCGAAGTTCGAGGCCGAGCAGGTGCGCGATCACGGGCCTGACCCGAAGTGGCTCGAGCCTTGGGCGCAGCACGTAGTTCTGTTCCCCGGCGTGACGCCCGAGCCCTATGGACTCATGCACCTGCACGGCGACCAGAGCGACGTGTCCACCTGGGGCGACCAGGACGGCCTCAGCCGGGGTCTCGATGCCATGTATCGCTCGCACACGCAGTGCGACGACTGCGGGGGAGTGCTGTATTTCGCGCTCGATGAGCCCCGCCTGCGCGCCGTAATCGAGCTTGACGACGAGGAGGCCAGCGAATGAGCAACCTAGACACCGCGCTGAGCCTGGCCCGCGCAGGCTTCTATGTCTTCCCGATGACCCCCAGCGGCCAGTTCCTCCAGGGGTTCGGCTGGGACAGGGGTGCATCGCGGTCCCTGAAACAGATTCGTGAGTGGTGGGCTGGCAACCCACGACAGCGCATCGGCGTCCACGCCGGGCGGTCGGGCCTCGTGGTCGTGGACCTGGATCGCAAGAACGGCAAGGACGGCTTCGCGAGCCTGAAGGCGCAGGGCCACACCCTGCCGCGCACCTTCAACTACACGAGTCGTAGCGGCAACGGCGCACACCACATCTACCGGGCACCGGAGGGCGAACAACTCACCATCGACCGTGACCTCAACGGCATGCCCGGTGTGGACATTCGCAGTGGCATCGGCCTGATCGTCTACAACGGGCCGACGCTGACCAAGAAGCCCCGGCTGGCACCGGCTCCTGAGTGGGCGCTTGTCCACAAGAAGGACGGCTGGGACTACGACATGGCCGACCTGGAGGCGTGGCTGGGCAGCGAGGGAACCACCACCGACCCGAAGCAGAAGGCGAGCGCCGCCAAGGCGCGCCGCAAGGCCACAATCTTCCCCGAGGACGGAATCGACAACGGCGAATTGCTGAGGCGGATCACCCCGCTGGTGTCGGGCCTGACGTGGGGCAGCGGTCGCCGTGAGGCCTACGAGGCAGCGCGGGCTCGGTACACCAACGACTACCCCGACCCGAAGTACCTCATCGCGTTCGACCGGGCGTGGGCCAAGGCGATAACGCGAGTGGAGGATGACGTGCGAGCCGACAGAAAGCCGAAGGCACCTAGGCAGGCGAAGCGCACGGGGGAGGGCAACGGCCGGGAGCTTGTCCTGGTGGACCTCAACGACATCGATGAAGAACCCATCTACTGGGCGCTTGAAGATGTGTTCCCGCTCGGCACGCTCTCGATCATGTCGGGCACAGCCGATGTTGGTAAGAGCACGCTGCTGGCGACGTGGGCGAAGCAGATCATGGAGGGCACCGCAGAGGGCGACCTCGACGGGCCGACCACGGTACTTACTGCCGTAGGTGAGGACGACCTGGGGCGGGTGCTCAAGCCGCGAATGCGTGCCGCTGGTGCCGACCTGTCGTCTGGGCGCTTCAAGGTCATAACAGTCACCAGCGAGGGGCGCGATACAGGGCTGCAAATCCAGGAAGACCTCGACGCTATCCGGCAGGCGGTGATCAGTTCTGGAGCGCGCGTGGTGATCCTCGACCCGGTCATCTCGTACGTCGGCGGCGACCCGAACAAGCCCAAGGACGTGCGCACCGCTATGGACCCCGTCCGTGACCTGGCCACCGAGCTCAACATCTCGATCATTTGCATCCTCCACCACAGGAAGGGAGCAGGCACCGCCGCCGAGAAGCTGTCGGGCGCTCACGCCTGGAGGGACATCGCCCGGTCGCACATCTTCGTGGTCAAGGACGAGGAGACGGGCATGCGGTACGCCACCGTCGAGAAGGGCAACTACACCGGGGCGCGGCTGTCGTTCTCGTTCGAGACGGAGGAAGTGGTCTACCCGAACCCCACGGGTAAGCGGAAGCCCATCAAGACCGCGCGTGTGATCAACCTTCAGCGGTCCACGGTGACTGCACACGACGTGATGGCCAAGCAGACCGAGTTGGTCAGCAGCAACGGCGAGCTGAGGCAGGCCATAGTCCACTACATCGACAGCCAGCGGGTCACGTTGTCGCCGTCCGAAGTGGCGGAAGCCCTCGGTGAAGACGTTCGGAACGTGAAGGTCTACCTCGACCGCGCGTGGAAGTCCGGGCAGATCACTAAATCAGGACGAGGCGCGTATCACTCGCTCGCTGGTGTTGATCTCCGTGCTGAGCGCGTCAAGAAGGGGGAGAAGTGATGCCCCGGCGCACCGCAGCCGCAAAGGTAACACCGGCCCGCGTAGGCCCCCACGGTGTTACCTGTGTTGCCTTGGCCCCTAGCGAAAGTAACAGAGGTAACACAGGTAACTCTCTAGCCCTTTACGCGCGAGGTGTTACTTTGCCCGCCGCCGAACAGGGCTCACGGCTGTATGGACATCTCACGCCTGACGCAGGAGGGCTGAGCCGTGGCCGGTAGCGCTGACGATGCCTGGGATGCCCTGAACGCTGCCTTGGAGGACGTAACGCCAGGTTGCAGCGGCCTGCCTCTGTTCACCGCGGATTCTCGGACCGACGAGCAACGGGACGAGTGCTCATCAATCTGCGCCAGGTGCCCCATCACTGATCTGTGTGACGCCTACGCCACTGCGGCCAAGGCCGACGCGGGCTTCTGGGCTGGCGTCGAGCGCTCACCAAAGCGCAGGCGCACTACATCAACCACCGACCGGGCGGTTACTCCCGGGACCACCCATCAACAGAAGGAAGAACCATCATGAGCAAGTCAACCCCGCTGTCCGTCCAGAACGCATTCAACTCCGCGCTGAAGAATTCCCAGGAGAGCGCCACCAGCATCAAGGAGGCGCACCGCATCGCCCGCCAGGCGATCAAGGACGACCCCATGACCAGCGACCTGGCCAAGCGTGGCAAGTTGGACAGCCTCGCCTACGAGACCAAGGCCAAGCTCGACGGGCTGAAGGCCGATCAGGCGTCGTTCGTGAAGGGGCTCCGCGACAAGGTCGAGAAGGAATTCCGGGGTGACCAGCCCAGCGACGCGGCCAGCGTGGTGAGCCGTCGTGACGCCGCCGACCGTGCCCGCAAGATCACCGACAAGCGCGAGGTGATGGAGGTTCTGCAGGATGCGATCGCTGGCAACGACGCGGACTTCGCCCACGCGCTGGGCGTCAAGGCCAGGAACAACGGCTGGGTGGATGCCGCCGAGGTCTACACGGGTGCCTTCCCCGACACCGCTGGCAGCGCCGAAGCGCTCGACTACCTCGACGCCAACGCTTCCGGAGCCGGGTACAACATGTTCAACAGCATGACCTTCTCGGCACCGCAGGACTGATCTGCACCGGAACCGCCCAGGGGCTCTCTCGCGTGCGAGTGGGCCTCTGGCGTGTGTGGGGGGCCAGCCCGCCCCCCCCCGGGCTCTCACGGAGAGCTCAGAGGGCCTCAGCAGGAGCCGCACGCCACGGCACCCGGCCAGCGGAGGATGGCGCACTGAGCAGAATGCGAAGCAATGCAAGCACGGATTTGACAAAGTGCTAACCGAAGGGGACCCATCCGTGTAATAGTTCAACTTGTTCGAACACATGTTCGAGTAAAAGTCCACCAAGGAGAACATCATGTACACACGCACCATCCGCGCTACCGGGGAAAAGCTCACCGTCGCGCGCCCTGAAGAAGTCAGCGCTGACACTGAGGGCGGCAAGTGGGTCACGTTCTGTGAGGATCACAAGACGCTCGCCTACAGCGCTACCGAGAAGGCGGCGTACTACACCCACGGCATCGACTTCTGTGACGGTTGCCGGGAGGGTTCCCCCGCACCGGTCGCCAAGGCGGCACCGGCCAAGGCCCCCGCCAAGAAGGCCGCTGCTCGATGACCACGATGCTGGGCTACCTCCGGGTCAGCACTGAGGAACAAGCCCATAGCGGGCTCGGGCTGGAAGCCCAGCGTGACACCATCCAGCGCTACGCCGATGCGCACGGCTGGGACGTGGTCTGGTACATGGACGAAGGGCTCAGCGCCAAGTCGTTGGACCGCCCCCAGCTACAAGCCGCGCTGACCCGGCTGCACGTCATCCCCAAGCGTCGTGATGTTGACGGCATCGTGGTGGCCAAGCTCGACCGCCTGAGCCGCAGCGTGCATGACTTCTCGGGCATCCTCAAGCTGGCCGCAGCGCGTAAGTGGGCTGTCGTGGCTATCGACCTGGGTGTGGACACCAGCACCCCGACCGGCAAGCTCGTGGCCAACGTGATGATGTCGGTAGCCGAGTGGGAGCGGGAGGTCATCGGGGAGCGCACGTCAGTTGCCATGCAAGCGGCCAAGCGTCAGGGGAGGCACATGGGGCGAGTGTCCACACTGCCGCAGGCCACTGGGGACCGCCTGATGACCCTGCGGGCCACGCACACGCTCGCGGCCACGGCTGCGCAACTCAATGTCGAAAAGCTCACCACGGCCACCGGCACAGTATGGACAGTCGGAACAGTTGCGAACGTGCAGAAGCGCCTAACTGCCGTTTGACCTCACAGTCGGGCGAGCAGTTCGGCCTTCTTCGCGGTGAACTCTTCATCGGTCAGGATGCCTGAGTCGCGCAACGAGGCGAGCTTCTGCAGTTGGTCGTGGATTTCAGGCTGCACGGTGGGCGGCGCTGGCTGCGCGGCGGCAGGGACCGCGGGTGCGACGACGTCATACTTCCCGAGAATCAGGTCGGTTACGACTGTCTTCACCGCAGTGGCCTCCGCGTGAGAGACACGAAAGTCGATCGTGTTTCCGCTCGTGATGATGGATACGAGGGTGTTGAGCATTCCGTCGCGCTTGGTCGTCACAGAGCTGATGGACTTCACTGGGATCATCTCGCTCCCAGACTTGCCATTCTTTACTCCGGTAGCGGCGAGACTAAGGCCAGCGGTCATGATCCCTGCTGCAATCTTGCCACCCGAGATCCCGCGTGGACGCTCCCACTCGATGCGGTCGTTGTATATGGAGACGCGTGCGTTCTTCCCGGCTATGTGCGACGTGAAAGTGTAGATCGGGTCCATTCGTGTGCCTCCCTCAGGTACTATGCCCACAGTAGCGGCTAAAATCCGCACGGCGTGACTAGCCCTTCCACGCAATGAGCACCGTGGAAGGGTTGAAGCCCTTGCGTCCACGGGGTGCTCGTAGCAGGGACACGGTCATCAGGTAGTCAATGAGCGCTCGCTGGCGGTCTAGGTTCAGCGCCGCGATGCCCGCCCGCTGTTCCTCCTCAGTGAGCAGCGCCATGGGGCTCCCGGCAGCTTGCAGCACTCGGTCTATCTCTGACAGGCGCGCGTTTAGCCGCGCGACTGCATCCCTCACGTCGTCACGAGACATAGTGCCGTCAGCCACCAGGCCGGCGAGTGTGGCCTTGCGCTCGCTGAGTGCGGCATGCTCGTCGCGCAGTGGGTCGGTGTCCACATCAGGTGTCAGCGCGGCCAGCGCATCGGGGTTACTCAGGCGATCCTGGACCAGCTTGAGCACGGCGTCGTCGATGGGGGCCATCGTCCGCACCAGGCTGCACACCTGACACCAATACCGACCGCCTGAGCCTGCTGTGCGCACAGTCGGGCCATCCACATGCTCACCGGCCTTCACGCTGAGTACGGCAGAGCACTCCCCGCAGCGGAACAGGCTGGTGCCCAGGTGCTTACGTGCGGTGGAGCCAGTGCGGTTGGTCTGGCGTCGAGGGTCGGCTAGGCCACGGTTGACGCTGTCGAACTGATCACCCGGCACAATCGCCTCCCAGTCACCATCTCCCACGACCTCGCCCTTGTAGACGCGCCGCCCAGCGTAGCGAGGGTTCGTCAGGATGGTGCGCACGGTGCTTGGGGTCAGGCCATGCTGGCGGGACAGCGTGCGGAGCGTCAGCCCCGTGGAGAAGCCGTCGAATAGCGCGCGCACGGTCGCGGCCTCATCGTGGACAACCTCCCCGGCAGTCGTGTAACCCTTCAGGCGTACGCCCTTAGGTACCCCACCCTTCGCGGCGCGCTGAGCATTCGCGCGGGTCTGGCGCTCACCCTTACGGCGAACCTCGAACCGGGCTATGGACGCCAGCATCGACGCGCGGAACTCCCCATCGGCGGTAGTTAGGTCAATCTCGCCATCAACCGTGGCCAGCATGAGCCTGTGGTCGATGAGGGTGTTCAGGTCACGGGTCGAGCGCACCACGCGGTCAAGGTCCACACCGATGACCACGTCAAGCGCGTCCGCCGCTGCCAGCATGCGCCCCCATGCCGTCTTCGGGCCACGGGGCTTAGACGCCGTTACGTCATCGTCGATGAACGTCTCTGCCACGGCCCAGCCCCGCGCAGTGGCTAGCGCCGTTGTACGCTCGATCTGACGTTCGATACCTTCATCGTCGGACTTCGACTGGCGCAGGTAGAGGGCAGCACGTTTCTTCATGATGCCTAACGCTAACGTAACCCGGTGGAGTTCCGCTTCAACAACTAGCGGATCCCCTTCGAGCCCTACCCTGGCTCAGTCGTCGAGCGTATCCGGGTAGCGTGCCCCGTCTGGAAAGTTGCCGAAGAGCGGCCGCTCACCGTCGGTGACCGAGTCGACCAGCAGGTCCCCGCCGACGAACGCTCCGCGCCAGGACGCTCCACGGCCGCCGAACACCTCTTCCCGGTCTCCGCGAGAACGCGGACGGTTGATGCCGAATTTGAACGAGTGCACTTCCTCGCGCACACGCGCGGCGAAGGCTCGATCATCCGTTGCCACCGAGGAGACCAGGCTGCCGTTCGAGACGTTCATCGCGGAGATGAATTCCGCCTCGGTGTCGACAAGCACGATGCTGTCGATCGGTCCGAACGGCTCGGAGTGGTGCAGCGACCACGCCCGGGGCGGTTCTAGCACGCAGGCCGGAGCGACGTAGGCGGCGAGGTCCTGCCCGGGAAGGAAGTTCCCTTTCGACAAATCGCCGTGGTATAGGGGGATGCCACCCATCGTGATCGCCTCGTCGTACTGGGCGCGGAGGTCGGTGGCCTTCACTTTCTGGATCACGGGACCGAATTCGAGCTCTGGCAGCTCATCCGCGGGATCCTCGACCGCGAGCGGATGCCCGAACCGCAGATTCCCGATCACCGACAGGTACATCTCCAGGAATGCCGGGAACAGCCGTCTCTGCACCACATAGCGCGGGTAGGCCGTGCACCGCTGTTTGGCATACTCGAAGCCCTTTTTGAGGATCGGTGCGAGGTCATCCCAGTTCGAGTAGTCCCAGATACCCCAGGCGTTCAGGCCCTCCTGCTCCAGAATGTGTCGCTTGTTGAAATTCGCGAGGGTCTGGGCTGCCGCACGCCCGTTCGATCGTCCACCCACGAAGGCCAGTGCGCCGAGGCTGGGGGAGGAGACGAGCGCATCCGCAAGCTCGCCTCCGACTCCGGAAAGCAAGGTGACGGGAAGGCCGGCGCGCGCCATCATCGCGTGGGCGAGGGTGAGAGCGTGAAAACCGCCCTGTGAGGGAGTCTTCGCGATGACCGCGTTGCCGGCGAGCAACTGCACGAGCTCGGCGTGCACCAAGACGCTCAGCGGGTAATTCCACGACGCGATATTCGAGATCGGACCGGCCAGGGGGCGCCGACCCTCGAGCTGCCTCCCGATCTGTCCGAGATACCACTCCACCCCTTCGATGCACCGATCGATATCGGCACAGGCGATCTTCCACGGCTTCCCGATTTCCCAGACCAGCAGCATGGCGATGGCGTCGCGGTTATCACGGAGCCCGTCGAGGGCGGCCCTCACCCGCGCAGCGCGCTCGTCGAGGGGCACGGCGGCCCACTCGCTGTGCTGGCGAACCGCATCCGCAACGGCGGCGACGGCGGTGTCGTGGTCCACCCGTGGCGGACCGAGGATCGCTGACTGGTCGACCGGACTCACGTGCTCGCCAGTCGTGCCGACCGCTCGCCATTCGCCCCCGATCAGGTTGCGGATCCGGTCCGAGTCGAAGGCCTCTGGAGCGCGGCGCCGCGCCAGGTCGGAGACCGTCGTCCAGTCGGTACCGGGCTTGAGGATGAGCGTCATTGCTGTTCCGTTCCAGGGGCTGTGGTCGCTGGCCCGAAATGGGGTTGATTAATCGTATGGGGCCGTCAGCGCAGCCTTGGAGCGCGCCGGTGGATTGCCAGCAAAGGCGCAGACCGCACCCGGCGATCGCCTCTCAGCGCGGGGTCCTTCGCTCCACGACTCCCCGCACGAAGGCCGCCTGGCCGACATGCTCGAGGTCGTCGCTGATCACGCTGACGACCCGCGCGGCGAGGGTCACGGGCGGCGTCCAACGACGATCCACGACTCGTTGGAGGTCGAGGTCTGAGAGGGTGCCGAGGTATCGCACCGTGCGATCGTGCACGTCTCCGTGGTATCCGACGAACCGGTCGCAGGCGATTCCCGCCACCTTCGCGACATCGGAGGAGGTCTGGCCGTAGCCGGTCGCACCGACTTCGAACGGGAGACCGAATCTCTCGCACCATCCATCTGCGGTCCAGGCCTGCTCGGTGCCGGCGAGTTCGGAGATGTGGTCATCTTGCACGCGGCTGAGATGCCAGAGCAGCCATCCGATCGAGTTGGCTCCGTCGTCGACGCGGGTGGAGAGCTGTTCGGGGCTCAATCCCTTCGCGGCGCGGTGCACGGAGTCCCTGATCCGATCGAAGGCGTCGATGAGAAGGGCGGCAGAAGTGGTCATACTCCGACGCTATGCGCGCCGGGGAACCCGAACAGGGACTTTCTGCCCCCGGCGCGGCTGAGCAGCGCCGGGTACGGACCAGGCGGCGGCCACACTCGGGCGCAGCGGCTAGAGTTCCATGCGGCCGGCGACTCCACCGTGCCTTCGAGAGGACAGCATGAGCCTGGTTCGACTGAACGACGTGGAACTCCGCTTCGAGAACACGCCGATCCTGCGCGAGGCGTTCTTCCGGCTCGACGGCAGAGACCGCGTCGGGATGATCGGACGCAACGGCTCCGGCAAGACGAGCATCCTCAAACTGATCCTCGAACAGGTGACTCCGGATGCCGGGACGGTGGTGGTGGAACCCGGCACCCGCATCGGCTACTTCTCGCAATTCTCCGAGCTCGACGGCACCGCCACGATCGTTTCGGTGCTCGAGGGTCTCTTCACCGAGATCGCCGCTATCGAGGCGGAACTCGCCGCCATCGACGCCGCGATCGCGGCGGATCCTGCCGCCGACCTCGACCCGCTCATCCACCGTCAGTCCGACCTGTTCGGTGAGATGGACCGGCTGGATGGCTGGGACTACCGTCGCCGCATCGACACCGCGCTCACCACTCTCGGCTTCACCGAGGCCCATCGGGTGTGCGCGATCGACGAGCTCTCGGGGGGCTGGCGCAACCGCGCCGCTCTCGCCAAGATCCTGCTCGAAGACCCGGATGTGCTGTTGCTCGACGAGCCGACCAACTTCCTCGACGTGGCCGGCGTCGAATGGCTCGAAGCGTGGTTCCGGGGGTTCCACGGAGCCGCCGTCATCGTCTCGCACGATCGCGCCTTCCTCGACGCCGTCGCGACCCGCATCATCGAGATCGAGAACTACCACCTGCACGAGTACCCGGGCAATTTCGGCGAGTACATCATCCAGAAGCAGTTTCGACTGAAGACGCTCGAGGCGCAGTTCCAGCACGAGTCGGAGCTGCTCGCCTTCGAGGCTGAAGGTATCGCGGACCGCCGCGATGCCGCGAAGGCGGCCAGTCGTGGCCTCGATAAGCAGCTCTCGCAGATCAAGAAGTCCCGCGCACCGCGGCCGGTCGATCAGATCATCACCGAGATCTACGGCGGCCTGCACGTCAAAGACGTGCTCTGCCGGGTCGAAGACCTCGGCAAGTCCTTCGGCGATCGGGCCTTGTTCGGCGGGCTGTCCTTCGAGATCCGACGGGGAAATCGAATAGTGGTGAGCGGCGCGAACGGAAGCGGAAAGACGACGCTGCTGAGGGTGCTTACGGGCGAGGAGAAGGCGGATGCCGGAACCGTCACCTGGGCGGCCGGCGCGAAGGTCGTCTCCTACAACGAAGTGCTCGCCGACCTCGACGACAGCGACACGGTCACTCACGCCGTCAACGCCTATCCCGACAGCCTCGCCCTCACGGCGACCTGCAAGTCGGTGGGCCGGTTCCTCGACATGTTCCAGTTCTCTCAAGCCGACCTCAAGAATCGCATCGGCAATCTCTCAGGTGGCCAGCGGGCGCGGGTCGCCATGGCCCAGTGCCTCCTGTCCGGGGCATCCGTGCTGCTGCTCGACGAGCCGACCAACCACCTCGACCTCACCAGCACCCAGGTGATGGAGCGGGCGCTACTCCACTTCCCCGGAGCCATCGTGGTGGTCAGCCATGATCGATTCTTCAGCGAGAAGGTCGCGAATCGTCGCATCGAGTTCGCAGCGGATGGCGCTCAGCCCGGTGCGCTCGAGGTGCGCGCCGCCTGACGCCTCAGGCCCGGGGCTCGTGAGGGATCCGCGCGGCCAGCGGGTCGGATTCGGGATCCCACGGTTCGGGCATCCCGATCGGATTCGGGTAGGGGAACAGTGTGCCGACCGCGGTCGCCAGCGGTCGAAGGAGCGCCGCCAGCTCGAGAAGACCGGCATCGTCGAGGTGCGCGAGGGGGCCGACGGCGAGCGCATTCGTCAGGCGTTCTGCCGTGGCAAGGGTGGCCGTGCCCTGGGCGGTGGTGCGCCCATCGTCGCCGATCAGGCCCCGCTGCACCAGATCGTCGAGAGCGGTCTGCCACTCGTCGTCCGACCAGCCTCGGGAGCGCTGCATCGCTGTCGCGTCGAGGTCGAGTCCGCTCCGGAGGAGGATGGTCGACAGCCCGGCGATATCACCCGCGACGAGTGCGATCACGTGGCCGTCACCCCGATGCTCCCTCAGCGTCGCCGTCGCCTGCCAAAGCCGGCGGTAGGGATCCGGCTCGGTCGGCAGCGCGCGGTTGGCCGCGGCGAGGGGGCGCCCGACCGTGTCGGCGTGCGCGGCGACATCCGAGAGAGCGTCGGCGGCGCGGGCCACCGCCCCGGTGTCGGGAAGGAGGGCGCGCAGACTCGCGGCGGCCCCGGTCGAGCGGGCTTCGAGGGCGGCATCCGGAGTCACCGTCGCCCAGACCGCGGGCAATGCGCGCTCGACGAGGGAGGGTGCGAATCCGCTGAAGATGGCGGTGACCGGTGCCGCACCGATGGCTCCGAGGGGGGCGGCACGACCGGCGAAGTAGCCGTCCCAGTAACGGGGGAGTCCCACGGCGGCGAACGCTTCGCGCGCCTCGGGATCGAAGTAGGCGACGGCGTGGATCGGTTCGAACAGGGTCCAAAGTGCGCGGGTCAGATGCTGGCGGTCGGTCATGGCACAACGCTAGTGCGCCGCTCGCACCGCGGGAGGGTCGGGGGAGTGTCGGGGGAGGGCAGTGGCGGTGCATCGGTTGCTCATTCGACTGAGGCGCTGGGGGCCCGAACCGGTAGCTTCTTAAGTCCGCAATCCGGCGCTCAGGACCCTCGAATTGCCAAATTTGCCGGGGATACCACCGCCATGACGGCTATCTTTCCACTGCTGGATGTGGGGACTCTCATTCGATACCGCGTTCTGTGCGCAATATCGATCCGAGGTAGAACAGGGGCAGCACGCCAAGAATAGCCAGCGCGAGCAGAGGGCTGAGAAACGCCAGCATGAACGCAGCAATGGGCGGGAAAATAGTGAATAACTGCGCTCTGCGTGAACGGCCGAGCGCCGGTATCTCGGAGGGATCGATGAGCAATTCTGGGGTCTTCTCCACATACCAAGAGAGCCAATACCAACTGAGCGACAACGCGATGGAAATCAGGGCGAATAGTGCAACTGCGACTACCTGGTCGCTCCGCTCTCCCATCCGCTGCGAATCCGAGACAACTCCGGCGGCGAAGGGTACGAGGGAGGCCAGCAGCAGTTGCAGAAGATTCTGGGCGATGAGCCGCGAATTGACCCGACCGATGCGGGTGAACAGGGAATGGTGTGTCATCCACACCACACCGATGACCAGAAACGCTGCAAGGTATGCGACGTAGGTCTGCCATTGGGCAAGAAGTTCGCTCAGGAATTCGCCTTTGCCCTCTGGTGCGTGCAACTCGAGCACAAGCAGAGTGATGGCGACGGCGAAAACGCCGTCGCTGAAGGCTTCGACGCGGGCGGACTCGGCAAGTCGTCGTTTGATGGTTACCAAGGTGGAGCCTTTCTGGCTGGACAGAGGACCAGGAGAGATGCGCGGACGTCGGGTGACGCAGATCAGGGGTGCGCCTCCCTTGCCTACACCAATCAGAGTGCGATTTCGCGAAATTCTTCAGTCGAACACGCACCCCGACGTTCTGGAAGTGCGGTCGACGGGCCGGAGATCGCGAGCCATTCTCGGACGTCGTGTGTCGAGGGCGAGGAGGGAACGAGCCCGATCTGACCAACCGGGTCGGGAGCCTAATTCCCTATGACCTCGCTTGGTGGCGACGTCGAATCCACTTCCAGGCACCCGTACTCCAAAGGGCCCAGGCGACGAGCAACGGTTGGAACAACAGGCGGATGCCGCGGGCGAGGTCGGTGTCGAGGCCGAAGGAGTCGGTGTGTGTGACCAGTTGGGAGATGTTCCCGGGGAACACGAGGAGGAAGAACACTGCCACGACGATTCCGACGATCACGCGGCGGCGGGTGAGCAGCACGAGGCAGAGCCCGAGGGTGATCTCGACGACTCCGGAGGCGATCACCACGAAGTCCGGGTCCACGGGCAACCACTCCGGCACTTGAGCGCGGAAAGCGATTCGGCTGAATGTCAGGTGGCTGACACCGGCGAGGAGAAGGAAAGCCGCGAGCAGCAGGCGCCCGATGGTGCGGGGAATGGAATGACGGTCGGAAGACGAGGAGGGCACATTCCGAGCCTAGGCGGCCGGCATGGATCTGTGAGCCTGCTGGTATTGACCGTCGCCAGCTTCAAACGTACGATTCCCATCATCGTGCGCCCCCGAACGCCCGCCTCAACGAAGAGAGCAGGAGATCCGCCATGGCCATCGTCCCTTCCCCCCTCCACCGCTCAGTCCATCGCACGGCGCGGACGGTCGTGACGATCTTCGTGTCTCTGGCCATCGCACTCTCCGGTGCGGCGTTCGCGCCCGCGGCCTTCGCCGATCAGGGGCGTCCGTCGGGCGGATCCGCGGTCGTCGATTTCGGACCGAACGTGAAGATCTTCGACCCGAGCATGCCGCAGAGCCAGATCCAGGCGACTGTCAATGCCATCGCGGCCCAGCAGGTCGACAACGAGATGGGCACGGCGCGCTTCGCGTTGTTGTTCAAGCCGGGTGTCTATGGCACAGTGGCCGATCCGCTGGTCTTCCAGGTCGGCTACTACACCGAGGTTGCCGGCCTCGGGGTCTCGCCGGGTGATGTCACGATCAACGGGCACGTGGATGTCTACAACCGCTGCTTCACCGCCGACAACTGCAGCGCGCCCGACAACTTCTGGCGCTCCGTCTCCAACCTCACGATCAACGTCGCGGGGGGCGCGGACTGTCGGTCATCTGGCGAGTTCTGGGCAGTGTCGCAGGCGGCGCCGATGCGTCGGGTCGACGTGACCGGCGGCACCCTCACGTTCATGGACTACTGCACCGCCGGGCCCCAGTTCGCCAGCGGAGGGTTCATGGCCGACTCGAGGGCCGGATCGATCGTCAACGGCTCGCAGCAGCAATTCCTGGTGCGCAACAGTTCCATCGGGTCGTGGTCGAACGGCGTCTGGAACCAGGTGTTCTCCGGAGTGACCGGCGCCCCGGCCCAGTCGTTCCCCGACCCCACCTACACCACCCTCACGACCACGGCCGTGAGCCGGGAGAAGCCGTATCTCTTCTTCGATACCGCGAAGAACCGCTATAGCGTGTTCGTTCCGGACGGCCGCACCGACTCGGTCGGAACCAGCTGGGAGAGCGCGCCGACGGCGGGCCGTGCCATCCCGCTGACGGATTTCTTCGTCGCCTCACCCGGCGTGCCGGTGCGCACGATCAACGACCAGCTCGCCCGCGGCAAGAACCTGCTGTTCACCCCCGGCGTCTACGACATCGACCGCACCATCTCGGTGAAGCGCGCGAACACCGTGGTGCTCGGACTCGGCGTCGCCACGCTCACCGCCATGAACGGCGCGGTGCCGCTCGCCGTGGCGGACGTCGGCGGGGTGGATGTCGCCGGCATCATGATCGACGCGGGCGCGGTGAATTCGCCGGTGCTGCTGCAGATCGGAACGAAGCGGGACGGACACTGGCACGACCACGACACGGAATCGGACAATCAACGCTGGGGTGGGGTGCGCAACCAGACCGCTGTGCAGGACGTGTATTTCCGCATCGGCGGGCCGCACGTGGGGAAGGCCACCGTCGCCCTGCAGGTCAACAGCGACAACGTGCTCCTCGACAACATCTGGGCCTGGCGTGCGGACCACGGCCAGGGGGTCGGCTGGACGGCCAATACCTCCGACACCGGGGTCGTCATCAATGGCCGCAATGTCACCGCGACAGGCCTCTTCTCTGAGCACTTCCAGAAGTACAACGTCATCTGGAACGGCGAGCGCGGCAGCACGGTGTTCTTCCAGAACGAACTGCCCTATGACGCCCCGAACCAGGCGGCGTGGCAGCATGACGGAGTACTCGGCTGGGCCGGCTATAAGGTCGCCGACTCGGTGAAGACCCACACCCTCTGGGGCGGCGGCAGTTACATCTTCACCAACGTCGACCCCAGCATCCATGCAACGCGGGGATTCGAGGTGCCGGTGACCCCGGGCGTGCAGTTGCACGACCTGCTCACTGTGCAACTCGGGGCGGGCACCCTTGATCACGTCGTCAACGACACCGGCGCCCCCGTGACATCCGCTGCCGTCGGCATCCCGAGTTTCGTGGTCAGCTTCTGACTCGCACGTGACTGCGGGCGTGGTCGATCGCCGCGTCGAGGTCGTCGAACAGATGCTTCTGGTGACGGAGGGAGCTGATCACCCCTACTCGGGTCGCCAGCTGCAGGTGTCGCTCCTGGATGCCCTTGACCAGCACGGTGATGCCACGTCGTTCGAGCCCGTGGATCATCTCGGTGATGACGCGCGCGCCGGTGGCATCCATCACCTGCAATTGCGAGAGCCGCAGAATCACGACGTCGACTCCGGTAATCTGCGTCACTTGGTCGAGCATGCGCTCGGCCGCACCGAAGAAGAGCGCACCCTCGAAGCGGAACAGAGCGATGTGCTCGTCACCGGGCAGCCCCGGGCTCGGCAGCGGCTCGCGGTGCACACCGCCGGACTTTGAGAGCGTGCGCAGCGCGAAGAATGCGGCGACGGCAATGCCGATGCCCACGGCGACGATCAGGTCGAATGACACGGTGATCAGAGCGGTGAGCACGAAGACGACGGTGTCGGAGCGGGTGGAACCGACGACACTGCGCACTGTCGACACCGACACCATGCGGGTTGCCGTGACCATGAGTACCCCGGCCAGTGCGGCGAGGGGAATCCCCGACACGACTCCAGAGGCCAGGGCGACGATGCTGAGCAGCACGAACGAATGGATGATCGCCGCGAGTCGAGTGCGTCCGCCGGAGCGCACGTTGACCGCGGTGCGGGCGATGGCGCCGGTTGCGGGCATCCCCCCGAAGAATCCGGATGCCACGGATGCCAGCCCCTGGCCGACCAACTCCCGATCCGGGTCGTAGGTTCCGGTGTCCGCGAGGGCCGCGCCGACCCTGGCGGAAAGCAGCGACTCGATCGCCGCGAGCGCGGCCACCGTGAAGATCGGCCCGACGAGAGAGCCCAGGGTGGCGAGATCGATAGCCGGAAGTGTCGGCGCCGGCAGTGAGCTCGGCAGAGCACCGATCCGGGCGAGGGGCAGGTGGGCAAGCGAGGCGGTCACCGAGACGAGCACGATCGCAATGAGCGACCCTGGCAGCTTCGGATGGAGGCGCGGGGCGAGGATCATGACCACTGCCACGACGGCGACGGCACCGATCGCCCAGGCGACGGTATCCGCCTTCACGGAGGCGAAGGATTCGACAGCCGCGACGAAGGCGTTGCTGCTCTTGCCCGCCGTGGCGCCGATCGCCGAGGGCACCTGCTGCAAGAAGATGATGACGGCGATGCCGAGGGTGAAACCCTCGATCACCGGCCAGGGGATGTAGGAGACGACTCTCCCGAGTCGCAACGCGCCGGCCACGACCACCACGACTCCGGCCGCGAGGCTCACCAGGGCGACCACTCCCGCGCCATGGGCGACCACCACGGGTCCGAGCACCACCACCATTGCACCGGTCGGCCCGGAGACCTGGATGTTCGAGCCGCCGAACACCGCGGCCACGACGCCGGCGATGATCGCCGTGATGAGGCCGCTCTCCGCCCCGGCGCCGGAGCTCACCCCGAAGGCGAGCGCGAGCGGCAGCGCGACGATTCCTACGGTGATGCCCGCCACGATGTCACCGCGCCAGGTGCGTTTGACCGCGCGATAGTCACGCCAGCTGGGCAGGAGAGAACGGATCGAGCTTCCGACGGTCATACGGGTGCCTCCTCGAGTACCGAAGTCTCGAGGGCCGGCATCGGTTATCGACGCTACGCCGCCGCAGTGGCGCGACCGGGGTCTTTGGTCCCGACCCGGGCATCCGATCCGCCGACCGAGACGAGGTGTTGTGCGCGGTCGGCTCTCTCAGGCCGAGGCGGCCCGATACCGCGACAGCCGTGTCACCAGGGGCGCGGAGATCCGGAGGGCGAGCACCGCGATCCCGAGCATCGTCAGTGCGGCGAGGATCACCGGCGGAATCGAATCGGACAGCATCGAGAACGGCGTGACGCCCAGTGCGACGAGCGGCCAGAGCGCGCTGCCGAAGGCCAGCATCGCGACGAAGAACCTCGAAGGTCGGCTGAAGCCGCCGACGATCCAGCCCACCGCGATCACCAGTGGCGGGATCACGCGGGGGGTCGTCAGACCGAGGGGACCGGAATAGCTCCAGGCGAAGACGACGGCCGTGATGGTGACGATTGCCGCGATCGACGCGACTGACACCGTCATCCACGCCCGATAGCGTGCCCGGTTCGTCGAGGCCGGCACTGTCGGACCGGCGGCGCGCGGCGGGGGGCGCCAGTCGTCGTTGATGCGCGATTTCGAGGCGGTCGGGCCCGCGGCGGAGCGGGTGGCACCCGCGCGTGCGCCGGCGCCGGCATACAGATGAGCACGGTCGTACTGCGCCCGCAGGGCCGGATCGAGCAGATCTCGCTTGGCCTCGTTGAGGCGCAGCGTCATCGCTTCGCCGGCGGCTCCGGAGACGTCGGGATGGTAGAGCCGGATGAGTCGGCGGTAGGCGTTACGAATCTCATCGGCTGTGGCTTCGGGGGTCACACACAGCAATTCGTAATGGGTCGGGGTGTCCATTGAGTCTGATCCTAGGGGATAGAAAACCCCCCGAACGCGGGACAGCCCCAGCTGTGCCCCGAATGAGGTCGACCGGGTACAAATCCGACCCCCGGGCGGATTCACAGGCTGCCCTCCCTAGTCGATCGGCACCCTTCGTGGTTGCCTGTAGAGATGACCGACCTTCCGATGTTTCCCCTCGGGTCCGTGCTCTTTCCACACATGCCGTTGCCGTTGCGCGTGTTCGAAGAGCGTTACCTCGTGATGCTGTCGCGCATCCTGTCCGATGAGCCCTCGGAGTTCGGGGTCGTGCTCATCGAACGCGGCCAGGAGGTCGGGGGAGGGGAGCAGCGTTTCACGGTGGGCACCGTCGCGCAGATCCAGCAGCTTGATGCCACCGAGGATTTCGTCGTGCTCGTCGCGCAGGGGGAGCGCCGCATCGAGATCCTCGAGTGGCTCGAGGAGGATCCGCATCCGGCGGCCCGGGTGCGTGCCATCCCCGAGCTCGTGTGGAGCGACGATCTGATGCCCCTCCGCGTGCGGGCGGAGGAAGCGGTACGTCGAACGCTGAGGCTGGCGAGCGAGTCGGGAGACCAGCTCTGGTCACCGGATGTCGAGATCTCCGACGAACCGGCCGCAGCAGCGTGGCAACTGGCCGCGATCGCGCCGGTCGGCGAGCTGGACCAGATCGCTCTGCTGCGTTCGACCACTATGAAGGGCCTTCTCGAGGCGCTGATCGAACTGATGGAGTCGGCCGGGGAATCGTTCATCCCCCCCTGGCCGGAGGAGGGCTAGACCCCCCAACAGGCGAGCGTAGGGTTGAAATCATGGAATTCAGATACCTCGGAAACTCAGGCCTCAAGATCTCGGAGATCACCTACGGCAATTGGCTCACCCACGGCTCGCAGGTGGAGAACGACACCGCGAAGGCCTGTGTGACCGCGGCGCTCGATGCCGGCATCACCACCTTCGATACCGCAGACGTCTACGCCAACACCATGGCCGAGACTGTGCTCGGCGAGGCGCTCAAGGGCCAGCGCCGCCAGTCGCTCGAGATCTTCACCAAGGTGTTCGGGCCCACCGGACCCAAGGGCCACAACGACGTGGGGCTGTCCCGCAAGCACATCCTCGAGTCGATCGACGGATCGCTTCAGCGACTGCAGACCGACTATATCGACCTCTACCAGGCCCACCGCTTCGACTACGAGACGCCGCTGGAAGAGACCTTCCAGGCGTTCGCGGATGTCGTGCGCCAGGGCAAGGCGCTGTACATCGGCGTCAGCGAATGGACTGCAGATCAGCTGCGTGAGGGCGCCGCCCTCGCTAAGCAGTTCGGTGTTCAGCTCATCTCCAACCAGCCGCAGTACTCAGAACTCTGGAGGGTGATCGAGGCAGAGGTCGTGCCGACCTCGAAGGAGCTCGGCATCTCGCAGATCGTCTGGTCGCCGATCGCGCAGGGCGTGCTCACCGGCAAGTACGCGCCGGGGGCCGCGCTTCCCGAGGGCAGTCGGGCGACCGACGAGAAGGGCGGAGCAAACATGATCAAGCGCTTCCTCAACGACGATGTGCTCACGCGGGTGCAGTCACTCTCCCCGATCGCCGCAGAGCTCGACCTCTCGCTCGCTCAGCTCGCTGTGGCCTGGGTGCTCCAGAACGAGAATGTCGCCTCGGCGATCATCGGCGCATCCCGCCCGGAGCAGGTACACGAGAACGTCAAGGCCGCCGGCGTCACCATCCCGGCGGAACTCCTCGCCCGCATCGACGACGCGCTCGGGGACATCGTCGAACGCGACCCGGCCAAGACGCTCGAGAGCTCCCCGAAGTCGCGCGAGGCGTAGCCCCGCGAGGCGTAGCCCCGCGAGGCGTACCCCGCGAGGGACACGGCAGTAGCCGACCGCGGATCCGTTGGATGACACGCCGCCTGTGCGCGTCCCTGCGCGGCGTGTCGCCCGGATCTCCGCCCTGAGCACCGGGGCAGCGCAGCCGGGCAATAGCCTGAGGGCATGACGAACGAGGGCACCTCGCCGATCGCCCCGGCGCCCACAGTTCGGGAGGCGACCGGCCAGAGCGTCACCCTCATTCGCCTTGTCGCGCTCGGCCTGCTCGTAGCCGGGGTCGTCGACATCGTGGGGTTCTCGGGATTCCCGCCGAACGCCCCGGTCGAGCAGGTGTACGCGATCGGCATCGCGCTCTCCCTCATGGTGACCGCACTGGTGCTGTTTCTTCGCTCGTTCGTGATCGCCCGGAGACCTGCCGCTCCTTCTCCGCGCGGCGAGGGGGTCGATGCCCCCGCGATCCTCGCCGTCGTGTTCGGCGCTGGGACGGCAGCGGCCGCCCTGCTCCTCGGCGGGGCTGAACAGCTGGGGCTCTTCCTGCAGGGTGCCCGGCTGCGCTACATGTACGAGACTGAGGGAGTCTTCTTCTTCGGCATTCCCTGGGTGCTCGGTATCGCCTTCGGTGCATTCACGTTTCGGCGCGGAGGCGGTCGGCCCAACACCCTGCTCGCGATCGTCGCGCTGGTGCTCGGTGCGCTGGTCGCGATCCCCACCATTGCGGCCTCCCTCATCTACGGGCTCGGCCTGAGCGATTGACGATAACGAGCGACTGACGATACCGAGCGATTGACCACGGCGGGCGGTCGACCCCGAGGCGACGCTGCACTGTTCCCTTGCTAGGCTGGCCCCACAATCGAAAACTGGGCCGCACACGCGATGCGGGAGAGTCCGACCCCGGTCGGGCACCGAAGGAGCAAGCCTCCCCGCCAATCTCTCAGGTCTACGTACCGCATCGAACTGGCCACTCTGGAAAGTGGATGACCGGACTCTCGAGTCCGCCATCCCGCCGAAGGTGAAAGCGCTCCGGCGTGAAACTCTCAGGCCCATGACAGAGGGGGAGTTTCATCCGCAGCCCGCGCGCGCCAGGAGAACTCCGTGCCAGACAAGAACGTGACCGAGAAGACCGAAGAACGATACTCACCGCTCAATGGTGTCCACGTGGAGGCTGGCGCGAGCTTCACCGACTTCGCGGGCTGGCAGATGCCGGTGCGCTACTCGAGTGATCTCGCCGAACACCACGCGGTGCGCACGGCGGCCGGCCTCTTCGATCTGTCCCACATGGGCGAGATCGTGGTGCTCGGGCCGGAGAGCGCCGATGCCCTGGACTACGCCTTCGCCGGCAAGATCTCGGCCGTCGCCATCGGCCAGGCGAAATACAGTCTTCTGCTCGGCCGGGAGGGCGGGATCATCGACGATCTTGTCGTCTACCGCACCGGCGAGGACCGGTTCATCGTCGTGGCCAACGCATCCAATCGCGAAGCGGTCGCTGCCGAACTGCTCGAGCGCACCGCGCCATTCGACTGCGAGGTGTTCGATGAGAGCGACGACATCGCGCTCATCGCGATCCAGGGACCTAAATCGTTCGAGATCCTGAGCCAGGTACCGGGCATCGTGGTCGCCGGTCTCGCCGACCTCAAGTACTACTGGTCGACCCCCGGCCAGTTCGAGGGGCACGAGATCCTCGTCGCCCGCACGGGATACACCGGCGAAGACGGCTTCGAACTCTATATCGCCCCGGATGCCGCAACAGCACTGTGGCGCGCGATCGCGGAGACCGGCGCCGGCAGCGGACTGGTGCCGGCGGGTCTCGCCAGCCGCGACACCCTGCGCCTTGAAGCGGGGATGCCGCTCTACGGCCACGAACTCGGTCTCACCATTTTCCCCGTGCAGGCCGGCCTCGGTCGGGTCGTCAACCTCAAGAAGGAGGGCGACTTCGTCGGTCGCTCCGCGGTCGAGACCGGACCGGCCGAGGGGGCTCGCGTCCTCGTCGGCCTGCGGGCCGAGGGCAAGCGTGCCGGTCGCGCGGACTACCTCGTGCTCGATGCCGATGGCGCAGAGGTGGGGGTGGTCACCAGTGGTGCGCTCAGCCCCACTCTCGGATACCCGATCGCGATGGCCTACGTCGATCCCGCCGTGCGTGAACTCGGCACTGAACTGTTCTTGGATGTGCGCGGAACCCGCGTACCGGCATCCGTCACCGCACTTCCCTTTTATCAGAGAGAGGCCAAATAGTCATGGCTGAACAGAACACCCTTCGTTACACGGCCGAGCACGAGTGGCTCGAGGTGCAGGGCGACATCGCGATCGTTGGCATCACCGCCTATGCGGCGGAGAAGCTCGGCGATGTCGTCTTCGTCGATCTGCCCACGGTGGGGGCCACCGTCGCGAGCGGCAAGATCGTGGGCGAGATCGAGTCGACCAAGTCGGTCGGCGAGCTCTTCGCCCCGGTCGACGGCACGGTCACCGAGGTGAACGACGCCGTCGTGGCCAATCCCGAACTCGTGAACAGCGACCCATTCGGTGAAGGCTGGCTCATCAAGGTGAGCTTCACCGAACTTCCGTCTCTCCTGAGCTTCGACGAGTACACCGCGCTGGTGGGCGAGTAGTGGCCGGCGTCGACCTGCTCACGCAGAACCTCTTGGCCACCGGCGGTTTCGCCGAGCGCCACATCGGAACGGACGCCGCTGCACAGTCCACGATGCTGGGCGCGCTCGGTTACAAGACTGTGGATGAGCTCGTGCTCGCCGCCGTGCCGGCATCCATCCACGTCGACGGGTTCCGCGCCGCCGCCGACTCTGTGCTGCCGCCCGCGGCGACCGAGCGCGAGGCGCTCGCCGAACTCCGGGTGCTCGCCCGCAAGAACACGGTCAATCGCTCGATGATCGGTCTCGGCTACTACGACACCATCACCCCGGCCGTGATCAAGCGCAATGTGCTGGAGAACCCCAGCTGGTACACGGCCTACACGCCCTACCAGCCGGAGATCTCCCAGGGGCGTCTCGAGGCGCTCATCAACTTCCAGACGATGGTCACAGACCTCACCGGCCTCACCACCGCAAACGCATCGATGCTCGATGAGGGCACCGCAGTCGTGGAGGGCATGATGCTCGCCCGTCGCGCCTCGAAGCTCGAGAGCAACACCTTCATCGTCGATTCGGATTCTCTTCCCCAGACCCTCGCGCTGCTCGAGAACCGTGCGAGCGCCGTCGGTATCGATCTGGTCGTGCTCGACCTGGCAGAGCTTCCGCGTGACGCGATCGACCTTCCTGAGGCCTTCGGCATCTTCGTGCAGTACCCGGCCCGTTCCGGCCGGGTCTGGAACCCGAGTTCGGTCATCGCCGCAGCGAAGGCGAAGGGTGCCCTCGCGGTGGTCGCCGCCGACCTGCTCGCCCTCGCCCTCATCGCCTCACCCGGAGATCTGGGCGCGGATGTCGCGGTCGGCACCAGCCAGCGCTTCGGCGTTCCGATGGGCTTCGGTGGGCCGCACGCGGGCTACATGGCAGTGCGGGCTGGGCTCGAACGCCAGCTCCCCGGTCGACTCGTCGGAGTCTCGCAGGATGCCACCGGGCATCCGGCCTACCGTCTCTCACTCCAGGTGCGCGAGCAGCACATCCGGCGTGATAAGGCCACGTCCAATATCTGCACCGCCCAGGTGCTCCTCGCTGTCATGGCCTCGATGTACGCGGTCTATCACGGCCCGCAGGGCCTGCGGCAGATCGCCACCCGGGTGACCCGCCTCACGCGGGTGCTCGCCCGGGCCGCCTCGGAGGCCGGTCACACTGTCGTCTCGGCGAACTTCTTCGACACGATCACGCTCCACACCAAGACGAAGGCCTCCCGGCTCGTCGAGCGGGCGCACTCCGCCGGTTACCTCATCCATCTCGTCGATGAGGATCACGTTCAACTCTCCGCAGACGAGACGACCACTCTCGACGACGTGCGCGCCATCGCACGCATCCTCGGCGAGGATCTCGCCGACGAGACCGTGCCCGACGATCTCGAGTGGATCCCCGTCGACCTCGAACGCAGAAGTGCCTACCTCGAGCACCCGGTGTTCAACACCCACCGGTCCGAGACCTCGATGATGCGCTACCTCAAGCACCTCGCCGACTACGACTACGCGCTCGATCGCGGCATGATCCCCCTCGGATCGTGCACCATGAAGCTCAATGCGGCCACCGAGATGGAGGCGGTCACCTGGCCAGAATTCGCTGGGCTCCATCCCTTCGCCCCCGAAGCGGATGTGGAGGGCTACCTTCAGCTGATCGACCAGTTGCAGGGCTGGCTTGCGGATGTCACGGGCTACGACTCCGTCTCGCTTCAGCCGAACGCGGGAAGCCAGGGCGAGCTCGCCGGGCTCCTCGCCATCCGTGGCTACCACCGCTCCCGCGGCGACAGCCAGCGCACGGTCTGCCTCATCCCGCAGAGCGCCCACGGCACGAACGCGGCTTCCGCGGTGCTCGCCGGCATGCGCGTGGTCGTGGTGGCCTGTGACGAGCTCGGCAACGTGGATGTCGACGACCTCCGCGCCAAGATCGCCGAGCACTCCGACTCACTCGCAGCCCTCATGATCACCTACCCCTCGACGCACGGTGTGTACGAGCACGAGGTCGGCACGATCTGCAAGGCCGTGCACGACGCCGGCGGCCAGGTCTACGTCGATGGTGCGAACCTCAACGCCGTGCTCGGGTTCGCCCGCTACGGCGACTTCGGCGGGGACGTCTCCCACCTCAACCTTCACAAGACCTTCTGCATCCCTCACGGCGGCGGCGGTCCGGGCGTTGGCCCGGTCGCGGCGAAGGCGCATCTCGCGCCGTTCCTCCCCGGTCATCCGATGGCGCAGCGCGAGCTGCACGCGGGTGCTCCCGTATCCGCGGCCCCCTACGGCTCACCGAGCATCCTTCCCATTAGCTGGGCCTACGTGCGCATGATGGGCGCCGACGGACTCCGGGAGGCGACCGGAGCGGCCGTCCTCGCCGCCAACTACGTGGCCGTGCGCCTGCGCGATCACTTCCCGGTGCTCTACGCGGGTGACAACGGACTGGTGGCGCACGAGTGCATCCTCGACCTCCGTCCCCTCACCGAGGCGACCGGCGTCACGGTCGACGATGTGGCCAAGCGCCTCATCGACTTCGGATTCCACGCCCCCACGATGTCTTTCCCAGTCGCGGGAACCCTCATGGTCGAGCCGACGGAGAGTGAGGACCTCGACGAGATCGATCGCTTCATCGATGCGATGATCGCCATCCGGGCCGAGGCGGATGCCGTGGCCTCCGGCACCTGGCCGCTCGCCGACAACCCCCTCCACAACGCCCCGCACACGGCGCAGTCCGTGATCGAGGGGGAGTGGACGCACCCGTACAGTCGCGAACAGGCCGTGTATCCGGTGCGCAGTCTCATCCGCTCCAAGTACTGGCCGCCGGTGCGTCGTATCGACAACGCCTACGGCGACCGCAACCTGGTCTGCGCCTGCCCGCCACCGGAGGCTTTCGAGTAGGGCGCCTGCAGGCCTAGCAGCGGGAGCCGGCAAGCGCATCGAGACCCGGGGCCTCTCCCCGGAGTGCCCGAGCGCTGGCAAACTTCTCGACGTGAAACTTTCGCGCGAACGGACTACACCCGCCAGGTCGCGGTTCGTCGGGCGCTCGGTCGGCCAGACCAAGAACTCGCGGGGCCGTCGTAGCCCGTCAGGGTATCGACCCCACCACTTCTTGCCGTTCTGAACCGATTTTGGATGAGAAGTGTCACGTCATCCATGCGCCGGACCGATCGCGAGCTTCGTCCTCAGCACGCCCCCGCTCGATGGGGGACTGAAGGTGCTCGAGGGTGTCGCGCTTTTCGCGCGCGACCTCGTCGAGAACCTCCGCCGGGATTCGCGTCGGGACGGGCTGCTCACGTGCTCGTCGCCTTCAAGATTCCTCGCCCTGGGGATTCCTCGCCGTGTGGGTGACGACGGATGTGGTGGTATCGCACCGCTCGGCGAATCGCCGGTCCAAGAAGGAACTACGCGTTCTCGAGGGGATTGCCGACGCATCCGCACGAGGGCGCTGTCACATCGTGTCGCCAGAAATGACCCGGCGCGTTCTCGCGGCGGGTACGTGCCCTCGCGGCGGGAGACACGACTCCCTCCGCGAGGGCTTTGTACCGCCGTGACGCGTCGTTTATCCCGCCACGACCGCGACGCGCTCAGTGGGCCGGGTCCGGCACTCGTGCGAGCGTTACTTCGCCACGCCGAACAGCCCCGGGAACGCGGATGCCGCCCACGGGTACCCCACGAAGATCGCGGTGTCGATCACGAAGTGTGCGATCACGAGGGGCAGCACCCGGCCGTAGCGGGAGTACAGCCACCCGAACAGCACGCCCATGGCGAAGTTGCCGACGAACGCACCGAAGCCCTGGTAGAGGTGGTAGGTGCCCCTGAGCAGCGCGGCCGAGAGGATGATCGGCCACGTCTTCCAGCCGAGGTCGCGCAGCCGGGCGAACAGGTAGCCGATCACGATCAGCTCTTCCTGCAGGCCTGCGCGCAGAGCCGAGAGCACGAGGATCGGGATGGTCCACCAGTACGTATCGAGAGGGGACGCGGATACGGTCACGCCGACTCCGAGGGCCTTGCCACCCAGATAGACGAAGATGCCGGGGATCCCGATCAGGAGCGCGAGTCCGAGCCCGAGCAGGGAGTCACGCCCCGGACGGTCGAATGCGAGGCCGAGGCGCGCGAGGTGCGGCCTCGCGCTCTGCCACAGCAGGAAGCAGACGAGGGCGACCGGAACCAGGTCGAAGAAGATGGCGAGGAACTGATAGATGAAGTCGAAAATCGCGCGATTGTTCAGCGAGTTATTGAGAGACTGAACCTGCTGCGAGAGGGGCGTGGGTCTCGTCAGACTGTCGGCGAGGGACACGATCGAATAGACCGCCGACGCACCGAGCGACAGGCCGAGCACGAGAACGATCTCGCCTCTGATTCGCCTTCGGGAGGGTGCATCCACCGGGTCGAAAACTGTGGAATCCGACAAAGGTGGCACTGGCACGGTTTCGATGCTACGCCCTCTATTCGGTCAGTTCACACTTTGAGACACCTCGGAATCGCAATATTTGTGCGAAATCTCCCAGCAGCGCGCAATGAATCTTCCCCGGGCGCAACAATTTGTTAGGTCTGTTACCACTGTGTAACGTTTGCCTCTACAGTTTGGCTCGGGGAGCACCCCCTACTTAGGGTTCTTCTATCTAGCGCGGCAAAACGCTAAGGATCGTGCTGCCGTTTGCTCATCTTGCACAGGAGGAAAATTGAAAATCAGAGGAAGATTGGCGCGTAATGCGATCGCAGTCGTCGCCATCGCCGGCGCCACGGCATTCGCGCTCGCCGGGTGCACAACATCCGGTACGCCGACCCCCACCACAGCAAAGGGCGGAACCGTCACGGTGGCAACGGTTAACGACTTCACGTCGTTCAACTACAACACCCCGGATGGGAACCTCGACACCAACGGGTTCGTGTCCTACATGACCACCGGCGGTTTCTACTACGTCGACCCGAAGTTCAAGGTCATCTACGACAAGTCATTCGGAACTCTGACCAAGACGTCGGACTCCCCGCTGACCGTCAAGTACACGCTCAAGAAGGGCCTCAAGTGGTCCGACGGCAAGCCGATCACCGCGGACGACATGGCGCTCACCTGGGCGATCAGCACCGGCTTCTACGACTCCGGAACCACGGACGACAACGGTGACGTCACCTCCGGTACCAACTACTTCTCCACCGCCGGTAGCACCGTCGCCCTCAACGGTCCCTCCTTCCCGGTGATCAGCGACGACGACCTGTCGATGACGATGAAGTACTCAGACCCCTACGTCGACTACGCGATCTTCTCCCCGATCTCTCAGCCGGCTCACGTCGTCGCAGAGAAGGCCGGCCTCAAGAGCGCGGCCGACCTCACGGCACTGCTCAAGAAGCTGCCGAAGGGCGACCCGGCCAAGCCGGCCGCTGCCGACCCGACGCTGCAGAAGGCTGCCGAGTTCGTCAACACCGGATACGACGTCACGGCGATGCCGACCGACAAGTCGCTTCTCGTCTCCAGCGGACCGATGGTCGTCTCCGACTTCGTGCCCACCCAGTCCCTCACCCTGGTGAAGAACAAGTACTACACGGGTGACCACGAGTCCAAGGTCGACAAGATCGTGCTCCGCAACATCCCGGACGCCAACGCGCAGGTCTCCGCACTCGCCAACGGCGAGGTCGACGTGATCAACCCGCAGGCATCCGCCGACACGCTCACCGCCCTCAAGTCGACGAGCGCAAAGGTGATCGTCGGATCGCAGGCGTCGTACGACCACCTCGACCTGTCGTTCAACGCTCCGGTGTTCCAGGACGCGAAGGTGCGTGAGGCGTTCCTCAAGACCATCCCGCGCCAGCAGATCCTCGACGCGATCGTCACGCCGGTCGACCCCAAGGCGAAGGTGCTCGACTCCGAGCAGTTCCTGCCGCAGCAGTCCGGTTACGCCGACTCGGTCAAGGGCAACGGTTCCTCCGCCTACGACAAGGTCGACATCGAGGGAGCCAAGACGCTCCTCGCCGGTGCGACCCCGACGATCAAGTTGATGTACAACACCAACAACCCGAACCGCGTCGATGAGTTCCAGGCCATCCAGGCCTCGGCAACCAAGGCCGGCTTCAAGATCGTGGATGCCGGATCGCCCGACTGGAGCAAGAAACTCGGCGACGGAACCTACGACGCCGTTCTCTTCGGTTGGATCAACCCGGGTTACGGCTACGCCGGTGTCCCGCAGATCTGGTCGACCGACGGTGGCGGAAACTACAACGCCTACAAGGGCACGGACAAGCTGGCTCTCTCGACCCAGTCGATCCTCGACACCAAGAAGATCGATCCGATCCTGCAGAAGATGGACAAGCAGGCGTTCGATGACGCCTACGGCCTTCCTCTGTTCCAGCTGCCCGGCATCACCGGAGTAACGAGTCGCATCACGGGTGTCGACACGTACTTCGCTGGCCAGACCGGCCCCTTCTGGAACTTCTGGGAGTGGACCGTCAAGGGTAAGTAGCACTGAATCGGTGACCTGCGGCTCTCGGTACACGACGAGCCGCAGGTCACCGCTTTCACGCCGCCGGGCAAATCCTTGGTGGCGTGGGTAAGATTCTTCAGTCCCGTCCGTCACAAACGGACCGTGGACCCCCGTAACATTTCCAGTGCCGGGGAGGCGACGAAGCCTTCCGTACCGGATAACCGAACCAGCAAGGTACCTATTCGATGGTGAGTTTCATCCTGCGGCGAATTCTCGTCTCAGTCCTCGTGCTGATCGCGGCGTCGTTCATCATGTACATGTTGACCGCGTATTCCGCGCACCCCCTCGATGACCTGTTGCAGAGCAACGCTCTCAACAAGGAGAAGCTCATCCAGGCCCGCATCCAGGCGCTGCAGCTGGATGTCCCGCCGCCGCTGCGGTGGTTCCTCTGGATCGGCGGCGCCGCGAAGTGCCTCATCCCACTCGCCAACTCCTGCGACCTCGGGCAGACCATCTCGAAGGCGGAGGTCATCGACATCCTGCCCCGGGCGATGCAGTCCACCGTGCAGCTCGTCGCCGGCGCGCTGATCCTCGCGATCATCCTCGGACTGGCTCTCGGCATCATCACCGCCCTTCGCCAGTACAGCGGCCTCGACAACGTGGTGACCTTCACGAGCTTCTTCCTCTTCTCGCTTCCCTCGTTCCTCATCGCGGTGCTCCTGAAGGAGTTCATCGCCATCGGGTTCAACGACTTCCTCGCCGATCCGATCATCGCGATCGGGGTCGTGATAGGGATCGGGTTGGTGCTCGGGCTCGTCGTCCAATCGGTGATCGGCGGCGAGATGCGGCGAAGACTCGTCGTGGGCGGTGCCACCGCGGTGATCTCGGCGATCGTCCTGTACGCGATCTCCCTTTCCGGATGGCTGTTGCACCCCGGCCTCGGACCGATCGGCATCTTCCTGCTCGCCGGAGGTATCGGCGTGGGGACGACCGCGCTCGTCGCGGGCCTCCGGAATCGTCGCGCGCTCATCACGGCCGGAATCAACGTGGTGGTCGCGATGATCGCCTACTTCAGCCTCCAGGGCCTGTTCGACATCTCCTCCGCCGGCACGCTCGTCATCCTCGCCATCGTCACCGTTGCCGTCGGCCTCGTCACCGGCTTCCTGATGGGCGGCTACGACCGCGGACAGTCCGTACGGGTCGGAGCGATCACGGCGGTGCTCTCCGGCGGACTGGTGCTGCTCGACCGCTTCATGCAGTCGTGGCCGCTGTACCTCAGCGATACCAACAATCGTCCGATCGCGACCGTCGGCAACCAGACGCCGAACCTCGGTGGAAACGTGTGGGAGTCGGGGATCGACACCTTCACCCACTTCCTGCTTCCGACGATCGCCCTCCTGCTCATCTCCTTCGCCAGCTACACCCGCTACGCGCGCGCCGGGATGCTGGAGACGATGGGCCAGGACTACGTGCGCACCGCGCGGGCCAAGGGACTTCCCGAGCGCACCGTCGTCGTGCGCCACGCCTTCCGCAACATGCTCATCCCCATCACGACCCTCGTCGCCTTCGACGTCGGAGCCCTGCTCGGTGGGGCGATCATCACGGAGTCGATCTTCGGCATCCCCGGAATGGGCCAGTTGTTCTTCGCCGGCCTCGGCCGCGGAGACCTCAACCCGGTGATGGGGTACTTCATCGTGATCGCCGGAATGGCGATCCTCTTCAACTTCCTTGCCGACCTGGCCTACGCGGCCCTCGACCCGAGAGTGAGGGTTCGCTGATGTCCAACGACGAATCGACCACACTGGCCGCAGAGGCCATCATCTCCGAGAACAAGCCGCCCGAGAGCCAGGGTCGCCTGATCTTCAAGCGGTTCTTGGCCAACAAGGTGGCCGTGGGCGCTCTCGTCCTTGTTTTCGTGATCGTGATCTTCTCGATCTCCGCCATCGGGCTCGGTCCGATCCACGGCTGGTGGAAGTACGGCTACACCGATCTCAATGACCAGCAGAACCAGGGCGCGCCGACGATGTCGCTACTGCCCAAATGGCTCGGCGGCACCGGGATCGAGATCGGCAATCATCCCTTTGGGCAGAATCGCATCGGCAAGGACTACTTCGCCATGACGATGCGCGGAATCCAGAACTCCGCACTGGTGATGGTGGTGCTCGGAGGAATCGCGACAATCATCGGGGTGTTCGTCGGGGCGACCGCCGGGTACTACCGCGGCAAGACCGACGCGATCCTCATGCGCATCACCGACGTGTTCATCGTGATCCCGGCCCTCGTGATCGGTGCCGTGGTCGGAAACGCCTTTGGCGGATTCGGAGCGGCGACGCTGGCGATCATGCTCGGCTTCTTCTCCTGGATGGGTATCGCCCGTCTCGTGCGGGGCGAGTTCCTCTCCCTGCGTGAACGCGAGTTCGTCGAGGCGGCCCGCGTTGCCGGGGCATCCGATGCACGGATCATCTTCCGTCACATCCTCCCCAACGCCCTCGGTGTGGTGATCGTGAGTGCGACGCTCATCATGGCCTCCGCCATCCTGCTCGAGACCGCGCTGAGCTATCTCGGGTTCGGCATCCGGGCGCCCGATGTGTCTCTCGGCAACCTGATCTCGAGCAACCAGTCGGCCTTCCAGACCCGACCGTGGCTGTTCTGGTGGCCAGCGCTGTTCATCGTGTCCCTCGCGCTCCTCGTCAACTTCGTCGGTGACGGTCTCCGCGACGCTTTCGACCCGCGCCATCGCCGCTTCAAGCTTCGTCGCATGCAGGAAGAGCGCCTCAGCATCGCCGAAGACGAGAACGTGCGCGCCGGCGACGACAGCGACCTGATCGACCCCGGCACGAAGTGACCGAGCGGCGGATCGCCCGGCTAGGCGATGAGAAGCGCCGGCACCGAGGAGACGAGCAGCGCGACGATAGCGGCTATCGAGTACCAGTGCCAGTGCGTCGTCACCCGGGTGGAATCGGCGACGCCGGCCTCGATCTGACCGGATACCTGCAGCAGTTCCCAGCGCGATCGCACCACCTCGGCGGCAGCGCCGGACTCGCTCGACGGAAGGTCTCCCGGACGCACCTTGTTGGTGCTGTGCGGTGCGGTGCGGCGGATCTCGCGCTCGGCGACCGCCGCGCTGCGATAGCCGAACGACCTTCCGGGCGACGGCGCAACCCACACCTCGATCTTCCGACCGGGAGTGAAGAGCGTGAGGGCGAACTTGGTGTCGATGTTCACGAGAGCATTCCAGGGCACGTGAACCGCACGAAACGGGTTCGTCACGACCACGCCCTCGTCGCTCACCACGAGCAGCGGTCGCCAGAGCGCCTCCCAGACCAGCAGGTTCACGAGAGCCAGCGGCACGAGGTAGGCGAGCTGATCCGGTCGATTGATGAAGAAGAGCGACACCGCGATGATCAGGGAGATCACCCAGACTCCGATCGCTATCGTGCGATTGAAGCGGGAGGCGATGGTCTCTCGCTCTGGACCGGGCAACTGGGGCATATTCCCATCGTCTCAGGCCCGGCTCGAAATCCCCACCCAGCCCCACACCGGAACACCGGCGCACGTATTGCACGAAAGGCACAGTCATGACCGAGACCCCCGCGACCGCTTCGACGGATGCTGCCACCCCGGTTCTCGAGGTGACCGATCTCAATGTCGACTTCGGCGTCGACAACCAGTGGGTGCCGGCCGCCCGCCACATGAACTACCGGATCATGCCGGGCGAGGTGCTCGCTCTCGTCGGTGAGTCCGGTTCGGGGAAAAGCGCCTCATCGATGGCCCTTCTCGATCTTCTGCCTTCCAACAGCCGCATCCGGGGCAGCATCAAGCTGAATGGCGAGGAGATCACCGGCATCCGCGCGAACCACATGCGACGCATCCGCGGTGGGGAGATCGCGGTGATCTTCCAGGAGCCGATGACGGCGCTGAACCCGGTCTACACGGTCGGTTCGCAGATCATCGAGACCCTTCGCGTGCACTACGGCATCGCGCCCTCAGAGGCAAAGAAGCGCGCGATCGAGCTGCTCGGCATGGTCGAGCTCCCGGATCCGCTCAAGGCATTCAATTCCTACCCGCACCAACTGTCGGGCGGCCAGCGCCAGCGCGCGATGATCGCACAGTCGATCTCCTGCGACCCGACGCTGCTCATCGCCGACGAGCCGACTACCGCACTGGATGTGACCGTGCAGGCCGAGATCCTCGACCTGCTCCGCAGCCTGCGCGACCGCCTCAAGAGCGCCATCCTGCTGATCACCCACGACATGGGCGTGGTCGCCGACATCGCGGACTACATCGCCGTGATGAAAGACGGCGTGATCGTGGAGACGGGAACGGCGCTCGAGATCTTCTCGAACCCGCAGCATCCCTATACCAGGGCGCTTCTCGCCGCGGTTCCGCACCTCGGACAGCGCGCGGGAGAAGAGATCGATACGAACGCCGCGCTTGCAGCCGACACACCCGAGGCGCGTGAGCGGATCGCGGTGAGCGATCGAGCGAGCGGAGCATCCCCGGTCGCCGCACGGGACACCAGGCCTGTCGTCCTCGATTTCGACGATGTCGTCATCGAGTACCCGAAGCACGGTCGAGTGCCCGCCTTCCGTGCCGTCGATCACGTCGACCTGCAGGTGCACTCCGGCGAGGTCGTCGGCCTCGTCGGCGAGTCCGGTTCGGGCAAGACGACCCTCGGTCGCGCCGCGATCGGGCTGCTTCCGATCACCGAGGGCACCCTCACGGTCACCGGTCAGAACATCTCGAAGGCCAATCGCGAGGAGATCCGTCAGCTGCACAAGAAGGCCGGCATCGTCTTCCAGGACCCCGCCTCCTCGCTCAACCCGCGGATGCCCGTCGGGGACAGCATCGGCGAGCCACTTCTCCTCGCCAAGCAGATGAAGGGCCAGGCACTGTTCAACGAGGTCGAGCGCCTGCTCGACAGCGTCGAACTGCCACGCGCCTATCGCGGACGTTTTCCGCATGAGCTCTCCGGTGGGCAGAAGCAGCGCGTCGGCATCGCCCGGGCGATCGCGCTGAAGCCGCAGCTCTTGATCGCGGATGAGCCCACGAGCGCTCTCGACGTGTCGGTGCAGGCGCGGGTGCTCGAACTCCTGCAGGGTCTGCAGCGCGAGATGCAGTTCGCCTGCCTCTTCATCACCCACGACCTCGCCGTCATCGACGTGCTGGCCAACCGCATCGCGGTGATGCACCAGGGCAAACTGGTGGAGGTGGGAAGCCGTGACGAGATCTTGCGCAACCCGACGCAGCCCTACACCCAACGCCTGTTGGCCGCTGTGCCGCTTCCCGACCCCATCCTGCAGCGCGAGCGCCGCGAGAGCCGACGCGAACTGCTGCGAGCGGGATCCTCCGAGTAAGACAGGGGGCTGTCGGGGTTCGCGCGGCCGATCGCTACGATGGATCGGATGCGCAAGTCACTGGTAGCCGCACTCCTCGTCCTCGCGGTGGCGGGCATCGCCCTTTCCGGGTGCACAGCGACGGTGACCAAGGGCAGTACAGTGCGTGTCGCGGTGAGCCAGGCCTTCTCCTCCTATAACGCGAGGACCTCGTTCGGCAACGTCGCTGCCAACGCCAGCATCGTCGCAGCCACCAATTCGCAGTTCAACTACTACGACAATCGTCCGGCGCTGCAGAAGGACGAGTCCTTCGGTACCTACCAGGTGGTGTCGAAGCAGCCGTTTCGAGTGAAATACACCATCCGCGACGGCGTCAAGTGGTCGGACGGCCAGGCGGTGGACGGTGCCGACCTGCTGCTCTCGTGGGCGGCGAATTCTGGAGCCCTCAACACTCCGGGCTTCGACAACGAGAGCTATACCGATCCCGACACCGGGCGCTACACCAAGCCGTTCCCCGCGGGGGTCGTGCACTTCGACGGATTCAGCGGCAACGGCCTGCAGCTGGTGTCGAAGACCCCCGTGATCGGCGATGACAACCGCTCGCTGACGCTCACCTACGACCATCCGTTCGTGGACTGGGAGCTCGTCTTCGGGGTGGGTCTTCCCGCTCATGTGGTGGCGCAGAAGGCGCTGGGCATGGATGATGCGACGCGGGCCGAGGGCGCTCTCGTCACCGCGATCCAGAAGCGCGACATCGCGAAGCTCTCCAAGATCGCCCACTTCTGGGACACCGGTTTCGACTTCACGACCATGCCCAAAGACAAGAGCCTCGTCATCGGCACCGGGCCATACACCCTCACCGGACTGACGGCGACGGGAGCGACCCTCACCGCCAACCCGCAGTACAGCGGCGACCACCGTCCCACCTTCGAACGCGTCGAACTGCGGTTCATCACCGATCCGCTCGCCGCGGTGGCCGCGCTGCGTGCCGGCCAGGTGGACGTCATCTCCCCGCAGCCGAACGCGGATGTCGCGCAGGCGCTGCTGTCTGTGGACAACGCGACAGTGCTGAGCGGCTCCGACGGCCCCTACGAGCACCTCGACCTGCAGTTCTCCCACTCGCGAAACGGCACATTCGACGATCCCGTCGTGCGGCGAGCGTTCCTGAAGACGGTGCCGCGTCAGAAGATCCTGGACGACCTGATCGTGCCGTTGCAGGAAGAGGCCAGGCTGCGCTCCTCGCAGGTCTTCCTTCCGGGGGAGCAGGGGTACGCGGCAGCGGTGCGCACGAACGGATCGAGCGCCTACGCCACAGTCGATATCGAGGGAGCGAAGGAGCTGCTCGCCAAGGCAGGGGTCGTGGGCCCGCAGGTCTGCCTGCTGTTCGATCCCTCGAATCCGCGCCGGGTCGCCGAGTACGCCGCGATCCAGGACTCGGCCGCCCTCGCCGGCTTCACCGTGACCGACTGCTCGAGCACCGACTGGCGGCAGCTGCTCGGCACCGACGGCGCCTACGATGCCTCGCTGTACGCGCTGCGACCGTCGAGCCTCGCGGTGAGTGCGGTATCCGCGGCCTTCCGCAGCGATTCGCCGGTGGGCAACGACAACTTCTACGCCAACCCCGAAGTGGATGCCCTCATCGATTCCCTCAGCGCCACCGCCGACCGGAGCCAGCAGCTCGCCATCCTGCAGAAGATCGACGCGCGGGTCTGGGCGGATGGCTACGGGGTGCCGCTCTACCAGTTCCCGGCGGTCACGGCCTTCAACGATCACGTCAGCGGGGTGGCACCGTCACCGCTGTCGCCGAACCTGTTGTGGAATGTCTGGGACTGGTCGCCGGTTGATAAGGGGTAGTGCCGGCTCTTAATCGGTAGTACCGGGGCCGCAACCGGTAGACTATGCAGTGCGGAGCACCACCGACGTGATTCTGCCGTCACTGAACGATCGTGGCCTCCCTCCTTCTCGAGACAAATCTGGACGTATACCTATGGCAATCGCCACCCGTAATGACCTGCGCAACGTAGCGATCGTCGCTCACGTCGACCATGGAAAGACCACCCTCGTCGACGCCATGCTGCGCCAGACGAACTCCTTCGCGGCCCACGCGCACCTCGAAGAGCGTGCGATGGACTCGAACGACCTCGAACGCGAAAAGGGAATCACGATCCTCGCGAAGAACACCGCGGTCTCGTATTCCGGTTTGCACGCGACCGACGGACCGATCACCATCAACGTGATCGACACCCCCGGTCACGCCGACTTCGGTGGAGAGGTCGAGCGCGGTCTCAGCATGGTCGACGGCGTCGTTCTGCTCGTCGATGCCAGTGAGGGTCCGCTTCCGCAGACCCGATTCGTGTTGCGCAAGGCGCTCGAGTCGAACCTTCCGGTCATCCTGCTGGTCAACAAGACCGATCGTCCGGATGCCCGCATCGATGAGGTCGTCACCGAGAGCCAGGACCTGCTCCTCGGCCTCGCGAGCGACATGTCCGACGACTATCCCGACCTCGACCTCGACGCGATCCTCAACGTGCCGATCGTCTACGCATCCGGTCGTAATGGTGCCGCGAGCTGGAACAAGCCGGAGAACGGCTCCCTTCCCGACAACGACGACCTCGAGCCGTTGTTCGACGCGATCCTGCAGCACATCCCCGCGCCGCGCTACGACGACGAGCACCCGCTGCAGGCTCACGTCACGAACCTCGACGCCTCGCCGTTCCTCGGCCGTCTCGCCCTCCTGCGTGTCTTCAACGGCACCATCAAGAAGGGCCAGACTGTGGCCTGGGTCAAGCACGACGGATCCGTGCACAACGTCAAGGTCACCGAGCTGCTCATCACGCGCGCTCTCGACCGCTTCCCCACGGAGTCCGCGGGACCGGGTGACATCGTCGCCGTCGCCGGCTTCGAAGACATCACGATCGGTGAGACCCTCGCCGACCCCAATGACGTGCGCCCGCTGCCGACCATCACGGTCGACGACCCCGCCATCTCGATGACCATCGGCACCAACACCAGCCCGATGATCGGCAAGGTGAAGGGCCACAAGCTCACCGCCCGCATGGTCAAGGACCGCCTCGACCGCGAACTCGTCGGTAACGTCTCGATCAAGCTCGTCGACATCGGACGCCCGGACGCGTGGGAGGTGCAGGGTCGTGGAGAGCTGGCCCTGGCCATCCTCGTCGAGCAGATGCGTCGCGAGGGCTTCGAGCTCACCGTCGGCAAGCCACAAGTGGTCGTCAAGCGTGTCGACGGCAAGATCCACGAGCCCTTCGAGCACCTGACGACGGATGCGCCGGAGGAATACCTCGGCGCCATCACCCAGCTCCTCGCCTCGCGCAAGGGCCGCATGGAGGGCATGTCGAACCACGGCACCGGCTGGGTGCGCATGGAGTTCGTCGTGCCGTCGCGTGGACTCATCGGATTCCGCACAGAGTTCCTCACGATCACGCGCGGATCCGGCATCGCCAACGCCGTCTCGCACGGCTACGAGCAGTGGGCCGGTGAGATCACGACCCGTGTCAACGGCTCGATCGTCGCCGACCGCGCCGGTGTCGCCACCCCGTTCGCCATGGTGGCACTGCAGGAGCGCATGTCGTTCTTCGTCGAGCCGACCCAGGAGGTCTACGAGGGCATGGTCGTCGGTGAGAACTCGCGTGCCGATGACATGGACGTGAACATCACCAAGGAGAAGCAGCTCACCAACATGCGCCAGTCCACCTCGGACACGTTCGAGCGCATGACCCCGTCGCGCAAGCTGACTCTCGAGGAGTGCCTCGAGTTCGCGCGCGAGGACGAGTGCGTCGAGGTGACCCCCGAGTTCGTGCGCATCCGTAAGGTCGAGCTGGCCGCGGGCGACCGCGCCCGCCGCGTCTCCCGCCTGAAGAAGCAGAACGCGTAGCCCGCAGACAACACTGTTGTGAGACATGTCCCCGGCCCTAGGCTGGGCGGCATGTCTCACTCGGTTAAGCGCCTCACCGTTCCGATCGCCATCGTGATCGCCCTGCTCGCCGGCCCGGCGCTTGCCGGATGCTCGGTGCAGAACCTCGTGCACGACGTCACCGGCGGCAAGGTGGATGTTCCCGGCAAGAGCGTGCCGAAGGACTTCCCCAGCGAGGTGCCGCTCGCGTCGGGAGAGGTGCTCTCCGGTGCCGGCGTGGGAGACGCGAAGTCGAAGATCTGGAACGTGAGCGTGCGCGCGACGGACAGCACGGCGATCAACGACGTGCTGGCCACCCTCACCTCGGCAGGCTTCGAGTGCAAGACCCTCACAGAGACCACCGCCGACGGGGGAGCCCTCGTCGGTGACAAAGACACCCTGAACGTCGCCGTGGTGGAGATCAAGGACGGCAAGGGATTCGTGCTCAACTACACCGTCACCAAGGGCGACGGCAAGTAGTGTCGATTAGCCGAACAGAGCGGCGCCGACGAAGCTTCCCTCTCGGGCGCCCGGCGGTACGGCGAAGATGCCCGATCCGACGTGCCGGAGATATTCGTTCATCGCGTCATTGCCCGCGAGCTTCAGCTGGATCGGCACGAACTGGGTGCGCGGATCCCGCTGGAATGCGATGAAGAACAGCCCGGCGTTGAGACGCCCGAGGTCGTCGTTTCCATCGACGAAGTTGTAACCGCGCCTCAGGAGCACGGCACCGTCGTTCTGCTTCGGATGTGCAAGGCGCACGTGCGAATGGGCATCGATAGCGGGTTCGCCGTGGTTCTCCGCGGCGAAATCAGGTTCTGTGAACTCGGTGCCGCCACTGCGGGGAGCACCCTGGCTCTTCGTGCGGCCGACAACACGTTCCTGCTCGCGGAGGGCGGCCCGGTCCCAGGTCTCGATGGTCATGCGGATCTTGCGCGAGACGAGATACGAACCCCCGGTCATCCACTCGGCGCCGTCTCCCGTCGGTACCCAGATGTGATCGTCGACGATCGTGGTGTCTTCGGCCTTCACGTTGGCGGTGCCGTCCTTGAAGCCGAACAGGTTGCGTGGCGTCACCTGCGCCCGCGTGGTGGAGGAGGTGCGCCCGAAGCCGAGCTGGGACCAGCGGATGGATGCCCGCCCGAAGGCGATCCGGGAGAGATTGCGGATCGCGTGGACCGCCACCTGCGGGTCGTCGCTGCAGGCCTGGATGCACAGGTCGCCTCCCACGAGGGACTCCTCGAGCGCGTCGCCGGAGAAGTGCGGCAGATCGATCAGCGCTGCGGGGCGGCGGGACGACAGCCCGAACCGGTCATCGAAGAGGGACGGACCGAATCCGAAGGTGATGGTGAGCCCGGAGGTGGGCAGGTCGAGCGCTTCGCCGGTGTCGTCCGGGGGAGCGTCGTATGGTCCCTCGGTCGCCCCGTCGCCGACGGCTTTGCCCGCGGTCATCCGTGCGGCGGCGGCGGTCCAGTCCTCGAGGAGACCGATCAGCTCGGCGCGACTGGTGCCCGAGACGTCGTAGCTCGCGAAGTGGAGGCGATCCTGGGCAGCAGTGGTGATTCCCGACTGGTGGGCGCCGTAGAAGGGATAGGAGGCCGCAGCCCCCGAATCGCCGGTCGCGGCACTCGCCATGACCGCGCGATCCGCTCCGATTCCCACGCCCGCCCCGACCACACCGGCTCCCGCGAGGCCGAGCAGGCCGCGCCGGGAGAGTCCGGTCGATTCGGTCGGCTCGCCAGCCGGGGGCGATTTCCTGGCCATCGGTCGCCTATTTCAGCAGGGCGGCGGTGAGCTTGCTGAGCGGTTCGCTCAACCCGTTCACCCCGTTCGCGAGCTGGCGCACCTGCGTGCTCGTGAGATCCGTGTAGGAGGGGAAGCCGGTGCTGAGAGAGCCGTAGGTGGCGAGCTGCTTCTCCAGCGCGGTGAATTGCGCGTCGATCTGCGACACGAGCTTCGGGCTCTTCACCGTGACGATGTTGCGCACCCCCTCGTAGGCGACCCGCGCGCCCTCGAGGTTGGCCTGGAAGTCCCAGAGGTCGGTGTGGGACCAGATCTCCTCCTCACCGGTGATCTTGCCGTTCGCGACCTCGTCGAGCAGGCCGATCGCTCCGTTCGAGATGGCGGCGGCACTCACCGTGTAGGACTTGGCGTTCACGGCATCCGCCAGCTGCTGCGTGTTCGAGGTCAGCTTCGCGGCGAAGGCGGCGCGCTCGCCCGGGGTGAGAGCCACGTATGTCGTTCCCCCGTTGTCGGCGGCAACGGGCGGCCACAGGTCTTTCTCGAGGCGGTGCCAGCCGGTCCACTGGTCGCCTTCGGCCACATCGGCCTCGCGGAAGTCGATCTCCGGGTCGAGGTCTCCGAAGGACTCCGCGACCGGCTCGATGCGCTCGTAGAAGGCTCGCGCGGCCGGATACAGCGTGCGGGCTGTGGCGGTGTCGCCCGCGAGGTAGGCGTCGAGGAAGGCGGCGGTGGCCGGGATGAGCTGGGAGACCTGGTTCTTCACGTAGGCCACGTAGTTGGCAGCGGCGGCCGCAGTCTGGGTCTTCTCATCGCCGGCGAGCTCGATCCGGTTGCCGGAATCGGTGACGGTGAAGGTGGCGCGTCCGATGCCGTCTCCCACCATCCCTGGCTTGCAGGTCGTGAAGTACGTGCCGGCGGCGAGTTGCACTGTGAGCGTGCGCGGGGCGCCGGGGGCGATGTTCTCCACCTCACCCACGATGCGCAGGCCGTCGTCGGCGAGCACGTAGAACTCGGTGGCCTGGTCGGTGGAGTTGCTGATCGTGAAGGCGACGGTGCCGCTCGGGGCTGTCGTCGCCGAGACGGCGCAATCCGAGCTGCTGCTGACCACCGAGAGCTTCGTGCCCGCAGTGGCGCGTGACGAGGATGCCGGGGTATTGGGCACGCAGGCGCTCAGCATGAGCAGTGCGGTTGCGGCCGTCGCCGTGACGATGAGGGTGCGGAAAGTCAGGCGCGAGGTCATCGGGCTCCTTCGGTGACAGGGGTCGGGGCGACGGCGGCAGGAGTTGCTTTCGTCGGTTGGGCGCCGCGGATGCGGCGGATGAACAGGATCAGCACGGGCACGACGTAGAGGGTCCAGACGATCGCTTCGAGCCACGTCGTCGCGGGGGAGAAGTTGATGCTGCCCTTGAGCAGGGTGCCGTACCAGCTGGCCGGCGGGATGGCCGACGAGACGTCGAAGGCGAGTGCGCCGAGCCCCGGCAGGATGCCGGCCTCCTGAAGGTCGTGAACGCCGTAGGAGAGCACACCCGCGGCGACGACGATCAGGAACAGGCCGGTGTAGGTGAAGAACTTCGACAGGTTGATGCTCAGCACCCCGCGGTAGATCAGGTAGCCGAGCACGAGGGCCACCAGGATGCCGAGCGCGGCCCCGAGGAGGGGGAAGGTGGTCGACCCCGTGGCCTGCACCGCTGCCCAGAGGAACAGGGCGGTTTCGATGCCCTCGCGTCCCACCGCGAGGAACGCCACGAGCACCAGCCCCCAGCCGGCGCCGGCGAGGTGTCTGTCGACGTCCGATCGCAGGGTGCCGCTGAGGTTGCGGGCCGTCTTGAGCATCCAGAAGATCATCCAGGTGACGAAACCGGTAGCGACGATGGAGAGCGTGCCGCCGATGGCCTCCTGGGCCTCGAAGCTCAGGCCGTAGGCGCCGAAGGTGAGGAGGGCGCCGATGGAGAGCGCGAGCGCGACGGCGAGGCCCACGCCGACCCAGATGCGGCGCAGCACGTCGCGGCGTCCGATTTTGATGACGTAGGCGACGAGGATGCCGACGACGAGCGCGGCCTCGAGGCCCTCGCGGAGGCCGATGAGAAAGTTTGCGAACACGAGACAGTCCTCTTCAGAAGGTTGGTAAGGCTAACCTTACTAGGTCGATCGGGCCGGCGCGCTGCGACCTGTGCAAGTGGTCAGCCCCGCTGGGGTAAATTCGGCAGGTGGAATCAGACTTTCTTGCCGGTGAGCCGTCGCCCCTCGAGCGCGTGCTCTTCGTGCACGCGCATCCGGATGATGAGAGCATCACCACCGGCGGAACGATCGCCCTGATGGTCGAGCGGGGATCGCAGGTGACCGTCGTCACCTGCACGCGCGGCGAACTCGGTGAAGTCATCCCGGTGGACCTGTCCGGTCTCGAAGGTGACGGGCCGCGCCTCGCCGAGGTGCGCACTGCGGAGTTGGCCGCCGCGATGACGGCCCTCGGGGTCTCCGATCACCGTTTTCTCGGGGAGCCCGGAGCGCGCTGGGTCGAACGTGAGCCGCGACGGTATACCGATTCCGGCATGCGCTGGGGGGCCGCCGGCGCGGAGCCGGCGGAGTCGCTCGCAGCGGACTCGTTCTGTGCAGCCGACTTCGGGGAGGTCGCCGCCGACCTCGCGACGGTCATCGATGCGGTGAAGCCGGGTGCGGTGATCAGCTATGACTCGAACGGCGGTTACGGACATCCCGATCATGTGCGCGCCCACGCGGCGGCACGTCATGCGGCCGAGGTCATGGGAGTGCCATTCTGGGTCGTGGACGCGGATGCCGCGCGCTCGGCCCTGCGGGTCGACGTCTCCGGCGTGCTCGATCGCAAGACGGCGGCACTCGGTGCGCACCGTACCCAGATCGTGGTGGAGGGCGACCGTTTCTCGCTGTCCAGCGGACCCAGCCGGGTGATCGAGAGTGTGGAGGGCTTCACTCGGTTGCGCACCGAGGCTCCCGGCATGGTGGCGTGGAAGGACCAGGGCCTGTCCGTCAAGATCTTCGCGTGGGTCATCGCCGCCCTTGTCGGCGCGGCGCTCGGGGGAATCACCGTCGTCAACCACCAGTTCGCCCCGCAGATCTTCGGGCTGAGTGCTCCGGTGGGCATCGTCGTCTCGTTGCTCATCATCGCCAGCCTGTTGGTCGGCCTGCGGATCGTCTTCTCTGGCCGGGTGGTGGCGGGATGCGCCGCGGTGGGGCTCCTCCTGGCCGTCGGCGTGCTCTCGGTGAGGTCGACAGGTGGGTCGGTTCTCGTCCCGGCGAACGCGGCGGGCTATGCCCTCACCTATGGATCACTCCTCATCGCCGTACTCGCGCTCGCGTGGCCGAATTTCGGCACGTTTTCGCGGGATAGGCTTGGATCAAGGCCTGAATCGAAAGGACCGAACCGACAGTGACTTACGTCATCGCCCTCCCGTGTGTGGATGTCAAAGACCGAGCGTGCATCGACGAATGTCCCGTCGACTGCATCTACGAGGGCGACCGCATGCTCTACATCCACCCCGACGAATGCGTCGACTGTGGTGCGTGCGAGCCGGTGTGCCCCGTCGAGGCGATCTACTACGAAGACGATGTGCCAGAGCAGTGGGCCGAGTACTACAAGGCCAACGTGGAGTTCTTCGACGAGGTCGGTTCGCCCGGCGGAGCGGCGAAGGTCGGCGTCATCCACAAGGACCACGCGATCATCAACGCGCTCCCGCCCCAGGGTCCCGCGGCCTGACAATGGCGCTCAGCCTGCCGGACTGGCCCTGGGATGCTCTCGAGCCCTACGCGGCCCGTGCGAAGGTGCATCCCGAGGGGGCGATCGACCTCTCCGTCGGTTCTCCGGTGGACCCGACTCCCGCCCTGATCCGGGAGTCGCTCTCCGCAGCGACCGATGCCCACTCCTACCCGCTGACCGCCGGAACGCCGGCGCTGCGGGAGGCGATCGTCGAGTGGTTCGGCCGCCGTCGCGGTGTCGACGATCTCGGTGTCGCGAATGTGCTCCCGACGATCGGCTCCAAGGAGTTCATCGCCGGTCTGGCGCTCTGGCTCGGTCTTGGACCGGGTGACACCGTCGTGCAGCCCTCGCTCGCCTACCCCACCTACGCGGTCGGCGCCGCGCTGGTCGGGGCGACCGTCGTCTCGAGCGACGATCCGGCCGACTGGCCGGAGGGCACGCGTCTCATCTGGATCAACAGTCCGGGAAATCCGAACGGTCGCATCCTCTCGGTCGAGGAATTGGCCGCGGCCGTCGCCCGGGCACGGGAACTCGGTGCCGTCATCGCGAGCGACGAATGTTATGCCGAGCTCGGCTGGAGCGACGAATTCGACCGGGTCGCGACCCCGAGTGTTCTCGATCCGCGGGTCATCGCGGGCGACCGCAGCTCGGTGCTGTGCGTCTATTCGCTGAGCAAGCAGTCGAACCTCGCCGGCTATCGGGCCGGTTTCGTGGCCGGGTGCAGCACGCTCATCGGGCAGCTGCTCACGGTGCGAAAGCATCTCGGCACCCTTCCGCCCGCGCCGATTCAGGCCGCGATGGTCACCGCGCTCGGCGACGACCAGCACGTGCGAGCCCAGAAGGCCCTCTATCGCGCCCGACGTGACCGGCTGAGGCCAGCCCTCGAGGCCGCCGGTTTCCGCATCGACGACAGTGAGGGCGGCCTGTACCTCTGGGCGACCGCTGGCGGAGACGCGTGGGCCGCCGTAGACCGCCTGGCCAGCATCGGCATCCTCGTCGTGCCCGGAACCTTCTACGGTGCGGAGCCCTCGCAGCACGTGCGCGTCGCGCTCACCGCGACCGACTCAGCCATCGATTCCGCGGTCGCTCGGCTAGCCGCGTCAAGAAATTAGCACCTTCCTCCAACCGGTCGATCGATACCTTGGTGGATGTCGCTGTCGACGGGCGTGCCGAGGGTGTGCGGTGGGGCAATTAGGCTGTAGAGGTGAATGCTGCCGCAAATGACCCTGCCGCCGACAAGGCCACCCTCCAGTTCCCGGGCGGCACTGCCGAGTTCCCCGTCGTGAGGAGCGTCGATGGCGCCTCGGCCATCGACATCTCCACCTTCACCCGCCAGACCGGGTACACGACTCTCGACCAGGGCTTCGTCAACACCTCTGCCACGAAGAGTGCCATCACCTACATCGACGGCGACAAGGGCATCCTGCGTTACCGCGGCTACGCGATCGAGGATGTCGCGGCCAACTCCACGTACCTCGAGGTCGCCTGGCTGCTCATCTATGGGCAGTTGCCGTCCGCGTCCGAACTCGAGGCCTTCGAGGACCGGGTTCGTCGTCACACGCTCATCCACGAAGACCTCCGGCGCTTCTTCGACGCGCTTCCCCACAACGCGCACCCGATGTCGGTTCTCTCGAGCGCGGTCTCGGCGCTGTCGACCTTCTACGAAGACTCGCTCAGCGTTCACGATCCGGAGCAGGTCGAGCTCTCGACCATCCGGCTGCTGGCGAAGCTGCCGATCATCGCGGCCTATGCGCACAAGAAGGCCCTCGGCCAGGCATTCCTCTACCCGGACAACTCACTGAGCTTCACCGACAACTTCCTCAAGCTGAACTTCGGAAACATGGCCGAGCCCTACGAGGTGAACCCGGTGGTCTCCAAGGCCCTCGAGCGCCTGCTCATCCTGCACGAGGACCACGAGCAGAATGCGTCCACCTCGACGGTGCGACTGGTCGGATCCACCGAGGCCAACATGTTCGCCTCGATCTCAGCCGGCATCAACGCCCTGTACGGTCCGCTTCACGGTGGGGCGAACGAGGCGGTGCTCAAGATGCTCGGTGAAATCAAAGAGTCGGGCGAGTCGGTGGAGAAATTCGTCGAGCGCGTCAAGAACAAGGAAGACGGCATCCGCCTGATGGGCTTCGGGCACCGGGTCTACAAGAACTTCGACCCGCGCGCCAGGCTCGTGAAAGAGAGCGCCGACGAGGTGCTCGCCGCTCTCGGAGTGAAGGACGACCTGCTCGACATCGCCAAGGAGCTCGAGGCCGTAGCTCTGGCCGACGACTACTTCATCGAGCGCAAGCTCTACCCCAACGTGGACTTCTACACCGGAGTGATCTACAAGGCGATGGGATTCCCACCGCGCATGTTCACCGTGCTGTTCGCGATCGGACGCCTGCCCGGCTGGATCGCCCACTGGCGCGAGATGAACAACGACCCGGCCACGAAGATCGGCCGTCCTCAGCAGCTCTACGTCGGCGAGCCCCGCCGGGAGTGGCCCGCGCGCTAGCTCGGGCACTCCGCCCGGAGGGTGGCCCACCTAGTCCGCCCCCTGTTGCAAATGCAGGAAACCTCGTGACTGCTGAGGCCTGTGGGGCTCATCTGCCACGTGCGTCACACCCTTTCCTGCATTTCGTGCATCAAACGCTGCCGAACGGGTCACCTGGGCTTGGGTCACCGCACTACGCGTGTGCGCGATGCTCCCGCCGACCCATCGCGGTGAGAATCGCGGCCTCGACGGCTGGCCAGTCGTACATCACCTGGCTGTAGCTGAAATGCAAGACGCGGTAGCCGAGTGCCGTGAGGCGCGCGTCCCGCACGCGGTCCCGTTCGAAGGCGGACGGGTCGGAGTGGTACTCGCGACCGTCAACCTCGACCACCAGCCGGTCACCGATCAACATATCCACGCGGATGCCGGGAGCCAGAGCCACCTGAATTCGCACGACGAGCCCCAGCATGCGGCATCGGTACCGGGTGAGAGATTCGATGATCGATTCGGATCGGTGGTCGACATCCGAAACCTGCAGCCGAAGCCGCAACGGAAGATGCGCCACCGCCCGAAGCCATGCCGCACGACTGACGAGACCAGCGCGAAGCGCACTATCTGCCGCCGCCACAACGAATTCGGGTGGTTCGCACGCGCACATGTCTATGAGGCAATTCAACGGGGATTCAACGAAGGCGGACCCCGGTCGCTGAGATCGCCAGTGGATTACCGCATCAGAGTGGAGTGAGAGCCGGCTGCGCATGTCTGACGGGTCCCGGAGGCGAGACGCTGCCCGCGAGACCGCAACATGAAGAGCGGGGGAGGAGCGCATCGCGAGGCCGAAGTGGGCCGCTCCGCTCACGCAGGTGAGTCGTCCTCCCACGCGCCAGGCCGCCAGATTCTCTTCGGGCTCCAATGCGGAGGCGTACCACCCTTGTCGAACGCGAACTATCGAGCCACGGTTTACGGCAGCTGCCAACGATCGCCCCGTCCATCCCATTCGAACCAGCCGATGGGTGGGGGCTACTCCGCCGAGAGAACGGATGTGCGCGAGAAGGTCCATGTGGCCGAGACTGTCGTGCCCGACTGCGGGTGGTCATCCGCTGCCGAGCATCTGTGCACATCATCCGCCACCGGCGCCGGGGGAGGAGCAGCCAGCGGCCGTACTCCCCGTGCGAAATGCAGGAACCCTCGTGACTGCTGAGGCCTGTGGGGCGCATCTGCCACGTGCCTCACACGCCTTCCTGCATTTCGCACGGGGAGCGCGCAGCACGGGGAGCGCCCAGCACGGCGAACGCGCAGGGACGCCTGACGGGGCCCACTGCGCTGCAGACTGAGGCGGGCGAGGCTCAGGCGTGCAGGGCCGCGTTCAGCTGGATGCCGCGACCACTGCGCGCGAGCACCTCGACAGCTCCGGTGAGCGAGTTGCGTCGGAAGAGCAGTCCGGCGACACCGGACAGCTCGACGGCCTTCACCGTGCGCGGGGAATCCCCGAGCACGGTGAGCTTCGTGCCCGCCGTGAGGTAGAGCCCGGCCTCGACGACCGAGTCGTCACCGATCGAGATACCGATGCCGGAGTTCGCCCCGAGAAGAGCCCGTTCACCGACCGTCACGCGCTCGGTGCCGCCGCCCGAGAGGGTGCCCATGATGGAGGCGCCGCCGCCGACATCCGAACCGTCGCCGATCACCACGCCCTGCGAGACGCGACCCTCGATCATGGATGACCCGAGAGTGCCCGCGTTGAAGTTGACGAAGCCCTCGTGCATCACCGTCGTGCCCGGAGCGAGGTGGGCGCCGAGACGCACGCGCGAGGCATCCGCGATCCGCACCCGGTCGGGAGAGACGTAGTCGGTGAGTCGGGGGAACTTGTCGATCGAGTGCGCGGAGATCCCGAGCCGCTGCAGGGTGAGGCGCTGGTCCGCATAGTCGTGCGGATGCACCGGGCCGGCGTTCGTCCAGGCGACGATCGGCAGGTGGCCGAACAGTCCGTCGAGGTTGATGCTGTTCGGCTTCACCACCAGGTGGCTGAGCAAATGGAGGCGCAGGTAGGCGTCGGGAGTGGAGGCGGGGGGCGCATCGAGTTCGATCTGCACCATCACGAAGTCCACGGTGACATTGCGGCGCGCGTCACGGCCCACGACCGAGGCGAAGTCGGCGGGGGCGATGTAGGGATCCCGACCGGCGGGGAACGAGCCGAGGGTCGGCGTGCGGTACCAGGTGTCGAGCACCGTGCCGTCGCCGGCGATGGTCGCGAGTCCGTAGCCCCAGGCTGCTCGATCAGTCATGGCTCAAGATTAGCGAGAGGGGGACTTATAAACTGACCGCATGCCCACCGCCGAATCGACCCCGCCCGCGATCGACCTGGCGGCATCGTCGATCGAGATCACCCGGCAGCTCTGCGACATCGAATCGGTCTCGGGCGATGAGCGCACCATCACCGATGCCATTGCTGCCGCTCTCGCCCCCTTCGAACACCTCGAGCTGACCCGGGACGGTGATGCGCTGGTCGCCCGCACGACCCACGGTCACGCCCGGCGCGTGGTCATCGCCGGGCATACGGACACCGTGCCGCTCAACGGCAACCTGCCGACCCGGTTCGAGACCGAGGACGGCACCGACTACCTCTGGGGCCGCGGAACCGTCGACATGAAAGCGGGGGTCGCGGTGCAGCTCAAGCTCGCCGCCGAACTCACGGATGCCGCGGTGGACCTCACCTGGATCTGGTACGACAACGAGGAGGTGGCCTCCGACCTCAACGGGCTCGGCCGACTCGCCGCCCACCGGCCCGAGCTGCTCGCCGCGGACTTCGCCATCCTCGGTGAGCCGACGAATTCCCTCATCGAGGGCGGCTGCAATGGCACGATGCGGGTGGAGTTGAGAACGACCGGCAAGAGGGCCCACTCCGCCCGGGCCTGGGTCGGGGTCAACGCCATTCACGCCGCATCCCCGATTCTCGACATCCTCGCGTCCTACCAGCCCCGATCGATCGAGGTCGATGGCCTGGTCTACCGAGAGGGCCTCAATGCCGTGGCGATCAGCGGGGGAGTGGCAGGCAACGTGATCCCCGACGAATGCGTGGTCACGGTGAACTACCGATTCGCCCCCGACAAGGGTGCGCAAGCGGCCGAGACCCACCTGCGCGAGGTCTTCGCCGGAGTCGACCTGGTGGTCACCGACAGCGCCGACGGCGCCCGCCCCGGTCTCGATGCGCCCCTGGCCAAGCAATTCCTCGCCGCGGTCGGTGGTGAAGCGAAACCGAAATACGGGTGGACGGATGTCGCGCGCTTCTCCGCTCTCGGCATCCCTGCGGTCAACTACGGGCCGGGAGACCCGCTCCTCGCCCATGCGGACGACGAGCGCGTCGCGGTGCACCAGATCACGGAGTGCGAGCGGGGTCTGCGGGCGTGGCTCGAGCAGAGCTGACCGAAAGGCAGCGATCGACGCCACCCACGCTCCGCGTGCGCTACCGCCTCACCCCGTGGTGGGTGAAGGTTGTCGTGGTGTGGGCGGCCTCTCGACTGGTCAGCACGAGCCTCCTGCTGTATTTCGCTGCTCGCCAGGCACCGAATCCCTGGTCGGGCGCGAATCCCGGCTACCTGCAGTTCGCACAGTTCTGGGATAGCACCTGGTACCACATCGTCGCCGTCGGCGGCTATCCGGCGACACTTCCGCTGACCGCCTCCGGACATGTGGCGGAGAACGCCTGGGCCTTCCTGCCGGCCTATCCGATGCTCGTGCGGTTTGTGATGGCGGTGACCACACTGCCCTGGGAGCCGGTGTCGGTGGCCGTCTCATTCGTCTTCTCGCTGCTCACGGCGCTCATGATCTACCGGCTCTTCCTCCTGCGACTGCCTGCGGCCACCGCGCTCTTCGCCGTCGTGCTCTGGTGTGTCGCTCCACTCTCGCCCGTCCTGCAGGTCTCCTATGCGGAGTCGATGCACTCCTTCTTCCTCGCTCTCGCGCTCTACCTTCTGATCGAGCGCCGGTACGGGCTGCTCTTTCCCGCTGTGGCCATCATGTCGCTCACGCGGCCGAGCGGACTCGCGTTCGCGCTTGCGCTCGCGCTGCACTTCGGTCACCGATGGATCACCCGCGTCCGCGATCCGTTCCCTGCCAGGGAGCGGATGCTCGCGGCCGGCCTCGCCGGATTCAGCCTCGTGATGGGCCTGGCGTGGCCCATCGTGGCCTGGGCGGTCACGGGATCCCTCTCCGCCTACACCGACACCGAACTCGCGTGGCGGTCCGCGTACATCGGCTATGTCGAACTCCAGCCCTTCGCCCCGTGGCTGCAGGCCACACGATTCTGGGGGGATCTGTGGCATCTCGGCGCCGTCCCCCTCGTGGCCCTCGCACTTCTCGTCGTCGGATTCGCCGCTGCGCTGTTCCTTCCCGCGGTTCGCCGACTCGGACCCGACCTCCGTTTCTGGTCGGCGAGCTACGGGCTCTACCTCCTGGCCGTGTTCTTTCCGCAGTCGAGCACGTTCCGCCTGCTCGTGCCGATGTTCCCCCTGCTCGGCGCCATCGCCCAGCCACGGTCCGCCGCCTACCGGGTTGTGCTCGTGGTCGCCTGCATCGTCGGCCAGTTCGCCTGGCTCTCGCTCTGTTGGTGGTTCGACGGGTACGACTGGACACCCCCGTAACGACGCGGTGGGAGCCCCCGTTTTCGGGTTAACGCCCAGTTACGGGATAATGGGAAGTCATTCCACGAAAGGGGATCCATCATGGCAGCCATGAAGCCGAGGACCGGAGACGGACCAATGGAGGCTGTTAAGGAGGGTCGCCTCATCATCGTGCGCGTCCCGCTCGAAGGTGGGGGTCGCCTCGTCGTCTCGGTCAACGATGCCGAAGCGAAAGAACTGCACGACGCGCTAGCCGGGGTTGTCGCCGCGGCCAGCTAGGGCGGTCAGTTCCACCGCCGACCGGGCTCTCTAGAGCTTGGTCAGTTGAAGCAGCCCGTCGCCGACCGGCGACAGCGCGCTGATCACGGCCGAGGATTCGGCGATCTCCGACAGGAGCGAGCGGAACCCGGTCACGGTGTCGTCGCGCTGCGCCGGATCGGCGACCCTGCCACGCCACAGGGCGTGCGCGACAAGCACGGTGCCGCCCGTTCGCACGAGCCGAAGGCCGTGCTCAACGTACTGGATGACCGACTGCGGGTCGGCATCCACGAGCACGACGTCGTAAGACTGTTCGTTCATGCGGGGCAGCACGTCGATGGCTCGCCCGGCGATGAGCCGAACTCGATTGCCGGGGATGCCCGCCTCGAGGAATGCCTTCTTCGCGGATTGCTGGTAGTCCAGCTCGAAGTCGATAGAGGTGAGCGTGGCTTCGGGTGCGCCGGTGAGCAACCAGAGCCCGCTCACGCCGACCCCGGTGCCGATCTCGATGATGCTGGTCGCGGCCGTCGCCGCAGCGATGACCGCGAGTTGAGCGCCCATCGCCGGGCTCACCGCATCGATTCCCAGCTCGATCGAATGCTGCCTCGCCTGCGCAATGTGCTCGCGTTCGACGATGAAGTCCTCCGCGAACTTCCAGCTCGACTCTTTGTCTGCCAATTCTGCTCCTCGTTCACAGCCCAGCGTAAGGGAGGGTTTGGGGCTGGGAGCGTTAGTCTGAACGAGTGTTCGGCGGCCTGACTATCGATAAGTTCCTCGTGATCCTCGTGATCGCGGTCTTTCTGCTTGGCCCTGAGCGGATTCCGCACTATGCGGCCCAGCTGGGGCGCCTCGTGCGGAACGTGCGCGACATGGCGGATGGCGCGAAGGAGCGCCTGCGCGAGGAGATGGGCCCCGACTTCGACGACGTCGACTGGAAGAAGCTCGATCCCCGCCAGTACGACCCGCGCCGCATCATCCGCGAGGCCCTTCTCGAGGACTCGGACGATCGGCCGGAGGTGCCCCTCACTATCGTGCAGCCGAATGGCGAATCGGCCTATGCGAAGCGTAAACGCCTGATGGCCGAGAGCAGCACGGGCGAAACCGTCGTCGAGGCGCCGTTCGACACGGAAGCGACCTGAAGCCGGCTGCGCAGATCGCACCCCACTCCCGGGTGCCCCTCAGGCGGCGTCCCAGATCAGACATCTAGGATCGCGCCATGAGCGATGTGAACGGTGCGGTTGTGCTGGTGGTGGGGGCGTCCGGTGTGCTGGGCGCTGAGTTGGCGCGTCAGTTGGAGTCGGAGGGCGCGACGGTGGTTCGTGCCGGGCGAAGCGCGGAGCGATTGAGCGGTCCCGACGCCTTTCTCGCCGATCTCACGGACGAGGCGGCGGCCGCAGCGATCGTCGCGGCCGCGTTCGGCGCGCACGACCGGCTCGACGGCATCGTCATCGCCGCGGGGGTGGTGGCATTCGGACCGGTGGGCGAGGTACGCGATGACACTCTTCGGCAGCTCTTCGAGACGAACGCGCTGGCCCCGATGCGGCTCATCCGTGAGGCCGTCCCCCATCTTTCGGCCTCGGCCCAGGGCGGCGGAAAGCCCTTCGTCGTGACCCTGAGCGGCATCGTCGCGGAGTCCCCGACGGCGGGTCTCGCCGCCTACTCCGCCTCGAAGGCGGCGCTGGCAGCCTTCGTGCAAGCCTCGTCGCGCGAACTGCGGCGATCCGGCATCCGCGTGCTCGATGCGCGGCCCGGGCATATCGAGACCGGCCTCGCCACCCGAGCCATCGCGGGCACCGCTCCGGCGTTTCCCGCGGGTCTCGCTCCTGAGGCGGTCGCGGCACGGATCGTGCGGGCCATCCGTGACGACGAGAAGGACCTGCCGAGCACGGCCTTCTAACCTCCGCTTGGGGGGATCACCCCTGATGCTGGGCCGCGACGCCGCTCGCCACCTTCTGTAGGGCGCGCACGACCAGGCGCACCGAGGGCCGCTCGGCCCGGTCGGGACGCATCAGCGCCGAGATCTGACGGGTCGACCGGATGCCGGCGAGCGGGCGGGTGACGAGCCCGTTCTCATGATCGCGGGTCGTGAAGCGCGGCAGGATCGCGATGCCATGCCCTGTCGCCACCAGGGCCTCGACGATGCCGTTGTCGAGGAATCGTTGCCCGATGGTCGCCGGAACGCCAGTGATGGCCTCCAGCTGGCGCAGGATGCGGTCGTAGGGGAAGCCGAGGGGCACACCGATCCAGGTGACATCCACGAGGTCCTTCGCCGAGAGGCTCGCTTTGGCTGCAAGGGGATGACCCTCCGGCAATGCGATGTCCAGTGGCTCGTCCATCAGCTTCACGACGGCGAGGCCGCGTTCGCGCCAGGACGGCATCAGACCGGGCGCATCGGCGATGACGATGTCGAAGTCGGGGGTGAGGTCGGCGAAGTCGGGGTGGAGCGGATCCTGGTCGCTCGCGATGAGCGTGAGATCGGGGATCGCGGCGACCGCGTCGAGGAGACCGGGCAGCAGCATCTGCCCTCCGGTGGGGAAGGTGGTCAGGGTGACCTCGCCGCGGGGGGAGAGAGTGAATTCCTTCCACACGGCATCGGCGCGCTCGAGGGCGATCGCGACATCCGTCGCGGTCTGGGCGAGCATCCGGCCGGCTCCGGTCAGCACGATGCCACGCCCTGAGCGCTCGGTGAGGGGAAGGCCGGCCTCGCGCTCCAGCACCTTCAGCTGCTGTGAGACCGCCGAGACCGTGCGGTTTGTGGCCTGGGCGACGGCGGTGATGCTTCCCCGCTCGGCGAGTTCCCTGAGCAGTTCGAGGCGATGCACATCCATGTAGCCAGACTACACAGTTGGTCCATTTCTATTTGATTGTGCTTCAGAGAGAAGAGGTGTGGAATGGAACCAATCAATCATTCGCAGCTACAACCCGAGGTCATCATGTACGCCGTCATCGTTCCCGCCGCCATCGCCGTTCTCTCCGTGTGGGGCATCGCCTCCGCTGTCGTCGTGAGCCTTCGCGACGGATACCGCCAGGCGCCGACCCGCGAGGTCTGAGCCGCCGCGACACCCCCGTCGGTCGTCGCCGGCCGGTCAGGTTACGGTAAAGCCCAGCTTGCGGCCCGCGAGTCCACGACCCCCGCGCGCGAGATGGTCGGCCACCGACAGGATCGCCACGGATGCCGCGTCCAGCGGGTCCGAGAGCACGATGGGCACTCCGGCGTCACCACCCTCGCGCAGTGAGATGCTGAGCGGCACGGCGGCGAGCACCGGCACGGGATAGTCCTGCCCCGCGGACAGTCGTGCCGCGACATCCGCACCGCCTCCCGAACCGAAGAGTTCGAGCACGCTGCCGTCGGGTTGAACGAGTCCCGCCATGTTCTCGATGACTCCGATCACCCGCTGGCCGGTCTGGCGCGCGACGGTCGCACTGCGTTCGGCGACCTCCGCCGCGGCACCCTGGGGGGTGGTCACCACGATGACGTCGGCGTGGGGGAGCAGCTGGCCGAGCGAGATCGCCACGTCGCCGGTGCCCGGCGGGAGGTCGAGCAGAAGCACGTCGAGGTCACCGAAGTACACATCGGTGAGGAATTGCTGGATCGTTCGGTGCAGCATCGGTCCGCGCCAGGACACCGCGGCATTGTCTTCGACGAACATGCCGATCGAGATCACTTTCACGCCGTAGTTGATCGGCGGCAGGATCATCTCTCCCACCTTTGTGGGCTTCGCTCCGGTGAGACCGAGGATGCCCGGGATCGAGAACCCGAAGACATCCGCGTCGACGAGTCCGACAGCCAGTCCGCGCGCGGCGAGAGCGACAGCGAGGTTGGCAGTGATCGTCGACTTGCCCACGCCGCCCTTGCCGCTCGTGATGGCGATGATCCGGGTGAGATTCTGCGGTCCGAACTGCAGCTCGCGCGACCGCCCGCCGCGCAGCTTCTCGGTGAGAGCGGTGCGCTGCTCCCGCGTCATGATGCTGACATTCACCGTCACGGTGGTGACGCCCTCGACGGATGCCGCGGCCTCTCTCACATCGCGTTCGATGGTGTCGGCGGCGGGGCATCCGACGATCGTCAGTGTGAGCCCGACGGTGACGGAGCCGCCCGGGCCACTCGTGACGCCACCGATCATGTCGAGTTCGGTGATCGGCTTGCGGATCTCGGGGTCGATCACCCGGGAGAGAGCGTCACGCACACGTTCGTCGAGGCCGATGGCGTCGCTCAACCGGCGGCCCCGTCGGGCTTGCGTTCCTTCTCGAGTTCTTCGAGCAGCGCTCGAAGCTCGGCCCGGATGAAGTCTTTCGAGGCGAGTTCTCGCACGGCCAATCGCAACGAGACGACCTCGCGGGCGAGGTATTCCGTGTCGGCGAGATTGCGTTCGGCGCGCTGCCGATCCTGCTCGAACTGCACCCGGTCGCGGTCGTCCTGGCGGTTCTGGGCCAACAGGATGAGCGGAGCGGCATACGAGGCCTGCAGCGAGAGGATCAACGTGAGGAGGGTGAAGTTCGTCTTGATCGGGTCGAACTGCGAGCCGGTCGGCGCGTAGCTGTTGAAAGCGAGCCAGGCGACGACGAAGGCGGTCATTCCCACGAGGAAGTACGAGGTGCCCATGGCGCGGGCGAACCCCTCGGAGAAGCGCCCTACCCGGTCGCGCCCACCCATCCGGGGCACGAATCGGTTGCGCAGGCCCTTCGGCGTATCGAGCGAATCAGAACGACGGGCCACTTGGCGACCTCCTTCCGGCAGAAGCGATTACGGGGATGGTGCTGGTGTCGGCATTCGCCGGCTCGGGATCGTCGTCGTGACTTCGCCAGTCATCGGGCAGGAGGTAGTCGAGGACATCGTCAATGGTCACCACCCCGACCAGTCGGTGGTTGTCGTCGACAACGGGAAGCGAGACCAGGTTGTAGCTGGCGAGAGTCCTGGCGACCTCAGCGGCGGAGGCACTCGCCTTCACCGGCTCGAGCTTCTGGTCGAGCAGGGTGCCGAGCCGTTCCATCGGTGGGTAACGCAGCATCCGCTGGAAATGCACCATTCCGAGGAATCTACCGGTCGGCGGTTCGTAGGGCGGCAGAGTCACACACACCGCCGCACCGAGCGCCGGGGCCAGCTCGTGGCGCCGGATGAGCGCAAGGCCCTCCGCGACGGTGGCGTCGGCCGACACGATGATCGGCTCCGGTGTCATGAGTCCGCCGGCGGTGTCGGGTGCGTAGGCGAGCAGCATGCGCACGTCTTCGGCCTCTTCGGGCTGCATGAGGTCGAGGAGCACCTCGCCCCGCTCGTCGCTGAGCTGCGCGATCAGGTCGGCCGCGTCATCCGGCTGCATCTGGTCGAGCACGTCGGCGGCGCGGTCGTCATCGAGCTGGTTGAGGATGTCGACCTGCTCGCTCTCCGGCATCTCCTCGAGCACATCCGCGAGGCGCTCGTCGCTCATCTCCTCAGCGACCTCCAGCATCCGCTGTTCCGGCAGGTCGAGCATCGCGTTCGCGAGGTCGGCGGGCAGGAGGTCTTCGTAGGTGGCGAGAAGCTGGGTGGCGGACTGCGCCTCGCCGGTGGAGCGCTCCCGCATGCCAGCCCAGGGGGAGAACACGGTCTGGCCCTTGGCGAAGGGGGACGAACTCGTCTTCGGCCGGCGCAGGAAGAGCTCGCTGACCGCCCACTCGCCCGGACCACTCTCTTCGATCGCCACATCCTCGATCGTCGCGCCGCCCGATTTGTCGACGAGGGTCACCTCGCGGCCCAGCATCTCTGCGATCACCCGTACCTCACCGCCGCGCTGTTCGAAGCGGCGAAGATTGATGAGTCCGGTGGTGATCACCTGGCCGGATACGAAGCTCGTGACGCGACCGATCGACAGGAACACCCGGCGCTTGCCGGGCACCTCCACGATCAGTCCGACGACTCGCGGCGGTTCCTTCTGGCGGTAGACGACGAGCACATCGCGAACGCGGCCCACCTTGTCGCCGGCGGGGTCGAAAACGGAGCACCCGGCAAGTCGGGCGACGAAGACTCTTGCGGCGCTCACAGGTCTAACTTAGACCTTCCGAATGGGGGGAGAGGATAATGGGGGCATGACCAACCAAAGCCCTCTCGCACCCCGCGGCCGTCTCATCCCGACCCTGCCGAAGGGCGACGTGCTCGGCACCTACGACACCTACTTCGAGGCCCAGGCCGTGGTCGATCGCCTGGCCAAAGCCGACTTCCCGGTCAAACAGGTCTCCATCGTCGGCAGCGATTTGAAGACCGTCGAGCGGGTCACCGGCAAGCTCACCTACGGACGGGCCGCTGGTGCCGGAGCGGCCAGCGGCGCCTGGTTCGGACTCTTCATCGGCGTGCTATTCACCTTCGGCGGCACCGGCACCGTTCTGCAGTATGTGATCGCGGCGATCATCATCGGCGCCGGTTTCGGAGCCCTCTTCGGGATCGCCGCCACCGCAGTCACGCGCCGCACCCGCGACTTCACCTCCACCCACCAGGTGCTCGCGAGCCGATACGAGATCGTCGTCGACCCCAACCTGCTCACGAAAGCCCAGGACGTGCTCTCGCGCACCTCCTGAGGGCACACCCCGCCTCGCGCGGGCCCATCCGGTCCGGATGGACGGGCGGGCATGCCGCCCCGGACTGTCCGCAATCCGTCGCGGATCGGACGCCGGGCGATACGGGCCCGTCGCTCAGCGCAGCCAGGCCTCCACGTCATCCACGGTGCGGGGGATGCCGACGGACAGGTTCTCTGCGCCGGCCTCGGTGACGAGGATGTTGTCTTCGATGCGCACACCGATTCCGCGAAACTCCTCCGGCACGGTGAGGTCGTCGGGCTGGAAATAGAGGCCAGGTTCGATGGTGAAGACCATGCCTGGTTCTAGAACGCCATCGAGATAGAGGTCGCGCCGCGCCTGGGCGCAGTCGTGCACGTCCAGGCCGAGGTGATGCGAGGTGCCGTGGACCATGTAGCGCCGGTGGAACTGGTTCTCCGGCTTCAGCGACTCCTCGGCGCTCACCGGCAGGAAACCCCAGTCCGCCGTCTTCGCGGCGATGACCGCCATCGCCGTCGCGTGGATCTCACGGAACCGGATTCCCGGGCGCACGATGGCGAACGCGGCATCGGCCGCCTCGAGCACAGCCTCGTAGACGAGCCGCTGGGTCTCGCTGAAGCGGCCGTTCACGGGGAGCGTGCGGGTGATGTCTGCGGTGTACAGGCTGTCGAGTTCGATTCCGGCATCCATCAGGATCAGGTCGCCGGGTACGACCGCGCCGTCGTTACGGGTCCAGTGCAGGACGCAGGCGTGAGGGCCTGAAGCGGCGATCGTGTCGTAGCCGACGGCATTGCCTTCGGCGCGGGCGCGGCGGTTGAATGTGCCCTCGACGAGACGCTCACCTCGCTCGTGGGCGACGATCGCATCACGATCCGCGATCACGTCGTCGAACCCCATCTTGGTCGCCGCGACCGCCCGTCTCATCTGTTCGATCTCGTAGTCATCCTTCACCAGGCGGAGTTCGGAGAGGTCGCGGGCGAATTCGGTGTCGGCGTCATTCTCGAGGCTGTCGGCGTCTGCCGAGAGCAGTCGGCGACCATCGATCTGGTCGGTGAGATCCCGGTCGCCGTCGCGCAGGATGATGGTGTCGGAATCGACGGCGTCCAGGACTCCGCCGAACGCGGCAAGGTCGGCGGTGAGGAGGCCGAGGTCCGTGGCGACGTGTGCGAGGGAGGGGCGCGGGCCGGTCCAGAACTCGCCGATCTCCGGGTTGGCGTAGAACTCGTCGGAATCGCGCCCGGCCGCCTTGCGGAAATAGAGGGTCGCGGTGTGTCCTTCGTCCGTCGGCTCGAGCACGAGCACACTGCCCGCGACGGAGTCGCCGGCCCAGCCCGTGAGGTGGGAGAAGGCGGAGTGTGCGCGGTAGGCGTAGTCGGTGTCGTTCGAGCGCACCTTCGCCGCGCCGGCGGGGATGATCAGCCGCTTACCCGCGTACAGCGCCGAGATGCGAGCCCGGCGTGCCGCCGCCCACGCAGCCTGCTCGCGCGAACGCGGTTCGGACTCGGTGTGCTCGGCCCATTCGCTCGAGATGAACTGCTTGAAGGTGTCGGAGACCGGCACGGTCGAGCGATTAGAAGTGGCGCGGGGCGCGGATACATTCTTGTCAGCCATGCATCCATTCTCCACCGCGACCTCCGTCGGCGCGACGAATGTCCCTCGGCCTCAACTGGCCTGACGGTGAGGGTGCGTGCGAAGGCCGAACGGCCACAGGGGTCTGGGCGGAACGAGAGACTCGCGGCTCGCCGTGGAGCGCGCGACATGTTCGAATGACGAGACCGGCGCGGGAAGTACCGACTCGTCGAGAACGATGGTTGCAGTGTCCAGCGGGGTATCGGGCGCCGTCGGCGACGTGTCGAAGTTGTGGAGGACATCCTCGAAACTCTTCATTGCTGTGCCCCTGCCTATGCCTTCGTCACCTCTGACCCGGCTTGCCTAATCAAAACAGAGACTGCACTGTCTTGTCTATGACTCGCCGCACTCCTTGACGGACTACGATCGGTCGAGTATGAACGCGCCAGTGTCGCGCACCCAGGTTTGCTCAGACCCCGCAGACCTGTTCGGGAGTGAACCCATGACTGTCGCCGCCCCCACCCCGGTGATCGCCGCCATCTCACCGGCCGGCAGAGCCCCCGCCTTCGCGGACTCCCACGAGCGCATCATCGAGGCCGGCTACCGGCTGTTCTGTCGGCGAGCGATCCGGGATGTCGCGATGGACGAGGTCGTTCTCGCCTCGGGAGTCGCTAAGGCGACGCTCTACCGCCACTTCCCGACGAAGGACGATCTCGTTCTCGCCATCCTGAAGCGCCGCGAGACCGACTGGACCTTCGGCATCGTCGACAGCGGTGCGCGATCCCTCTCCGACCAGCCGGAGGGTCGCTTGCTCGCCATCTTCGACGTGTTCGACGGATGGTTCCAGCGCGACGATTTCGAGGCGTGCACCTTCGTCAAGGTGATCCTGGAGATGGGGATGGATCACCCGCTCGGTCGAGCGAGCTCCGCCCACCTCGCCACGATCGGCACGGTCGTGAGCGGTTTCGCCGCAGAGGCCGGCCTCACTGATCCGGAGGAGTTCGCCCGGGTGTGGTTCATCCTGATGAAGGGGTGCATCGTGCAGGCGGCAGCCGGTGACCCCCGGGCCGCTCGGCGCGCCCGTGCGATGGGCGAACTGGTCATCGCGGCGAATCGGGCTGCCGTGAAGGGTTGACAGGCGCCTTCGCGCCTGCTTAGTTAGTTACTGCACCAACTAACCGAGCGGCGGGAGGGACACCATGGACGATTCGCGGCCCATCTTCCTCCAGATCGCGGAGCAGGTGGAGAACGACATCATCGCCGGTCTCGTGGCGGAGGTGTCCCAGGTGCCCTCGACCAACGAGTTCGCCGCGTTCTACCGCATCAACCCGGCCACCGCGCTCAAGGGTGTCAACCTGCTCGTCGACGCCGGCGTCATCTACAAGAAGCGCGGCATCGGCATGTTCGTGGTCGCCGGAGCGAGAGAGCGTCTGATGTCGAGGCGACGCGATGAGTTCCTCGTGGAATTCGTGCGTCCCCTGATCGCCGAGGCCTCGAAACTCGGGATCACCCCCGGGCAGCTCAGCAGCATGATCGAAACCAGCATGTTCCACACCGACGGGGCTGGGACAGGCCCGGTCGACAGGGAGGGCACGAAATGACCGCAGTCATCGAGGTCGAAAACCTCACCAAGCGCTACCGCGGTGTGACGGCGGTGGATGCCGCCACCTTCGCCGTCGAGGAGAACACGATCTGCGGGCTGCTCGGCCGCAATGGCGCTGGCAAGACGACGATGATGCAGCTGCTCACCGGGCAGGAGTTCGCCACGAGCGGCTCGATCAGCATCTTCGGCGAATCCCCGGTCGAGAATGCCGCGGTGTTGCAGAACATCTGTTTCATCAAGGAGGGGCAGCGGTACCCCGAGGACTTCCGGCCGCGCCACGTGTTCGCGAGTGCCCCGTGGTTCTTCGCCAACTGGGATGCAGAGTTCGCCGAACAGCTCATCGAGGAATTCCGGGTGCCGCTCAATCGCCGGATCAAGAAGCTCTCCCGCGGACAGGTCTCGGCCATCGGTGTAGTGGTCGGACTCGCGTCCCGCGCACCGCTCACCTTCTTCGACGAGCCCTACCTCGGCCTCGACGCCGTCGCGCGGCAACTCTTCTACGATCGCCTGCTGGGGGACTACGTGGAGCATCCGCGCACTGTCGTGCTCTCCACCCATCTCATCGACGAGGTATCGAACCTGCTCGAGCACGTTCTCGTGATCGACGAGGGGCGAGTCATCATCGATGAGGACGCCGAGACGTTGCGAGGATCCGCGACGAATGTCGTCGGCCCGAAGGCATCCGTAGACGCGTTCCTCGCCGGCCGCGAGATCCTGCACCGGGACGGCATCGGAGGGCTGGCGTCGGCGACGGTGGAGGGATTCTCTGCCCAGGATCGACTTGAAGCGACCGCAGCCGGCCTCGAGCTCGCTCCGGTCTCGCTCCAGCAGCTCATCATCCGCCGAACCAGCTCGAGCGAGAAGGAATTCGAGGCAGCATCATGACGACGACCGCACTGTTCACGAGGGTGGTGCCCACAACGGGCACCCAGCGCATCGGGCGCATTGTGCGTCTGCATTTCGCCAACCCGTGGGGCACGATCGTGCTGCCGTGGATCATCCTCGGAACCATCTTCCTGGCCAACCTGGTGATCTGGCTCATCGTCTATTGGTCGGTGCAGGGCACCACGAACCGCGGGGATGTCGCCGACGGCCTGCAATACAGCGGCTCGAGCTTCTACATCTTCGTGTACATGCTGATCGTCGCCATCCAGGCCATCAACGTGACATTCCCGTTCGCGCTCGGCTACGGGGTCACGCGACGCGACTATTACCTCGGCACGGCCGTGAACTTCGTTGTCCTGTCTCTGATCTACTCCACGGGGATCACCGTGCTCTCTATCGTCGAGGAGCTCACCAACGGGTGGGGAGTCGGGGGGTGCATGTTCACCGCCGGGTATTTCGGCGGGGACTGGCCCACTCGCTTCTACGTCTTCTTCGTCGCGTTGCTCTTCTTCTTCTTCGTCGGTGCGCTGTTCGGGGCGATCTACGTGCGGTGGAGGGCAAGCGGCATGGTCGCGCTCTTCATCGGGCTCGGCCTGGTCGGAGTCGGGATCATTGCGCTGCTGATCCTCACCGACGGATGGTCGGCCGTCGGAGCATTCTTCGCGGCGGCCGGTCTCGTGGGGTCGGTATTCCTGAGCCTGGTGGTGACGGCGATTGCGGCAACGGCCGGATACGTCGTGTTGCGCGGGGCGACACCCCGCGGCTGATCTTGGCGAGCTCAGCCAGCCGGACGCAGCCGAACGACGATCGGCCGGTGGTCACTCCCCGCTCGATCGAGGTTCTCGACGACGCGCACACCCACGACCGCCCAGTTCGCCGTCGTCATCACATGGTCGATGGGGGCGCCGAGGAGAGCAGGGGCGACGGTCGGCCACGTGCCGACGGCAGCGGCGTGCGCACGAAGGGCGGCGTCCGTGCAGGCGCCGACGGTGGTGCCCGGTGCAGCGCCCAAGCCGGCGAGATGATCGAGAGTCGAGTTGAAATCACCGGCGAGGATCACATTCCCGCCGGGGCACGCTCCCGCGAGCCACCGGAGGTCTGACTTCCAGTTCTCGAGCTCTATCGGCTGCGGCGCCACCGGGTGGGCCGCCACGATGGTCGGACCGGTTCCGCTGTCGGGCACCATCACGAGGCTCGGGAGGGTGCCGGTGGAGCCGGCGGATTCGTCGAGGTGATAGGCCCCGAGCGCGGTGCTGATGAGCACTGAGGTCGACCGTGATTTGGAGATCTGCCCGTGGGCCACGGTATGGGCCACCATTGGGAGGCCCGCCGCGGTCATGAGCACGGCGACGGCGGTCGCCGTCTGCTCTGTGGTTTCCGGCAGCGAGACGATGTCCGCATCCGACTCGATGGCGAGTTTCGCGATCACCGCGGCGCCCGGCGCACCGCCCAGAGTGTTCCACGAGACGACGGTGACGTCGGCCCCGGCCCGGGCGGGCAGAGTGCCGCCGCCGAAGCCACGGCTGGAGAGCACTGCGGCGTTGAGAAGCACGAAGACCAGGGCGAGCGCGCAAAGGGACAGCCCGAGCCGTCGAAAACGCGGATTGGCGGCGGAGATGACCAGCAGAAGGAGGAGGATGACGGCGCCGCCCGCGGCTCCGGCCGCGCGGAACGAGACGAGCTGCGCGATTCCGGGGGCTCGTTGGAGCGAGAACAGTTGCGGCCAACCGAACAAGAGCACCGCTGCTGCCCCCAGGATGAGGAGCAGGGCAGCGAGCAGGCGGCGGAACATCGTGACCAACCCTAACGGGAATAGAGTTGCAGGATGCCCGGATCGATCGACCTGCACACCCACAGCAGCGTCTCCGACGGCACCGAGACACCGACCGAGCTCGTGCGGGCGGCCGTGGCGGCTGGACTCGGCACTGTGGCGATCACGGACCACGACTCGACCGCGGGATGGCAGGAGGCTTTCGCCGCGGCATCCGGAACCGGCCTGACCGTGATTCCGGGCATGGAGCTGAGCACGAACTACGGTCCGGCGAGCGTGCACATGCTCGCCTACCTCTTCGATCCGACGGACGCAACGGTGGTCGCGGAGACCGCGCGGATCCGGGATGGACGCCTGCACCGCGCCGAGCGCATCGTCGAGCGCATCGCCGCCGACTACGACATCACCTGGGCCGATGTGCTGGCCCAGTCGGTGGACGGGGGAACGCTCGGGCGACCCCACATCGCCGACGCCCTCGTGGCGAAGGGTCTCGTGAGCGACCGCAGCGCCGCGTTCGAAAGCATCCTGCACTGGCGCAGCGGCTACTACGAGAAGTACTACGCGCCCTCTCCGCTCGAGGGCGTCCGGATGATCGTCGCGGCAGGGGGAGTGCCGGTGCTCGCGCACCCGGCCACCCACGGACGCTACCGGGTGATCGAGGAGCACGCGATCGCGGAGCTCGTGGCTGCGGGTCTCTTCGGGCTGGAGATCCACCACCGGGACAACACCGAAGACGGAAAGGTGCGCCTCTACGAGCTCGCCGCGAAGTATGACCTGGTGGTCACCGGTTCGAGCGACTACCACGGCGAGGGCAAGCCCAATCGTCTCGCCGAGAACACCACGGAGCCGGAGGCACTTGCGCGAATCGTCGCAGCCGGTTCCGGCTCGGCTCCCTATCGCGGCTGACGCCCGAGTTCTGGGGCCCCCGGTTCAGACCCCGATGCTCAGGAGGCGGGAGGCGTGTTTCCCGCTCCGCCACGGCGGGAGCGGGTGCGGCGGCGTCGCGTCGGCGACGTGCCGTCGTGGGTTCCGCCGCCTTCGGCGCTCTCGCGCACGACATCCGTCGATCCCTCGCGCGGAGGACGTCCGCCCGTGGCTCCCGCGGGACGGCCGGAGTTGCGCCCGGTGCCGCCGTGGTCGCCGGAGCGGCCACCACGATCACCCGAGCGGCTGCGGTCGCCGTTGCTGTCCCGACCTCCGCCGGAGCGACCCCCGAGGTCGCTGTCGGCGGGACGGGGCTCGCGCGCCCGAACGGGACCGGCGGAAGCGAGGCGCCCCTTGGTGCCTTCCGGGATGTCGAGGTCGGTGAAGAGGTGCGGCGAGGACGAATAGGTCTCGACCGGCTCCGGCTGGCCCATGTCGAGCGCCTTGTTGATGGCGGCCCACTTGTGCATGTCGTCCCAGTCGACGAAGGTGACGGCGATGCCGGTCTTTCCCGCGCGGCCGGTACGGCCGGCGCGGTGCAGGTAGGTGTCGTCATCGTCCGGGATCGTGTGGTTGATCACGTGTGTCACGTCGTTGACGTCGATACCGCGGGCCGCGACATCCGTGGCGATCAGGATGTCCTTCTTGCCTGCCTTGAACGCGGCCATGGCGCGCTCGCGCTGCTCCTGGTTGAGGTCGCCGTGCACGGCGGCGGCGTTGAATCCGCGGTCGTTGAGTTCTTCGACGAGTTTTGCTGCCGCGCGCTTGGTGCGGGTGAAGACGACGGTCTTGCCACGTCCCTCGGCCTGGAGGATGCGGGCGATGACCTCGTCCTTGTCCATCGAGTGGGCGCGATAGACGACGTGCTTGATGTTCGCCTGGGTACGACCCTCATCGGGATCCGTCGCGCGGATGTGGATGGGCCGGTTCATGAAGCGACGCGCGAGGGCGACGATCGGGCCGGGCATCGTGGCCGAGAAGAGCATGGTGTGGCGGGTGGGGGAGGTCTGCGCGAAGAGCTTCTCGATGTCGGAGAGGAAACCGAGGTCGAGCATCTTGTCGGCCTCGTCGAGCACCATCACCTTGACGTCCTTGAGCGACAGCATGCGCTGGCTGGCGAGGTCGAGGAGGCGACCGGGGGTTCCGACGACCACCTGTGCGCCGGCCTTGAGCTGCTCGACCTGTCCCTCATACGCCTTGCCACCGTAGATGGCGGCGACCTGGGTGCCGCGGTTGGAGGCCGCAAGCACGAGGTCCTCTGCCACCTGCACGCACAGTTCGCGGGTCGGCACAACGACGAGTGCCTTCACGCCGGGCTCGGGGTTGAGGCCGAGCGACTGCAGAAGGGGGAGTCCGAAGCCGAGCGTCTTGCCCGTTCCGGTCTTGGCCTGTCCGATGATGTCCTGGCCGGCGAGTCCCATGGGGATCGTCTGAACCTGGATCGGGAAGGGCGAGATGATGCCCTTCGTGGCGAGAGCGTCGACCATGTCCTGGTCGATGTTGAGATCTGAAAATGTAGTGATGATGATGCCCTGTCTAAAAAGCGGCTACGCCCGCTTTGACCTGGGGCGTGCTGAGCCTCCACCAGAAATGGGAGGCATTACCACCAGTTTAGCCGCCTGTCGCCCCGGGAGCGTTTTCGCGGCGGTCGGCGGCCTGTCGCGGATAGGCTGTGCCCGTGGTCTCCTTGTTTTCTCGACGTCCCCGGCGCACTGATGCTCCCCGCCTCAAACCGCGGCGTGAGCCCGTCGCGCAGGTCGACCGCGTCGATCTCGCCGAACTGACTCCCGAGCTTCTTCCGTACCTCGGCCAGGCCGCCTACGTGCAGCTCGCGCTCTTCGAGACTCTCAGCCGCGCGGTGAGTGTGGCGCCGACCGCAGCCTCGAAGGTTGCGGTCAGCCGCGTGGCGGCCCTTGCGCTGGCGAAGCACCACGGCCTCGCGGCGGAGATCAAGAGGCTCGGACACGAGCCGGGCCCCGCGATGGCTCCCTTCGCCGCCCGAATCGACGAGTATGCCCACACGACGCTCGGGGCGGACTGGTACGAGATGCTGGTGACGGCATATCTCACCGCAGGACTCCTCGGCGACTTCCAGGTTCAGCTCGCGGCGGGGCTCTCCGCCGATGCCCGCGCACGCATCATCCCGCTGCTTTCCGGGGATGACGGCCACGCGATGCTCGTCGACGAACTGCGGTCTGCCATCGATGCCAACCCGAAGCTCGCGTCCCGGCTGGCCATGTGGGGACGACGTCTCGTGGGAGACACCCTGCTCATCGCCCGGTCATCACTCACGAACATCGGTCACAGCCAGCGCGACGAAGCCCGGCTCGAGCCGGCTTTCACCGAGTTGATCGCGTCGCACACGCGACGGATGGATGCCCTCGGCCTGACCGCCTGATCGGCCGGTCACTCCCGTCAGGCGTGGCTGAGGCTGGCGAGCAGCTCCGCGTCGTGTTCCGTGCGCTGACGCGCGAGGACGACGCTCGCCACAACGGCGACGACGCCCGCAGCGACGAGGCTGACCACCCAGATCCATCCGCCGTCGAATTTCCAGCCCACCCAGGTGAGGGCGGCCCAGACCACGGCTGCCACGATCGCGCCGATCGCCGGAACGAGGAGGGCGCCGTGCGTGGCGCGCTTCGGCACGCCGTAGCGCGCCGCAAGGCCAAGGACGGCCCCGCCGAGCGTCACGAACAGCAGTTCCATCGGTCAGGCCACGAAACCGACGCGACGGGACTCTTCAGAGCCGATCTCCAGGTAGCCGAAGGTCGCCACGGGAACGACGTAGACGTTGCCCTTCTGGTCGACGAGCTTGAAGAATTTCGCGTCTGAGGCGAGAGCCGCGGTGACGATGCCTTCGACATCCGCCGCCGACTGCGACGATTCGAGGTTGATCTCACGGGGGCTATTGGTGATGCCGATTCTTATGTCCACGTGCACAGATTACGACAGTTGGAGCGGCCCGAATCTCCCCGTTCTCTTTGGGCGGAACGAAGCGACGGCGCTGGTGCGGTGATGTCTCCGGCCCGCGCTACCGTGGGTCGATGGCTATCAGGGGGTTTCGGCAGGCGACGGCGCCGTCATCCGGCACCTCACCGCTCCCCCTCGATGCGTCACAGCGAGCGGTTCTCGACCTCGCAGACGGCGTCTCGGCCGCCGTCATCGGTGCGCCCGGTTCGGGCAAGACCGCAACGCTCGTGGAATTGGTGGCGCACCGCGTGGAGCACCGCGGTTTCGCCCCGGAGGAGCTTCTCGTTCTCACGTCCAGCCGCACGACGGCGACGCGTTTGCGCGACATCCTGGCGCTGCGGATCGGGGTGCCGACCAACGGTCCGATCGCCCGGACCGTCAACTCCCTCGCCTTCGAGATCGTCGGCAACGCCGCTCGTGCCGCCGGGGTGGACGCCCCGCGCCTGGCGACCGGCGGTGACCAGGACAGCGACCTCGCCCAACTCATCGACGGCCACCTCGAAGACGGATCGGGCCCCTCCTGGCCCGACCAGCTCGGTCCCGCGGTCCGGCGGCTGCGGGGTTTCCGCACCGAGCTGCGCGAACTGCTCGGGCGTTCCACCGAGTACGGGGTCACGCCGCAGCGTCTCCGCGCACTCGGCATCGAGCGAGACCGGCCGGAATGGGTCGCCGCCGCGGACTTCTTCGCCGACTACTTCAGCGTGGTGAGCAGCTCCCGTTCCAACCAGCTCGACTCGACGGAACTCGTGCAGTTCGCGATCGCCGCTCTCGGTCGTGGTGAGGGCGGTGCGGCTGTCGACCGGCTTCGTCTCGTGATCGTGGACGACCTCCAGGAGGCCACCCGATCCACGATCGGGTTGCTCGCCGCGCTGGCCGCCCGAGGCGTGTCGGTGATCGCCCTGGGGGACCCGGATGTCGCGGCCAATGCCTTCCGCGGCGGGGAACCGGACTCCCTCGCCCGCCTCGGCATCCTGCTCGACCTGCCCCACCTCGTCACCCTCGCCCTGTCGTCGGTGCATCGGCAGGAACCGGTGCTGCGGGAGTTCACCCGGCGCATCACCGATCGCATCGGCACGGCCGGAGCGTTCGGGCAGCGTGAGGCACGCTCCGCCGCGGGAGGGTCCGGCGATCCGGGATCCCGTCTCGCCCCGGTGCTCAAGGTTTTCGCCGAGAGCCCTGCTCGGCAATGGGCCGCGATCGCTCGCCAGCTTCGCGAACGTCATCTGCTCGACGGGGTCGATTGGAACCGCATGGCGATCGTCGTGCGCAGCGGATCCTCCGTGCCCCAGATCGCCCGGGCCCTCGCGCTCGCCGAGGTGCCGACCCGCACCTCGGTGGGCGGTCGGGCGCTTCGCGACGACCACGCCGCCCGCGGACTCCTCACCGTGGTGGATGTCGGAGTCGGTCGCACCCCGCTCGATCCGACGATCGCCGCAGAGCTTCTCCTCGGCCCGTTCGGCGGCCTCGACAAACTCGCTGTGCGGCGCCTGCGCCTCGCACTCCGGGCGGAGGAGCTGGCCGGAGGCGGCACGCGATCCAGCGACGAGCTTCTCGTCGACGCGCTCGGCGCGCCGGGCCGGTTCGCCACCATCGACCATCGTGTCGGACGCAACGCCGATCGACTCGCCCGCACTCTCGACGCCATCGGCGTCGCGGGCGCGGAGGGGGCGACCATCGAGGAGCTGCTCTGGCTGGCCTGGGATCGCAGCGGCCTCGCGTCAGAGTGGTTCGCCCGCGCCACCAGCGCGGGCATCGCCGCAGACGAGGCCAATCGCGACCTCGACGGTGTCGTCGCCCTCTTCACCGCGGCAAAGCGGTTCGTCGAGCGTCAGCCCGGCACCGCGGCGCAGGTGTTTCTCGACGGGGTGCTCGACGCCGAGGTGCCGGAAGACACCCTGTCTCCGCAATCGCTCGCCGACGCCGTGCTCGTGACCACCCCCTCCGGAACGGTCGGGCTGGAGTTCGACGTCGTGGTCGTCGCGGCCCTGCAGGACGGCGTGTGGCCGAACCTGCGCCTTCGCGGCTCGCTGCTCTCCCCGCAGGAGCTCGTGCGGGTGATGACCGGGCTCGGCGATGTGACGCTCGACGAGCGACGGCAGGTGCGCGACGACGAACTGCGGATGTTCGCACTCGCCGTCTCCCGCGCCCGCCGGCAGGTCATCCTCGCCGCCGTGGACAACGAGGACGAGTCGGCTAGCGTGCTCTTCTCGCTGGCACCGGCCGAGTCCGAGACCGTGGAGACAGCAACGCAGCGGCCGCTCTCGTTGCGGGCCCTCACCGGCCGGCTCCGTCGTGAGCTCGCGACGGGCCGGCGCACCCCGGCGGAGCGCACGGCAGCGGCATCCGCTCTCGCCCTGCTGGCACGAGAGCGGATCCCCGGCGCCGATCCCGAGGACTGGCACGGGCTCCGCGAGGTCTCGACGACTGATCCCGTCTTCGCCGCCGACGAGCAGGTTCCGGTCTCACCATCACGGCTGGAGGCCTTCGAGGACTCCCCGGTGGACTGGTTCATCGACTCGGTGTCCGGCACCCAGTCGAGCACCGCGATGGGGCTCGGAACGATAGTGCACTGGGCCATGGAGACGGCGACCGATCCGACCGTGGATGCGGTCTGGGGTGCTATCGAGGGTCGGTGGGGGGAACTCGCTTTCGAGTCGCCGTGGCTCGCCGAGCAGCAGAAGAGGGCTGCGCGGATCCTCGCTGCCGGGGTTGCGGAGTACCTCGCGGACTTCGCCCGTGAAGGCAAGGTGCTCGTGGGGGCGGAGAGCCGGTTCTCGATCGACATCGATCGGGCGACGGTGAACGGGTCCATCGACCGCGTCGAGCGGTCTGCCGACGGCTCGGTGGTGATCGTGGACCTCAAGACGGGCAATCCGATCGTGCCGCAGCCGAAGATCGACGCGCATCCGCAGCTCGGCACCTATCAGCTCGCCTATGTGCAGGGCGTCCTCGACGAATTCCTCGACGAACTCGGTGAGCACAGGGCCGGCGGGGCGAAGCTGCTCTTCGTGAAGAAGGGAACCAGGGGCAAGCTGTATCGAGAGGGAAACCAGGCGCCGCTCGACGAGCAGCAGCTCGAGGGATTCCGCACCCGCATCCGCCAGGCGGCCATCGGCATGGCCGCCGCGGCATTCGACGGTGCCCTCGATCTCGACGCCTGGGGGTCGTTCGACGTCGGTGCGAAGAAGCTGCATCGCGTGAGGTCGGTGGCCAGTGACTGAGGCGCCGTACGTTTCGGCGGACGACATCGCGGATGCCCTCGGCAGACCTCGGCCGACCGCCCAGCAGCGCCGGGTGATCGAGTCCCCGCTCGCACCGGCGCTGGTCGTCGCCGGCGCGGGAAGCGGCAAGACCGAGACCATGGCGAACCGCGTGCTCTGGCTGCTCGCCAATGGCCGGGTGGCGGCGGGGCAGATCCTCGGACTCACCTTCACCCGCAAGGCAGCGGGGGAACTCTCCCTGCGCATCCGGGAGCGCATCGACCAGCTGCATCGCGCCGGGCTGCTCGCGGAGGATTACGACGAGTTCGATCCGCCGACCGTCACGACCTACAACTCCTTCTCCAACCGGATCTACCGCGACAACGCCATCCTGCTCGGGCGGGAGAGCGACGGGCCGGTGCTCGGCGAGGCATCCTCATGGCAGCTGGCCCGCACGATCGTGATCGGTTCGACCGACGACCGCCTTCCGGGCCTCGGCAAGAGTGTCGACACCGTGACGAAGGCGGTGCTCGACCTCGCTCACTCGATGAGCGAGAACCTCGTCGACCCCACGGATGTCACGAACTTCGCCTCCCGATTCGCCGGGCTCGTCGAACTGCCGCCGGGAGGCCGGGGTGCCTACGAGGACGTCGCCGTGCTCGCATCCACCGTCGGGGCGCTTCCCGTGCTCGTCGACCTGGCGGCCCGGTTCGACGAGGCGAAGGTGCGAAGGGGGTTCGTCGAATACTCCGACCAGGTCTCGCTCGCCCTGACCATCGTGCGTGACGTTCCGCGTATCGCCGACGAACTCCGTGAGCAATACCGGGTCGTGCTGCTCGACGAGTACCAGGACACGAGCGTGGTGCAGACCCTGCTGCTCTCCGAACTCTTCGCCGGCCTGCCCGTGATGGCGGTCGGTGATCCCAACCAGTCGATCTATGGATGGCGCGGGGCGAGTGCCGCGAATCTGGACGGCTTCGCCCGCCAGTTCGACGCCGCTCCCGACGGGCAGTTCGCGCTCACCACCTCCTGGCGCAACGGGCACGACATCCTCGCCGTCGCCAACGCGTTGGTGGAACCCTTCCGCGGCGGCGGTGCAGCATCCCGCACCGGCGTCGATCGACTGGAGGCGGGGGCTTCGGCGACCGCCGTGCCGGTGAGGGTCGTCGTGGAGGAGACCCTTCCCGAGGAGGCGGAAGCCGCCGCCCGATGGCTGCGGGAGCGTCTGGACGTGCCTCACGGCAGCACTCCGCCCACCGCCGCGATGTTGTTTCGCGCGCGCAAGACGCAGGGTGCATTCATCGAAGCGCTGCGGCGCAACGGCGTGAAGTTCCACGTGCTCGGCATCGGTGGCCTGATGGCCGAGCCCGAGATCGCCGACCTTGTCTCGGCGCTCGCCGTGGTGAACGACCCGACCGCCGGCTCTGAACTGGTGAGGTTGCTCTCCGGATCGCGCTGGCGCCTCGGAGCGAAAGACCTGCACGGCCTCGGCCGGGTGGCCTCCTGGCTGCGGGACCGGGACTATGCCCAGCGCAGGCTCGACGATGACGTGAAGGAAGCGCTGCGGGCATCCGTCGCCGAAGCGGAGGGCGGGTCGATCGTCGAGGCCCTCGATTTCATCGCGACGGCACGGGCCGGGCACAGCCAGCTCGATCGGTTCAGCCCGGTGGGCCTCGAACGACTGAGGGATGCCGGCCGCACCTTCGCCCGGCTAAGAGCCCGCGCGGGACTCGACCTGCTCGACTTCGTCACCTTCGTCGAGCAGGATCTGATGCTGGACATCGAGGTCGCCGCCAATGAGACCCGATCGCTCGGTGCCGCGAACATGGAGGCTTTCTTCGACGCCCTCGGCGGCTATCTGGCCGTCGACGAGTCAGCCAGTCTCGGAGGATTCCTGTCCTGGCTCCGCGAGGCGGAGTGGCGCGACAACATCGCGCCGCGCCCGGAGGATCCCGAGCCGGGCACGGTGCAGCTGCTCACCATCCACGGGTCGAAAGGTCTGGAATGGGATCTCGTGGTGGTTCCGCGTCTCGTGGAGGGCGAGCTGCCTGGCTCCCCTCGCGAGGGATCGAACGGATGGCTCGGCTTCGGCATGCTGCCCTACGACTTCCGCGGCGATGCCGCGGAGCTGCCGCGTTTCGACTGGACGTCGGCAGCCACTCGCAAGGAACTCCTCGACAGCCGCGCGCTTTTCAAAGCCGAAGTGAAGGAGCGCCACGACGAGGAGGAGCGCCGCCTCGCCTACGTCGCCGTCACCCGGGCGCGGCACTCCCTGCTGCTCACGGCATCCTTCTGGGCGACCCAGTCCAGCCCACGACGTCCGAGCGCATTCCTGCGGGAGCTCGAGGCCGGGGGAGTGATCGGTGCGCTACCGCTCGAGAGTGAGCACACGGACAACCCCCTCGGCGACGAAGCGAACCTGTTCCGCTGGCCGATGGATCCCCTGGGCGGCCGCCGCGCCGCGGTCGAAGCGGCCGCACGCCTGGTGCGGGAGTCGGTGCCGGGAGCCGAGGGCTCCTGGGGAGTCGAGCTCACCCTCCTGCTCGAGGAGCGGCAGCGGCGCATCGACGCGGCCGGAGTCGTCGATCTGCCCACCCGGGTCTCGGCGTCCCGATTCAAGGACTTCGTGAGCGACCCGGCCGGGGTCGCGGCGTCTCTGCGCCGCCCGATGCCGGAGCGGCCGTACCGCGCAACGCGGCTCGGCACGCTCTTCCACGAATGGGTCGAGCAGCGCTACGGCATCCACGGCACCGCGGAGGAGCTCGATGCCCTCTCGGTCGAGCTCGACGTGGACGAATCGGTGCCGGGCGATCGGGTCGATCCCGACGGGCTCGCCACGCTCCGGCAGACTTTCGAGCGCTCGGAATTCGCGACGCTCACTCCTGAAGAGGTCGAGATCGAGATCCACCTGATCCTCGATGGCGAGGTGATCGTCTGCAAGCTCGACGCGGTCTATCGTGTCGACGGGCGCTATCGTGTGGTCGACTGGAAGACCGGAAAGGCCCCGCGGGATGCGGCGGACCTCGAGTCGAAGCAGCTGCAGCTCGCGCTCTACCGCCAGGCCTTCGCGGAGTGGAAGGGCATCGACCCTCTGCTGATCGACGCGGTGTTCTACTACGTGACAGAGGACCGCATCATCCGTCCCGAGCGCATCTACGACCGTGACGAGCTCGTGGCACTCTGGCGCACCGTCGCCCGCTGACTTTGGGGCACGGGCTGCGCGAGCAATCCGCGGGGCTAGGGACCCGGCGAGACCTGGCTCTGCCGCGCCACGATGGCGGCCACGAGGGCGTCGATCGGTTCGCGGGCGGATGTCGGGTTGTCGAGCAGTCGGAAGTCGATGTCGCCGAGCTCCGGCAGCGCGAAAGAGCTCGGAAGGTGCACGAGGTCGGGCGGGATCAGGCTCTGCGGAAACGCGGCGATCCCGATTCCGGCACGGGTCGCGGCGAGCACCCCGTTGATCTCCCTCACATTGCAGGTGATGCGCCAGGTGCGTCCGGCCGACTCGAGTGCGGTGATCGCCGCGGTGCGACTGAGGCTCGGTGACTGGTAGGCGATGAGCGGCACGGGTTGGCCGGCTTCGAGACTGAGGTTTCGATGCCCGACCCACACCAGCCGGTCGCGCCGAACGAGGCGACCACCGGGGATGTCCGGTTCCTGTTTCACGAAGACGAGGTCGAGTTGGCCCGCGAGCAGCCGACGGGTGAGGAATCCGCTCTGGTTCACGGTGAGCTCGAGGTTGATGTGGGGATACAGCTGCCTGAAGTCGCGCAGGATCTGCGGGAGCTGGGTGAGAGCGAGATCGTCGGCCGAGCCGAACCGCAGCCGCCCGCGCATCGCCGAGCCGGTGAAGTAGCTCGAGGCCTGGTCGTGTGCGGCGAGGATCGATCGGGCGAAGCCGAGCATCGCATCGCCGTTGTCTGTGAGGCGAACCTCACGGGTGTCGCGCAGCACGAGGTTACGCCCGGCGGCCACCTCGAGCTTGCGGATGTGCTGGCTCACCGTCGGCTGGCTCAGGCCGAGCAGCTGGCCCGTGACCGTGAAGTTGAGCGTCTCCGCCACCGTGACGAAGGTGCGGAGCAGCACCGGATCGAACATCCACACCTCCAGCGTCATCGGCGATGTCATTGAGAAATCGAATGGGACTTATAGTCTCGATTCTATTCCCGAATGACTGCGCGCCACCGTAGCGTTGGGGAGACCATACGAAACTTCGTCGAGCAGTGCAGGACCCCTTTCCGCGTGACCACCGAGACGTCCACCGCCATCCCGCCAACCGAACCGATCCCGGTGCTGCTCGAACGACCACGCTGGCGCGCCACCTTCGATTCGCTCCGGGTCTTCAACTACCGCCTGTACGTGATCTCGCAGGTGCTCTCCAACACCTCTGGCTGGATGCAGAAGATCGCGACCGACTGGCTCGTCAATGAGTTGACACATAACGTCGCTCTCGTGGGTGTGACCGTATTCCTGCAGTTCGCCCCCGTTCTGCTCTTCGGGGTCTGGGGCGGGGTCATCGCCGACCGGGTCGACAAGCGGCGACTGATGATGGTGACCCAGTCCACGACGGCGCTCCTCTGCGCGGTTCTCGGTGCTCTGACGATCGCCGGAGTCGTGGAGGTCTGGCAGGTGTGGGGGGTCGCCTTCCTGCTCGGGATGGTCGCCGTCATCGAAGGACCCGCGCGCTCGGCCTTCGTCAACGAGATGGTCGGGCATCGCCGCCTGCGCAACGCCATCAGCCTCAACGCGTCGATCTTCCACCTCGGCGGGCTGCTCGGTCCGGCGATCAGCGGCGTGCTCATCGTGCTGGTCGGCTCCGGCTGGTCGATCAGCGTCAACGCGGTCGCGGCCATCGTGGTGGTGGTGACCCTCGGCTGCATGCGGGTGCGCGAGTTGCTGCCCTCGCCGCGGGCCAACCGGTCGAAGGGCCAGATCCGCGAGGGCGTGAAATACGTGATCGGCAAGCCGACCATCTTCTGGCCGATGGTGATGCTGGCTTTCGTGTCGACCTTCGGGATGACCCTCCCCGTGCTGCTTGTCGCCTTCGCCGACAACGTCTACCAGACCGGTGCGGCGGGATACGGGCTCTACAGCTCCGCCGCGGCGGTGGGCGCACTCACCGGTGCCGTGTTGTCGACGCGACGGATGAACGTGAGACTGCGCACCATCATGTTCGCCGCCGGCCTCTTCGGCCTCGCGCTGGTACTCGCCGGTAACTCCCCCTGGGAGCCGCTCTTCCTCGTCTTCCTCGTGGGGATCGGCGTCACCCGACTGCTCTTCGCCACCGGCGCCGAATCGATAGTGCAGCTCTCCACCAACCGGGCAATCCGGGGCCGGGTGATGTCCCTCTACTCCATGGTGATGCTCGGCGGCCAGGCACTCGGAGGACCGATCAGCGGCGCCATCGCCGATCGTTTCGGGGTGCAGGCCGCGATGACGATCGCCGGAGTGGTTCCGGCGGTCGCCGCGATCGTCATCGCGATAGTGCTTGCGCGGTCGGGTCGCCTGGCGCTGCGCATCCGCATCCGCCGGTCCGGCAGGTTCGTCGCGATCGAACAGCGGGGCCGGGCGGCCTGAGGTCACCGAGCGGGCCGCCCCAAGGGCACCGGCGGCTTTCTTTACGTTCTCTCAGGAACCTACGCAGGGCATTCAGCCTGCTCATACAGCTTTCATAGCTTGAGCGGCCAGTTTGCGAAAATGACAATTCGCAAACCCGTGGTGATCAACAGCGTGCTCGCCGTGGTGATCATCGGCGCACTCGTCGGCGCCTATTTCTTCGTGTTCCCGGTCGCCGACGCTTCGAGCACGGCGACCCAGCTCACCTCTACCGTGCAGCAGGGAGTGGTCAGCAACACCATCACGGCGAGCGGATCGGTGTCGCCCGTGTCGGAGGCGACCGCCTCCTTCGCCGTCTCGGGCACGATCGCCACGGTGGATGTCTCGCTGGGCCAGACCGTCACCGCCGGCCAGGTGCTCGGCACCCTGCAGACCGCGCCACTGCAGCAGACCGTCAACAACGACTCCTCGCTGTACTCGCAAGCCAAGTCCCAATACGCCAACGCGGTGTCGGCACTCACCGCCACCGAGTCTGCGCCGACGACTCCCAACACCTCCGCGGCCCAGACCGTCTCGAGCATCAACAGTGCAAAGCAGCAGGTGGCCACCGCTCTCAACCAGGTGACGACGAGCTCCCAGAACCTGGCAAGGGATGAGGCGAATCTGGCGGCCGCGACGCTCAGCTCTCCGATCGCGGGGCTGGTGGTCTCGCTCAGCGGTTCGGTCGGGCAGGCTTCGGGCTCCGGGTCGGCCTCTTCGTCGTCATCCGGATCGGGATCCGGCACCGGAACGGCGTCGGTCGGCACGTCGACCGGGGCTTCCTCCGCTGCAAGCTCCGGCTTCGCCACGATCGCCGATGTCTCGGCGATGACCGTGAGCGCCAGTATCGCCGAGGCGGACATCGCCGCGGTCACCGTCGGACAGAAGGCGGTGGTGACCTTCCCGGCCGTGCCGGGCGAGACGGCCGACGCCACGGTCACGGCGATCGCACCGACCGCGACGACGAGCAACTCGGTGGTGACCTATGCGACCACCATCACCCTCGCCGCGATCCCCGCCGGCCTGCGGCTCGGCCAGACGGCCTCGGTCGCGATCACCACGAAGAGCTCCGCAGCGGATGCGCTCTACGTTCCGGCGGCCGCGATCACCACCGCGAACGGAGTGTCGACGGTCAAGGTCGTCGGCAGCACCGGCAAGGTCACCCCGGTCACCGTGACCCTCGGTATCGTCGGCAACGCGGGAACGCAGGTTCTCACCGGGCTGAAGGCGGGCCAGACGGTCTCGCTCGGTGTGGTCGTCCCCACGACGACCGGCACCGCCGGCACGGGTCGCACCGGTTTCGGGGGCGGAGGCGGCGGCTTCGGAACCCGCACGGGTACCGGAGGCGGCGGATTCGGCGGCGCCGGCACCGGCGGCGGTACCACTGGCGGCACCGGCAACCGGGGCGGAAACTGATGTCGCTCTACGAAGACCGCGCCGCGCATCCCGTCGTGCAGCTGGCCGACATCACCCAGGTCTACGGCACCGGGGACGCCGCCGTGCACGCACTGCGCGGCGTCAGTCTCGACGTGGCGCAGGGCGATTACGTGGCGATTATGGGACCGTCCGGATCGGGCAAGTCCACCCTGATGAACGTGCTCGGATGCCTGGATGTCGCATCATCCGGCACGTACACCCTTGCCGGCAACGACGTGAAGACACTCGACGAGAACGCCCTGGCCCGCATCCGCAACCAGCAGATCGGCTTCGTGTTCCAGTCATTCAACCTGGTGCCGCGGATGTCGGCGCTCGCCAACGTGGAACTGCCTCTCGTCTACGCCCGGGTCGGCCGCGCGGAACGACGGGAGCGTGCCCTGGAAGCCCTCGACTCGGTCGGGCTCGCATCCCGCGCCAGCCACCAACCCCAGGAGCTGTCGGGAGGGCAACAGCAGCGCGTCGCCATCGCGCGAGCTCTCGTCACCTCACCGACGCTCGTACTCGCCGACGAACCGACCGGAAACCTCGACAGCACCTCGACCGACGAGATCCTCGAGATGTTCAACCTGCTGGCGCTCGAGGGGCGCACGATCATCGTCATCACCCACGAAGCTCATGTCGCCGAACAGTCCCACCGGGTGATCACCCTCAGCGACGGCCTCATCGTGGCCGACCGCACCTCGGCACGCATCCACGCTGCGGGGGTGCGACCGTGAGTGTCGCCGAGATGATCCTCTCCGCCCTTCGCGGCATCACGGCGAACAAGCTGCGATCGATCCTCACCCTGCTGGGCGTGATGATCGGTGTCGCCTCCGTGATCCTGCTCCTCGCGGTGGGCAATGGCTCCGCTCAGACCGTGAACTCCGCCATCTCCCAACTGGGCACGAACACCCTCACCGTTCGCCCGACGGGGGGAAGCAGCGCGGGATCGACGAAACAGATCACCACGGCGGTCGGCCAACAGATCCAGGCGGCGAGACTCGGGCACGTGAAGGAGGTGATCCCTCAGGTGTCGGGGAGCCTGACCGTGGCGTCAACGACAGCCTCCGAGACCTCGATCTCGGTGATCGGCACGACGCCCGCCTACTTCACTGTCGGCACGAATTCGGTGTCCTCCGGCTCGGCCTTCACCGCGGCCGACGTCACCGCCTCGGCGAAGAATGCGGTGATCGGGCAGACGCTGGCCACGCAACTGTTCCCCTCTGGTTCGCCCCTCGGCCAACAGGTGACCGTGGGGGGAACCCCGTTGACCATCGTCGGGATCCTCGCCCAACAGGGCAGCGTCGGATTCAACGACCCCAACTCGGTGATCATCGCCCCGATCAGTCGCATCCAGGCCTCGTTCACCGGATACGGCGCGGTCAGCTCGCTCACCGTCGAGGCGAAGAGCTCGGATGCGGTCTCGGCGGCCCAGGGTGAGGTCGAGGTGATGCTCAACCAACTACTCGGAACGACCACGGCGAATGAGCCGTACACGATCATCAACCAGGGTTCCCTGTTGCAGACAGCGGCGACCAGCGCGGCGAGCTTCACGGTGCTCCTGGGCGCCGTCGCGGCGATCAGCCTGCTGGTCGGGGGCATCGGGGTGACGAATGTGATGCTCGTGACCGTCACCGAGCGCACCCGCGAGATCGGCATCCGCAAGGCCCTGGGGGCGACTCGCGGGGCGATCCTTGGACAGTTCCTCGCCGAGGCGGCGACGCTGACTCTGCTCGGGGGAGTGCTCGGAGTCATCGCCGCCCTGATCGGGGCACAGTTTCCCATCAACGGCACCCAGCCGGTCGTGCTGTCGTATTCGATCCCGCTGGCGCTCGGGGTCTCCGTCGCCATCGGCGTGTTCTTCGGGGTCTATCCCGCGGCGCGCGCCGCCGCGATGCGACCCATCCAGGCGCTGCGGGCGATCTGACCCGGCACATCAGAAGAACACCCACCCACCCATCCAGCCGGACCACTAGCCAGACCAGAGAAGAAGGATCCCATGTCGAACGATGTTGACTCCACTCCACCACCCGCCTCCCCGCGGAGCGAACCGGTGGCGAGCGCCGCGCCCGCACTCCGCCGCAAGTGGCTGACTCCGACGCTCGCGCTCGTCGCGGTGCTGGTCGTCGGGGTGTTCGGAGGCGTGCTCATCGGGCATGCCACGGCCTCCTCCGCGCAGGGCGCAGCGGCGGGCGGATTCTCGCGGGGGGCCAACGGGGGTGCTGGCGGAGCCGGAGGCGCCGGGGGTGCGGGCGGCGCCGGGTTCGCCGGTGGTGGCTTCACCTCCGGCACCATCGTCTCGATCTCGGGAACGACCATGGTGGTAAAGGCCCAGGACGGCACGACGAAGACCGTCACCACCTCGGGCACCACGCGGGTGAGCAAGACCTCCACCACGACGCTGTCCGCCCTCAAGGCAGGCCAGACCGTGACGGTGATCGGTGCCGCCGGATCGAACGGCGACATCTCGGCCACCAGCGTCTCCGAGGGTGCCCGCGGCTTCGGCGGACGCCCGGGTGGCGGGGCGGGAGCCGGCAGCGGACCCGCGGGAACCACGCCCTAGCGGAGGCACCCGCCGGGCAGTCTAGGAGCGCTGGTCGCGATCCAGCATGGCCTCGACCTCATCCACGGCCATCACCGGCATGGTGTTGTGGCTGAGGGTCTGGTCGAGGTCATTCTGCACGGTGTCGACGAGGCCATGCAGCATCTGCACCGCGTCATCCACGATCTCGGTGCTGCGCTCCTGGGTGCCGTGAAGCAACCACTTGGCGATCTCGAGCTCCGCGTAGAGCATCGCGCGATGCTTCACCTGGCGGTCACTCGATCCGCGCGCCTCGTTGTACGCATCGAAGGCGGCCTCGGCGACGTATCCGCCGCGGGCGCCCAGGAGCCAATACAGGTCGCGGGCCGGATCCCCGATGCTCAGCGACTGCCAGCCGAGCAGTCCCGTGACCTCGTCGTCGGAGCTGAGGAAGGAATCGGCCGAGAGTCCTCCGTTGATCACGGTGGGTGCGAACTGCCAGAGCGGCCCGTCTTCCGTGGCCTTCTCCCAGCGGCCGAGCAGCGCGGCCGGCACCAGGTTGGTCGCGCTCGCCCGATCCATGATGGTGATCGTCGAGCGCAGGATCTCCGCAGGACTGAGCACGGGAAGACCGGCATCCGCGACGAAGCTGGTCGGGAGAGTATGGATCGCGGCGATGGCCCGTCCGAGATTCGGGGCGAGGAGGCTGCCCTCGGCGATCGCGGCGAGATCGACGGGAGATCCGTAGACGAAGTCGTAGACGACGGCGCGGGTGCCGCCGATCGGCGTCTGGCCCGCGTAGTTCGACACGGCGAACGGCAGGCGCGCACGCACGCCGGTGCTCAGCGCGCGCAGGGAGACGAGGTCTGCCGACTGCTCGGCTTCCGCGCGTTCAGAGGTGGGCACCCGGATGATCCAGTGCGCGCCGTCGCGGGTGGTCAGCAGGGCCGACTCGAAATCGCCATGGGTACCCGACCCGAAACCACTGGCCTGAGCGACATCGAGTCCGGCAACAGCCGAGGTTGCGAGCGCGGCTAGAGTGAGATGGGATCTGGCCATACCTCACAGGGTAGGTCGTCCTCCGGCGGCCGGTGCCGAACGCCACGCCTTTCCCGCCCCCTTCGATGATTGGTGCCCCATGTCAATCGACCCTGTGTCCTCAGACGCTGGTTCGCCGTCCTATCTGTCCCCGCTCCCCGTGTCGGCGCTGCCGCTCTCGCGCCACGGCCTCGACCGCGACTATCTCTCCCGCAGCGACCCCGATCTGTTCGAAACCCTCCGTAGAGATCCGCGGATGCGTCAGCTCGTGCTCTGGAAGGGCAAGGCGCTGCTCGACGCGAGTGGCGCGCTCGACCTTCTGCCCCACGATTCCGACATCGATTCCGCGCTGCGGCTGTACCTCGGACGATCGATCGGATCGGAATCGCCGGGCGATCCGGTGGTCGCCGTGATCGTGGACGACGCCGCTGCGGCGTACCTCGCCTCGCCGGAGTCCGAGCGCTGGGGCGACCTGCGGGCACTGGGCAGCACCTTCAGCGATCGCGATGCCGGCCTGTTCACCGCCGCGCTCGCGCTCGCCAACTGGCACGACTCCCACCCTTTTTCTCCGCGCACCGGAATGGCGACCATCTCCGGCCAGGGAGGTTGGGTGCGCACCGACACCGAGAGCGGCCGCGAGGTCTTCCCCCGCACCGATCCCGCCATCATCGTGGGGATCGTGGATGCCGACGACCGGATCCTGCTCGGCCACAACGCGATGTGGCCGGCCAATCGCTATTCCCTCCTCGCCGGGTTCGTCGAGCCGGGCGAGTCGCTCGAGAGCGCCGTCGAGCGCGAGGTGTTCGAGGAGTCGGGCATCCGAGTGGTCGATCCCGTCTATCTCGGATCGCAGCCGTGGCCGTTCCCGGCCTCGCTGATGCTCGGCTTCATGGCCCGGGTCGATCCGGCCCTGGAGTCGATCCTCACCCCGGATGGCGCGGAGATCCTCGATCTGCGCTGGTTCAGCCGCGACGAGCTCACGGAATCGCTCGATGACATCGGCCTCCCCGGCCACACCTCCATCGCCCGGGCGATCATCGAGCACTGGTACGGCGGTCCGATCGCCGACCGTCGGCAGTGGTGAGCTCCGCCGAATCACTGCTCGAAGCCCTCGATGACGAGCAGCGCATCGCCGCAGAGACCCTGCTCGGTCCGCTGTGCATGCTCGCCGGTGCCGGCACCGGAAAGACTCGCGCCATCACCCATCGCATCGCCTACGGGGTCGCGACCGGGGTCTATGCCCCCGACCGCATCATGGCGCTGACCTTCACCTCGCGGGCTGCGGCCGAGCTGCGGGGCCGGTTGCGCCAGCTCGGAGCCACCGGCGTCGCGGCGCGCACCTTCCACGCCACAGCCCTGTCCCAGCTCGGCCACTTCTGGCCGGAGGTGATCGGTGGCCAGATGCCGCGGCTGCTCGACAGCAAGGGCCGCGTGATCGCCCAGGCCGCCGAGACACTCAGACTCAAACTCGACACGGCCACGCTCCGCGACCTCGCCGCAGAGATCGAGTGGCGCAAGGTGTCGCGTCTCACGCTCGACCAGTACGCGACGATATTGCCTCAGCGCGTGCTGCCCTCTGCACTCGACGCCGACAAGATGGTCGCCATCCATCGCGCCTACGAATCGGTGAAGGACGAGCGCCGCCAGCTCGACTTCGAAGACGTGTTGCTCGCGACCGCGGGCATGATCGAAGCGGAACCGCGGGTCGCCCAGCAGGTGCGCGAGCAGTACCGCTTCTTCGTCGTCGATGAATACCAGGACGTCTCACCGCTGCAGCAGTCGCTTCTCGACCTCTGGCTCGGCGATCGCCAGGACCTCTGCGTCGTCGGCGACGCGAGCCAGACGATCTACTCCTTTGCCGGCGCCTCCGCCGACTTCCTGCTCGGATTCCCCACTCGGTTTCGCGAGGCCGCTGTCGTGAGACTCGAACAGAACTATCGATCGAGCCCGCCCATCGTGGGCTTGGCGAACCAGCTGATGCGCGGGCGTCCCGGAGCATTGGCGCTTCGAGCAGCGACCGGCACCCCGGAGGCGGCGGCGAAGGCCGCGCCGACGGTCACGAGCTATCCGAGCGAGGTGGCCGAGGCCCGGGCGATAGCGGATCAGGTGGCCGCGGCGATCGCGGGTGGGGCCCGTCCGCAGGACATCGCCATCCTGTTCCGCATCAACGTGCAGTCGGCACCGCTCGAGGCGGCACTCGCCGATGCGGGGGTGAGTTACCAATTGCGTGGCGGAACCCGCTTCTTCGAACAGCAGGAGGTGAAGCAGGCGCTGATGATGCTGAAGGGCGCTGTGGTCGGAGCGACGCGTGAGCCCCTCTTCAAGACGGTGAGCGACGTGCTGCGATCCCTGGGCTGGACCCAGGACGCCCCCGAGGTGCGCGGTGCGGTGCGGGATCGCTGGGAATCCCTGAACGCGTTGATGGGACTGGCCGAGGCATCCGCCGAGGGCACTTCGCTGCGGTCCTTCGTCGACGAGCTCTTCGAGCGCGCCGCCAGTCAGCACGAGCCGACGATGGCCGCGGTCACCCTCGCGACGCTCCACTCCGCCAAGGGGCTGGAGTGGGACACGGTGTATCTCGTCGGGCTCAGCGACGGCTATCTGCCGATCACCTACGCGAAGACGGAACGAGCAGTCGAAGAGGAGCGGCGGCTGCTCTATGTCGGCATCACGCGAGCCCGCCGCCGACTGCACCTGTCGTGGTCGTCCGGCTCGTCCGGCCGCGGACCCGACCGCCGCCCGTCCCGCTTTCTCGCCGGACTCGCATGAGCGGCGTCGCGGGGACCGGGCGTGCCGTAAGAGGCGGCATCTTCGGCGCCCGCTACCTCTGGGTGACCGTCGGCAGCAGCGCGCTCGTCTTCCTCGCGGCCTTCGAATCCCTCGCGGTGACCACGATCATGCCGGTGATCAGCCGGGATCTCGATGGGGCGAGCCTCTACGCCCTCGCCTTCGCCGGCCCACTCGCCACTGCCGTGATCGGCATGGTGATCGCCGGCAACTGGTGCGATCGTTCGGGTCCGGTGCTGCCGCTCTACGTGTCCGCCGCGCTCTTCGGCCTCGGTCTCCTCGTGGCCGGAAGCGCGCCGACGATCGGAGTCTTCGTCGCGGGTCGCTTCGTTCAGGGATTCGGGAGCGGGGCGATGACCGTCGCCCTCTACGTGGTCGTGGCCCGCCTGTATCCGCCGGAGCTGATGCCGCGCATCTTCGCCAGCTTCGCCGCGGCCTGGATCGTTCCCTCGCTCATCGGGCCGTTCATCGCCGGCCTCGTCGCCCAGCTCTGGAGTTGGCACTGGGTGTTCCTCGGGGTCGTGGGGCTCGTGGTCGTCGCCGTGGTCATGCTCACTCCCGCGACACGGATGCTGCGGCTTCAGCCGCCGGAGCCCGGCACGGCCGCGTGGAATCCCGGTCGCATCGGCTGGGCCGTGCTCGCGGCGGTCGCGGTGCTCGCGGTCAACCTGTCGGTGGACATCGGCGGGCTCGCCGCCGTTGTGGTTCCGCTCGCGGCGCTGGTGGTTGCGGTACTGGCGGTACGCCCGCTCCTGCCGCGCGGAACTCTCACCGCGCGCCGCGGGCTGCCGACGGTCATCCTGCTTCGCGGCCTCGCCTCTGCCTCGTTCCTCGGTGCCGAGGTCTACCTGCCATACCTCCTCGTGCGGCAATACGACTTCTCGCCCACCTTCGCCGGGCTCGCGCTCACCGGATCGGCGCTGGCCTGGTCGGGCACGTCGTGGCTGCAGGGTCACCTCGGCGATCGCCTGCGCCCGGCGACGGGGATGAGCGTCGGCATGTGGCTGGTGCTCGCCGCGGTGGCGGTCGCCTTCGCCTCGGCGGCCCTCCAGCTGAATCCGGCCGTGATCATCCTGGGCTGGGTGGTGGGTGGAGGAGGCATGGGGCTCGTCTATCCGCGCACCAGCGTCATGACCCTTGGCCTCTCCCGCACCGCGGAGCAGGGATTCAACAGCTCGGCGCTGTCCATCTCTGACTCGCTCGGCGCCGCCATCGCCCTCGCGCTCACCGGGGTCGTCTTCGGGGCACTGGACCGGGCGGGATCCTCCGACGGGGGCGGCTCCGTCGCCTTCGCCGGCAGCTTCGCCATCGCGGTGCTGTTCGCCATCGGGGCGGTGGTGGTGGCCCGACGGGTCGTGCCGAGACCGGCTCAGGCGGTGAGCGAGGCGCAGCCGCAGTCGGGATGACTGTGCCACTCCCACAGCATCCGGTCGCCGGTCGCCGCGTCGATCTCGATCGATGTCAGCGGTTCGATGCGGTGCACGACCCGCTGCGCGAGCACGAGGCGCGCGACAGTAGTGGCGACCTCCCGGGCGACGAGGGATGAGTCGAGACCGCTGCGCCGATGCCAGAGTTGCGAGGCCATCGCCGGCCAGGCCGGGTCGGCGTCGGTGTGATGGCGTTCCAGGCAGTGGAGACACGGTCCGGCTCCCGGTCGGATGATCGGACCGATGCGCACCGTCTCGTCGCCGATCACCACCGCAAGGTGGGGGATGTCGCGGCGCAACCACCTGCCGTGGTCCTCCGGTTCGATCACGAAGTGGGCCACGATCACGGCGATCTCCGGCTCGGCGTCCGGCTCATCGGGGATCAGAGCCATCCCTGACGCCTCGAGCACGGTTCGGATCCGCCGCGAGGTCTCTCCGTCGCCGCTGACCACTGCCGACGCTGGCCCCGCCCTCGGCGCCGGGTGTTCGAGCGCCGGCGCGAGTCTGCGCATCAGGCTGTCGAAGGCCGGGTCGTCCAGGCCCGCCGATCGGCCGATCATGCGCGCTCCGGTGGGGCTCACGCCCGTGACGAGCGCCGCGATCACCCTCTCGTCGGCAGAAGAGACCGCCTCGAGAACGACGCGGGGATGGTCGAGCCCGAGCTGAAGGCTCTGGGGGGTTCGCCAGATCAGCGGGAGGCGGGGATCGAGTCTGAGGACCATGCACGCAATGGTGCCCCGAACGGCGGGGCGGCATCGCGCGCCATCCACAGGTTTCCGACGGTCAGTGCTTCGGGTCCTCGGCGCTGCCGTCGTCGGCCTCGTGCGGGCGATCGTCGCGGTCGTCGTTGAGCAGGTCTTCGATCGCCTGGTCGATGTCGTCGGCGGAGGCGTCCGGTCCGGAGAGCCTCGCGATGAGCGAGCTCGGGTCGTCGATGTCTTCCGAACCGGGAAGGAGGTCGGGGTGTGACCAGAGTGAGTCGCGCTTCTCGTCACCGACCTCGTCGGTGATCTTCTGCCACATCGCCGCAGCCTCGCGCAGGCGGCGAGGTCGCAGCTCCAGCCCCACGAGGGTAGAGAACGCGGATTCAGCCGGACCGCCGGCGGCGCGCCTCCGGCGCACGGTCTCGGCAATGGCGTCGGATTTCGGCAGGCGGGCGGTGGCCTGGGCGGTCACGACATCCACCCAACCCTCGATGAGGGCGAGCACGGTCTCGAGACGCCCGAGGGCCGCGAGCTGCGACTCGGACTTCGGCGGGATGAGCGCTCCGCTCACCATCGCTTCGCGCAACTCTTCCGGGTTGGAGGGGTCGAAGTCCGCGGCGAGCTGCTCGAGGCGATCGGTGTCGATACGGATGCCTTGGGCGAACTCGGTGATCGACGTCATCAGCTGCAGCCGCAGCCATTTCGCGTGACGGAACAGCCGGGCGTGGGCGAGTTCTCGCACCGCGAGATAGAGCTGCACCTGGTCACGCTCGATGTCGAGACCGGCACCGAAAGCGGCGACGTTCTGCGGCAGGATCGCGGCCTGCTGGTCGGAATCCGTCAGCGCGCCGAGAAGGGGGATGCCGATGTCGCCCCCGGAGACCACCTCGCCGGCGAGCTGGCCGACGACCTGGCCGAGCTGCATCGCGAAGAGAGTGCCGCCGACGTTGCGCATCAACTTGGATGCGCCCTCGATCATGCCGAACATCTCTTCCGGCGCCTGGTCGCGCAGCACCTGGGTGAGCGAGTTGGCGATGCTGAGCGCCACCGGTTCGGCCAGTTGCGTCCAGATCGGCATGGTGGCGCTGATCCACTCGGTGCGCGACATCAGCCGCGGGGTTGAGGTGAGTTCGGAGACGTAGGTAGCCTCGTCGAGCCAGAGCGCCGCGACGTGGAAGGCCTGCTCGAGCGAGGAGCGATCGGCGGGCGTGGTCGCCACGACGTCTTTCGCGGCGAGGGTCTTCGCCTGCTCGAGCGCGAGATCCCAGTTGATCCCGTCACCGCTCGACTGCATCGCGCTCTGCAGTTGACCGATGAGGTTGCGGATCATCTCCGGGTCGTTCGGCAGCCCCGCTGCACTGGCGAGGCGCGCGGGATCGATGTCTCCGTTTCCGGAGAGGAACTGGCTCAGCATGTCGCGGAATTCGTCTTCCGGGTTCTGGGCCGAATCTTCAGGCATGGCAACTACGCTAGCCGCTGCGCACTGCTTGCGGTGTGTGTATCGAGTTCGTCGCGTCAGGCTGCTCTGCGCCCGTGGCGAACAGCTCCACAGAAAGGACCCCGGTGGCACTGTTCATCGACGACCGGCAGAGCCCGGGGCGATCTCCGGCCCGACGCCGCATCACCGTTCTGGGCTGGATCCTGCTCGGAGCGGCTGTGTTCGGCACCCTCGCGTTCACCCTGGTTCCGGCGCCCTACGTGATCGAGCAACCGGGACCGGTCTTCAACACCCTCGACACGGTCGCCAACGGCAGCAAGCAGGTGCCCATGATCGAGATCCCGGGCCAGAAGACCTACGCGACCGCCGGGGCGCTCGACATGCTGACGGTGAACATCGCCGGAAGCCGCGAGCAGCCGCCGAGCTGGTTCGAGGTGGCCCAGGCCTATCTCGACTCGAGCAAGGCCGTGCTGCCAGTGGACGCCGTCTACCCGGTGGGCACCTCGGTCGAGCAGTCGAACGCGCAGGCGACAGTCGACATGCAGAACTCCCAGAAGGATGCCGTGGCTGCGGCCCTCACCCATCTCGGCTACACCCTGCCCGCCTCCCTCACCGTGGGCGGACTCTCGCCCAAGTCGCCGTCGACGGGCATTCTGCAGAAAGGCGACACGATAGTGAGTGTCGACGGCCAGGCCACCGACAGCGTTCTCGGCCTGCGCGCGATCATCGCCAAGTCCGGCGCCGGCACCCCCGTGAACATCGCCATCGAGCGCGGGGGAGTGCAGAAGACCGTGAAGGTGACGCCGGAGATGAGCGGCGGATCCGACTCCGTGCCGATCGTCGGCATCTTCCCGGCCATCGTCTACAGCTATCCATTCGATGTGAAGATCCAGCTCGAGAACGTGGGAGGTCCGAGCGCCGGCCAGATGTTCGCTCTCGGCATCATCGACAAATTGACGCCGGGAACGCTCAACGGCGGAGCAAAGGTCGCGGGCACGGGCACGATCGACGGTGACGGCGTGGTCGGTCCGATCGGAGGCATCCGCCAAAAGCTCTACGGGGCGCGCGCCGCAGGCGCCACCTGGTTTCTCGCCCCCTACTCCAACTGCGACGAGGTGACCGGGCACATCCCCAGCGGCATCCGGGTTCTCGCGGTGAAGACGCTCGACGACTCCCTCGCCGCACTGAAGGCGATCAAGGCAGGCTCCAGTACGGGCGGGCTGCTCAGCTGCCCGGCGAAGTAACGCCGGAGCACCCTCCCAGACCAAGCCCTTAAGATGGGCACGCACCGCATTCGCCATAAGCCAGGAGCAGATTCGTGACGTCTACCCCCACCGAAGAACGCCGACCGGCATCGCGATCGAGAGTGACCCTCTTGATCACCCTCGCCGTCGTCGCGGTCCTCGTCATCCTCTTCTTCATCTTCGCGAGCCTCTACACCGACTGGCTGTGGTTCGAACAGCTCGGCTTCCTGAAGGTGCTCACCACGCAGTGGGTGGCCAGCACCGTCATGTTCTTCATCGGATTCTTCGCCATGGGCATCCCGGTGCTGGTGAGCATCGAGATCGCCTTCCGCGGTCGACCGGTCTACGCCAAGCTCAACGCGCAACTCGACCGCTACCAGCAGGTGATCGAGCCTCTTCGCCGCCTCGCGATGTGGGGCATCCCCGCGGTGCTCGGACTCTTCGCCGGGGTCGCGACCTCCTCCCGCTGGCAGCTGGCGCTCGAGTGGATCAACGGTGTGCCCTCGGACAAGGTCGATCCGCAGTTCAAGCTCGACATCTCGTTCTACCTCTTCGCGCTGCCGTTCTACCAGGCGGTCGCCGCCTTCGCCTCGGCAGTCGTGCTCATCTCCGCGATCGCCGCCATCGCCACCAGCTACCTCTACGGGGCGCTGCGGTTCAACGGACGCGAGGTGCGCATCTCCCGCACCGCCAGGATCCAGCTGGCCGTCACCGGCGCGGTCTACCTCGCCATCCAGGCCATCAGCATCTGGCTCGACCAGTACGCCACCCTCAGCACGAAGACCTCGAGCACGCTCTTCGAGGGTGCGTCGTTCGCCGATGCGACCGCGGTCATCCCCGGCCGCCAGATCCTCGCCGGGATCGCCGCCGTCGTCGCAATCCTGTTCGTCATCACCGCGGTCATCGGCCGCTGGCGCTTTCCGCTCATCGGCACGGCTCTCCTGCTCGTCAGCGGTCTGCTCATCGGATCGGTCTACCCCTGGGTCGTGCAGAAGTTCCAGGTCGAGCCGAATGTGCGCACGCTCGAAGCGCCATACATTCAAAGAAACATCAATGCGACGAGGGATGCCTACGGAGTCGCCAGCGTGCAGGAAGAGGCCTACTCGGCCAAGACCGACGCCCAGCAGGGCGCGCTGCGCAACGATGCCGAGACGACGGCCTCGATCCGCATCATCGATCCAGCCCTCATCTCGGATGCCTTCGGCCAGCTCGAGCGCATCAAGCAGTACTACCAGTTCAACAAGTACCTGGACGTCGACCGCTACACGATCAACGGCAAGTCGCAGGACACCGTGATCGCCGTGCGTGAACTCAACCAGTCCAACACCAATGCCGCTCCGAGCTGGTACAACAACACCCTCGTCTACACCCACGGCTACGGCGTCGTCGCGGCTTACGGCAACCAGCGCTCGAGCGACGGCCTGCCTGTGTTCCTCGAGTCGGGCATCCCCGTCTCCGGCGACCTCGGCAAGTTCGAACCGCGCATCTACTTCGGCGAGGAATCGCCGACCTACTCGATCGTCGGCGGGCCGAAGGGCGGAAGCAAGGTCGAGCTCGACTATCCGGCGGGGGACGCAAACGCCAACCAGAACGCCACCACGACCTTTTCGGGCAACGGCGGGCCGAAGCTCGACAACGTGTTCAAGAAGCTGATCTACGCCATCAAGTTCCAGTCGGAGCAGATCTTCCTCTCCAACGGCGTGAACGACGAATCGCAGATCCTCTACACGCGAAACCCCGTAGACCGCATTCAGAAGGCGGCGCCGTACCTCACGCTAGACAGCGATCCGTATCCTGCCGTCGTCGACGGTCGGGTGCAGTGGATCGTCGACGGCTACACGACGAGCGCCAGCTACCCGTACTCCGCTATCCAGCAGCTCAGCAGTGCCATCGCCGACACCTACACGCCGACGCCGCAGCTCGCCCTTGACGACATCAACTACATCCGCAACTCGGTGAAGGCGACAGTCGATGCCTACAGCGGCAAGGTGACGCTCTACGACTGGGATGATAAGGACCCGATCCTGAAGACCTGGCAGAAGATCTTCCCGTCGACGGTGAAGCCGATCAGCGCGATCTCCTCCGACCTGATGAGCCACGTGCGGTACCCGGCGGACCTGTTCAAGGTGCAGCGCGAGATCCTCGGCACCTACCACGTGACCGACCCGAACACGTTCTACTCATCGAGCGACGCGTGGATCACGCCGAACGACCCCACGAAGGCCGCCGCCACGGCTCGACTTCAGCCGCCGTACTACCTCACGATGAAGCTTCCGGGCGCTTCCGAGTCGGCTTTCTCGCTCTACTCCACCTACATCCCGAGCTCGAAGGGGGCAGGCACGAGCAACATCCTCACCGGCTACCTCGCGGCCAATGCCGACGCCGGCAACACCAAGGGAAAAGTGGCCAACGGCTATGGCAAGCTCACGCTGCTGGCGCTGCCCAAGCAGAACTCGGTGCCCGGACCCGGTCAGGTGCAGAGCAACTTCAACACCGACACGGACGTGGCCAACCAGCTCGCGCTGCTCCAGCGCGGAAACACCACGGTCGATCTCGGTAACCTGCTGACGGTGCCGGTCGGTGGCGGGCTGCTCTACGTGCAGCCGGTCTACGTGAAGTCGAACGCGGAGACGAGCTACCCGATCCTGCGGAAGATCCTGGTGTCGTTCGGTGACAAGGTGGCGTTCGAAGACACTCTGGACGCCGCCCTCAACTCGCTGTTCGGGGGAGACTCCGGGGCGAGCGCGGGTGACGGCGGCGTGACGCCGACTCCAACACCGACGCCGGATCCCGGCACGGGCACCACCGATCCCGGCACCGGCAACGGCGTGTCGAGCGCGGCGCTCAAGGCCGCTCTCGCCGACGTGCAGACCGCTCTCACGGCTCGTGCTTCGGCGCTCAAGTCGGGAGACCTGGCCGCCTACGCCACCGCGGATGCCGCGCTGGTGACGGCGCTGAACAGCGTCTTCGCGCTGGAGAAGTAAACCGAACTCCATCCGCGTGGTAAGCTTTTCTACGTGCCGCGGGGTGGAGCAGTTCGGTAGCTCGCTGGGCTCATAACCCAGAGGTCGCAGGTTCAAATCCTGTCCCCGCAACAAGATGAGGCCGGAAATCTACGGATTTCCGGCCTCTTTGCGTAGGTGGAATTTGAACACGTCACCGTTTATTCACCCTTTTACTCCGTTTACCCCGCCATTTCGGCGGGCACGGCTCGGTTGTTCCGGGATGTCTCCGGATAGCTCCGAATCGCCTGGTTCGCTGCGCGCACCTCACGGGCATGGAAATCTCCTCGCACCCGTCATCCCAGCCCGGGCTGGAGCCGATGATCGACGTCCGCACTCTCGCGGAGTACTTGGGCGTACCGGTGTCGACGGTGTACGACTGGCGGGTCAATCGGAAAGGCCCTGTGGGCTACCGGTTCGGGAAACACATCATGTTCGCCGTGGCAGATGTCAGGACGTGGGTCGAGGAGCAACGCGAGTCTTCCCCATCGGGACGTGCGTCGCACGGGAGGTGAGCGCGAATGTCTAGACCACGCCTGCCGATCGAGACGTTCGGCGACTTCAGCTATCGGCCGCTGGCCTCCGGGCACATTCTCGCCAGGGCCCGATACCGGGACTGGGACGGGCAGACCCGCCAGGTCCAAGCCTCCGGCGCCACCCAGAAGACGGCCGAACTCGCACTCAAGGAGAAGCTCTCCGAGCGGGCCGTCTACCAACCCGGAACAGCGGACCTCACCGCAGACAGCAGCTTCAAGCAACTCGCCGAGTACTGGCTCGCCGACGTGGACATGAACCCAGACCTCGCACCTGGCACTCAGCAGCTCTACCGGTGGAACATGGAGCACCTTGTCCTGCCGCATTTCGCCAACCTGACCCTGCGGGAAATTGGGGTGGCCCGCTGCGACCTGTTCATCAAGCAGCAACGCCAGTTCAGCTACAACCGAGCCAAGCAGTCCCGCAATGTCCTCCGCCAAGCATTCAACCTGGCCGTCCGCCATGAAATCCTGCCTCGCAGCCCAATGGAGTCCATCTCCCGTATCACCAAGCCGCACACAGACCCAACGGCGCTCACCCCGGAGGACGTCAACGCCATTCGCGACGCCATCCGCTACTGGGAAACCGGACTGAACCCGTCGGGCCCGAAACCGGACGGCCAACTTGGCGCGATCATTGAAGTCATGCTCGGCACGTCCGCGCGCATTGGCGAGGTTCTCGCGATCCGCCGGTGCGACATCGATGTCGCCTCTGCCCGCCCCACGCTGCGTATCGCTGGCACCATCGTCTGCCATCGGGGCGCACCACCGAAACGGCAAGACCACCCGAAGACCGACAAATCGCGGCGCACCATCGTGATGCCTTCGTTCACTGCTGAGGCGGTCCGCAAACGGCTCGCTGTTCTCGCCGACCGAACACCGGACGCTTTGGTCTTCCCGAGCCGAAACCAGACACCGTTGACACCAAACAACGTGAGCACCAAATTGCGTCGTGTGCTTGCCTTGGCGGGCATCAACGGAGTGAGCCCGCACCTGTTTCGAAGGACCGTGGCTACAGCTATTAACGCCAACAGCTCGATCGATCTCGCCGCAGAACTGCTCGGCCACACGGATCCCCGGATCACGATGCAGCACTACATCCGACGCAACGAGATGGTCAACCCAACCAGCGCCGACAGGGACTGTGTATTAAACGGTGTTTCCGGCCTGACGCGCTGAACGAAGTTTCAGCGGGGAAGGTGCCGTGATGATGACGACACTTGATGATGTGAAATCGAAGAAATCTGAGCCGTCTGCTGAGGAGGCTGCGGCGGTCGAGCTGGTGCGTCTGGCGAGGGAGCAGGGCTTGTCCCTGACCGGGCCCGACGGGTTGCTGAAGCAATTCACCAAGACCGTGCTGGAAACGGCGTTGAATGAGGAAATGACCGAACACCTCGGTCACGACAAGAACCGGGCAGAGCCCGAACGTGAGTCCTCGAACGTTCGCAACGGAACAAGACCCAAGACGGTGTTGACCGAGGCGACCGGGCATGTCCAAATCGATGTGCCGAGGGATCGGGACGGAACTTTTGAGCCCGTCATTGTGCGGAAACGCCAACGGCGCCTGACCGGGGTCGACGAGATGGTCCTCTCGCTGTATGCCCACGGGTTAACGACCGGGGAGATCAGTGCGCACTTCGCGCAGATCTATGACGCCCAGGTATCGAAGGAGACGATCTCCAGGATCACCGACAAGGTGTCGGAGGAGATGAACGAATGGTCTCACCGTCCGCTGGACGGCGTCTACGCGGCGATCTTCATCGATGCCATCGTGGTGAAGATTCGTGACGGGCAAGTAGCCAACAGGCCCATCTATGCGGCGATCGGGGTGAGCCTGGAGGGTGAGAAGGAGGTTCTGGGCTTGTGGGCTGGAACCGGGGGTGAGGGGGCGAAGTTCTGGATGAGTGTCCTGACGGACATCAAGAACCGGGGCGTGACGGACACCTTCTTCCTCGTCTGCGACGGGCTGAAAGGCCTGCCAGATGTTGTCTCAAATGTGTGGCCGTTGACGACGGTGCAGACCTGCATCATCCATCTGATCCGCAACACCTTCAAACTCGCGTCGAAGAAAGACTGGGACGCCCTCAAACGGGATGTGAAGCCGATCTATACGGCACCGAACCCGACGGCCGCGCGGACGGCGCTCGAGGAGCTGACCCAGAAATGGGGCAAACGATACGGTGCCATCACCAGATTGTGGGAGTCCGCGTGGGAGGAGTTCATCCCGTTCCTGGACTACGACGAAGAAATTCGCCGCGTGATCTGCAGCACCAACGCGATCGAATCCCTGAACGCCCGATACCGGCGGGCGGTGCGAGCACGCGGTCATTTCCCCACCGAGCAGGCCGCGCTGAAGTGCCTGTATCTTGTCACCAGATCACTCGACCCGACAGGCGCGGGACGAGCCCGATGGACGATGCGCTGGAAGCCCGCGCTGAACGCGTTCGCCATCACCTTCCAAGACCGCTGGCCGGCCGCGGAAACCTACTAAATGAAAACCGCCGGAAACACCGTTAACGAGACAGACCCCGCCGACATCCTGGAGCAGGTGTTTGCCAAGGAGGTTCCCGAATGATCCCGAACGCTATTTTATATCGCGGCCCACGACTTGGCATGGTGACCTGCTCAATGAAGCGTCAAACCTCCCGAGTCCCCCATGCGGCATCCCGGCCTGTGCATTAGCGACGGAGCGGAGGGACGTCCGTGGCCGCAGACACGATGCAGTGACGCACGATCGGCGAGCTGAAGCAGAGTCGCAGCTCTATGGGAATCCCAGGCTCGACCATGGTGAATGCTGGTGGGAGTGGCGGAGGTGGGCGATGGCTGGGTCGGGCGAACATATCGAAGTGCTCGTTCGCAGCCACGCCGCTAGCGACGATCAATCGGTCTACTCCGTGGTTATTCAGGTTGCCGCTCAGGCGGCACGCCAAGGCCATCATCATCTCGCTAGCGACCTGAAGATCGCCGTTGAATCTTCGCGTGGCGCTGTTTAGCGAAATGTCACCTCCATCGCTCAACCACGCGGTGACCTCGCTTAACTGGTCACAGCGACGCACCCGGAAGTCGCGCTACGCGACTTGGTCTTGCCGGAACACCGTCTCGCCCACGTCAGGGTCTGTAAGAAATCTTGTGTAATTGGTTCGGCGTGACATCCGCGGCTGGGAGCTGTGGGATGGGAACAATGACGCATGAGCAGAGATATTCAGAAGCATCTTCGCTTTGATCCTGAGACGGGCCGGCCGTTGCCGGCGGAGACCGATTTCGCCGCGTTAGCGGCGGAGCTCGTCGAGTCGGCTAAGGGGCAGGGCATCGAGTTGACTGGGCCGAATGGGCTCCTGACGGGGTTGACCCGGCAGGTGTTGCAGACAGCTCTTGAGGTCGAGATGTCTGACCATCTGGGTTATGACAAGCACGACTTCGACGGCCGCAACGGGCAGAACTCGAGGAACGGGTCGACGCCGAAAACGTTGCGGACCGAGATCGGTGAAGTGACGGTCCAGATTCCGAGGGATCGGCAGGGAACTTTCGAGCCGGCGATCGTGCCGAAATATCAGCGTCGCATCGCGGGCTTCGATGAGGCCGTCGTCTCGCTTTATGCGAAAGGGCTCACGACCGGCGATATCCAGGCCCACCTCTCCGACGTGTATGGGCAAGATATCTCCCGGGAGCTGGTGTCGAAAGTCACCGACCGGGTCGTGGCCGACATGGAGGTGTGGCAGGCAAGGCCCCTGGATCCGGTGTATCCAGTGATCCTCATCGACGCGATCGTGATGAAGGTTCGGGATGGGCAGGTCGGCAACCGACCCGTGTATGTGGCGCTCGGAATCGACCTCGATGGCCACCGCGACGTGCTGGGCATGTGGGTTGGACCGACCGGTGGTGAGGGATCGAAGCAATGGATGAACATGCTCACCGAGCTGAAGAACCGCGGCGTCGCCGATGTCCTGTTCGTCTGTTGTGACGGGCTGAAGGGCCTGCCGGACTCGATCCTCGCGACCTGGCCGATGGCGACCGTTCAAACCTGTGTCGTGCATTTGGTGCGCAACAGCCTGCGGTTCGCGTCCAGGAAGTATTGGAAACCGATCGCGGAGAGGTTGAAGCAGGTCTACCAGGCGCCGACGGTGAAGGCGGCAGAGCAACGCTTCGACGAGTTTGCGAAGGAATGGGAACCCATCTACCCGGCGATGATCGCGATGTGGCGGCGGTCGTGGGGTGAGTTCACCCCGTTTCTCGACTACCCGTTAGAGATCAGGAAGCTCATCTATACGACAAACGGGATCGAGTCGTTGAACGCGAGATTCAGAGCCGCGACCAGGCGTCGCGGCCACTTCCCCAACGAACAATCCGCACTGAAAGTGATGTATCTCGCGATCATCGAACGACGCCACAACCGGGCCAATCCGACAGGCGAGATCAACGGGTGGAAAGCTATTCTTAACACCCTCGCAATGACCTACGGCGACCGCCTAGGACTCAACTAGCCGATGACCAGTTACACAAGAAATCTGACAGACCCGCATTGGAGTTGTCCCGATTTCGGTGTGGGCCTTAACTGTGACCGCCTATATTCTTCCCATCGCGTACGTAGTGTCGTTATTCATCGGCACCGGCAGAACCCCTTATGACCGATTGTGCCGATCGATCGTCGTTGCGGCTCCGACCGACCGGTAGACGTTCCGGTTACGGGCGCGCGCAAGTTATGAGTGCGCCAAACGCGGGAACGCCGGAACGCCGGAACGCCGGAACGCACGATTACCGCACCCTGGAATTCCATTACCCGGGCATGGGGTCGTCTGTTCCAATTTTCTTACAGGGGGATGCTTCCCCGCATATAGTGACCACATGAGGGGAAATCCGGTACAAAGTGGAGAGAAGGCCGAGTCGGCTGCCGCCCTCCTTGCCGCAGCCGATGATGTGAGGTTGCGTAAACGAACGTTGGCGCGGATCGGGCTGCTAGTTGGCCTTTTGTGCGTTGGTGGATCACTTTTGCTGTGGCCACAGGGGCTTTTTGGACTCGGAAGCAATCCACTGGCCGTGTCCATCGCGCTCATCATTTCTGGAGCGTTCCTCCTGGTGGTGGGAATTTTCTCCATCACGCAATCTGCCCGCATGCTCTCTAGAGTGCAGAACAACTACTTCTCCACTGGCAAGCCCGACGCGGGTTTCGTGTTCCAACCCGATATTGGGCTGCCCCAGATCGGGCACGGGCACGGCAGTCCGAGGGTCTGTCTCGTTAACGGTGTTTCCGGCGGTTTTCATTTAGTAGGTTTCCGCGGCCGGCCAGCGGTCTTGGAAGGTGATGGCGAACGCGTTCAGCGCGGGCTTCCAGCGCATCGTCCATCGGGCTCGTCCCGCGCCTGTCGGGTCGAGTGATCTGGTGACAAGATACAGGCACTTCAGCGCGGCCTGCTCGGTGGGGAAATGACCGCGTGCTCGCACCGCCCGCCGGTATCGGGCGTTCAGGGATTCGATCGCGTTGGTGCTGCAGATCACGCGGCGAATTTCTTCGTCGTAGTCCAGGAACGGGATGAACTCCTCCCACGCGGACTCCCACAATCTGGTGATGGCACCGTATCGTTTGCCCCATTTCTGGGTCAGCTCCTCGAGCGCCGTCCGCGCGGCCGTCGGGTTCGGTGCCGTATAGATCGGCTTCACATCCCGTTTGAGGGCGTCCCAGTCTTTCTTCGACGCGAGTTTGAAGGTGTTGCGGATCAGATGGATGATGCAGGTCTGCACCGTCGTCAACGGCCACACATTTGAGACAACATCTGGCAGGCCTTTCAGCCCGTCGCAGACGAGGAAGAAGGTGTCCGTCACGCCCCGGTTCTTGATGTCCGTCAGGACACTCATCCAGAACTTCGCCCCCTCACCCCCGGTTCCAGCCCACAAGCCCAGAACCTCCTTCTCACCCTCCAGGCTCACCCCGATCGCCGCATAGATGGGCCTGTTGGCTACTTGCCCGTCACGAATCTTCACCACGATGGCATCGATGAAGATCGCCGCGTAGACGCCGTCCAGCGGACGGTGAGACCATTCGTTCATCTCCTCCGACACCTTGTCGGTGATCCTGGAGATCGTCTCCTTCGATACCTGGGCGTCATAGATCTGCGCGAAGTGCGCACTGATCTCCCCGGTCGTTAACCCGTGGGCATACAGCGAGAGGACGGGACTGCCCCCGGTTTGGTTGACTCTTGACCTGTGGAGATTCGTCTCCGCTGGAAGGATGTCACCATGCCCAAGCCCTACCCGCCCGAGTTCCGCCGCGATGTTGTCGCGGTCGCTCGCAAGCACGAAGCCCCGCTGAACCAGATCGCGAAGGACTTCGGAATTTCGGAGTCGTGTCTGGCGTACTGGCTGAAGAAAGCCGACGTCGAAGAGGGGGTGAAGCCTGGCGTGACGGAGAAGGAGTCGGCTGAGCTGCGGGAGGCGCGGAAACGGATCCGGCTGCTGGAGCAGGAAGCCGAGGTAATGCGCCGCGCCGTCGCCTACCTCTCCCGGGATGTCAACCCAAAATGATGTACCCGCTGGTCCGCGAACTGGCCGTCGACGGAGTCCCCGTCACGGTGACCTGCCGGGTATTGCGCTTCTCCAAACAAGCCTTCTATCAGTGGCTCCGAAACCCCGTCTCGCAACGTGATTGGGACGACGCTCACCTGACCAACGCGGCGTGGGACGCCCACCGGGACGACCCCGCGTTCGGCTACCGGTTCATCAGCGACGAACTCAACCAGGCTGGCCTGAAGGCGGGCGAGAACCGGGTTTGGCGGCTCTGCTCCCAGCAGCGGCTCTGGTCCGTGTTCGCGAAGAAACGCGGCCTGAGGGGCAAAGCCGGCCCGCCCGTGCATGACGACCATGTCCAGCGGAACTTCACCGCGACACGCCCTAACCAGCTGTGGTTGACGGACATCACCGAGCATCGCACCGACGAAGGCAAAATCTACCTCTGCGCGATCAAGGACGTGTGGTCGAACAAGATCGTCGGCTACTCCATCGACTCCCGAATGAAAGCATCCCTGGCGGTCGCTGCGGCCCGCAACGCAATCGGGCAACGCGACATCGCCGGCACGATTCTGCACTCCGACCGCGGCTCTCAATTCCGCTCCAACGCCTTCGTGCGGGTGTTGAAGAACAACGCCATCACCGGGTCGATGGGCCGCGTCGGCGCATGCGGCGACAACGCCGCGATGGAGTCCTTCTTCGCCCTCCTGCAAAAGAACGTCCTCGACCGGCAACGATGGGCCACGAGGGAAGAGCTACGCCTCGCGATCGTGGTCTGGATCGAGCGAACCTACCATCGCAAGCGTCGGCAACGCCGCCTCGGCAAACTCACCCCGATCGAGTTTGAGACAATAAACATGGCCCTCAACGCCGCGTGAAACCACTAACCCACCGAGTCAACTGAACTCGGGGCAGTCCCGGGATCTCGATCTGAAGATTCCGAAGCTGCGTGCGGGCTCGTTCTTCCCCGCCTTGTTGGAGCGCCGCCGGAGGGTCGACCAAGCATTGTTCGCGGTCGTGATGGAGGCCTACCTGCACGGTGTCTCGACCAGGAAAGTTGATGATCTCGTCAAAGCACTCGGCGCCCAGTCCGGGGTTTCCAAGTCAGAAGTGTCGAGGATCTGCGCGGGCCTCGATGCTGAAGTCGCCCAGTTTCGCGACCGGACCCTGACCGCGGTGGACTACCCGTATGTGTTCCTCGACGCCACTTACTGCAAAGCCCGCGTCAATCACCGGATCGTCTCCCAGACGGTCGTTGTCGCGTTCGGGGTCGCCGCCGATGGCCGGCGGGAAGTGCTCGGTTTCGACGTTGGAGACACGGAGAACGAAGCGTTCTGGACTGAGTTCCTGCGCTCCCTGCGAACCCGCGGGCTTGCCGGAGTGAAGCTTGTCATCTCAGACGCTCACACCGGGTTGAAGAAAGCCATCGGGACAGTGTTCCAAGGCGCTGCCTGGCAGAGATGCCGGGTTCACTTCATGCGCAACGTTCTTGCGGTGGTCCCGAAAGCTTCCGGGGAAATGGTGGCCTCTGTTATCCGCACGATCTTCGCCCAACCCGATAGCGTGCACGTCCAGAAGCAATTCGGTGAAGTCGCCACGATGCTGACCCGTTCCCATCCGAAGGTCGCTGCGATGCTTAGCGACGCGCAGGGCGACCTCCTCGCGTTCGCCGGGTTCCCAACTCGGCATTGGCGTCAGATCTGGTCCACAAACCCGCTCGAGCGAGTCAACAAAGAGATCAAACGCCGCACCGACGTCGTCGGTGTTTTCCCCAACCCTGCCGCCCTGCTGCGCCTGGCCGGCTCGGTCCTGATTGAGCAACACGACGAATGGGAAGCCGGCGAACGACGCTACTTCTCAGAAGCCTCAATGCTCGAACTGAAGTCCATGAACACCCCGGCCGAGCCCATCGACGAGGCGGTGATCCTCCCCGAACTGACTGCCGCCTAAACTGAAATAACTGACCCGCACGGTGTTCGAGAAACTCCACCACTCCACGGGACGTGACCTGCGACTACTTGAAGGTAACCGGGTAGGTAACCAAAAACCCTGCCAACGCAACCAGATTGGCCGGTAGCAGTCGGTAGACTGAAGCCATGAAAACCGCACGAAGACGGAGGTTTTTGTCGGACAGTCGCTGCGGTGCCACCGGGCCAGAGCCATTCTTTTGTTCTTGGTTCGAGTCCAGGTACCCCAGCTTTAGCAGGTCCTCACAGCCCCGGTTCTCCGGGGCTTTTTTCGTTTATGAGCCCGACATCCATCGATAGATCGCTCTTCACTCGGCTCGGTGACTTCATCGGTGGAAGCGCCGCACCCTTCGTCCGTTCGGGCAGCGCCCGGAGGCGCCAGACGTTGATCTCGGTGAGTGCCAGCACTATGGCGATGACCGCAGTCGAGCACGCGACCACTCCTTCGGCAGGGATGACGTTCGAGAGGGGTGCCAATCCCCAGGGCAGCAGGATGCCCGCTGGACCCCAGAGCACGACTTGGCGCCAGGGAGCCCCATAGCGCAGCGACTCGGCCGTGCTGGCGAGGAAGAAGAGACTGATGCCGGCGCTGAGGCTGACTACGGCGCCGGCCGGGAGAGGGTGTCCGGCCTCGGCCACGGCCGTGCCGAGGGCCGTGGCGAACAGGGTGATGCCAGCCACGAGGAGAAACGGGAGGTACATCACCGTGTCCCGCAGCCCGGTGATGCTCCCGCGTTGGAGCAGTGCTCGTAGGCCGCGCTCGACGGCGGAGGTGGCATGGCCGAAGTAGATCCAGGCAAGCAGCGAGACGGAGGCGAACCCCAGGACGGCCGCCAGGCCCGACACGACTGTCCAGTGTCCATCCAGCTCCGAGATGATGGTCAGGATCGACTCGCCGAACACGATCACCACCAGCAGACCGACACGTTCGACCAGGTGATCGATGTCGAGAGCCGTGCGCAGCCAGGCTTGCTGCCCGCTGAGGAAGCTTAGCAGCGCGATCTCGATGGCCACGGCAACCGCCCACAGCGCATACTGCCACGGTGGTGCGACCCAGATCGAGACGACCCACAAGGAGGCGGGAACCACGCTGTAGAGCACTGGCCGCCACCACGGCACACCGATCGTTCGGCGCTTCGAGAACCAGGGCTGCACCCAGACCAGCCGGATCACGGCATTGCCGACAGCAAAAGCGGCGGCGCGATCACCGAGCGCCTCAGGCACAGCCGCCGCCATCACACCGATCGCGATCATCGCGATCGTCACCGCCGCCCAGGTGGAGCGGGTGATGCGCGCACCGAACAGGTTCATCGTGACCGTCGCGTTCACCCATGCCCACCAGGCCGCGCCCAGAAACGCGACGAAAACGGCTGCATTCAGCCACCCGGGATCACCGTGCATGACTTGGGCGATCTGGCCGATGTAGACCACCATCACCAGGTCGAAGAAGAGTTCGAGCCAGTGCACCCGGCGACCCGGGTGGACGGCTGTCGGTGTCAGGGACATCGCAAGCACCTCCTGATAGACATCACCGCATCATCATCACGCACCGGTGGCGACGCGTGCGCACATTACGGGAAAACGCCCCTCGATAGCCGCGTCATCCTCGCGCTCAGCTGCGGGAACGCCTTGCCGCTCTGGCCGCCGGCCTCCGCCGCACGAGAGCGCGGGCGTGTCGACGCACTTCGGTTGAGCGTGTGGCGATCGCGCGAGACTCCTCGCGTCCGAACCGGTACTTTTCGACGGCCACAGTCAACGCGTCGAGCTGCGTCTCGACCGCCGTCGCGATGTCGCTTTCCGGGTGCACCACCAGCAGGTCGTCGAGCAGGTCGAGCATGCGCTTCACCACGGGGAAGTCCGCCGCGCCATAGCGGCGCATCTGCCCGAGCGTGCCCTCGATGGTCTGCGCACGGGAACGGGCGCGCGTGAGCACGCGCAACGCGCCATCCTCGCCCGCCAGCGCGGGCGGCGGCTGCGGCATTGCGAGGCAATCCGACAGCAGCGCGGCGAGGTGGGCGAGGGCGTGCAGCGCGGTCGTCGGATCGTTGATGCCCGGGGACAGGGCGCGCACCCCGATGTCGACGATCTGCTGAACGCCGTAGTCGGCATCCTGTGCTGAGGTGCGCTCGTAGTCGATGCTGAACGCAGCGCGCAGTTCGTCTTCGATCGCCTCATCGTCACCGGACGACTGTCGCGTCCGCCGGTAGCGCAGGAGCGCGCTTCCCGAGATGCTGCTCTCACCGACGAGTTTCAGCTCCTCAACCACCAGCCCGTGCCGCTCGGCGATCGCCACCACGGCGCTCCGGTCGTATCGGGTGATGAAGCCGCTCGACCGGGCCACTACCGGCTGGTTCGGGGCGCGCCGGAGCACGGTGCCGCGAAAGGCCCGGTTCGCCTCGTTGGCCTCGCTCACCAGGGCGATCGTGCGGTCCGTCTCGGCATGGATGTCCTTGAGCATCGTCTCGACCCGTAGCTGCCGGGCGAGATGGGCGAGGAAGAACACGAGCATGAGCACGCTCGCGAGCGTGAGCATCAGGGAGAGCGTTACGGCGATGCGCGGAACGATCGCGGCACTGCCGAGAGACGGATCGCGGATGGTTCGCAGCGTCATGATGGTGAACGCGAATGTGCCCAGGAAGAGGGCGAGGGTGCCGTGCACGACGCTGTCCTGCGCGAATAGCCTCAGCACACGCGGGGACGCCTGGCTGCTCGCCAACTGCAGCGAGACCACCGTGAGGGAGAAGGTGAGGGAGGTGGCCGTGATGAGCGAACCCGCGATCGACGACAGCACCGATCGAGCCGACTGGGCACCGCCGTTGAATACCACCGCGTCTAGCCCATCCGGAAGCACGGCGTCGATCGATCTATCGAGCCAGGGGAGCAGCAGTCCAATTCCCATCGCGGCGACGATAGCTATCACGGGTATCGGCCACAGGCTCGACTTGATCGACTCAAGGAGCCGCGCGAACGGGAGCCGGAGGCGGCGTGGCTTCATCCGCTCGTCCGCCTGCTCATTCGCCGATCAGGTCGTCGGCGCCGGCGAAGCCGTCGAAGTCGATGAGGGCGCGCTCGACCAGCCCGCGCCAGTCCGCGGACCGGTGGTCGCTCTCTGTTGCGCGGGGGGACGTGCGGTTGGTGATGAGTTGGTACAGCGGCGCCGTGGCATCGCCCGCTTTCGTCGAAGGGCTTTCGGCGAAGGTGGCGACGTAGACGCCCGAGGGGGCGAAGATATTCCACTCCGCGTCCTCGGGGGTGTATCGAACCATCGCTCGGCGACCGTTCTGCTCGTACTCGATGTCGTCGTGCCCCGCTGCATCCATAGTTCGACCTTAGCGAGACGCAGGGCAGAGCTGTAGGGCGCCCCGGCGGCGTTTCGGTACTTCCCCCTAGACACGCCCCCGGTGGTGGGGATCCGCCTGTCCGTCCACTTCTCCGGTCGTGAAGCAAGGGCACCGACATCCATGCCCGCGCCGCCGATTATCGGACGGGCGCCCCCGTGGGTCAAGGCCTTGAGGACGCCACGGTCCGAGCGTCGGATGGGCTTTAGTAGCTGCACGCGGCGCACGCTCCGACCAGGCAACGAGAAACCACCGGCAGCCGCGACGAAAGGAGGGACCGAGGCGATCATGGATACCCCACGCGACCAGGGAGCCGGCGAGAAAGACGGGCCGGACTCGGGCCACCGACGACCGGCGGGCATGACGGATGCGGAGGTGGAAGCCCTCGGCAAGCTCTCGGAGGCCCTGGAGACTGTCGAGAACGCCCGCGGGCTGCTGTACGGCTTTCATCGACTGACAGGAAAAGCGGATCTCGCCCTGGGCGAAGCGGTGGAGATGCTGCGGAAGGCCGGCCACGGCGACATCGCCGACGACATCGATCGCACCGTGGTCGGTCGCAACGTGATCGAGGGGCGTTGGACGTTCCAGATCGTCGAAGACTACGACGACGGCTACTACCGGGAGTTCAGGTCCGTCGAAGAGAAGGCTCGCGCCCTCCTCGCCGGAGGTCGCCGACACCTCTTCGAGGCGGAGATGAAAGAGCACCGCCGCACCCCCGGGCTCCGTCATCACGAAGCGCGCCCGGACTCACCGCGCGGATCGGATGGGGAGATCGCAGAGGGTCAGTGACGCGAGCTCAGGCCGCGTCGGCCAGCATGATCGCCTGCTCGCCGGCGACCCACGCCAGCATCGCGCACTTCACCCGTGCCACGTACTTCGACACCCCGCCGAGGGCGACCGCGTCGCCGAGAAGCTCTTCGTCGGGTTCGATCTCGCCGCGCGAGCGCATCGCCACCCGGAAGAGTTCGATGCGGTCCTTCAGCTCTGTCGTCGTCAGCCCCGGCCCGAGGTCGGAGAAGAGCGAGGCAGACGCCTGCGAGATGGCGCAACCGTGACCCTCCCAGCGGATGGCGCTGATGCGATCCGTGCCCGGCTCGAGGTGCAGCTGCAGGGTGATCTCGTCGCCACAGGTCGGGTTGACCTGGTGCGACTCGGCCGCCGCGTCATCCCGGAGGCCGCGACCGTGCGGGCGGCGTGAGAGGTCGAGGATGACCTCCTGGTAGAGGGATTCCATTGCTGAACTCATGAGGAGACTCCGAAGAAGGTGATGGCGGCCGAGAGCCCGGCAAGAAACTCGTCGACCTCGTCTTCGGTCGTGTACAGGTAGGCGCTCGCGCGGGTGGAGGAGATCATCCCCAGCCGACGGTGAAGCGGTTGGGCGCAGTGATGACCGACGCGGACCGCGATGCCTCGGTCATCCAGGAATTGGCCGAGGTCGTGGGAATGCACACCGGCGACGTCGAAGCTGGCGAGCCCCACCCGCTCCCGCCCGACGCCGGGGCCGAGCACGGTGACGCCGGGGATGGCATCGAGCCCGGTGACCAGGCGCTGCCCGAGAGCGGTTTCGTGCGCGGCGATACGGTCGATCCCGATCCGCTCGAGGTAGTCGACGGCACTCGCCAGAGCGATGGCCTGCGAGACCCGCTGGGTGCCCGCCTCGAACCGGTGCGGCGAGGGCAGGTACTCGGCGCTCTCCATTGTGACGGTGGTGATCATCGACCCTCCGGTGAGGAATGGCGGAAGCGCGTTGAGCAGCTCGCTGCGTCCGAACAGCACACCGATGCCGGTGGGTCCGAGCATCTTGTGGCCCGAGAATGCCGCGAAATCGACGCCGAGCGCCGTCAGGTCGAGGGGAAGGTGGGGAGCAGACTGGCAGGCGTCGAGCACGGTCAGCGCTCCCACCGATCGAGCGAGAGCGACGAGTTCCGTCACGGGGTTGATGACGCCGAGCACATTGGAGACGTGCGTGAAGGCGAGGATGCGGGTGCGCGAGTTGACGAGCTGAGTCGCAGCATCCATCCGCAGCGTGCCGTCATCGGCCACGGGGATGAAGCGCAGCACTGCGGCCGTGCGCGCCGCGAGCTCCTGCCACGGGATCAGGTTGGCGTGATGCTCCATCTCGGTCACCAGGATCTCGTCACCGGGCGCCAGGCGGAAGCGCTCGGCCTCAGCACCACCGCGGCCGGCGGTGGCGTTGCCGATCGCGTAGGCGACGAGATTCAGCGCTTCGGTGGCATTGGAGGTCCAGACGATCTCGTCGTCGGCCGCACCGACGAAGCGGGCCACCGTGCTGCGAGCATCCTCGAATCGCTCCGTCGCCAGCGCGGCGAGAGTGTGCGCGCCGCGGTGCACCGCCGAGTTCTCATTCTCGTAGTACTCGCGCTCCGCGGCGATGACCGACCGTGGATTCTGCGATGTCGCGCCGGAGTCGAGGTAGACGAGCCGACGCCCGTCGACCTCGCGCTGGAGGAGGGGGAAGTCAGCCCGGATGGCGCTGATCTCAGCAGGAGCGAGCATGCGCGGCGAAGCGGGGGCGGTGACGGTGGGCATGGTGGACGGCCTCAGATTTCTCTACCCATCCATGCTAACCGCGCGTTCCGGGCGATCGAATGCGGTTCCTGTCAACCGCCCGGGAACGCGGTCAGCTCCGTGCGAAACGGAGCCGCAGGGTCCTCGCTTCCGGCCGGAGCGCATGGGTGGGCCAGACGTCCACACCGCAGGCGCGGGAGCCGAGGCCGTTCTGGGCCGCATCGATGTAGAGGTAGGTGCGGGTCGGCGTCGGCAACTCGTAAGGATGCTCCGCCGCGGAGACCTCCTGCGCCGTGTGCCGGGCGACGCTGAAGCCGGGTCGGCGCCCACGGTAGTCCGGGATCGCTTCGACGCTCAGCTGCCCAGCCGCTCCGCTCAGCTCCAGCTGACGAAGACCCGGCCGGTGACCGGTCTCCTGCGGGCGGGCGTAGCGCACGTTGAGATCGTGGATCGCGCTCGTGAAGCTGCCGACCCGTGCCGCGTTCGCACTGTCGGGGTAGGACTCCAGCGGACCGGTGCCGAACCAGCTCGCCTGGTCCAGCTCCAGCGGCAGCGCGAACCGGATGCCGATGCGCGGCAGGATGATGTCCCAGCCCGCCGACGGCTCGATCTCCACCGTCAGCAGGAGCGAGTCATCCAGGGCCTGCCAGCGCACATCCGTGTACACGCTCTCGCGGCCGGCGGCCGGGGCCCAGCGCCGCAGTTCACGGATGCCGGAGACGCCTTCCTCTCGTTCGACGACGCGGCTGGTGAGCCGGTCGAGCCCGGCGGAGTGCCAGATCTCGGCGAGAGCGGGTGCGGGCAGTCCGCGGTCGTGAACGGCGGGGTCGGCGAGGTCGTAGCTTCCCGGGCCGGATCGCAACTCATTGTCGGTCGGCGCGCGGAACAGGGTGAGCTCCGGCCCCTCGACGGCGAGGTCTCCGATGGCCGTGAGTCGGCCGTGCTCGAAGGACGCGGGCCCGAGGCTGGTGACTCCGGCGGAGGTGCCGCCGACAGTCCACCGCGGAAGCCGCTGCCGGGGCGCCAGCGTGAGTGCGGTGACGTCGTGTTGGCCGAGGGCGAGCACGTGGCCCGCCTCAGCCCAGGTGCTGGTGTCTCGCAGCCGCGCTTCGAAAGTCAGCCAGCTCTCGCCATCCGTTCCGGCGTCGGCCGTTCCGGGGTCGACAGGGGGGAGGTCTACCGTGGCGGTCTCGCCGGCTGCGATCGCCGGCACCTCGAGGGTGCCGGACGCCGACTCGACGCCGTCCTGCTCACGCCGCCAGACGAATTCGACATCAGCGGAGTCGACCGAGTGCCGCATGCTGCGGATATCGACACTGCCGAGGTCCGCTGCGACGGTGAAGCGGAAGGGAGCCACCACCGCCGCGTACTCGTAGAGGCTCGGCATCGGGGTGTCATCCGAGAGGATCATGCCGTCCATCACGAAGTTGCCGTCGTGTACGACCTCGCCGAAGTCGCCCCCGTAGCCGAAGAACTCGACACCGTCCGGCGTGTGGGTGCGGATGCCGTGGTCCCGCCATTCCCACACGAATCCGCCGTGCAGCCGCGGGTAGCGGTCGACGAGGTCCTCATACTGGTCGATCGCGCCCGGCCCGTTGCCCATCGCGTGCACGTATTCGCAGAGCAGGAATGGCTTGGTGCGCTGGCGGGCGGACTCGGCGGTGGAGCATCCGAGCAGCAGCGAGGTGTCGTCGCGGCCGATGGACTCCGTTTCGGGCACCGAGGAGTACATGCGCGAGTAGACATCGGTGTACGCGCCCGTGTAGTCACCCTCGTAGTGCACCGGGCGGCTGGCATCACGATCGTGGATCCATGCGGCCATCGCCGCGAGGTTGGCTCCCGTGCCCGACTCGTTGCCGAGTGACCACATGATGACGCTCGCGTGGTTCTTGTCGCGCTCGACGGTGCGTTCGATGCGGTCGAGATAGGCGCGCCGCCAGGCCGGGTCGTCACTCGGGTTGGCCGCCCAGGCGCCTGCGCCCGTGCTCGAGTGACCCTGGTCGCGTGCGGTGAGCCTGCTGGTGCGCTCGGCGACGGCATCCGCGCCGTGGGTCCAGTCGTTGCCGGCGCCACCGCCTTCGAAGCCGTGCGTCTCGAGGTCGCACTCCAGCACCACCCAGAGTCCGAGCTCGTCGGCGAGGTCGAGCAGTCGCGGATGCGGCGGGTAGTGGCTGGTGCGGATCGCGTTGACGTTGAAGCGCTTCATGCGCGCGAGGTCTTCGCGGGCATGTTCCTCGTTGAAGACACGACCGCGATCGGGGTGGGCCTCGTGACGGTTCATGCCGTGGAAGACGAGCCGGCGGCCGTTGGCGAGCAGCTGGTCGCCGATGATCTCGACAGTGCGGAAACCCAGTCGAAGGCCGATCTTCTCGGCGGCCGTCGAGACGCTCGCCTCGTAGAGTCGCGGGTATTCGGCGGACCAGGGTTCGACGCTCTCCACGGCGATCAGCGCCACAGAGGCCTCATCCGCCCACTGCACGTCGATGCCGAGCTCCGGCACCTCCAGCCGCACGGGGTATGCCCCGGGAAGAGCTCGCACCTCCGGTTCGATCCATCCGCTGCCGTCCCGCCACGAGGTGCGCAGCCAGAGGTCGTCGATTCCTGCCACCGGCAGGGCGCTCAGCGAGACATCGCGGAAGATACCGGGCAACCACCACTGGTCCTGGTCTTCCACATAGCTGGCATCCGACCACTGGTGCACCCGAACGGCGAGGATGTTCTCGCCCGGGGTGGCGAATTCTGTGACGTCGAACTCATGGGCGAGGCGACTGCCCTTGCCGACCCCGACCTCATGGCCGTTCCACCAGACGCGGAATGCGGATTCCACCCCGTCGAATCGCAGGATGAGCCGCGCATCGCTCGCGAAGTCAGCGTCGAGCTCGATGCTGCGCCGGTAGTCTCCGGTGGGGTTCGCGTCGGGCACATAGGGCGGATCGACGGGAAAGGGGAACTGAACGTTCGTATAGATCGGGCGCCCGTAGCGACCGTCGTCCACCAGCACCCACGAGGCCGGCACCGGGATGCGGTCCCACGAGGCCACATCGGTCTCCGGCTGTGCGAAGGCGTCGGCGTCTTCGCCGGCCGGATTCGCCGTCGGCAGCAGGCGGAACGCCCACTCTCCGGTCAGGTCGATCCTCGGGGCATCCGAATGCAGCCATGACCGCGGGGTTCGTCCACCGAATCCGGGTGAGCGATCCGTGAGATAGGCGGGGGAGAGCGTCATTGTCTTTCCTTCACATCGTGGTCATCGACCGAACGTCGCACGGGATCAATTCTGGCACCCGCGGAGAGAGGGATTGAAACGATGAGCATCCCGGGCGCGTAGGCTGGCAGAGAGTCATCATCGGGCCTGGATTTGGGCTGTGTGCGTTCTGTTGAGCGCTGGTACACCTCACTCTTCTGAAGGTCTCCCATGCCACAACCCTCCCGTTCTTCCGAGCTCGCTGCGGCTCTGCTCCGCCTCGAGAACTCCGAGGTCACGGATCAGCCCGACGCCGAACTGTTCTTCGGCGCGCGCGGTGACGACCTGGAGAGGCTGCTGGTCGTGGCCTCGCGCCTCCGCGACGAGGGCCTCGCGCGGTCGGGCCGCGCCGGAATCATCACCTATTCCAAAAAGGTGTTCATCCCGGTGACTCAGCTGTGCCAGGACCGCTGTCACTACTGCATCTTCGTCGACACCCCGGGGGGTCTCGCCAAGCGCAACATCCCCGTGTTCATGTCACCGGAGGAGATCCTCGAGGTGGCGAGGCAGGGTGCGGCCATGGGCTGCAAGGAAGCGCTCTTCACGCTCGGCGACCGGCCCGAGAACCGCTGGCCGAGCGCGCGCCAGTGGCTCGACGACCACGGCTACGAGTCGACGCTCGACTACATCCGGGCCATGGCGATTCTCGTGCTGGAAGAGACAGGCCTCCTTCCCCACCTCAACCCGGGAGTTATGTCGTGGTCGGAGCTGCAACGCCTCCGCCCGGTCGCGCCCTCCATGGGCATGATGCTCGAGACCACGGCGACCCGCCTCTGGTCGGAGAAGGGCGGGGTGCACTACGGCTCGCCCGACAAGGATCCGGCCATCCGGCTCCGGGTGCTCGAGGATGCGGGTCGCTCCCGCATCCCCTTCACCACGGGCGTGCTGCTCGGTATCGGTGAGAACGATGCGGAGCGCGCCGAGGCGCTCTTCGAGATCCGCCGGTCGCACGAACGTCACGGGCACATCCAGGAGACGATCGTTCAGAATTTTCGGGCGAAACCGCGCACGGCCATGCAGAACGAGGAGGATCTCGCCCTCCAGGAGTATGTCGCGGCCGTCGCCGTCGCACGCATCGTGATGGGACCGGATGCCACCATCCAGGCGCCCCCGAACCTCACCGACGCCCAGGAACTCGGCCTGCTGCTGCGGGCCGGGATCGACGATTGGGGCGGCGTGAGTCCGCTGACCCCGGACCACGTGAACCCCGAGCGTCCCTGGCCGGAACTCGAGGCGCTCGCTCGGCTCACGCGGGACGGCGGGTTCGAGTTGCGCGAGCGGTTGACGGCGCATCCGGACTACATCCGCGACGAGGAGACCTGGCTCGATTCGCGACTGCGCACCCCGGTGCGTGCCCTCACCGACCCGAACAGCGGGCTCGCCCGGGAGGATGCCCCGGTAGTGGGGCGGCCCTGGGTCGCCGAACCCGAGGGGGAGGGTGGCATTCTCACCGCGCTTCTGGATGCCGCAGAGCTCGCCCCGGACTCGCTCGCCGACGCCGACTATGCCGCCCTTCTCGGTGCCGACGGTGCCGACCTCGAACGTCTCGCCGGCATCGCCGATGCGCTGCGCGCATCCACTGTCGGTGACGAGTTGTCTTTCGTGATCAATCGCAATCTCGACCTCTCGCTCTACGACCCGGAGCGGTCGACGGTGGATTCGCTCGATCTCGCCCTGATCCGCGCGCTCGCCGACGAGGCGAAGGCCCTCGGCGCGACAGAACTCTGCCTGCAGGGAGCCGTGCCAGAGGGACAAGACGGGGCATACTTCGAGATCATCGGGGCCATCCGCGCGGCCCAGCCCGACCTGCACATCCACTCCCTGAGGCCGGTCGAGATCGCGAATGCGGCTGGCCGGTTAGGGAAGAGTGTCGCCGAATTCATCTCGGGGATGCGCGCTGCCGGTGCGAACAGCATCCCCGGCACCGGGGCACGCATCCTCGACGACCGCATTCGTGCCGTACTCAGCGACAGCACCGATCCGCCGGTGCAGTCCTGGATCGAGGTGATCAGCACAGCCCACTCGCTCGGTCTCGGCACGACCGCGACCATGGTCTACGGCCACATCGAGTCGCCGGCAAACCAGGTGGCACACCTGCGCCTGCTCGCCCGGCTGCAGGATGAGACAGGCGGGTTCACCGAGTTCATCCCGATGCCGTACCTGCCGCTCGAGGCATCGCCCACTGTGGCGGCGGTGGCCGGCGCCGGCCCCAGCCTGCGCCAGAGCCGTGCACTCCACGCCGTCGCCCGGCTGATGCTGACCGGTCGCATCGACCACATCCAGGCGGCCTGGACCAAGCTGGGCCTGGCCGGCGCGGAAGCGGTGCTCCGCGGGGGAGCGGACGACCTCGGCGGCCTGCTTCTCGGCGGCACCCTCGCACGCACGGCCGGAGCCGAGGCCCATCGTGAGCTTTCTCTCGCCGAGGTGCAGACGATCGCGGCAGAACTCGGTCGCCCGCTCCGCCAGCGCACGACCGGATACGCGACGGTGCGGCACATCCCTGCCCGGCAGTCCCGTCGTGGCGCGCGGATGCTGACCCTCGAGCCCCGCTCGGAAGCGCCGCTGCCGAGCGCTGTGCCATGAGCACCGGAACGACGCTTCGCACGGTCAACGTCGGAGGCGTGGACATCGCCTGCACCCTCTCCGGTTTCGACGAGCACGATTTCGAGGAGCACGATTTCGACGAGCACGGCTTCGATGGGCGGTCCGTCGACCCGGTGGTCCTCCTTGCCGGCATCGGGGGCACCGCCGCGAGAGACTTCTCGTTCCTTCTGCCCCTCCTGGCCCGCACGCGCCCGGTGATGGCGGTGGATCTGGACTACGTCAGTGGACCAGCGCACCGCGGTCGACTGGTCGACCAGCTGTCAGGGGTGCTCAACACGGTGCTGCCCGACCGTCGTGTGTCGCTCATCGGCTTCTCGGTGGGTGCCACGGTCGCGGCGGCCTTCGCAGCCGACAACCCGGTGGTCGCCTCCCTGGTACTGGTGACTCCTCTCGTCAGCGCGTCGAGTCGGCACCGGATGCTCGCGTCGCTGCGGGAGCAGCTCGACGCCACCGGCGACGTGGCGTTGCGAGACCTCGACATCTTCTCCGCCCACAGCCCCACGTTCCTGCAGCGGCACAGCCCCGAGCCGTTCCCGGCGGACCGGGCCACCGCCGCCCAGATCGCGCTGTTCGCAGACTCCGACCTCACGGAGGTGCTCCCGCTCATCTCCGCACCCACGCTGGTGATCGGCTGCACCCAGGACGATATCGCCGGCGTGGACCGGGCGCGCGAGGTCTTCGCCTCGCTCTCGAACTCCCGCTACGCCGAGATCGACAGCGGACACGCGGTGCTTGCCGAGCGACCGGCGGAGGTGCTCGCGATGATCCGCGACTTCGTCTCGCACCCCTCGCGGCTCCGCGCCGGCTCAGTGCGTGAAGAAGCTCACCCGTGAACGGGATCGAGACGGTCGAGGTCGATACCATCATCGTCGGATCGGGGTTCGGCGGTCTCGGCATGGGCATCCGGCTCGCGCGCGAGACCGAGCGGTCGTTCCTCATCCTCGAACGGGCGGATGACGTCGGGGGCACCTGGCGCGACAACACCTACCCCGGTGTCGCGTGCGACATCCCCTCGCACCTCTACTCGTTCTCGTTCCGCCCGAAGACCGACTGGGGGCAGTTCTACGCCGACGGCTCGGAGATCCAGCGGTACCTGCAGGATTCCGCGCGCCAGGAGGGCCTTCTGCCTCACCTTCGGTTCCGCACCGAGGTGATTCAGATGCGCTGGGAGGCGGATTCCGCGCGCTGGCACCTCGAGACGACAACCGGTTCGTACCTCTGCCGGGTGCTCATCGTCGCGGCGGGCCGACTCTCCGAGCCGCGGATCCCCGAGATCCCCGGGCTCGACGATTTCGACGGACCGGTGTTCCACTCCTCGGCCTGGGATCATGGCGTCGACCTCGCCGGAAAGCGTGTCGGAGTGGTCGGCACCGGGGCGTCCGCCATCCAGATCGCGCCGCAGGTCGCCAGGGTCGCGGACTCCGTCGTGTTGTTCCAGCGCACCCCGGCCTACATCGTGCCGCGGGCTGACCGGGCGTACTCCGATTCCGACAAACGTCTGCTCGAACGGGTGCCCGGGGCCATCGAACGACTGCGATCGCAGCTCTTCTGGGATGCCGAGGCCGGATTCGCCCAGCGCATCGGCCTGCCGGATGCCGTGGAGCCGTTTCGGGATGTCGCGCTCGGCCACCTCGCCGCGCAGGTGAGCGATCCCGCGCTGCGCGCCCGGCTCACGCCCGCCTATGAGATCGGCTGCAAGCGGGTGGCACTCTCCGACGATTTCTACCCGGCGATCGCGTCCGGAGCAGTGCAACTGGAGCCATCGGCACTCGAGTCGCTCGACGGCAACACTGCCACCGGGGCGAGCGGTGCGGCCTACGAACTCGACGTGCTGGTGCTCGCCACCGGATTCCACAGCACCCGACCGCCGTTCGCGACCCGGGTGATCGGGCGAGACGGCGTCGCGCTGTCCGAGCGGTGGAGTAAGGGGATGGTGGCGCACGCCTCGACCACGGTGGCGGGGTTCCCCAACCTCTTCGTGATCGATGGTCCGAATGCGAGCCTCGGCCACAATTCCGCGGTGCACATGATCGAGACCCAGATCTCGTTCATCCTCGGGGCGCTCGACCATCTCGAGATCGTGAATGGCGAGGTTCTGGAAGTCTCGAGGGAGGCGGAAGACGCGTGGGTGCGCGACCTCGACCGGCGGAGCGCCAGCACGGTCTGGCTCACCGGCGGGTGCAGCAGCTGGTATGTGGATGACCGAAGCGATCGCCTCACGCTGCTCTGGCCGGACTTCGCATTCGCCTTCCGTGACGAAGTCGGGTCGTTCGACCCACGCGGGTACCGCGTCAGGTCCGCACCGGTGAGGGTGGCGGACTGACCTGGACGCGGCCCCGCGGCGGCGCGAACGGTGGCTACTCTTCGAGCTGGGCGTCCAGCGTGATGTCGACGCCGGTGAGGGCTTTGCTCACGGGGCATCCGGACTTCGCGTCGTTCGCGGCGGCGATGAAGGTCGCACTGTCGATTCCGGTCACCTCTCCACGGACGGTGAGGTGGATGCCCGTCAGCTTGAATCCGCCGGCCGGGTCGGCACCGAGGGAGACATCCGCCTTCACATCGAGGGCTTCGATGGTGCCCCCGGCAGCACCGAGCACCGCGGAGAACTGCATCGCGTAGCACGCAGAGTGCGCGGCAGCGAGGAGTTCTTCTGGGCTGGTGAATCCGTTGGCGTCCTCGGAGGAACGCTTCGGGAAGGAGACGTCGTAGGTGCCGATGCCGGAGCTGGTGAGCTCGACCTGACCCCCGCCGGTCTCGAAACTGCCATTCCATGCGGTGCGTGCGGTGCGAGTGGGCATTGATTTCTCTCTTTCGTGATGGCGAGCGGCGAGTCCGCCCGCCCCGTCAGTGGGATCAGTGGGGATGAGGGGGATCAGTGGGAGCCGCGCACCTGCGCGGCCAGTGCGGTGACCTGCGACTGCAGCTCCGCGATGTGCTCGAGGTCGAGACCCGTGGAAGCACAGATCTGTTCGGAGATTCCGGTCGATCGTTCCTTCAACGACTCCCCGGCCGGGCTGAGGGTGACTTCGACGGCGCGTTCGTCGTCGCTGCGGCGGGTGCGAATCACCAGCCCGGTGCTCTCCAGCCGGCGAAGCAGCGGCGAGAGCGTGCCGGAGTCCAGCTGGAGGCGCTCGCCCAATTCCGACACGGTGATGGCGTCGCGCTCCCATAGCACCATCAGCACGAGGTATTGCGGGTAGGTGACGCCGAGCGGTGCCAGCAGTTGCCGGTAGCGGGCGGTGAGGGCGCGCGACGCGCTGTACAGCGCGAAGCAGATCTGCTCGTCGAGCCGAGGGGCGGAGGCGGCAGTGGTGGTCATGACCCCCACCCTAGTGCATTGTGCACAGTTCGATTGGGCACAATCTACTTTTGGGTGCCACCGACTGCTCGGCGGAGGGCGATCCCTAAGCCAGCGCCGAATCGAGGCGAGGGTAGTATGTGGCCAAGTCGAGCGCCAAAGCTCTCACTCGACGCCGAAATGGATGCCATGCCCTCACTGCGGGAGGATCGCCCCTCGATCACGCGCAAAGACGTGGCGGATCACGCCGGAGTCAGCACCGCCGTCGTGAGCTACGTGGTGAACGAGGGGCCGCGAAACGTGGCTCCGGCCACGCGCGCCCGGGTGCTCGAGTCGATCAGCAGTCTGGGTTATCGGCCCAACGCGGCGGCCCGCGCCCTAAAACTGGGAGTGAGCGAACTCGTCGGGCTGGTGTTGTCGGACACCGCGAACCCCTATTTCGCGGAGTTCTCGCGGGCGATCGAGAAGGCCGCGACCGATAAGGGCCTGTCGGTGATCTTCACGAACTCCGCGCTGGTGCAGGGCCAGGAGCACCTGCAGGTGCAGAAGCTGGTGGCGAGGCAGGTGGACGGACTTCTGCTCGGGAGCACCGAGGACGAGCCGAACCTCGACAGCGCGCGGGAGGCGAACGTTCGGGTGGTCATGCTCGACCGTTCCGAACCGCTCGCGGGATTCTCCAGCGTCGGGGTCGACTTTCGCGAAGCATCCCGGGTCGCCGTCGAGCACCTCATCTGGCACGGACATCGTCGCATCGGTTTGATCTCCGGACTTCCTGGTGGGCTGACCACCTCCGCCCGTGAACTGGGCTGGGAGGACGCGCTTCGAGACGCCGGCCTCCCGCTCGGTCCCGTCGTGCGGGGGGAGTGGGGGCGTAACGGCGGATACCAGTCCGGCATGGAGCTTCTCACCGATCCGAACCCTCCGACCGCGGTCTATGCGATCTCCGACCTGCTGGCGATCGGCCTTCTCCGCGCCCTCCACGAGGCGCACATCGATGTTCCGGGGTCCATGGCCGTCGTCGCCTTCGACGGATCTTCGGAGTCGGAATTCAGCTGGCCGCCCCTCACGGTGATGCGTCAGCCCGTCGACGAGATGGCGGAGGCCGCAATCGCCGCCCTCGGGCGGCCAGCCAGCACGAAACCCGAGCACCGGTCATTCACGGCCGAGTTGATCGTGCGCCAATCGTGCGGCTGCGTGCCGCTCTAGCCGATCGTCGAGACGGTGCAGGTCGATCGTCACGCGGGTGCAGGTCGATCGTTACGCGACCGAAACATGTGTTTTCGCGTGTTGAATCTACTGGTGTAGACGAGAGGGCGCCGCGGGCGTATATTGGACGCACCGACCGGTCCCCGACGCGCGTGAGGAAGATCGTCCCTAGCGAAACGTCTGTCTCGAGGGCCAGTCTGTACCTGTCCTGATTTTCACAGCACGGCACATTACAAAGGAGTAATAACGATGACCTCAGACAAGTTGAGCGTTCTCGGAAACATCAGCAGCAGCCAGCTCAACCGGCGCGCACTGCTCTCGGGCGGAGTGGGTGTGGCAGCGATCAGCATGCTGGCAGCCTGTAGCCCCGGCGGCAGCACCCCCTCCGGCAGCGGATCCAAGACCACGACCCTGGGATCAGGCGCCTCCGATGACGTGCCGAAGCGCGCGTACGCGGCAGTCGTCGCGGCCTTCCAGAAGAAGTCCGGCGACACCGTCAAGACCAACACGGTCGCCCACAACGACTTCCAGAACAACATCAACACCTACCTTCAGGGCAGCCCGGACGACTCGTTCACCTGGTTCGCCGGCTACCGCATGCGCTACTACGCCGCGAAGGGCCTCTCCGCCCCCATCGACGACGTGTGGGACAAGATCGGCGACAACTTCAGCGAGGGCCTCACCAAGGCTTCCACCGCTGACGACGGCAAGAAGTACTTCGTGCCGAACTACAACTACCCCTGGGGCTTCTTCTACCGCAAGAGCGTCTGGGCAGCCAAGGGCTACACGGTCCCGGCCAAGTTCGACGACCTGATCGCGCTCTCCAAGCAGATGCAGGCCGATGGGCTCGTGCCGATCGCGTTCGCTGACAAGGACGGCTGGCCCGCCATGGGCACGTTCGACTACATCAACATGCGCACCAACGGCTACCAGTTCCACATGGACCTCACGGCTCACAAAGAGTCCTGGGACCAGAAGAAGGTCAAGGACGTCTTCGACAACTGGAAGCAGCTACTGCCCTACCAGTCGACGAACGCGCTCGGCCTCACCTGGCAAGAGGGCGCGCAGCTGCTCGGCGAGGGCAAGGCTGGAATGTACCTGCTCGGATCATTCGTGACCCAGCAGTTCACGGATGCCACGGTGCTCGCAGACATCGACTTCTTCCCGTTCCCCGAGATCGCCGAGGAGGGCACGACCGCGGTCGAGGCTCCGATCGACGGCCTCATGCTCTCGAAGAAGGGTGGAAGCAACCCGGCCGCAAAGGCGCTCCTGCAGTTCATGGGGACCCCCGCCGGCCAGGAGGCATACTTCTCCGTGGACAAGTCGAACCTCATGACGGCAAAGGGTGCCGACACCTCCGGCTACAGCGACTTCAACAAGAAGCTCGCCGATGTCATCGGCAACGCGAAGTCGATCAGCCAGTTCTTCGACCGGGATGCGCTGCCGGCCATGGCGAACAACGTCATGATCCCCGCGCTCCAGGGCTTCCTGAAGGACGGCACGATCGACACCGCCAACCTCGAGGCGCAGGCAAAAGCGCTCTACGCCGCCCAGTAAGAGAACTCACAATGGCCGACACCCCCATCGGCGCGTTCGCGCCGGCCAGGAGCGTCAAAGCTCCTGGCCGGCTCCGTCGCCGCTACAGCCTGCTCACTCGTCGAGACAAGATCGTGCTCGCCGTCATGGTGACGATCCCCACTCTTATCCAGCTGGTCTTCATCTGGATTCCGACAGTGCTGTCCATCCTTCTGTCGTTCGTGCGGTGGAATGGCTTGGCGTTCTCCGATATCCGACCTGCCGGCACGGCGAACTACGATTTCGTGTTCAAGGACTATCCGCCGTTCATACCGGCTCTGCAACACAATGTCCTGTGGCTGGTTTTCCTCGCGGTGATCGCCACACCCATCGGTCTGTTGCTCGCCATCCTGCTCGACCAGAACATTCGCGGTTCGCGGATCTACCAGAGCATCTTCTTCGCTCCGGTAATGCTCTCGCTCGTGTTGATCGGTGTCATCTGGCAGCTGTTCTACTCCCAGAACAACGGCCTGCTCAACTTCCTGCTCGGTACTTCTGGAACCCCTCGAGCCATCGACTGGTTCGGTGACCCGAACATCAACATCTGGGCCGCGCTGATCGCGGCCACCTGGCGTCATGCGGGCTACGTGATGATCCTCTATCTGGCGGGCCTCAAGGGCGTTGATCCGGCTCTTCGCGAAGCCGCTTCGCTCGACGGAGCAAACGCGGTGCAGACCTTCTTCCGTATCGTCTTCCCGGTGATGCGCCCGATCAACATCGTGATCGTCGTGATCACGATCATCGAGTCGCTGCGTGCCTTCGACATCGTCTACATCATCAACGGTGGTCGAAACGGGTTGGAGCTCATCAGCGCACTGGTGATTCAGAACCTCGTCGGCGAGGGGCAGGTCATCGGAGTGGGCTCGGCTCTCGCCGTGATCCTGCTGGTGGTCTCGCTCGTGCCGATCGTCATCTACCTCAGCCGTACCTTCAAGAAGGACGCCTAATGTCTACAGTCACCACGCGACCGCCGAAAGCTCCCGCTCGGTCGGGATCGCCGAACAAAGTGGGATCGGTGCAGCGCCCCCACTACGGCACGCACATCTTCCTGATGATCATGGCGGTGGTCTGGCTCATCCCACTCGGCTGGGCCATCTTCACCGCGTTGCGCCCGAAGGCGGATACCGACAAGTACGGCTATTTCAGCTTCGGCGGATCCTTCAACTTCGCGAACTTCGTGACCGCGTGGAATCAGGGCGGCTTCAGCAAGCTGCTCTTCAACTCCGCGATCATCGTGGTGCCGACAGTGATCCTCACCCTCTTCTTCGCGTCGATGATGGCGTTTGCGGTGAGCCGTTTCACCTGGAAGTTCAACGTCACGCTGCTCATCATGTTCACCGCCGGCAACCTGCTCCCCCCGCAGGTGCTCGCCGCTCCGCTGTTCGAGATGTTCAAGCACTTCGAGCTGCCGTACAGCGTGAGTGGATCGGGAAGCCTCCTCAATACGTACTTCGCCGTGATCGCGGTGAACACCGCGTTCCAGGTGGGCTTCTGCACCTTCGTGCTGTCCAACTACATGAAGGCGCTGCCCGCGGACATGACCGAGGCGGCCTTCGTCGACGGTGCCGGGATCTGGCGCCAGTACTGGTCGATCATCATGCCATTGACCCGCCCGGCTCTCGCTGCGCTCGGAACGCTCGAGGTCATCTTCATCTACAACGACTTCTTCTGGCCGCTGCTGTTCATTCAGAGTGGGGACATGCTTCCCCTCACCACCGGGTTGAACAACCTCAAGGGCCAGTTCCTGTCCAACTACAACCTGCTCTCTGCCGGCGCGATCATCACGGTCATCCCCACCCTGATCATCTACCTGGCTCTCCAGCGCCAATTCGTCGCCGGGCTGACGCTCGGGGCCAGTAAGGGATAAGAATGCTCACTCACCCGTCACGTCTTCGAACCGACGGCGCCATCGCGTGAGCGACATCGTCAACCTGAGGGGTGGGGGATCGGCGTTCGTGCTCGACCTGTCGGGTGAGACTCCGGTCATCGTTCACTGGGGAGCCGACCTGGGCGAGGCGATCCCGGCGGTGCTTTCCGCCGGTCCGGTCGCGCACTCCGCGCTCGACGATCCGCACGCCCAACATCTCGTGCCGCAGGCATCGAGCGGATGGCGCGGCCGACCCGCCCTCGAGGGCCACCGTCCCGGCGGCCGCGCGTTCTCTGCTGCGCTCGTCACTACC